>CAYRNR010000065.1:0-46295 GCA_964425605.1 uncultured Rickettsiales bacterium | reverse complement strand
GCGGTCCGACGGCACGTAGTGCAACGGCCGCAGCCCGCACTCGCGCTCCATCAGCTCCATCACGTCGTCGCAGGTCACGATCTCGTCGGCCAGGGCGTCGTGCTCGGCAAAGGCCGGCCCGTCCGACCGGCCGTAGGCCGAGGCGATGGGCCGGAAGTCGGTGCAGGTGGTGACCAGGACCAGGCTCACGTGGCGGCAGCGGGTGGCGAAGTCGATCATCCCGGGCAGGTCGCCGAGGTTGGACTGGTACAGGGTCGCGACCAGGCCGCAGAGGAGGCCGTGGCGCGCGACGCGCTCGAAGATCTCCAGCCGCAGGGGATCGAGATCGCGCTCGCAGGTGACCCCCGCGGGTACGTCGGGCCGGGTCTGCAAGGTGTCCACGTGCAGGGCCACGCGGGTCAGCCCGGCGTCGGCGTACCGCCTCAACCGCTCGTCGTCCAGCAAGGTGCCGTTGGTCAGCAGGGACGTCTTGATCCCCTTGGCCGTGGCGTGGGCGATGACCTGCTCCAGCTGGGGATGCATCGAGGGCTCGCCGCCGGCGAGGGTGAGCATGTCGAGGTTCCGGGCCTCGGCGGCCACGTCGATCTCCTCGAGGATCAGATCGAGCGGCTTGGTGTAGCCGTGCTTGTCCTTGTAGCAGGCCTTGCACGTGACGTTGCAGGCCTGGTTCACCTCGATGACGATGTGGGGCACGTCCTTGCCCGAGAACGGCATCGGGATCGGATCGCTCACCTCGGGCCCCCTCACGTGCTGGTCGCCATGTGCACCCACATCCAGCGAATCGTGCCCGCGTCGATGCTGCAGTAGGTCCCGAGGTTGTACTGACAGGTCGAGAGGCAGTCGCCCATGCACTCGGCCTTGAGGCTCTGGAGGGCGTCCGCGTCGAACTTCGGCTCCCAGATCCGGCCCCAGTCATGCGTGGTGTCCGCGTACATCCCGAAACACGGCGACAAAGAGCCGTCGATGCGGATGCAGGTGGCGTTCCGGCCGGCGAGGCACGGCCAGGACCCGTTCTCGCCGCGGAGGTAGCCCTTCATGGCTTCGAGGTGCGGGAAGGTGTTGACCATCTGCACGCCGCGACGCTTGGCCGCGATGATCCAGTCCACGAGATCGTCCACCTCGGCGAACTGGTCGGGGCGGATGTAGGTGTCGTTGTCTGCGTCCTGGTAGTGGGCCTGGGGTACCAGCGGGCGCTCGTTGATGTGGTAGTCGGCGCCGATGCCCAGCTCCTCGACCAGCTCGGTCAGCTGTCGGATGTCGGCCAGGTTGCGGCTGGTGATGTTCATGTTGAGGAACAGCACATAGCCGTAATCACGCTGTTTTTTCACCAGGGCGCGGAACTGGGGTTCGACGCTGTTGAGCGCCTTGGGCATGCCCGGCAGCGGGTCCATCGAATCCACGGCCAGGTTGATGGCTGCGACCCCGGCCCGGCCCAGCTCGTCGATGTAGTCCTCGTCGAGCAGCACGCCGTTGGTGGGCAGGTAGACGAAGAACCCCTGCTCGGTGCCGTACCGAACCACGTCGAGGATGAAGTCCTTCCGAAGCAGCGGCTCGCCACCCATGATCGCCACGACCCGGCACCCCGTGGTCTTGAGCCAGTCGATGGACGACTTGGCCGTCTCCAGGGTCATCCCCGGCACGTCGTCGCCGTACGAGTAGCAGTACTGGCAACGCATGTTGCAGTCCCACTCGGTGAACAGGTACGACAGCAACGGGCGCAGGTCGTTGCGGTACACCAGCGTGCCGGCGTACGGCACGATCCAGCGGCGGAATGCCCGCACGCCGTTGGTGATCATGTTCCGCGTGGTACGCGCCGCTATCACTATCGCCGACCCCCTTCGCGCCGCACGCTATCCAGGGCTCTCGCGCGAGTCAATTAGAACTCCGCCGACGCGGACAGCTTCAGGTGGGACAGGCTGGAGTAGGTGTCGAAGTGGGAGCTCTCCTGGCCGCCGAGCCAGACCAGCCCCAGCCCCAGGTCCACGGCGTCGGCGAACATCACCGACAGCCTCGGCGCGACCATGAACCCCACCGCCGCGTCGTCGCGGATCTCCAGGGCCGCCTCGTTGGCCAGCACCACGTTGCCGCCGGGGAAGGTGTAGCGGATGGTCCCGAGCACGAAGTTGCCCTGATCGGCCCGCTGGCGCTCCGTGGGGAAGCCCCGCAGGTACTGCAGGTTCAGGTACAGGCCGAAGGGGAAGCTCAGGTCGCCGCCCGCGATGGCCTGGACGTACACCTCGCCGTCCTGGGTCGCCTGCGTGGGCAGGGGATCGGGGACCTCGTCGAGGGTGCCCAGCGCCTGGAGCGCCTCGAGTTGCCAGCGCGACGCCATGAGTTCGGTGCGCTCGGGGAAGACCACCGCGGCCTCGGCCCAGGCCGAGAAGTCGCCGAAGGGGCCGATGCGCCCCTCGATCCCGATCACGTCGACGCCCGGGTAGGCCAGGGGCACCTTGACGTCCACGCGAGAGGCGTCCGTGGCGAACCCGGTGAGCAGCACCTCGCCGTCACCCTGGGGCAGGCTGTCGCGGCCGTGGAAGTAGCTCACGCCCAGGTCCCCGGTGGTGCCCTCCCACAGGATGCGCGCGCCCACGGCCGTGTTCGCCAGGGTCGTCTCCGGCAGCGCCACGGACGTGTCCATGGTGCGCAGCTCGATGGGTTCACCCGAGCCGCTGTACTCGTCGAGGTCGAAGCCGTCCCCGGCCGCGGTGGTGGAGATGGCCGCCTCGAGGAAGTCCAGCTCGCGCATGGGCAGCGCCGCGGGCACGAACAGGGGCGCCGCCGCCACCTCGAACCGCACCTTTCCGGCCTGGTACGTGGCCAGCAGGGCCAGCGTGGTCAAGCGGCGGTCGAACCGCGTGGGGTCCTGCAGATCGAGGGGGTTGAAGCGGTCGGTGGGGTTGATCCCGTCGCCCGTGCCCCAGCGCACGCGCTGAGCCCCGATCCGCAGATCGAGCCGTTTGAGCCCGACGCCGTACAGCTCCACGTACGCGTCCTCGATGCGCAGCGACACGGGCTGAATGCGCTCGACCTCGGCCAGATCGTCCAGGGTCTGGATCTCCGGCCGGTTGTGGTTGACCAGATCCACGGCGCCGAGCACAGCCACCTTCTGGCCCAGCGTCGCCTGGATGCGGAGCCCCACCACGTTGGTGTTGCGCAGGTCGAGGTAGCGGCAGTCACCGTCGCCGAAGCAGCCGTCCAGCCCGGCCTGCAGCTCGGTGGAGACGTGCCCGCCCAGGCGCACGCCCCCGGCGGCGGCGCCGTGGCCACACAGCAAGGCGAGCGCGGCGAGGGCCACGGCGCTGGCGCTTGACCTCGACAACGCGGGCGCGGATCAGATCCGGTCGACCTGGATGTCCAGCACCACCGAGCAGGGATCGCTGTCCGGCACCGGGCAGGTGTCGCCCTGGTAGTCGGTGTTCTCCAGGGTCACCGTGCCGGTGAGGTGATCGTTGGTCTGCACGTTGATCACCGACGACACGGCCGAGTCCACGGTGCAGTTGGGGTAGTTGTCCTCGTCGAACAGGGTGTCGATGAGCTGGCCGCTGTTCATGACGAACTGCCCCTCGGTCGCCCCGGCCTCCACGGTGATCTCCATGGTGTCCAGCGGTTCGGGGAGCTGGATGGTGTAGGTCGACGGCAGGGAGTCGAAGTCGGGCAGCTCGATGGCGTAGTCCCACACCCGCGGCACGGTCGGCCCCTCGGGCATGTAGATGACCTCCGCCGCGCCGCCGAGGCAGCCGTCGTCCACCGCGTGGGTGGAGAACTCGAACTGTCCGGCCTGGAACTCATCGGCCGCGTCGTCGTCGTCGCCGCCTCCGGTGCTGTCGTCGTCGTCGTCGTCGCCAGCGGGGCAGCCGAGCAGGATCAGGGGCAGTGCGGTGAGCAGGAGCAGCAGGTAGCGGGTCATGATGGGGTTCTCCTCATTCCGTTGTGGGTATTCGCATCAGGTTGCGGGTGGTGAACAGGTCGTCCTCCAGCCCCGTGTCGAAGGTCACGTCGCGCACCGTGGCGACGGTCCTCCGTCCCGAACGCAGGTCCTCGATCTCGATCCTGTGCGCCACAGGGTGGTCCCCCTCGGGGCGCACGTCGTGCAGGGTGAGCTGCCGTGACAGCTCGCCGCGCTCGTCGAAGTAGTCCAGGCGGTCGAACAGGTCGTCCTCGCGCCGCACCCACATCTCCACGTAGGCGTGGGTGTGATCCCCCGGCTCCAGGGGATCGAGGCGCAGCCGCAGGTGGGCGTCGTCGCCCGTGAGCAGGGATGGGCGGTACTCGTCGGAGAACTTCATCCGCGTCAGCTCGTCCACGGAGAAGTTGGTGCCCATGAATGCGTCTCCCCGGCCCTTGCCGGACACCCGCCGCGCGCGCTCGTAGGTGGGCAGGTACAGGTGGATCGTGTCTCCGTCCAGGGCCAGCAGCCCCACCCCGGCCACCCGCGCCGGTTCGAGGAACTTCACGAGCCGCCGGTCGTCGCCTTTCTGCCACACGCGCAGCAGGCGCTGGGCCTCGTTGCCCTTGCCGTCGTGGACCGCGATCTCCAGGGTGGTCGTGACATCGTCGGACCGGATCGCCGCCCCATCCACGCGCGCGAGCGCAGCCGCGGCATCCGCATCGGTGGAACACCAGCCCACCTGCGGGATCACCGCGACACACAACAGCGCTACAACGACGAGGAACATCGGGGGCCTCTCCCAACCCGGGAACAGCTTACAGGGAAAGTCGCGCGCGAGGGAACGGTGGATCGTGCCTCACCTCGTTGTATCCTGGTGCATCGCACCGGCACACCGCCGCGGGAGATCGTCGCCATGAACCTGCTTCCATCCCTGGCACTGGGCCTGATCCTGACCGCAACCACCGCCACCGCCGACCCAGGAGCCGATCCCATGGGCGTCACCGTCCACACCCTCGACAACGGGCTGACCATCTACCTGTCCGAGAACCACCAGGAGCCGCGCGTCTCGGCGTGGATGATGACGCGCGCGGGCGCTTCCCAGGACCCGCGGGACGCCACGGGCATGGCGCACTACCTCGAGCACCTGCTGGCCAACAAGGGCACCCAGCGGATGGGGACGCTGGACTTCGCCGCGGAGGAGCCGCACCTGGACCGCATCCAGGCGCTGTACGACGAGCTGTTCGAGACCGAGGACACCCAGCGGCGGGCCGAGCTGTACGCGCAGATCGACGCCGAGGGCCAGGCGGCGAACCAGTTCACCGTGGCCAACGAGCTCAAGCAGCTGTGGGGGCTGATGGGCGGGCGTGGCCTCAACGCATTCACCAACTCGGACATGACGGCCTACGTGATCGACATGCCGGCCAACCGGCTCGAGCACTGGGCGCGCATCGAGGGGGACCGCTTCTCGTCGCCTGTGTTCCGCAGCTTCCACACCGAGGTGGAGACGGTGTTCGAGGAGAAGAACCGCTCCCTGGACACGCCGTCGCGGGCGATGTCGGACACGCTGCACGCCGCGGTGTTCGGCGAGCACCCCTACGGCACGTCCACGCTGGGGACGATGGAGCACGTCAAGAACCCGTCGGTGACCAAGACCTACGAGTTCTTCGAACAGTGGTACGTGCCGGGGAACATGGCCGTGCTCCTCGCGGGCGACTTCGACACCGCCGAGGCGCTGGCGCTGCTCGAGGAGCACCTGGGCGCGATCGAGGCTCGCCCGGTCACGGCGCGCGAGCGCCAGGCCATCGCCCCCATCGAGGGTGAGCGGCGCGTGGAGTTCGTCCACCACGACGACGAGGAGGTGCGCATCGCCTGGCAGACGGTGCCCCACGGCCACCCCGACCACGAGGCGCTGCTCGTGGCGGACTGGCTGCTCAACAACGGCTCGACCGGGCTCATCGACCGCAACCTCGACCAGACCCAGGCCGTGCGCAAGGCCGGATCGTTCCCCGACGTCCGCGTCCAGGGCGGGATGCAGGTGGTCCACGGTCAGCCGCGCGACGGCCAGACCCTCGAGGAGGTGGAGCAGCTCCTGCTCGACCAGATCCGGATGCTCCGCGAGGGATCGTTCTCCGACCAGGACATCCAGGACATCGCCCTGAACGACCGGGTGCGACAGGAGCGGTGGCAGGAGTACAACGCCGCGAGGGTGAGCCTCATGAGCCGCGCGTTCCTCCATGGGGAGACGTGGGAGCACGCGCGCACTCGCGGGGACCGCATGGCAGCCGTCACGCGCGAGCAGGTGATGGACGTGGCCAGCCGCTACTTCGGCGACGACCGGGTCGTGGTGGTCCGCCGCGAGGGCCAGCCCGACATCCCGGCCTACGAGGCGCCGCCGATCACCGAGCTGGAGCTCAACACCGAGTCGCACTCCGCGCTGTTCGATGAGCTGCTGGCGCTGCAGGCGCGCCCCATCGAGCTGCAGGAGCTCATTGCCGGCGAGGACTTCGAGGTGGCCCAGACCGCCGCCGGCCGGCTCTACCGCACCCCCAACCCCTACAACGGGCAGTTCGAGCTGCGGCTGCGCGTGTACACGGGCGAGGGCCACGTGCCCGCCCAGTGCGTGGCCATGGACCTGTGGGAGAAGGCGGGCGTGGGGGACATGGACCTCGAGGCCTTCGAGCGCGAGCTGTACCGCCAGGGCGCCAGCCTCTACACCAGCTGCCGGCGCTGGCAGACCGACGTGGTGCTCTCCGGTCCAGGAGAGAGCCTCGAGGCCCTGTGGCCGCTGGTGGTCCAGCGCCTGCGCGAGCCCGTGCTCGCCCAGGACGATCTCGACAAGCACGTCGCCGACACCATCGCCAGCCGGCGCGACGACCTCACCTCCAAGAAGACGCTCAACCGGGTGCTGCAGGAGTTCGCCAAGCGCGGCGAGGCCAGCAAGTACCGCCACAAGCTCACCGACGAGCGCCTGCGGCAGCTGACCCTGGACGAGATCGTGGCTGTGCCCTCGGCGCTGCTCGACCACCGGCGCGTGACCTTCTACGTCGGCCCCCACGGAGCCGAGGAGGTCCAGCAGCTGACCGCGCCCGGGGATCAGCTCTACATACCGACCCCCGCCCGGCCCGGGTTGACCTACACCCGCCCGGACGCGACCCGCATCCTGTTCCTCGACTACGACTCGGTGCAGTCCGACGTCTCGGTCTTCGCCGCCGGGGAGATCTACGATTCAGCACACCTCGCCGACTACCGGCTTCTGTCCGAGTACCTGGGCGGCAACGCGGGGCTCGTCTTCCAGGAGATCCGGGAGGCCCGCGGCATGGCCTACTCGGCCTGGGGACGCTACTCCACGGGCTCCGTCGCCGGCGACGAGACGCTGGTCCAGGGGTCCCTTTCCACCCAGGCCGACAAGACCGCCGACGCCACGGCGCTGCTGCTGGAGATGGTCCGCGACGTGCCCCTGGACGAGGACCGCTGGTCGCGCTGCCGGGATTCGCTGGAAGAGAAGCTGCGCACCGAGCGGACCACCTTCCGCGCCGTGGGCCTCACCGCCGAGGTGTGGCACCGCAAGGGGCTCGAGGCGGACCCGAGGCGGGCCGTCTTCGAGGCGGTCGGAGCCCTCCAACCTGCGGGGCTCGACGCGTTCACCGCGCCGTTCGAGGAGCAGGGTCTGACCCTGGCCATCCTCGGCGATCCCGACCGAATCGACATGGAGGCCCTGGAAGAGATCGCGCCGGTGACGCGCGTCTCGCTCGAGGAGCTGGTCTCCTATGCCCCGGCGGAGTGACACGTCCATGTGCGACCGCCGCGACAGCCTCGCACTCGCCATGCTCCTGGCGCTCCTCGCGGCAGGATGTCCGAACGATCCCGCGGACGACGACGACACCGTGGCGGCCCCGGACGAGGTCCAGGCCACCGGCGTCCAGGCCGCGCCCCACGAGGCCGACGCCGCCTTGCTGGTGGTGACCTGGCAACAGGCCGTGGCCGCAGACACCTGGCTCGAGTACACGTTCGAGGACGACGAGTGGTTCTCGAGCCCACCTCGAGCGACCGGCGCGGGCGCGGCGACCGAGCTGATCCTCGGCGTGCCCTACGACACACCCGTCACCTTCCGGATCGTCAACGACTTCGGCGAGGGTCCCCTCGAGACCGAGGATCACGCCGCCACCACGGGGCCGCTCCCCGGCGGATTCCCGCTCCCCGAGGTCCTGGCCAGCGCTCCGGACCAGTGGGAGCCGACTGGGCGGTTCCTCCTCGGCAGCGTCAACGCGGACGAGGGCGGCTGGATCCCGGGGGACTACTGGGCGTTCGTGATGGACCGGCAGGGGCGCCCGGTCTGGTCCCGCCTCACCGGCGACCGCGACTTCACGATCTACCTGAGCGTCTCCGCCGACGGCGACGACATCCTGCTGGACGAGTCCACGTTCTGGTCCCAGTTCGACGGCGGGATGGCCTCGAAGGTGCTGCGGCTCAAGCTCGACCACACCCTCGTGCACGAGTACTCCACCCCCGGGCTGCACCACGCATTCGTCGATCTACCCGACGAATCCATCGTCTGGGGGGCCGCCTACGGGTTCGACGAGGTCCTGGACAAGGTCCAAGCGGACGGAACCGAGGAGCGGCTGTGGACGTGCAGCGAGTACCTCGCCCAGATCGGGCACGAGGTCTGGTGCCAGTCCAACACATTGACCTGGCACGAGCCCACCGACACCTTCCTCTACTCCTTCTACACCATGCACACCATCCTCGAGCTGGACCACGAGACGGGCGAGGTCGTCCACTCATGGGGCGAGCTCCCCGGCTCCTGGGGCTTCGATCCGCCCGATTCGGCATTCCAGTTCCAGCACGGATGCACCTACACGGACGCCGGCACCCTCCTGACCTCGTCACATACCAGCGCCGAGGACGATACGGGCATCGTCCGCGAGTACGAACTCGACGAGGACGACGGCGTCCTCCGCGAGGTCTGGAGCTACTCCGCGGGCATCCCCCTGCACAAGGCCGGCGAGGCGCACCGCCTCCCCGGCGGGAACACCCTGCACAACTACGGCAGCTCGGGCCGGCTGGTGGAGGTGACGCCCGGTGGAGAGGTGGTCTGGGATGTCACATGGAATGGTGAATACCTGGTGGGCCGGACGGTATTCGTGGAAGACCTGTACGCGTTTTCGCCGTGATCTGCCGTCTATTTGCCGTCACGGCTCGTAGGTCACCCTGAGGTTCGAGTAGATCGGGCCCACCTGCCCCAGATACACATTGTCCTTGCCCACGAAGATCACCTGCAACGGCTGCACCCGCCCGTCGAACGGTAATGTGTGCAGGAGCACACCGTCCAGGTGGATATCGACGTCCACGGAGTTCCACTCCACGCGGAAGGTGTGCAGGTCCGCGGGATCCCAGGTGGCCGACTCCATCAGGCGGACCTCCTCGCGCTCGTCGCCGCCGTTGGGCGACGCGAGGAACTTGAAGCCCGTGTAGTAGTTGTTGCCGGTGCGGATGTTCCACCACGCCTCGTCGGTGTCGAAGACGGCCTGGGTTCCGTCCGTGGTGGTGTACATGTCGATGATCTGGTGCTTGTCCCGGGAATACTGTGTGGCGGGATCGAAGTTGGTGACGTCGATCTCGAGCGCTCCGTCGCCGTGCACCGGGTTGGTCAGGGTGAGCCTGAGCTGGTCGGACTCCGACGTGGTCTGCCATCCAGCGGCCGAGAACACCCCTCCGTTGACGATCTTCTCGTCGAACCCGGGCTGCAGCGTGGCCTCGGTGAGGGGATCGGTGTAGGTCTGCACCGCGCATTCCACCGAGACGGTCTGGGACGCGACGTCCCCGAACCAGGTGACCGCCTCGTGGACCATCTGCCAGTCCGTGACGTACTCCCCCGCCGCATCCGGAGCCGTCAGCTCGAAGGAGAAGGTGTACGAACCGCCCGGCTCGACGCTCGCCTCGTCGGCCATGTACACGCGAGTGCTCGGTCCGTAGAACGGGTCCTCGTCGTCGACGGTACCGAGCTTGTACCCGTCCGCGGCCGTCCATGTGGCCAGGCCGGTGTTGCGCATCTCGACGGTGGCGGGGACCGTCTCGCCGCACGCCAGGGTCGTGGGGAGGACCGTCGTGACCACCTCGGCGGCGTCCTCGTCGGGCTGGGCGTCGTCGTCGTCGCCGGGCGTGGTGTCGTCGTCGTCTCCCACGTCGTCGTCGTCGGCGCCGGTGGCGTCGTCGTCGTCCGCAGTGGCGTCGTCGTCCCCTGCAGGCGCCGAGTCGTCATCCGCGTCGCCGGTGGCACACCCCAGCGCCCCCGCACCCAGGGTTATCAACAGCACGAACATACTTGACACGAACCAACTACCAACTACTCGTATTTCCTCGTTCATTGGTCATTTCCTCCCACGAGACGATAACGCGTGGATCTGCCCGCCCCGGTCCGCTCGATGCGTCCCTCGGCCCGTGCCACGCGCAGGGTTCGGTTGATCTGGGAACGGCTGACGCCGAGCATCTGCTGCAGCCGCCCCGGGGACAGGGTCCGGTCCCGGGGCAGACACTGCACGAGCCGTTCGTACAAGGAGGTCTCCTCCACGCCTGGCGCGACTCCATCGGGCAGGTCCAGGGTGTACACCTCGACCTCTGGCGCGAGCATCACCACACCGTCCTGTACGGCGATGAGTGCCTCCCCGCCGATCCTGCAGTCCTCGAGCCACCGGCGAAGCCGGTGCACGTTGACGTGAATGCGTCCCTCGTGGACCAGCGGGTCGTAGGTCCCCCCCCACACCTGCTCGAACAACTCGTCCACGCGAATGGCGAGCTCGTCGCTGGCCAGGATCGCGTCGAGCAACCGCTGGAGCACCCGCCTGCGCGCCAGATGGAAGGGACCTTCACCCGACAGGTGGATACGGCCGTGCACCCGATCCACGAACAGATCGGCGCTCACCCACTCCAGCTCTGGCATCCACAGGCGGGCAAGGGATTCGGCGCGGACCCGGTGGCGGCTCGACACCTCGACGTGAGCCGTTCGCACCTCCCTCACCCCCCGCCGCACCCACCTGTCGAGCACCTTCAGCCGCGCCAGGTGGCGCCTGAGCTGGTGCCGGTAGGCCACGCGACGATACGCGGTCAGCTCGTCCTCGAATCCGGACGCCGGCGCGGACACGACCCGGTAGAAGCGGGCTTCCGCGATCAACGTGACGTTGTCCATCGCCTCGCCGAAGCGCAGGTACCGGCCCGCCGCGTCCCACGCCTCGTCGAACCGCCCGGCCAGGAGCTGTTCGTCCACGAGCACCATGTCGTGCAGGACCTGTAGGGGGCTCGCTCCGGCTCCGGCGGGATCGGGCCACTCGTCGATGATCCGGTGGGCCTGTTCGTGTTCGCCATTGTGAAGGAGCGCGCCCGCGAGCGCGGGCTCGACAAAAGCCCTGGCCGCGCTCAGGCCACTCTGGCCCGCCAGGGAGACCGCGTCGCGGAGCGTGGACAGCTCCCGCCCGTACTGGTGCTGGAAGTAGGCGACGCGAGCCTCGCACTGCAGCGCGCTGACCACTTTCTCTGGCGAGAGCCCCGGCCAGCGCCGTTTCCAGGCGCGCAGGATCACCTCGACCTCCTCGGTCTCGCCGTCCATGGCCGCAGAGAGCAACACCAGGCCCAGGGGTTCGGTCAGATCGGGGTCGTCGAGGAACCACCCGTGCGTCCTGGCGAGGTCCATCGCCGCGCGGATCTCGCCCCGGAACACGCGGTTCACGGCCTCGGCCGCAGCTTCCGGCGTCGAGACGTCCCCCAGCGCCCGCAACCGCCGCAAGGTGGACGCCGACGCCCCGGCCACGGCCAGCAGCCCCTCGGCCAGCTCCAGATCGGGATCCGCGCACCCGTTGGCACGCCAGCGGTGGATCAGCTCCCGCCCTCGCTCCGCGATCCTCGGCGCGTACATCCTCAGCGCGATCATCACCAGGGTGTCGAGGTCGCGCGGCCCCGGGATCAAGCGGCGCTCGAGCTCCTCCACGACGCACACGATCGGGTCTTCGGACGGAGTCGGGGAGTCGGCCGGATCGAGGATCACGGCGGAACGCTACCACAGATTTTTCTTGTCTTGCATGTAATGTGATTTAAGTGGTGTCCCCTGGCACCTTGTGGGTAGGCTCCCGGCCGGGAGGAGGAGACATGGGGACTCTCACGAGAATCGGCCCGGTCCTGCTGGCGACGCTGCTCCTCGTGGCGGGCTGCAGCGAAGACGAGGACGACGACGACAGCGGTGCCGTCGGGGACGACGACAGCGGCGCCGTCACCGGTGACGACGACGACTCCACGCCCGCTGGCGACGACGACGACGCGACCCCGCCGGCCGACGTCACCGGGACGCTGTGGTCCCCCACCCTGGAGTGGTCCCACGACAATCCGACCTGGGAGGGAACCCCGTTCGACCTCGTGGCGCGCGTCCACTTCGTCCACGAGGACTCCGGCGAGGCGCTCACCACCGAGATGTTCTACGCAGGCGAGGACGCCTGGAACTTCCGGTTCACCGGCACCCGCGCCGGACTGTGGCGGTGGACGTCGAGCAGCGACGATCCCGATCTGGACGGCCTATCCGGCACCGTGTGGATGGACGACAATCCGGGCGTCAACGGGTTCGTCGAGCACCGGGACCACGCATGGGTCTGGGGGGGCACCGAGCGCGCCTTCGTACCCCAGCTCGTGATGCTCCCCGGGCCGCACTACTACCACGGGGACTGGAGCTGGGTGGACGACGTCGTCCAGACGTTCATCGTCGAGCACGGCTTCTCCGGGTTCCACGTGCCGGTGTTCTGCCGCTGGTCCGACCTGGACCACGACGAGTGCGACGACGTGGCAGGCCCCGAGCCCGACGGCCGCACCTTCGAGGCGCTGGAGATCCTCATCCGCGCCACCCACGCCGCCGGCGGCATGGTCCACCTCTGGGCCTGGGGGGACGACCAGCACGACATGACGCCCAGCGAGTGGGGGATCAACGGCGCCGAGGACCAGCGCATCCAGCGGTACATCGCCGCCCGGCTCGGGCCGCTCCCCGGCTGGACCATGGGGTACGGCTTCGACCTCGACGAGTGGACCACCGAGCACATGCTCGCCACGTGGCACGCCAACCTCCACGGCCTGTCCGGCTGGACCCACCTGCTGGGGGGGCGCAGCGCCGGACCCAACGAGGGCACCGACCACGCCGATCAGCAGCTGTACGAGGGGCTCGACTACGCCGGGTACGAGCACCACCAGCCCGACTACGAGGTGTACGCCGCCGCCATCGACGCGGGGCCGGACAGGCCCGCGTTCTCCGAGGACCGCTTCCGCGTCCGCGGCACCCACGACAAGGACTACACCGAGGAGATGACCCGGCGTGGCCTGTACCACTCGACGCTGGCCGGGGGGGTGGCCAACATCTGGGGCTACCTGCTCGAGGACGGCGCCGGAGGTGACCCCGACCAGGGCTTCAGCCACGAGTACCCCCACCCCGAGTGGATCAAGACCAACGCCTCGTTCTTCGCCGACCGATACGCCGTCGACCTGATGCGGTGCAACGAGATCACCAGCGGCCTGTGCCTGCGGGACATCAACTCGAGCCGCCTCCTGATCTACGCCGAGGACGCCGCGTCCGTGGACCTCGACCTCTCGGCCATGCACGGCAGCGCGCCCGCCGTCGCCGTGGACACCACGCTGGCCTACGCCGAGGTGGACATCGGCCCCCTCCCGGCCGGCGCGCAGACGTGGACGGCCCCCTACCCCTCCGACTGGGCGCTGGCCATCGGGACTTTCTGAGTCAGTAGCAGTACTGCGCTCCCGCCGCGCAGCACTCGGTGCTGTACCCGTCGTACCAGCGCTCGTCGGTGCAGGTGCAGTACGCGTCCCAGTCGCAGCTGGGCGGGTGATCGCGGTGGCACGGCGGGCACTCGGTGCAGCGGTCCGCGCCCACCGGATCGTGGTCGAGGGGACACAGCGAGACGTCGTTGCCGTAGTCCCAGACCGTGGGATCGCCGCTGTCGCGGAAGATCAGCTCGCAGGAACCCGCGCGGTCGAGGCCAACCACGTCCGCGGGGTCGCGATCGATGGGCGGCAGGCAGTCGCAGGAGCAGTGGATGCGGCACATCCCGTCGCCGGTACAGACCATGTTGGAGTTGTCGGGGACGCCACAGCCGCAGTCCGTGCCGTTGCGGCAGTCGCTGACCGCGCCGTGATCGTCGCGGTGGCTGCCCGAGCACGGCGCACCGCAGCCGTCATCGCCGCCGCAGATCGTGCCCGCGCAGTCGGGTTCGCAGGGGCCGGTGTCGTCGTCGTCGTCCGTCGAGCCGCCGCCGGTGACGACCCAGACGCTGCAGCTGGCGATCTGTGTGGCGCCTTCATCCGCAGTGAACACCATGTCGAGCTGTCCCACGGCGTGCCCCGAGACGGACCAGCTCCAGGTCCAGGGCCCCTCCCCCGTCACCTCGCCCCACGTGACCACCGGAGAACCGTCGCCGGATACCGCGAGGTCCACGTAGACGTAGGGGGTCGTGTCGGTGACCGAAACGGCGACCGGGCCTCCGTCCTCGGCCGGATCGGGCACGACGGTGAACCGCTCGTCGCACGGCAGCGGCGGCAGCTCGGTGTCGTCGTCCCCCGCGGTGGCGTCGTCGTCATCGACCGGGCTCGTGTCGTCGTCCCCGGCCGGGCTCGTGTCGTCGTCCCCCGGGCCGCCGGGATTCGAGTCGTACTCGCCGCAGCGCGTCCAGGCGAGGCCCACGAGGCACACCGCCGTCAGCATCCATAGGGTCCTTCGCATGGAACTCCTCCCCGAGTCGTCGTCAGGATATCCCGGCGCGACCGGCGCAACCACAACCCGATGTAGAATCGAAGCTCACTCGGAGGTCCCCCTGTCGAAGCGGCTGCCCGCCCTGCTCGCCCACCCGCGCACGCGAACCGTGGCGTTCGGGTTGCTCCTGGCGATCTCGCTGCCCACCCTGGGCTTCGGCCTGATGGCCGACGACTACCTCCACAAGGCGGCCATCCTCTCGTGGCAGGGCGAGATCGAGCTGCCCCCGGTGCTCGACGTGCCCCTCGGTCATCCGCTGCTGGACGGGTTCACGTTCCTGCACGGCGATCCGGACCTGGCCGGATTGGAGCGACAGCGCGGGCTGTTGCCGTGGTGGGCGCCCGAGGACATCAAGGCGAGGTTCTTCCGGCCGCTGACCATGGCCACGCACCTGCTGGACTACACCCTGTGGCCGGCCGCGCCGTGGGCGATGCACCTGCACAGCCTCGCGTGGATGGTCGCGGCGATGCTGCTGGCGATGCTCGTCTTCCAGAGGCTCCACAGCGCGCCCGCGGTGGCGACGCTGGCGTGGCTGGCATTCGCCCTCGAGGACTCCCACGGCGCGTCCGTGGCCTGGATCGCCAACCGCAACGTGTTCGTGGCCCTCGTGTTCGGCCTCGGGGCGCTGCTGGCCCACCATCGATGGCGCGGCGAGGGACGCGCCTGGGGGCTCCCCGCCGCCACGGCGAGCCTCGCGCTGGCCCTGCTCGCGGGCGAGGCAGCGCTGGCCGTGGGCGGATACCTGCTCGCATACGCCCTGTTCCTCGACCCCCGCCGCGGCCCACGCGCCCTGCTGTCCCTCGCGCCCTACGCCGCTGTGGGCGTGATCTGGGTGGTGACGTACAAGGCGCTGGGCTACGGGACGACCGGCGCGGACTCCTACGTGTCGCCCGCCTCCTGGGGATTCGCCGCTGCCGTGGCCGAGCGCACCCCGATCCTCCTGGCGGCCCGCTGGTTCCAGCTCCCCTCGGACATCTGGCTCGGCCTGCCCCGCGCCGGGCAGCTGGGATTCACGGTGGTCTCCGCCGCCGGGATGGCGCTGCTGATCCGGGCGTGGGTGCCGATCCTCCGCGAGCAGCCCCTGGCGCGATTCTGGGCCCTGGGGATGGTCCTGGCCGCCGTCCCCGTCTGCGCCTCGTTCCCCATGGACCGGCTCCTGGTGTTCGTGGGCCTCGGCGGGGCCGGCCTGCTCGCCTGCTGGGCGCGACAGCTGGGCCGCACGGAACCCGGCAAGGCGCAGCCCGGCCACCTGCTGACCCTGATGCTGGTGCTGCAGCTGGTGGCCTCGCCCCTGATGTTGCCGGTCAAGGCGGTGGGCATGTGGGCGGCCTCGAGGGTGTTCGAGACGGCCGAGGCCCACATCCCCACCGGACCGGGGATCGAGGAGCAGGACTTCGTCTTCGTCAACGGCGCGTTCTTCTTCACCGCCTACCCGGCGTTCATCCGCGCCACGCGCAGCGAGCCGGTCTTCCGGCGCGGCGTCGTGTTGACCCACTCCCTGTCCACCACAGAGCTGACCCGCGTGGACGAGACCCGCGTCCGCCTGGAGCCCGCGAAGGGCTTCCTCGCCTCCCCCACCGAGGCCGTCCTGCGCGGCTCCGATCCCCCGTTCGAGGTGGGGCAGACCATCCGCCGCGGTCCCATGGAGGTCCACGTGGACTCGGTCACCGGCGACGGGCGCCCAGCCGTCGTCACCGCGGCTTTCGATGTCCCCCTGGAAGATCCGTCGCTGCGGTGGCTGATCGCGAGGGACGGCGGCCTTCAGCCCTTCCAGCTACCTGCCGTGGGCGAGAGCGTCCGCATCGAGCCCTGCCTGCCGCCCATCGAGTTCTGAGTCGCGCGTTCAGGTGCTCGCGCCATCGGCGCGGAGCGCGACCAGCCAGTCCACGAGCTGCTGGACGTCCTCGACCTCGTGGTACTTGAACACGAACTTCAGCTTGCCGCCGGCCGTGTCGAGTCGCAGCGTCGGGTGGCCCCCGGTCAGGATCGAACCCTTGCGGCGGAACTCCACGTCCCGCAGCTCGGCAAACGGCACAAAACGGCTGTGGCGAGAGGCGCCCATCGACGCCGCAGGCTCCTCGTCGGAGATGGCCTCCTCGGCCGCCATGATCTTGCGCAGCCCTCGGTCGATGACCTTGTCGGCGGCGAGCTGCTGCAGCCCGCCGCCAGCCTGGAACCCCACCCTCACCGCCGGCCCCGTGTGCAGCACGTACAGCCCGGCCCCCCCGGTGATCAGGGTGTACATCCGGTTCATCCACGGCCCGTGGATCACCGCCCGGTCCACTCGGATGGTCACGGTCACCTCCATCCCCGATCGGACCGTACCATGGTAGCCTCGACGCGAGGGAGCCATGTCGACCACGGAACCGCGAGACGATGGGCCCCGCCTGTCCCCTGCCCTGGAACGGGTCCGGCGAGCCGCCGAGGCCGCGAACCGCCTCCGGCGGCCGCGGGGCACGCCGCCACACCCGCTGGGGCCCCGCTGGTTGTGGGCGCTCGGTCTGCTCGGCAGCGGGTCGTTGGCGGCGATGTTGCTGCTCCTGCTCGCCCTCGGTCCCCCCTGGGTCTGCCGCCAGAGCGCCGCCATGGGGTCCATGGTCACGTGCACCATCCCCACGTTCTTCGTGCTCCTGATCTCCGGCCTCGGCCTCGAGGAGCTGCGCGAGCGCGTGCTGGAGCTGCTGCGGTATCGCGAGCGGACGGAACGGGTTGCGGGGGTGGTGACCCGGGCGGCGCTCGTCGAGCGTCAGCTGGACCGGGGAGGGTACAGCCGGCACGCGGAGGTCCACTACAAGTACGAGGTACGCGGACGGATGCGAAAGGGCGAGGACCAGGTGTCGTTCCCGTCGGTCTGGGGCATGAAGCGCCTGGTCCGCCGCCACGCCCCGGGCGCCGTCGTCGCCGTTCGCCTCCGCCCCGGTGAACCGGACCAGCCCCGCATCCTGGGACCCGGGCGGCTCACGGTGGCGTGGTTGGCCGCGCGCGCCTTGCTCGCGGTCGTGGCAGGGGGCCTGATGAGTTGCCTGCTCTACGCGGGCGTCGCCTCGATCGTCGGAGCGCCGTGAGGGGATCGTTCCTCGCCTGGATCGCGGTGCTGGCCGCCGGGTTCGCGTGTACGGCGGGCGACGGGAACGAGGGATCGCCTCCCGGAGATCCCGAGGTCGTCTCCCTGGACGTGGTGTTCTCCCACGAGGCTGGCCTGTTCACCGATCCCTTCGAGCTGGAGCTCTCCTGCCCGATGGAAGGGACCGAGGTCCGCTACACCCTCGACGGGGATCCGCCCGGCGGCGGGTCGCCGGTCTACTCGACCCCGATCCCCATCGCCGAATCCACGCGCGTTCGCGCGCAGGTCTTCTCTGGAGACACCACCGGACCGCTGACCTCGCGCGCCTGGCTGAGGCTGGGCGACGACGTGCAGGGGTTCTCCACCAACCTCTCGCTGGTCGTCCTCGACAGCTTCGGCCACGACATCGACGCCGAGTCCGGCAGCGAGGAGGAGCGCCCCGAGTGGCCCCGCCGGCCGTGCGAGGCCGTGTTCGTCCAGGGCTCCGACGCGGTCCGCGCGACCACGGACGGCCCTGTGGGCTTCGCCGGCCGCGTCGGCGTGAAGGTCCGCGGCAACAGCTCGCAGATCCTGCCCAAGAAGCAGTACAGCCTCGAGGTCTGGGACGAGGCCGACGACGATCTCGACGTGCCGATCCTGGGGATGCCCGCGGAGTCCGACTGGGCCTTCCACGCGCCCTACGGCGACAAGTCGCTGATGCGCACCCACCTCGCCTACGAATGGGGCAACGACCTGGGCTACCGTGCCGCGCGCACCCGGTTCGTGGAGGTCTTCTTCAACCAGGACGACGGCCAGGTGACCCTGGACGACTACGTCGGCGTGCAGCTGGTCATCGAGCGGCACAAGCGCGGCCCCGACCGCATCGACGTGACCTCCCTGGACGCCGGCGCCACCTCCGAACCCGAGATCACCGGCGGCTACATCCTCAAGGTGGACGTGGTCGACGAGGACGAGGAGCCGTTCGAGACCGCCGCCGGCACCCCGCCCATCTTCCCCTGGATCGGCTTCATCCACGTCTACCCCAGGGGCGACGACATCCCCCAGGCCCAGCACGACTGGATCCTCGGCTACCTCGACGACTTCGAGGACGCCCTGTACGGCGAGGCCTTCGACGATCCGGACGCGGGCTACGCCGCCTACATCGACGTGGACTCCTTCATCCACTACCAGCTGCTGACCGAGGCCCTGAAGAACGCCGACAGCTACTACGCCAGCGAGTACATGCACAAGGACCGCGACGGCCCCCTCCGCATGGGCCCCATCTGGGACTGGAACGTCAGCTTCGGCGGCACGTCGGACTGGGACGTCTTCGATCCCGGCGGCTGGCTCTACCGCCACGTGGAGGCGTTCTGGTTCTCTCGCCTGGTGGACGACCCCGCCTACTGCGAGCGCTGGCGCGACCGCTGGGTCGAGGTCCGCGACGACCCGCTCCAGACCGACCGGCTGCTCGCCGACATCGCCGAGACCGCCGCGTACCTCGACGAGGCCCAGGCACGCAACTTCGACCGCTGGCCCATCCTCGGCGAGTTCATCGACGACCTGCCCCACCTGAACTACCCCGGCTGGGACGACCGCACCACCTACGAGGACGAGGTCACCTACCTGGAGGACTGGCTCGTGGCGCGACTGGAGTGGATCGACGACAACGCCGGGGAGCTGGGATCCTAGACCGGCTCTTCGGGCTTGCTCAGCAGCGCGACACGGGTCATGCGGATCATCTCTGTCTTCTGGCGTCCGAGAGCGGCTTCGTACTCGGCGTCGGGGAAGGCCGACGAGACCGGGGAGAAGGCGACCATGGCCACGATCATGTTCAGGACATGGTTGAGCCAGGCTTCGGGATCCACGTCCTCGTGGGCGATGTGGTCGCGCTGACCCCACCGGATGTAGTCCGTCACCAGCGCCAGGTACGGGCCGAGGTTCTCCAGCAGCAGCGCCCGGAACTGCTCGGGCCGCTCCATGGACTCCCGCACGCACAGACGGGCGCGGTTGGGGTTGGACACGAAGAAGTCGATCACGGCCTCGATCGTCGCCTCGAACCGATCCTCGCCATCCGACGACGACGTCAGCAGCCGCGGGATCTCCTCCTTCCACACCTCCAGCATCCGCCGCATCACGGCCTCGCGCAGGATCTCCTTGGTGCGGAAGTGGTACAGCAGCGACGACTTGCGGATGCCCACCGCATAGGCGATCGCATCGATGGACGTGTTCGCGAACCCCTTCTCGCCGAACTGCCTGGCGGTCTCGACCAGGATGCGTTCGCGCACGTCGGCTGTGTTCTTGGAGGCCCCTACCATGGGGAGAAAGTCTACCGGCGGGCGGCAGCGGAGCTTTCCAACAAAGAGCCAAGAATAGGGCTGATCAGAGCCTGGGTCTTGGGAAGCACGCAACGACGCTACGACGCAACGGCGCAACGGAAGAGGAGGATCAGGGTTGGGACGGGGCGTTATCGGGGAGGTTGTTGACGACCCGGGTGATTCCGTCCTTCATCCGACACTCGCCGAAGTTCACCAACATCCCCAGCTTCATGTCGGCAGCCCGGATGTAGGTGAGGAGCTGACGAGAGTGGACTGGTAGCTGTTTCTCTACCGCCTTGAGTTCGAGAATCACACAACCGTCCACGACCATGTCCGCTCTGAATCCGACGTCAAATGCGACCTGACCGTATCGGATGGCAACTGGGCGCTGGCGCTCGACGTCGTGCCCCAGCCCCACGAGTTCATGAGCGAGCAGGATCTCGTACACCGACTCCAGCAATCCTGGTCCCAACGCGCGATGAATTCGGAACGCAGCCTCGACCACATCCTCCGCGACCCGATTCTCCTTCACAATCATCGATTCCTCCCCGTTGCGCCGTTGCTTCGTCGCGCCGTTGCGTGCTTCTTCAGACCCGCACTTTATCGTGCCCCTCCAACTTGCAGATGCCATGCCAGAGCGAGCCAACGCACGGCGTCTCCACCCCAGCAATCCTCGAGTCGAGACTGGGAGACCGATTTCCGGTCAGTGCGTTCGAAATTCGGACAGGGGAACCGAGGGGGAACGGGCGGGAAACGCAGCCGCTACCGCCAGCTGTAGCCAGCGATCTCGAACCCGTAGTTCCGCACGGAGTAATCCGAGATCAGCCAGACCACGACCTCGTCAGCGGGGATGGGATCGGAGACGAAGGAGCCGAGGTTGCCGGTGTAGGTGGCATAGGCGTTGCCCTCGCGGTCGGCGAGGTGGATGTAGTCGTAGCCCTGTTCGACGTCGAGCCAGTCGAAGTGGACGCGCATCTCGGAGGCGCCGGAGGCGTCGATGACCCAGTACAGCGAGGAGTTGTTGCGGTAGGGATGCCGTGAGGAGGCGCTGTGGGAGACCTCGCTCCAGTTGCTGGGGGGCGGCTCCTCCTCCTCGGGGGGCGGCTCCTCCTCCTCGGGGGGCGGCTCCTCCTCCTCGGGGGGCGGCTCCTCCTCCTCGGGGGGGGTGTGATCGGCGACGCGCTCGATCAGGGCGGCAGCGTCGAGGCGGCCGCCCGAGCTGGTCCAGCTGGAGAGGTTGGACGAGGTGTAGGAGGTCTCCATGATGAGCTGCTTGAGGTCGGCGGGGGAGAGGGTGGGATCGGCGCTGAGCGCCAGGGCCGCGGCGCCCGCGACGACGGGCGAGGCCATGGAGGTGCCGCTCATCCAGCCGTACCCGCCGCCGGCGTAGGTGCTGTAGATGTCCTCGCCGGGCGCGGCCACGTGGACCGACTGGTCGCCGTAGTTGGAGAAGCTGGAGACGCGGTCGCTGGAGTTGGTCGAGGCGACGGAGACGACGTTGGGCAGGTCGTATCCGGCGGGATAGAACGCGTAGGAGTCGTTGTCGTTGTCCTCGTTGCCCGCAGCGGCCACGAAGAGCACGCCGGCGTCGGAGGCCTCGGCGATGGCGTCGCGCAGGGTGTAAGAGTAGCCGTAGGAGCCGAACGAGGCGTTGATCACGTCCGCGCCGTTGGCCACGGCGTACTCGATGGCCGCGGCTGCGTCGGACAGGGACCCGGACCCGCCGCCCATGAAGCGCAGCGGCATGATCCGCACGTCCCAGTTCACACCCACGACACCCTGGCCGTTGTTGCCCACCGCGCCGATAGCGCCGGCGACGTGGGTGCCGTGGCTGTCCCAGTCGTCGGGGTTGGAGTCGTTGCTGTAGAAGTCCCAGCCGTGGACGTCGTCGCGGTAGCCGTTGTTGTCGTCGTCCACGCCGTTGCCGGCGATCTCGTCGTGGTTGTTCCAGATGTTGGCCGCGAGATCGGGGTGGTCCCAGTCCACGCCCGTGTCCACCACCGCCACGACGATGTCGTGGCTGCCCTTGGTGATGTCCCAGGCCTCGCGCGCGCCGATGTCCACGCCGGCGGTGCCGTAGCTGCCGTCGTTGCCGAGGAACCACTGCTTGGAGCCGAGGTCGTTGGGCACGGTGCAGGGCTTCAGCAGGAAGTTGGGCTCCACGTACAGCACGTCCGGGTCGTCCTGGAGCTTGTCGAGGGTGCCGGCCACATCCTTGCCCTCGGCCAGCCGGACGTGATCCACGCGGATGCGGGGGTGCTTGCGCAGGCGGGTCAGCGCGTGCCGCTGCAGGAACGCGTCCTCGTCCGCCTCGGCCAGGTCCTTGTGGTACCGCACCAGGACCTCGCCCTCGACGAACCCAGGGGCCTCGCGCGGATCGGGTTCGGAGCTGCAGCCGAAGGTCCAGCCGACGGCGCCCAGGGCCAGCACGATCAGGATGCGACTCGCGTTCATGGCAGCTCCTCCCGGGGCGGGGATGCCGGGCGCCCATTCGCCCGCCACGGAGTCCCGCCAACAAGATGCTACGAGAATCCGGCGCTGCGGCCCACGACTATCGAGTCAAGAAAAAGTCAACAATTTCAAGGGGTTACTGTTCGAACGTTCGGTCGGTCGAGAGATGTCTACCAAGGCGATCCGGTCCGTCCGCCGACCGCCCAGGGGACGGTCGGTGAAGGTCGACCCCGGCTCCGGAAATCCCCCGTAGATTGAACTCGTGCGATAGGATGCGCCCATGCGGGAGTGGGTGGTCATCGGGGTCCTGTTCGTGTTCGGTTGCGCAGACTCGGCGGACGTCCCCGTGGACGATCCGGCCGACGACGACGACGATTTCTGGGCCGTGGACGACGACGATGCGGACGACGAGCCCGGCGTCGATTCGGCAGCCTTCCAGTGCACCACCACCGCCGAAGGCCGCCCGGCCTTCGCCCGGGAGGGCGACTACCTGGCGCGTGACTCCGAGGTATCCGGAACCCGGCCCTGGTGTCAGGGGGTGCGCCACGCCGTGGCCGGCGCCGCGGGTTCGACGCTGCGCTTGCAGCTGACCACGTGGGTGAGCGCGTCCCCCGCGCTCGTGGAGGTCCGCGATCTCCTGGACGGCTCCGTGGCCACGCTGGAGGGCGCCACGGCCGGAGACACGTTGTCGTTCCCGCTGGATCGCAGCGGCGAGTACCTGGTGCAGCTCGAGCCCATGGACGCCGCGGCTGACGCCAACGACTACGCCCTGGGCGTCACGTGCGAGGACGGCTGCGACCTCCTGTACACGCGCCACCCCATCGTGCTGATGCACGGCATGGGGGGCACCGACAGCTTCTTCGATCTGCTGGACTACTTCTGGGGTGTGCCCGGCGAGCTGAGCGGACTCGGCTACGACGTGCACTACTTCGCCGTCGAACCCTACGATCCCATCGCCTCGCGCGCGGCCGAGTGGGTGGACCACCTGGACGGCCTCGCCGCCGAGGGCCGCGGACGACGCTTCAACCTCATCGGCCACTCCCAGGGAGGCCTGGACGCACGCTACCTCATCTGGGAGCACGCGTACGCGGGCCGGGTGGCCTCCCTCACCACCATCTCGTCTCCCCACCACGGCACGCCCATGGCCGACGTGGTCACAGGCGCGGTGGACATCTCCCCCCTGGACGGCGAGATCCTGGACGCGGCGTTGACCGCCCTGTCCCTGCTGATGGGTATGGGCGAGCAGGAGGCGGCCGAGGCCATGGCCGACATCTCCACCGAGGGCATGGCCGAGTTCAACGATCTCTACCCGGACCATCCGGACGTGCCCTACTACAGCTGGGCGGGCCACAGCTGCGGCATCCTCGAGCTGGACTGCATCCTCGACCACGACGGCGAGATCGTGAACGTGCTGCTGGGTCCCACCTACACCCTGATCTGGGCGTTCGGGTACCCCAACGACGGCATGGTGCCCGTGGAGTCGGCCCAGTGGGGTCAGTTCCTCGGCGAGCTGCCCGCCGACCACATGGACGAGGTGGGACAGATCGCCGACGTGGTCAATCTCTCCTTCGACCACCTGGAGTTCTACCGAGGCGAGGCTGCGCGGTTGGCCGCGGCCGGCTACTGATACCCCGAACGGAGGCTTCCGATGGCACGCTTGTTCATGCTCCTCAATCTCCTGTGCGCCCTGGCCTTGCTGGGCTGCATCGACGAGACGGTCGAGGACGACGACGACACGACGTCCGACGACGACGACGCCACTGCGGACGACGACGACGCCACTGCGGACGACGACGACGCCACCGCGGACGACGACGACGACGACGACGACACCGTCGGCGACGACGACTCCTCCGCCGGGGACGACGACGACTCGTCGGCCGTGCCGGACAGCGACGGGGACGGCTGGAACGACGACGAGGACTGCGCTCCGAACGATCCCAGCATCTACCCAGGGGCGGCAGAGGCCTGCAACGGCGTCGACGACGACTGCGACGGGGTGATCCCCGACACCGAGCTGGACGACGACGGCGACGGCTGGACCGATTGCGACGGCGACTGCGATGACGCGGATCCCGCCATCTCCCCGGATGCGGCGGAGGCCTGCAACGGCGTGGACGACGACTGTGACGGCGTCGTACCGCCGGACGAGGACGACGCGGACGGGGACGGATCGCGCCCCTGCGACGGCGACTGCGACGACAACGACGCCACGGTCTTGCCCGGCGCGGCCGAGCTGTGCGACGGCCTGGACACCAACTGCGACGGCACCATCCCCGCCGACGAGCTCGACATGGACGGTGACGGATTCCTCGTCTGCGACGGGGACTGTGACGACAACGACGCCACGGTCCACCCGGGGGCCGCCGAGGCGTGCAACGCCGTGGACGACGACTGCGACGGGATCGTGCCCGCAGACGAGATCGACGGAGACGGCGACGGCCAGGCGGCGTGCGACGGCGACTGCGACGACGCCGACGCCAGCGTGTACCTGGGCGCGGCCGAGCTGTGCAACGGCGCCGACGACGACTGTGACGGCGCCGTGCCGCCGAACGAGGCCGACGCGGACGGGGACGGCGCGCGGCTGTGCGACGGCGACTGCGACGACAACGACGCCACGGTCCTGCCCGGCGCGGCCGAGCTGTGCGACGGCATCGACAACGACTGCGACGGCGTGGTCCCGGTGGACGAGCTCGACGGGGACGGCGACGGCTTCAGCCCCTGTGACGGGGACTGCGACGACGCCGAGGCCGCGGTCCATCCAGCGGCGACCGAGGCCTGCAACGGCGTGGACGACGACTGCGACGGGATCCTCCCCGTGGACGAGCTCGACACCGACGGCGACGGCCAGATGCCCTGCACCGGCGACTGCGACGACGCCGACGCCAGCGTGTACGTCGGCGCCCCCGAGGTCTGGTACGACGGCGTGGACTCGGACTGCGACGGCGCCGAGGATCCGGAGCCGTGCGGCGACGCGCCTCCCCAGACCACCGTGCCGACCCTCGGCAGCTGCACCTACGTCCCGCCGGTGGGCGCATTCACGCCCGAGGTGGAGTGGCGCGTGGACAGCTGGGGCACGTTCGCCAGCTACAACCAGTTCATGGCCCAGCCCGTGGTCGCCCAGATCACCGACGACAACGGCGACGGCATGGTCGACGCCGAGGACGTCCCCGACATCCTGGCCTGCGCGTTCTCCGGAGGCAGCTACTCCAGCGCAGGCGTCCTGCGCGTCGTCAGCGGCGACGGCAGCGGCGAGCACTGGTCCATCCAGACCGCTGGCAGCGCGTCGATCTTCGGCTCGGGCACCATCGCCGTGGGCGACATCGACGCCGACGGGCTGCCCGAGATCATCACCATGGACACCAACGGGCTACCCGTGTGCATCAGCCACGACGGGGTCTACGAGTGGACCGGCGGTGGCAGCGGCGGTCAGAACGGCGCGTCGCCGGCCATCGCCGACCTGGACCAGGACGGCACCGCCGAGATCATCGTGGGCCACCGCATCTTCTCCCACGAGGGGGTCCTCGAGGGTGAAGGAGCCTACGGCAGCGGCACCAACTACTCGTTGCACTGGTACTGCTCGTCTGCCGTGGCCGACGTGGACGCCGACGGCCAGCTCGACGTGGTGGCCGGCAACGCCATCTACGCCCCCGACGGTACGGCCATCTGGGCCAACGGCCAGAGCGACGGCAACCCCGCGGTCGCCGACTTCGACGGCGATCCCGGCGGCGAGATCGCCGTGGTCAGCGGCGGCACGGTGCGCCTGCAGGACGACGACGGCTCCATCATCTGGGGGCCGGTGAGTCTATCCGGCGGCTCCGGCGGCGGTCCCCCGACCATCGCCGACTACGACGGCGACGGCGAGCCCGAGATCGGCGTCGCGGGCAACTCCGCCTACGACGTCTTCGACACCGACGGCTCGTTGCTGTGGAGCAACACCACCCAGGACAACTCGTCCCAGCGCACCGGCTCGTCCGTGTTCGACTTCGACGGCGACGGCGTCTCCGAGGTGGTCTACGCCGACGAGCTCAACCTCTACATCTACTCCGGCCCCGACGGCACCGTGCTCTTCCAGGAGACCGAGCACGCGTCCGGAACGCTCATGGAGTACCCCGTGGTCGCCGACGTGGACGCCGACGGCAACGCCGAGATCGTCCTGATCAGCAACAACTACACCTTCTCCGGCTGGACCGGCATCACCGTCATCGGCGACCAGTTCGACAACTGGGTCTCCGCCCGTCCCATCTGGAACCAGCACGCCTACCACATCACCAACGTCGAGGACGACGGCTCCATCCCCGTGGTCGAGCCCCCCAACTGGCCCACCTACAACAGCTTCCGCCAGGGCGGCTTCGGCACCGCCGATCCCCTCGACGGCCCCGACGTCATCGCCGAGTCCATCGACGCCTGCACCGAGCTCTGCCCCGACTCCTTCGACTGGCTGATCCGCCTCGCCAACCAGGGCGCCGTCGACCTCCCCGCCGGCATCTGGGTCGCCATCTACGCCGAGGACGCCGGCGGCGTCCGCACGCTCGTGGACCTGGTCGAGACCACCCTCCCCATGGCCATCGGCGAGACCTCCGAGACCCTCGAGATCCAGCTCGACACGCTCACCCTGGACAACCTGGCCGCCATCACGGTCGTGGCCGTGGGTGACGACATCGGCGGTGGCGTCAGCGAGCACAACGAGTGCGACGAGGGGAACAACGAGGTGGTGTTGGGGCTGCCGGTATGTCCATAGTACGGGCCGCCGCGCTGCTCGCGGGTCTGCTCTCCTTCACCGCAGCCGCGGCCGAACCGCGCACCCCCGTCGACTACTACTCCCAGCCCGCAGGCGACTCCTTCCTCTTCGAAGGCAGCATCCGCACCAACGGCGCCGTGTTGTGGAAGCGCTACATCTTCCACGTGGTGGGCGAGATGACGGACTGCGACGGGACGCCCTGCGCCAGCGTCAGCTGGAAGGAGAACGCCATCTACGACGGGCGAGGACTGCCCGAGATCTCGGGGCGGTTCTTCCAGGTGACGAACGAGTCGGAGTCGTGCACCTGGGGATACGTGGACGACGATGGCGAGATCGTGAAGCTGGGATGTGCCTATCGGGACCTGGTCGCACCGATCGCCAAGGGTACGTCGTGGGAGTTCAGCTCGACCTACCCCGTCTACGCGCTGGACTACTCCGCCAGCCCGGAGCTGCACTACACCGCCGAGATCGTGGAGACCGGGCTGACCCTGACCGCCGCGGGCACCGAGTACCACGACTGCATCCGGACTCACCAGGTGGGGAGGGCACAGACCGGGGAGACCATCGCCTGCGCGGACGGCTCGACCTCGGCGGTTCGCCTCGAGGTCGTCATGGACCGCTGGTTCTGCCCGGTGATCGGCGAGATCAAGAACCTCTCCGTGGAGAATCACATCAAGGTAGGTCCGGAATCGGGGGTGTGCGTGTCCTTCGAGCACGGTGGATTCATGAGTACGTACACTTCGCCTGGGACCCCGCCACCGAGTTCGACAGAAGACCGCTGAGGGCGAGCGAGCTCACTTCCACCTCCACCTCCTCCTCCACCTCCACCTCCACCCCTCGCAAACCACAGAGATACGGAGACACGGAGGAAGGAAGGAAGAGGAAGGAGAAGAGGAAGAGGATTCGTTTCCTCGTTCCCACGGTCCACCGTGGGAACGTCTTTTCCTCGGCGCTCCGCGCCGGTTCCCCGATCCTGTGGCGTCCCCGCACCTACCGTGGCTCTAGCCCAATACCCTCGATCCGTCAGCCCCCTAGTCCCCTGCCTCCTCCACGAAGTCGAACCCATCCAGCGAGGTGGCCAGGACATGATCGGCCACGTGCCGGTGGGCGGCCGTGGTGGGGTGGGTGACGCCCAGAAGACGTAGCGGTCGAGAACTCGAACTGCGGCAACCGGCTGGCGTCCGGCAGTGTCGCCAGCAGGAGATTGCGGGCATCGTGGTCGGTGAGGCGGATCAGCGCGCTGGCGTAGTCGACCTTCACGTGCGTCACGTCGCGGTCGTAACTGACGAAGTCGTTGAGGCCGAACTCCAGGGTGAACAGCGTGTGCGCCGGATCGTAGTCCACGGCGCGCTCCATGTAGGTCAGGTAGGAGGACACCTGACTGGAGATCCCGGGGATCACCCCGTACTGGTCGTTTCCCGCCGCACCGCCGACCGCCCAGTTGTACAGCGGCACGCCCCGGGCCTCGGCGACGTACTCCGTCCACACGCGCCCGTTGGAGAACCGACCCATGAACCACGTCTTGCGGTTGGGGAAGCGCCACTGGGAGCCGTTGAAGGCGTTGCCCGTGTCCGAGAGGCTGTCGCCGAAGGACACGATCTTGTCGATCCGGCCCTCTGCCGTCGCCGCACCCTGGGACCCGATCGTGTGGTTGAACGACAGCCGATGGTCCGCGGCGTAGAACGAGACGTCCGAGCGCTCGTGGAGCTCGCCCAGCGTCTCGACGCATCGCTCCTGGATGTGCGACTGGGGGACGTCCGTGTAGAACATGTTCCTGAACGACACGACGGACCACCAGTATCCCTCGATCTCGAGATAGCTCCCGTCCTCGTTGCGCGCCCACTTCCAGTCCGAGGTGGGGTCGTCGTGGGTGTTCGAGACCCGATGCCAGCAGCGGACGTAGGTGGAGGTGGGTTGACCCGGCACCCGTTCCACGGCCTCTTCGGAATCCGGACCTCGCGCTGCGGCACCGGCCGTGGCGAACCACAGCGGAGCCACCACGAGCAGCTTCGCACCATGGGTCTCGTCTCCAGCCTCGGTCTGCGGCGCACCGGGATCAGCGCCGGCGCAGGAACGCCCCGGCCAGCGCCAGCATCAAGGCCGCCGACGGCAGGGCCGCGCGCCCGTCCACACGACAACCGCACCCCTGATCGTCCCCGGCGCCGGTGTCATCGTCATCGTCGTCCCCCGCGGTCGCGTCGTCGTCGTCGTCCCCCTCGACAGGGGCCTCACCCAGATCGGCCGAGTACGCCCACGTGACACCGGGGGTACTCGTGGCGTCGCCGTCGAGCACGGAGATGGCCAGGACGACCCGGTCCACCGCGCCACCAAAATCCTCGACCCAGCCGCTGGCGTGTCCGTCCTCCCCCACCTCGAGCGCCTGGTAGGAGAAGGTGCCGCCGGTGAGGGCGACCAGCGCCGCGCCCCAGGTGACGGCCTGGCCGTCGTCGGTGGCCGCGCCGGAGAAGGTGACCTGGAGGTCCTGGGCGCCGCCAGAGGGGTTGAAGAGCACGTAGTTCGAGCCGAGCTCCCTGGGGAAGTAGCGATCGGGTTCGCCGCTGGCCGGGTAGGTCTCGTGGTTGCCCATCCAGTAGACGTCCTCGTACAGGGCGGCCTCCTCGAAGGCGTTGGCCCCGATGTGGGCGGTGAAGTCCACGAAGCCGTCGTCGAAGGTCCAGCCCTCGGTCGCCATCAGGTCGCCGGCGGCGCCGAGGATGTCGGTGTCCATGCACCGCTCCCACAGGTCCACGATGGCTGCGTCGCCGCCCCAGTTCTCGGCGAGGTACTTCACCCAGATCACGTTACCGTACTCGTGCCAGCCGTCCTCCAGGGTCAGCGCGTACTCCGGGTAGGCCAGCCAGCCCTCCGAGCCGTTGATGTAGTCGAGGTAGTCGTTCACGTCGTCGTAGACCAGGTCCTCGGCCCAGGTGGCGGTGGCCTCCATCCAGTAGTTGCCCTCCCACCAGTCGTAGCCGGACTGGATGCCGTGGTGGAATTCGTGGGCAGCCGTCACCTGGGCGGCGCCGATGGGGTTGCCGGTGAAGTCGTAGTCGGGGTGCATCACCACGTAGGGGCAGTCGCCCGAGTGGTCGGTGTAACCCCAGGTGTCGTGGGCCATGTTCGGAGTCTGGGCGCCGGTGTTGGCCAGGTAGACGTCGAAGTAGTACTGGTTGGTGCACGGGGGGTTGTCGAAGCCCGTCTCCACGATCTCCACGTCCCACACGTGCTCGAAGGTGTCGAGCCACCAGTCGATGTCGTCCTCGGTGCCCTCGAACTGGGGGCCGACGATGAGCGAGAAGTTGTCCGACTCGTAGCTCATGGCCATCCGGGGGTCGCGCGGCAGCAGCAGGTCCACGGTCAGCCGCGCCGCGGGGCTCATCCAGTCCACGGCGGCGCGGGCGGCCTTGACCATCGGGGTGCCGCAGCGGACGGGGCGCTCCTCGTCGGAAGGAGCGACCAGCTCCGGCGGTAGCAGGTCCTTGTTGGTGACCCGATACAGGCGGTAGAGCACGTACTCCTCGTCGTCGATGGCGCCGGCGAGGTGGGCCGCGCCGATGCGTTCGAGGGTGGTGCTGGCGTGCGCGGGGGCGGCGTGGAACAGAACGCAGGCGAGGGCCAGCGTCAGGGTGCGGGTAGACATGGTCACCTTCCGGTTCGTCAGCAGCCGTTGCCGGGCCAGACGTCGGCGTCGAGGTCGTCGCAGTCCCAGCCGTCGCCGGGGTACGTGATCGGATCGTAGGGGCCGGGTTGCCACCACTCAGGGGCGTCGTCGCCGTCGAGATCCCATGTGCCGCCCGAGTATCCGCCGTACGCGCCGATGTCCGCGTCGCCGCCGTCATGGTCGGCGTCTGCGGGATCTCCGGCGTCGATCAGCGCGGACCCGACCTGCAGGTGGAGATCCCAGTCCAGGGGATCGGCGCCCGCCATATCGAGGTGGAGCGGATCCACGGACTGGTTTCCGTCCACGCCCGTGGGATCCGCGAAGCCGTCGTAGTCCGAGGGCGTGTTCCCGAACGCGTTGCAGTACGCCAGGGCGACACCGGCACCCGTGGACACCACGCCCCCGCCGGTGTTCGCCGAGACGTCGACCGAGGTGAGATCCGGGCTCCCGGAGTCGGCGAAGATGCCCCCGCCGGAGCCGAGCGCCTCGTTGCCCACGATGCTGCCCTGTCGCACCGTGAACAGGGCGTCCGAGGTCAGCAGGATCCCCGCGCCGTCCCCGTCCGCGGCGTTGCCCGAGACGATGAGGTTGGCGAACTGGGCGCCGCCGTCGTCCACGGCCATGCCACCGCCCTCGAGGGCGAGGTTTCCGGTCAATCGCGTGTTGCTCGCCGTGATGTTGCTGTCCCCGAGGTAGAAGCCGCCCCCCACTTCGAGGGCCACGTTGCCCGTGGCCATGGCCCCGAAGACGGTCACGTAGAAGCACGAGTCCAGGTACATCCCACCGCCGTCCACAGCGGCGAGGTTGTCCCCGAACCAGGCCTCGCTGAGGTGGATCTCGTCGCAGTCCCGGCAGCCGAAACCGCCACCGGAGTCCCCGGCCGCCTCGTTCCCGGTCACGCGGACGCGGGCCAGGTGGATGCTCCCACCGTGGTACCCGTACACCCCGCCCCCGCTCAGGGCGGCGACGTTGCCCGACACGACACCATCGGCCATGTCGAAGCCGCCCATGTTCGCCACATACACACCGCCGCCCTCACCCGCGACGGCCAGGTTGTCGGAGATGACCACGTCGCGCAGCGACACGCCAGTCTGAACGCCGGCGTACACACCCCCGCCCCCCAGGGAAGCCTCGTTGCCGGTGATGGTCAGGTCCGTCAACGCCGGGGCCGAGTAGATCGCGTAGATGCCGCCACCGTACAGGGCGCTGCCGTTCGTCACCGTGAACCCCTTTAGCTCGGTGATTCCCGACTCGCTGCTCTCGAACACCACCACGGAATCGGCGCCACCCCCGTCGATGACGGTCTGACCGAGCGGGGCGCCCGTGACGCGAATCTCCCGCCCCTCGAAGTTGATGTTCTCGACATACGTCCCCGGGCTCACACAGACCACGTCCCCATCCTGCGCCGCGTCAATGGCCTGCTGGATCGTCGGCAACATCTGCGGCACCGAGATCACCCCGTTGGCCATGGGGTACACCGTCGCATCCGAGTCGTCGCAGTCGTCGCAGGCACCCAGCCCGTCGCCGTCCTCGTCGGGCAGGTCCACGTCCCCGTCGCAGTCGTTGTCGATCCCGTCGCACACCTCGGCAGCCGCCGGGTTCACGGCCGGGTCCAGATCCTCGCAGTCCTCGCAGTACAGGTAGCCGTCGCCGTCCTCGTCGATCTCGTCGGCCGGCACGTGCCCGTCGCAGTTGTTGTCGAGCCCGTCGCACAGCTCGCCGGCGTCGGGGTTCACGGTGGGATCGGCGTCGTCGCAGTCGTCCTCACACACGCGGACGCCGTCGCCGTCCTCGTCGGCCTCGTCCGCGGGCACGGTGCCGTCGCAGTCGTTGTCCTCGCCGTCGCAGATCTCGGAGGCGTCGGGGTTGCTGGCCGCATTCTCGTCGTCGCAGTCGTCGCAGAACGCGTACCCGTCGCCGTCGCCGTCGGGCGGATCCGCGGTGCCGTCGCAGTCGTTGTCGAGGCCGTCGCACACCTCGGGGTTGCCCGGGAACACGTCCGCCTCGGCGTCGTCGCAGTCTCCCTCGCAGATCCGGAAGCCGTCGTTGTCGTCGTCCTCTTCGTCCGCCGGAACGGCGCCGTCGCAGTCGTTGTCCACCCCGTCGCAGGCCTCGGCGTTGCCAGGGAACGCGGTGGCGTCGTCGTCGTCGCAGTCGTTGTCGCACATGCGGAAGCCGTCGGCGTCGTCGTCCTGCTCGTTGGCGGGCACCACGCCGTTGCAGTCGTTGTCGATGCCGTCGCACACCTCCTTGTTGCCCGGGAAGGACGCGGCCTCGGCGTCGTCGCAGTCGCCGTCGCACACCCGCACGGTGTCGCCGTCGGCGTCGGCCTCGTCCTCGGGCACGGCGCCGTCGCAGTCGTTGTCGAACCCGTCGCAGACCTCGGGGTTGCCCGGGAAGACGGTGTCCTCGGCGTCGTCGCAGTCCCCCTCGCAGATCCGGTAGCCGTCGAGGTCGTCGTCCATCTCGTCCGCGGGCACGCCGTCGACGCAGTCGTTGTCGATGCCGTCGCAGACCTCGGGGTTGCCCGGGAAGGACGCGGCCTCGGCGTCGTCACAGTCGTCCTCGCAGACCATCACGCCGTCGCCGTCGAGGTCGTTCTCGTCCGCGGGCAGACCGGCGACGCAGTCGTTGTCGATGCCGTCGCACAGCTCCTCGGCGCCGGGGTGGGTCAGCTCGTCGGCGTCGTCGCAGTCCTCGCATGCCAGATAACCGTCGCCGTCACCGTCCACCTCGTCCTCGGGCACGACCTCGTCGCAGTCGTTGTCGATGCCGTCGCACAGCTCCTCGGCGCCCTCGTGGATGGTCTCGTCGGCGTCGTCGCAGTCGTTGGCACACACGAGCACGCCGTCGCCGTCCTCGTCCACCTCGTCTGCGGGCACCTCGCCGTCGCAGTCGTCGTCCTCGCCGTTGCACTGCTCCGCGGCGCTGGGGCTCACGTCGGGGTTGCCATCGTCGCAGTCGTCCCCGCCGGCGGGCTCGCCGTCATGGCCGTCGCCGTCCACGTCGGTCAGGTCCGCGCCGTCGCAGTCCTGGTCGATGCCGTCGTAGGGGGACTCGGGCGCGCCCGGGTAGATCGCCGGGTGCGCGTCGTCACAGTCCCCCTGCGCCTCCGAGTAGCCGTCGCCGTCGCGATCCTCCACGTCGGCGGAGTCGTCATCGTCGCCCGCGGAGTCGTCGTCGGACTCCTCGGGGCAGCCGATGGCGAGGGTCAGGGACAGGGACAGGGCGAGCCAGGCGAAGGTCTTCATCACGTACCCCTCTGAAAGTCAGAGGGTCATTGTACCGCCTCCGGGGGTCCCGGGAATCCGGACGCCGCGCGGGTCCGGAGCGCGCGGGCCAGGCGAAGCGCGAGGTCGACGGTGTCAGCGGCCGCGGCGGTGGCGAATGCGTCCACGACGAGCTCGACGCGGTCGCCCAGGACGGTGGAGTCGGGGTGGCCGTGCACCACCTCGAGCAGCGATGGCCGCACCTCGTCGTCCTGGACCAGCCAGGCGGCGGCCTCGGGTTCGGTGCTGGCCACGCAAAGCAGCTTGGACACGATGGGATCAGCGAGGGGGACGCCCCTATCCCGGTTCCAGGCGCTTCGGACGGTGATCTCGAGGTGGGCGGGCATTCGCTCCGGGATGTCGACCCGAACGACGGTGCTGGATCGCCGGGCGCCCTCGCCGCGCCCCACGCGGACGGCCACGCGGAGGTCGCCGTCCATGCCGTCGAGCCTCAGGGACGTCCCGGCCTCCTCCAGGGTCCAGCGCCGCTCGTCGGCCAGCTCCCTCCAGGGCCGGCGCACGGCCTCGGCCAGGGCGGCGGCCAGCGCAGCGGCCTGGTCCAGCCGCGGGCCGATGGTGTCGCCGATCATCCAGTGCTCGCCGTCGCGATCCAGCACGGTCAGGCTGGTGTCGTCCAGGCTCACCCCCGCGCCGCTGGCGAACAGGTCCGTCAGCTGCCCACGGACCGCCTCGTCGGCGAGCAACGCGGCCGCCACGTTCCGGTCATCGGCCCACACAGCGAGGTGCCGATCGATGGCTCGCGAGTCGGCCACGACGGTGTCGCCCGTCAGGCGGTTGGGTGGCTGTTGACCGATCCGCGGCCGCGGCCGCATGCGCACCCCCTGGACGAGTTCCGTGGGCACGACAGCGTCTATCCCGGTGTGGAACCACTGCTCACGGGTGACGTGGGATTCGCCGGCCTCCACCTGGATGCCGTCGAGGACGCCGGCGATGTGGATGTCCTGGGGACCGCACAGCTCCAGGCCACGCTCCCGAGCAGCCCGGTTCCAGTGGATTGCCTTGTCGCCGCGGCCGCGGATCTCCCGCTGGTGGGCCTCCCTGCCCCACCAGCGCAGCACCGGAATGCCGATCACCAGCCCTACGACCGCCGCGACGATGACGACGATCCACAGCTCGGCCCCGGGGAAGAACAACTCCAACATGCCCAGGGGCCTCCAGGGGGTTCGCCGGCCGCGAGAAGGACACCCGCACCTTACCGCAGCCCGTACCGATTATTCCGGCTGACAGCGCCCCGACTCAACCCCACCCCGATCCGTGCGGTATCCTGGTCCCCGGTGGGAGGAATCATGTCCGGGGACGACGGCGGACCGAGCGGAATCCCGACCGTCGCCCCTACCGTCGACGCCGCGCCGACACGTCCGTCCAGCCCGCCGCCGGCGTCCGGGATCGCCGCGGGCACCCTGGTGGACCACTTCAAGCTGATCCGCATGGTGGGTCGAGGCGGCATGAGCGACGTCTACCTGGCTCGCGACGTGCGGCTGGGGCGACGGGTCGCGCTGAAGTGGCTCCACACGCAGCGGGCAGGCTCCCGCGAGGCCCTCGAGCAGCTGCTGGTCGAGGCCCGCATCACGGCCCGGTTCAGCCACCCCCACATCGTGGCCATCCACGACGTGGGGGAGTTCCAGGGGCGGCCCTACCTGGCGCTGGAGTATCTGCCCGGGGACGATCTCAGGGCGCGCTTCCATCGGCAGCCGCCCAGCGTGGCCGAGGCCATGCGCCTGGGGCGTGCCATGGCCGGGGCGCTCGAGGAGGCGCACGGTCACGGCATCCTCCACCGCGACCTCAAACCTGAGAACGTCGTCATCCCAGAGGATGGCCGCCCGCGGGTGGTGGACTTCGGCATCGCGCAGCCGCTGCCCCGCCACCAGTGCCCCGACCGGGACTCGCTGACCGACGAGGGTCTGGCCGACGCCGCGTTGCCGTCCTCCTGCGGTACGCCCGGGTACATGGCCCCCGAGCAGTGGCGAGGGGAGGACTGCACCGAGGCGTCGGACATCTGGTCGCTGGGGGTGATCCTGTACGAGATGCTCGTGGGGCGCCGCCCCTACGAGGACCTGGAACCGCAGCACGCGCTGTTCACCGCGAGGGTCGCGGACGACGCGCCGGTCCCCGGCAACGAGCGAATGCGGGAGATTGCGCCTCGCCTGACCGACCTGGTGCTGGCGTGCCTGGCCAAGGGACCGGCCGACCGGCCCTCCGCCGCCGAGGTCTCCAGACGACTCGACGCCCTGCTGGCTCGCGGCCCCCGTCGGGAGACCCAGAGCCCGTTCCGCGGACTGCAGCCGTTCACCGAGGATCACGCGGGGCTGTTCTACGGTCGCGACGCCGAGATCGAGGCGTTCGTGGAGCGCCTCCGCGGCGCGCCCACGTTGCCGGTGGTGGGGCCCTCGGGCGCGGGCAAGAGCTCCTTCGTCCGCGCCGGCGTGTTCCCGCGGCTGCGGGAACAGGGGTCGTGGCTGATCCTGTCCACGCGGCCCGGCAGCGATCCCATCGCGAGCCTCGTCGACCTCCTCACCGATCCCGCGAACACCTCCGCGGTCGGGGGCGACGGGGACAGCGTCGCGATCTCCGCCGCAGAGCTCCGGGAGTCGCCCTCCCTGCTCGGCCTGCGTCTCCTGGAGCTCGCCGAGGGGCGCGGCTGCCGCGTGATGCTGTTCGTGGATCAGTTCGAGGAGGTGCTGACGCTGGTCCAGGACGACGACCTCCGCAGCGCCTACGTGGAGGCCGTCTGCTCGGCGGCCGACGATCCCGAAGCGCCGGTCCGCGTGGTGTTCTCGCTCCGCGACGACTTCCTCGGCCGGATGGCCGAGGGGGAGCACGCCCGCCGGGCCCTGGGCCGCGTCGCCGTGCTGCGCAGCCCGGGCCCCGCGGCCCTGCGCGAGACCCTCTCGCGGCCCCTGGAGGCGGTGGGATACGACTACGACGATCCCGGACTCGTGGACGAGATGATCGACTCCGTGCGCGGCGAGGCCGCCAGCTTGCCGCTGCTGCAGTTCACGGCGCAGATGCTCTGGGAGCGGCGCGACCGGGACGGGCGCCGGCTGCGGCGCTGTGTGTTCGAGGCGGCGGGTGGGGTGGCCGGTGCCCTGGCCGAGCACGCGGACGGCGTCCTCGAGGGGCTGACCCCGGAGCAGGTGAGCGTGGCTCGGCAGATCCTGCTGCGCCTGGCCACCCCCGAGCGAACCCGCAAGGTGCTGTCGTCGCGTCAGGCCCTGGAGGGGCTGGGCGAGGTGGGTCCGCGGGTACTGGAACGGTTGACGGGAGCCCGGCTGATCGTCGTGCGTCGAGCTCGCCACGGCGACACCGGCGACGATCAGCTCGAGGTGGTCCACGAGGCGCTCATCCGCGAGTGGGGCCAGCTGTCGAGGTGGATCGAGGAGAGCCACGAGGAGCTCGCCTTCCTCGCGGAGGTCGGCCAGGCGGCGCGCTTGTGGGAGCAGCGCGGGGGCCGCCCCGACGAGGTCTGGACGGGCGACGCGTTGGGGGAGGCTCGCCGGATCGTGGCGCGCTGCAGCGCCCCCGTCACCGAGCAGGTCCGCGCGTTCCTGAGGGCCAGCGAGGCGCGGGCGCGCCACCTCCGGAGGCGCCGGCGGGGGCTGATCCTCGCCGGCCTCGGCGCGCTCGCCCTGGTTGCCATCGCGTCGACGGTCGTCGCCGTGGTCCTGGCCGACAAGGAGCGGATCGCCCGGTTCGAGCGCGCCAGGGCCGAATCCCGCGGCGCCCAGCTCGCCAGCGAGGGCGCCCTGGCTGCCCTCGAGCGCGGGGACATGGTGGAGGCGCGAGCCAAGCTACGCGCCTCCCTCGAGACCGAGGATTCCTCCCTCGCCCGGGCGCTGTGGTGGCGCCTCTCCAGCGATCCCCTGCGCTGGAAGACCTCCCTAGCCTCGACGGTGAACCAGGTGGTGTACTCCCCCGACGGCGCCACCCTCGCCGCGGCCAGCTCCGACACCGCGATCTACCTGATCGACGTGGAGACCCTGGCCACGCGCGTTCTCCACGGTCATCGGGACCAGGCGATCGTCCTCGCCTTCTCCCCCGACGGGAGATCCCTGGCCTCGGGGACCTGGTCCAGCGAGCTGCGCCTGTGGGATCTCGAGACCGGACGCTTCGTCACCCTCGCCGATCACGGGGACGGTCTCGGCGCCGTGTCGTTCTCCGCCGACGGGCTCCATCTGGCCGCATCCGGCTACGACGGCCTGGTGAGGATCTGGGATCTCTCCGATCCCACCGCCGCACCCCTGGAGTGGCTCCACGCGAAGCGTGTGTACGCCCTGGATTTCAGCCCCGATGGGGCTCGCCTGGCTGCGGCCGGCCGGGAGCTCGTCATCCGGATCTGGGACGTGGCGACCCGCGAGGAGGTCCAGACGCTCGAGGGGCACACCCGCACGGTGATGCGCCTCGAGTACGGCCCCACGGGGCGATCGCTGGTGTCGGGTGGATACGACGAGACCGTTCGCGTCTGGGACCTCGGCCAGGGGGCGCTCAGTCACCAGTTCGCCGGTCACCAGGGCGCGGTCAAGGGCGTCTCCTTCCACCCCGACGGCCGCAGCGTGGCCAGCTGCGGCGACGACGAGACCCTGCGGTCGTGGTCCCTGGAGGCTGGAGGCGAGGCGCGGGTGGTGGGCCGATCCGCCAAGCCGCTGTACACCCTGGACCACAGCCCGGACGGACGCTTCCTGACCACCGCAGGCTGGGAGAACCTGATCTACACCTGGGACCTCTCGACGGCCGGCTTGGAGGCCTCCGGAGCCGGCCACGCGGACGGCGCGCGTGGCGTGGATCTCACCCCTGACGGGGCGACCCTCGTCTCCGCCGGCGCCGACGGCATGCTTCGGAAATGGGACACGGCCACGGGTCGTCAGCTCGCCGCGACCCACGCGCACGACGACTGCGGCCTCGCCGTGAGGGTCAGCCCCGACGGCGAGACGGTCGCCAGCTGCGGTTGCGACGAGGTGGTGCGGCTGTGGCATCTGCCGACCCTCGCCGAGACCGGACGGCTGCTGGGGCCAGGGCGGCACTGCAACGCCCTCGATTTCCACCCCGACGGGACCACCCTCGTCGCCGCGAGCGGGAACCTCGTCCACGTCTGGGATCTGGTCGGTGGGGCCGAGGAGCGCCCCCTGTCCCTTCACGAGCGGCGCGTGGACAACGCGGTCTTCAGCCCGGACGGCGCACGCCTCGCGTCCAGCGAGCTCGGAGGCGCCATCGTCGTGAGCGATCCCGACACCGGCCGCGTCGTGCACCAGTGGAGCGGCCACGAGGGCGCCGTGCGCGGGCTGGCGTGGTCCGCAGACGGCCAGCGCGTCGTCTCCGCCGGGGACGATGGCACCGTCCGCTCCTGGGACTCCGGCACGGGCCAGATGCGGGTTCTCGCCCAGGAGGAGGCGCGGGCCTACTACCTGGACCACCACCCCGCGGACGACCGCGTGGGCGTCCCTCTCTCCGACGGGACCGCCCTCATCCTCGGTGGGGACGCGGTCGTCCGGCTCCAGGGCCACCGGGGAGAGGTCAACGTGCTGCGGTTCGCCCCCGGCGGCGCCCGCGCGGTCACAGCGAGCGACGACGGCACCATCCGGTTGTGGGAGACGGCAACCGGGCACCCCTCCTGGAACGCACCGCTGATGACCGCCGAGGGTCCCCTGCTCGCCAGCCACACGGGATGGTGGGATCTGGACACGGGTGAGGCCGTGCACGCGCAGCACGCGTGGCAACGTGCCGTGACCTCCCGGGCCAGGCAAGCCTCGATGGATGACGCTGGGGATCGGCTGTGCATGCGCACCCACGACGGCAGTCTGGAGGCGTGGAACACGCGCGAGGACGTCCAGGACCTGGTGCGAAAGATCGAGGATCTACGCCAGGTCGTGGCCACCCCGATCGGGTGCGTGAGCCTGGGCGGAGCCGGAGTCCACCTCCACGACGGGGTTCACGCCACCGAACTGGTGGGGGAGGCCGAGGCCGTGGCTGGATCGGAGGCCGGGATACTCGTGGCCGACGGCCAGGCGGTCCAGATGTTCGACATCCGCGGGCAGCCCGCGGCCTCGTTGCCCACGGGGGGGGGCATCTCCGCCCTGGCTCGTTGCGGCGACGCCGTGGCCGTGGGGTTCGAGGACGGCAACCTCGAGATGTGGTCCACGGCGGCGGAGGGCGACCGTCCGCCGGTCACGTTCGAGGGCCTCCCGTCCAGCCCGGTGACGAGCCTGCTGGAGGGTCCGCTCGACACGGTCATCGTGGGATTCGCCAGCGGTGAGTGCGGTCTGTGGGACCACCGCCACGGCTCGCGCCTGTTCTCGACTCGCTTGCACGGGCCGGTGGTCCATCTGAGGAGGGTGGCCGACGGCGTCCACGTGGCCACGGAGCTCGGGTCCCACATCGCGCTGGACCTCGGCCCCTTCTTCGATGACCACTGTGATCTGTTGAGGGACGTGTGGGAGGTCACGCCGGTGGCGTGGACCCCCGGTGGAGCTGTCCACGAGCCCGCGCCCGACGACCACCGCTGTTCGAGCTCGAGACGTCGCGACGAGGAGACCCCGAGATGATCGTCGTCCAGGTACAGGGCGCAGCCCCCTTGGAAGCGGACTACAGCCTGCGCGTGGGACGGGAACCCTCGTGGGCAGACCTGGTCCTCACCGCGGACAAGGTCAGCCGCCACCACTTCGAGATCCGCGCCGACGGCGAGGGATACCGCGTCTGGGACATGGGATCGCGCAACGGTACGACCCTCGACGGCAACGCGGTCGGCATCGAGGGTCGCGCCCTGCGCCCGGGCAGCGAACTCCGTGCGGGCAACTCGAAGATCGTCCGCGTCGTCTCCATCACCCCTCCGCCGGCCACCAAGCCCACCGTCGGCGGCCCCCTGGAGCGCTCCCTGGGCGTCCGCCTCGACGGGGACCAGTTCGTGGTGGAGTGGACGCTGGGGAGCCAGCGCCTGCGCGACACGATGCCGTATCAGCTGGGGCTGACCCTGTCGCTCCTGGTGCTGTTCCAGCGCGACGGGCTGGGGCCGGTGCCGGACGTGGACCTGCGGGCGCTGGTGTGGCGCGGCGATAGCGTGGGGCTCGCCAAGGGGAACATCAACCGGCTGCTGCACCGCCTGCGCGAGTGGTTCCGGTCCAGAACGGCCGAGGTGCCGCCCATCGTCCGCCCGAAGGGGACCGGCAGCACCCGGCTCGATCTTCCACCGCCCGCGATGACCCTGTCCCCCGACGGCTGGCTCTATCGTTTCCTCGACGGGGTGTGAGCCTGCGGCACGGCCGGCTCAGTGGTTGCCGTCCATGATGATGGCGCGCTCGCCGCTGCCCACGTAGTAGCCGTCAGCGTAGACCGTCACGCGGTGGTTGTTGTCCACGCTCACCCACAGCTCGCCCTCGACGGGGAAGTGGTTGTTGTCCACGGACACCAGGATCTCCTCGGCGTTGTCGATGACCGCCCGGAGCACGTCTCCGGCGGCGAGGCGATTGCCGTCCAGGACCACCGAGACCTCGTCGTCGTTGTCGATGGTCACGGCGATGTCGCTGCCCGTCTCGCGGTGGTCGTTGGTGATGGTGACGAAGATCTCGCTGGCGCCCTCGCGGTGGTTGTTGTCCACGGTCACGAAGGTCTCGCCGGTCTCGCGGCTGTGGCTGTTGTCCACGGTCACGAAGACCTCGTGGTCCGTGCCCCGATGGTTGTTGTCCACGGTCACGTACAGCTCGCCCTGCACCGGCTGGTGGTTGTTGTCCACGGTGACCGAGACCTCGTCGTCGTTGTCGATGCTCACGAACACCTCGTCGAGGGTCTCGCTGTGGTTGTTGTCCACGCTCACGAAGATCTCCTCGAACCCGTAGAAATCGCCGAGCTCGTCCGCCTGGGCGACGGTGGCGACGATGGCCAGGGCGGCGATGGCGGCGAAGGTGGTCAGGGTGCGGATGATGGTGTCCTGATGCGTGGTCATGGTGAATCCTCCGTTGAATCGTTGTTCGTTCGTTCGACCTGTACTCAGAGTACCGGCGTCCTGGCGGGTGGATTCACTGGTTGATTAACTCTGGATCCCCTCCCCTTTTCTGGGTCTCCCGGCACCTTCGCCTGGACCGAGACTGGCCGTGCTGCAACGATGGGCGACGGCGAGGGAACCCTCGCGAGGAGACCCCGATGACCGAATACCCCAGACTCCTCCTCCTGTTGACCCTGCTGTTCGCCCTGGGCTGCGACGACGATCCCCCCGCCGGCGACGACGACGACACCACCGTTGGCGACGACGACGACGGCCCCTACTCGGAGATCCCCCTCGAAGCCACGGCCTCGTACCTCGATCGCCAGGCCGAGTACCTGCAGTACTGTCACGACAACAACGGCCCGGATTCGGGCGGCATGCACGGCCAGGTCTGCCGGGTGTACATGGGCTCCGAGGTGTACCCGGACGCCATCGACAGCTCCTGCGACAAGGTGGACGCGCGGGAGGACTGCGCCGACTTCTCCATGGCCTCGATGCTGCGCGTGCTGTACCTGGACCGCGCGAACGGCTCCCTGGACCCGGCGGTGCGGACACAGCTCGAGGAGCACGTGCTGGGGTTCAAGTACTGGATCGACGAGCCGGGCGTGGATCAGATGTGCTACTGGACCGAGAACCACCAGATCCTCTACCACTCCAACGAGCTGCTGGCGGGCCAGCTGTTCCCCGGCGAGGTCTTCTCCAACTCCGGCATGACCGGCGCCGAGCACGTCGAGCACGCCGAGTACCTGGCAGAGCGCTGGCTGGACTTCCGCGGCCGGTTCGGCTTCTCCGAGTGGCACTCCAACGTCTACTTCAACGAGGACGTCCCGGCGGTGGTCAACCTCGCCGACTACGCCGAGTCCGAGGTCATCCGCACCAAGGCCGCGGCCGTGCTCGACATCGTCGCCTTCGACCTGGCCAACAACTACTACAAGGGCAACTTCGCCACGGTGCACGGCCGCACCTACGAGTCCAAGTTCATCGACGGGCTGAAGGACTCCACCCAGGAGGCCGCGTGGATCATGCTGGGCCTGGGTACGTACGAATCCACCGGCAACTTCTCCGGAGCGTTCCTCGCCACGAGCGAGGCCTACTTCACGCCGGGGCTGCTCGAGGAGATCGCGACGGTCACCGCGCCGAGCCACGAACACCGCCAGCGCGACAGCATCGACGTCTCCGAGGGCCCCGACTGGGGCGTCGGCTACACCGACCACGACGACGTCATCTTCTGGGCCGGCCTCTCCGCGCTGGTGGCACCCGAGGTCGCCGAGGGCACGTTCGCCATGGTGGACGAGCTCGACCTGTGGGAGGGCTTCCTGTTCGGCGACATCCCCGAGGAGATCCTGGACCTCATCGAGCTGGCCAGGGACGCCGGCACGCTTCAGGAGCTGGCCACCGATCTGGAGCCGGTGTCCCGCGGCATCGCCCTGGAGGGCATGAACACTTACGTCTATCGCACCCCCGACTACCAGCTCGCCGGCGCCCAGGATCACAAGCCCGCCTACTGGGCCTCCCAGACCCAGATGTGGCAGGCCACCCTGGACAGCGAGGCCTACGTCTTCACCAGCTACCCCAGCGACCTGGCCAACGCCGGCCTCGATGTGGAGCTCGCCGGCGAGTGGATCGGCAGCTGGATGCCCCGCGGCACCTTCCACCACAACGTGGGCGTGCTCCAGTACCGACGCCAGGAGGTCCCCCTCGCGGACGCGTACATCAGCTCCGACCACACGCACGCGTTCTTTCCCAGGAACCGCTTCGACGAGATCGCCGAGCAGGGCCAGTGGGTCTTCGGCCGCAAGGGCGACGGCTACGTGGCGTTGTATTCCGACAACCCCATCTCCTGGGCCGAGGACAACGACTACGAGCTGATCGCCGAGGGCGAGACCAACACCTGGATCGTCGAGCTGGGGCGCGCCGGCGACAGCGGCACCTTCGCCGAGTTCACCGCCGCCGTGGGCGCGGCCAGCGTCGCGGTCGGCGACGCGGTGGTCTACGAGTCCCCCTCGGTGGGCACCGTCGAGGTGGGCTGGGAGGGCCCGATGACCGTGGCGGGCGAACCCGTCGACCTCGGCCCCTTCCCCCGCTGGTCCAACCCCTACGCCGAGGTCGAGCACGGCTCCATGGTCACCCACATCGACCTCGAAGACCTCCGGCTGGAGCTCGACTTCGAGGGCGGACGCCGCCGCCTGCTCCAGCTGGACTGACAGGAAAAGGCGTGACCGGAAAAGGGACGCTCACACCTTTACGCCTTTTGCGGCAAAAGGCGTAAAGGTGTGAGCGTCCCTTTTCCCTTCCCCCGCCGTATCGCCCTCACGTATCCTGGTTTTTGGGGAAAGTAGGCTTTTCCCGGAATCCAGACGGAGGAGGTCGAGATGAAAAGGATCGGGATCGGGCTGATCGCCGCGGCGGTGTCGTGCATCGCGGCGTGCGCGGGCGTCGAGAAACCCCAGGAGGAGATCGTCGAGGCGCAGGCGCCGACGGTGGTCGCGCCGCCGGAGGTGGCGCAGAAGATCCTTGTCGCCGAGGGGTGGTCCTACGACCCCATCGGCAAGCGCGATCCCTACCGTGCGTACTCCGACGTGGTCCTCCCGCCGACCGATGTGCTGACCGAACTGCAGCAGTGGGAGCTCGACCAGTTGCAGGTCGTGGGCATCCTGCGCAAGAACGGCGACCGCGTCGCCCTGATCGAGGACCCGCGCGGCAAGGGACACATCGTCGAGGCCGGGGCCTTCGTCGGCACACGCTGGGGCCGGATCGAGCGGATCGCCGACGCCGAGGTCGTGGTGGCGGAGACCTACACCGACGACTACGGCCGCATCCTCCCCATCGAGGTCTCGATGCGCCTCCCCGACGCCTACCCGGAGGGTTGACCGGCTACCCTCACGCGCCTCGCCCGTCTTGTGCCCTTGCGCCGTCGAACCTCTCGCGTCATGCTGTCGCCATTCGAACCAGGGAGGTCGAACCATGAGTTACCTGATGCGCACGCTGCTGATCCTGGCCCTGGGGGTGGTTCCGATCGCCCTGATGGGCTGCCCCGCGAACGACGACGACGACGACGCGTCCGACGACGACGACTCGGCCGCCGGCGACGACGACGACGCCACGGCGGACGACGACGACGACGACGCGACCGGCGACGACGACGACACCACGCCGCCGCTGCCGACGAGCCTGGTCGCGACGGTCGAGTACAACGACACCGTCGACGGCGTCCCGGCCTGTGACATGACCGTGGACATCGTCGGGAACAAGTACACGGGTGGGTGCAACGGCTGCGACTTCGCCTTCGAGACCGAGGCGACCCTGACCGACGACCAGAGCACCGACGCCTGCGATCAGGTGGACTACTGGTCCTGGTACTACGACGGCGGGATGTACGTTCCGTGGATGATGGCCCACTGGGATTCGTACCAGTCCTACTACGGCACCTACACCAACGTGTTCCGCGCTGGCGTGGCCATCGACTACTCCGCGTACGGCGGCAGCTACTACCTGGGCCCGTACTACGCCACGTTGCACTTCGACGGCACCGAGTCCGACTCCACGTTCACCCGCACGGGCGACGACATCGAGTGGACCTTCAACACCTCTAGTCAGTCGTACCTGGGCAACTACGCCAACGACTGCGGCATCGGCTACGGGTCCTACGCGGACTCGGCGTACGCCGGTGACTTCGAGATGACCGACGACGTGGCCTGCGACGCGGCCTCCGCCGACGTATGGACGTTCACCGCCATCGCGGGCGCGACCTACTCGATCACCGTGGACACGGTGAGCGCGGCCACGGCCTTCGATCCCACGTTCCACATCAACGACCCCAGCGGCTGCTACCTGGTCGGCGCCGACGACAGCTTCGACTGCACGTTCCCGCCGCCCACCTTCTCCTGCCCGTCGTTCGAGATGGCGAGCGCGGAGGAGGGCACGTACCAGGTGGTGGTCTACGAGAACACCTACGACACCAGCGAGTGCGTGGACGGCACCATCGGCGAGTACGTGATCCGCGTGGACGCGCTCGAGGACCCGATGCTCACGCTGCTGCACGACGACATCGCGACCTACGCCGAGAAGGCCACCAACGTGGTGCTGACCGGCACCATCACGCCCTGACCGTTCCCTGGGCTCCCTAGCCCCTCCCCCCTCCCCCACC
>CAYRNR010000064.1:0-46392 GCA_964425605.1 uncultured Rickettsiales bacterium | reverse complement strand
GAGCAGGACATCGCCGGCGGCGCCCTGGCGTTCCTGGTGGACAACCTGCTGCTCTACGACGACCGCCTGGGCAACGCCGCGCGGCCCGACGACGTCTACCCGCGCCTCGACGCCATCGTCGCCGAGGTCCCGCCGGGCGCTGGCGGGGTCCTGTTCACGCCGTGGCTCAACGGCGAGCGCACGCCGGTGGACGACGACACGGTCCGGGGCGGCTTCTACAACCTCTCCACGACGACCACCCGCGACCACCTGGTCCGCGCGGTCTTCGAGGGCGTGGCGCTCAACACGCGCTGGAGCCTGCAGTACGTCGAGAAGTTCTGCGGGCGGCGGCTCGATCCGCTGCGCATCGTCGGCGGCGGCGCCCGATCCGACGTCTGGTGTCAGATCTTCGCCGACGTCCTCGGCCGCGAGATCCACCAGGTCGCCGCGCCCATGCAGGCCAACGCCCGCGGCGCGGCCCTCATCGCCTCGGTCGCGCTTGGGCACACCACGTTCGAACGCATCCCCGATCTGGTGGAGGTCCGCCAGCGCTTCCGGCCCGACCGGGCCAACCGCGCCCTCTACGACCGCCTGTTCGCGGAGTTCGTGGCCATCTACAAGGCCAACAAGGGGATCTTCGAGCGGCTGAATCGGCGGTAGCGGCGCCGACCGTCAGCACCCCTGCCCGGGGTACACCGCGGGATCACCGTCGTCGCAGTCCAGGTTCATCCCCGGGTAGGTGATCGGGTCGTAGTCCCCGGGCTGCCACCACTCGTAGTAGTAGTCCTGGTCCAGATCCCACAGGTCGGCGTGGTCGCCGCCGTACGCGCCCATGTCCGAGGTGGAGTTGTCGGGATCGCGGACGGTGGGATCGCCGGCGTCGATGAGGGAGGACGCCAGCTGGAGGTGGAGGTTCCAGTCGGCGGGATCGGCTGGCGAAGTGTCGATGAAGAGGGGATCGACGGAGACGTTCCCGTCCGAGCCCGTGGGATCGGCCATGTAGAAGTAGTTCTCCGGCGTGTTGTGCCAGGCATTGGAGTAGGACACGTCGATGGAACCGCCGGACGAATACACACCGCCGCCGTCTCCCGACGCGTAGTTCTCGACGAGGATGGTGTTGATGAGCTCGAGCTGAGTGCTGTACTGGGTGTGCACACCGCCCCCGTCGCCCGTGGCCTCGTTTCCCGCGATGATCGTGTTCTCGATGGACACCGTCGCGCCCCACACAGCCAGCCCGGCGCCGTCGTTGGACGTGTTCCCAGCGAACACCCCGTTGGAAATCTCGACGGTTCCTCCACCCACGTCGTACCCACCCGCCTCCCAGTAGGCATCGTTGGATGCGAAGAGCACGTTTTCCAGTTCAGCGTCGTAGTAGGTGATCAGCCCGCCGGCATAGTGGTCACTCACGTTTCCGACCACCGCCATGTTCGACGCCCACAGCTCTGCGTAGTGGATGTACATCCCGGCGCCACTGCCCGCGCTGTTGTAGTTGCCACTCAACAGCACTCGATCCAGCACGCTGTCTGTGAAGTAGGCGTGGATCCCGCCACCGCTCTGTGTGCTGAGGTTGTTCGATACCACCGAGTCGAACATGGTGAGCTGCGAGTACTCGACACCCAGGCCGCCCCCGGTTCCGCCCCCGCCGTTCACGTTGCCGTCGATGGTGCATTCGGACAGCATCACGAAGCTGTCGTAGGCGTACAGCCCGCCGCCATCCCAAACGTCGGTGGAGTTGTTCGAGATCGTCACGCCCGTCATCGTCAAGGTTGCGCTGTCCGCACTCAGGCCGCCGCCGAAGTCCAGCGCCTCGTTGCCATCGATGAGACAGTCGACGAACGTGGGACTACTGTCCCGGATGTAGACGCCGCCGCCCGAAGGCGCTTCGTTTCCCGTCACCTCCACGTTGTCCAGCGCCGCGTCCCCCTCCAGCAGGAGGCCGCCACCGAAGTTGCTGGCTCGGTTGTCGTCGACCACCAGGTTGCGCAGGGTTGGTTCCGCCGATACGTAGATGCCTGCGCCCTCGGTGGTGAAGTCTCCACCAGTGATCGTGAACCCGTCGAGCACCGCGTCCGCGGTCTCGCCCGAGTCGAAGGTCACGACAGGTCCGTAGCCGTTGCCGTCGATGGTGGTCACCGAGGCGCCGCCGACGCTCACGACCTCGATGTCGCGGCCGTTGAAGTCGATGGTCTCGTAGTAGGTGCCCGCGGACACGCACACGATGTCGCCGTCCTGTGAGGCGCTGATGGCGCCGGCGATGGTCGCGTGGTCGCCAGGCACCGTGATGTCGCAGGCCATGCACCCGTCGTCGGCGACCCCGTCGCAGTCGTCGTCCACGCCGTCGCCGCAGACCTCGGCCGCGCCGGGGAAGACCGCCGCGTTGCCGTCGTCGCAATCCCCCTCGCAGGTGTCGAAACCATCCGCGTCGGCGTCGGCGAGGTTCAAGTCCGCGTCGTTGTCGTCGCAGTCGCCCTCGCAGGTGTTCCATCCGTCCGCGTCGTCGTCGTCGAGCTCGAGCGCGGCGTTCCCGTCGTCGCAGTCGCCCTGGCACACGGTCCAACCGTCCCCGTCCAGGTCCAGCTCCAGGGGATCGACCTGGCCGTTGCAGTCGTTGTCGGCGATGCCGTCGCAGACTTCGGGCGCGCCGGGGTACACGTCCGCGCTGGCGTCGTCGCAGTCGCCGTCACACGGGGCCACGCCGTCGCCGTCGCCGTCGTTCGGATGCATCGAGGGATCGGTGTCGTCGCAGTCGCCGTCGCAGGGAGTGGTGCCGTCCCCGTCCGCGTCGATCTCCTGGGAGTCGTCGTGGCCGTCGCAGTCGTTGTCGAGGAACCCGTCGCACACCTCGACCGCGCCGGGATGGACCGCGCCGACCGCGTCGTTGCAGTCGCCGGCGCAGGTGTCCCAGCCGTCGCCATCCGCGTCCGTCAGGTTGAGTGAGCCGTCCGCGTCGTCGCAGTCCCCGTCGCAGGGCGAGTACCCGTCACCGTCCAGGTCCCCGGGGTGCATGGAGGCGTCGTTGTCATCGCAGTCGTCGTCGTTGTCCACGGTGTCCGGAGGGGCGAAGCAGCGGAGGTAGGTGACGGCCGGATCGCCGTAGCCGTCACCGTCCGAGTCGTCGTACCACAACGTCAGACCGACCACCGAGGCGTCGTCGTCGTCGATCAGCGCGTCGCAGTCGTTGTCCAGGCCGTCGCAGATCTCCGTGGCCCCCGGGGATCGATCGGCGTCGGAATCGTCGCAGTCGCCGAAGCAGGTGCTGTAGCCGTCCATGTCCGCATCGACCGGGGTCAGGGTGGCGTCGGTGTCGTCGCAGTCGCCCTGGCACGTGGAGTAGCCGTCGGCGTCCACGTCCGCCGGCGTCAGCGCCGCGTCCGAGTCGTCGCAGTCGTTCTCGCAGACCATCCAGCCGTCGCCGTCGAGATCCTCCTCGTCCGCGCCCGGCGAGCCGTCGCAGTCCGTGTCGACGCCGTCGCAAGCCTCGGCAGCGCCCGGATGGACGGCCGGATCGGAGTCGTCGCAGTCGCCGGCCTGGACGGTCCATCCATCTCCGTCGTCGTCGGTGCCGGTGGAATCGTCGTCGTCGCCGGTGGTGTCGTCATCGTCGGCAGTCGCGTCGTCGTCGTCGTCCCCGGTCGCGTCGTCGTCGTCGTCCGAGGTCGCGTCATCGTCGTCATCCGAGGTTGCGTCGTCATCGTCGTCCGAGGTGGCATCGTCGTCATCGTCCGAGGTGGCGTCGTCGTCGTCGTCCGACGTGGCGTCATCGTCATCTCCGGTACACGCCGTGGCGGCCTCGCATCCCGGGTCGTCGCAGTCGGTGAACCCATCCTGGTCGTTGTCCACGCCGTCGTCGCACTCACCCGCCTCATCTCCCTCGATCTCCGCCGTGACGTCGTCGTCGTCCCCCATCGTGTCGTCGTCGTTGAGCGTCGCAGCCGGGTCACAGCCGCACAGAAGTAGAAGAGTCGCCAGTGCGGCCGCGCAGCTGGAGTGAATGGGATTGGTGATCATGGTTCCCCTCCTTTGGCAGACACCATATCAAGCCGCAGCTGGGCGGGTAAAAGAACGCGCCTCGGAGTCGCCGCTGCGCCCCCTTCAGTTCTGCCGTTTCTGTCCGATGAACAGGGACAGGAAACAAACCCGTGGCGTCACTGTTCAGCACCCTCTTCTCGGCCCTCCGTCCCACGCGGATCGACCCTCGCACGCCCTCGCGCAAGGTCTCGGTGGTGGACCAGCAGGGGCTGCGCCGCACCCTCTCCGGCCAGGAGCAGGCGGTGAAGGTGGACATCTCGGCCGACGTGGCCGAGGCCTCGTCCAGGGGATTGCGCGCGCTGCCGCCGGGGCGTGGTTCGGGGGCCGAGGGCCACGGGGATCCGTCGTCCTACGCCTCGATGGGTCGTCAGGCCCACACGCGCCAGACAGCGGAGCAGTGGCAGCGGGCGTTCGGCCGGGCGGTCGGGGAGTCGGGGAAGCCGACGGCCGAGGCCGCACGGACCGAGGAACCACCCGCGATCCCAGCGCCGGGCGATGCCGGGCTCGGTGAGGCGAGCGACGACGCGTTCGTCGGCCACAGCTGGCGCGCCGTCGTGGCCATGGCGATGCGCGCCTACAACCGGAGCTTCGATCCTGACCCGACCTTCTCCGCGGTCTTGTAGTCCCTCCTGTCCCCGGTATCGAACGAACGGTAGGATCCCTCCGTCCATGGGAAGAGAAGGAGGGGCCATGCCGACACGGTGCCTGGGACTGCTGCTGATCCTGACGATGGTGGGCTGCGCAGGGCGACGGATCACCGATGACGACACGTCTGCGTCGGACGACGACTCGGGTGAGGACGCACCGGCGTCCTGCGCGACCTTCGACTTCGTCCTGAAGGACGGCGCGTGCCAGGACGTCCCCCTCGCGGCCGATCCCGGCGGCCCGACCGTGTGCGCCTGCCCGGTGACCCTGGAGGGGGCTCCCCACTGCACGCCGCCGGACCCGCGCGCGCCGCTGGCCGCGGTCTTCGTGCGGGCCGACGACCCCGACCACCTGCACTTCGGGACGTACCCGGACATGGATTCGGTGGAGGGCTGCCTGACCGACGGCGACTGGGACCCGTTCGGTGCGCTGCCGGCGGGAAACGGGGCCCTGGACATCACCCTCGACGGAGGCGAGGAGCGCCAGTGGATCGAGCCCACGCCGACCCCCGACTCGGAGTGGTTCGCCCTGTTCGACCGCATCACCCCCAACCAGCTGCACCACCTGACCCTCGCCGGCTGCAGCCAGGGCGACGACGACGGTTGGATCGCGGAGCGCCTGTTCCAGCCGGTGACCGCGCCGTTCGTCCGCTGGGGCGCCTCGTCCGATCCGTACCGCGAGCTGTACCTGATGTCGGACGACTTCTATCGCGTCACCCTGCGAGGCGACGTCCAGGACGTGGTCACCGACGACGGGACCGCGCCCGCGCTGGTGCTCGAGGATCTGCACTGGCTGGCCGCCAGCGAGGAGGGCAACCTCGCCATCGGCGACTTCGACGTGTCCTACGAGGCTGGCGGAACGGATCAGTACGCCGTCTTCCTCAGCGCCCTCGACGCCTCGCTGATCCCCCTGTACGTGCGCGGCGGCATCTACGTGACCGATCTCGCGGACTGTCAGCCCGGGTGCGGCGCGTCGGCCGGGACGAAGTACTGCTGCAAGACGGCGTTCCTGGTCGACGGGGACCTGGACAATCCGGACACACCGACCAACCCCGCCATCTCCCCCGACGGCTCGCTGCTGTCCTACAACCGCTTCACCTCGGACATGGCCGAGTGCCCCCTGGGCCTGTGCGCCGAGGTCCACGTGGTCAAGAACCCGTTCGCGCACGCCGGCATCTGGACCGAGTACTGCGTCGAGGACGCGACCCGCGACGGGTTCGGCGAGGCCGTGGACTGCTCCGCGCTGATGATGACCGACGGTCTGTTCGACGACGACAAGTGCCCCGACTACCACTGCTGCGACGACGGCGCGGACTGCAGCCACTGCGCGACCATCGGCGAGTCCCCCGACGAGGTCATGAGCTGCAGCGGCACCGCAGACGGCGTGCGCGAGCGCAACTACATCGCATTCTTCTCGGTGGGCGAGTCGGTCTACCTGGCGTTCCGCTCCACCGACATCCTCGGCGGGAACCAGGTGGACATGCACGTGCTGAGCGTCGGGCTGGACGGTTCGGGCGACCTGGTGGTGCCCGACGACGACGACGGGTATCCCAAGGTGTTCGACATGGCCGCTCCCTCGGCGTCGGACCTGACCAACTTCGCCACCGGCCCGTACCACAAGACACCTGGCACGGACCCCTGCCCCTGACGCCGGACGGCAAGTGACTTAGAGTAGGGGCACTCTGGAGGTTGCCCATGCTCCGCCATCTGCTGCCGTGGTTCGCTGCGATCGCCCTGCTGGGCTGCCCGTCCGGGGACGACGACGACACCGGCGACGACGACACCACCGCAGACGACGACGACACTGCAGACGATGACGATGCCACGGCGGACGACGACGACGACGCGACCGCGGACGACGACGACTCGGGCACCGGCGACGACGACGACACCACCCCCGCCTACGCGCTCCTCGACCTGGCCGACGCCACGGCCCGCATCCTCGGCGTCGCCGAGGAGGACCGCTCCGGCCTGGACGTCACCGCCGCCGGGGACATCGACGGCGACGGCTTCGACGACTTCCTCGTCGGCGCCCACGCCTTCGAGCTGAGCCAGCCCGACACCGGCGGCACCTTCGTGTTCCACGGCCCCGTGACCGGGGACCATCCGCTGACCGACGCCGAGGGCAAGATCGTCGGCGAGTCCACCGGGGACCAGTCGGGGGCGGCCATCTCCGGCGACGGCGACGTCAACGGCGACGGCGTGCCCGACGTGCTCGTGGGCGCTCCCAAGGAGGACACCAACGGTTCCATGGCCGGGGCGGCCTACGTGGTCCACGGGTCCATGGGCAACGTGGACCTGGAGGACGCGCACACCAAGCTGGTGGGCATGGAGATGAACGACTTCGCCGGCATCGCGGTCTCGTTCGTGCCGGACATGGACGGCGACGGCGACGACGAGCTCCTGATCGGCGCCCCGGGCAGGGACGTGCCGGGCAACGACGCGGGCGCGGTCTACCTGATCCTCGCGCCGCCCGCCGGCTACGCCCCCCTCGATAGCGCCGACGCGGAGATCCGGGGCGAGGACGAGCACGACAACGCGGGCGCGGCCGTGGCCGCGTCCCCGGACATGGACGGCGACGGGCTCGGCGATCTGATCATCGGCGCCTACGGCGAGGGCAGCGGCGGCGGCGACCTCGCCGGCGCGGTCTACCTGGTCCACACCCTCCCGAGCGGCGTGGTCGGGCTGGACACCGCCGACGGCAAGCTCGTGGGCGAGGCCGCGCTGGACTTCGCTGGCCTGGCGGTGGCCCCTGCGGGAGACCTGAACGGCGATGGACTCGGCGACGTCCTCGTCGGCGCGCCCGGCGAGTCGAGCGCCTTCGACTCCGCTGGCGCCGTGTACGCGGTCCTCTCGCCGGTGAACGGCGCGGTCTCCCTGGCCGACGCCCACGTCAAGCTCACCGGCGAGGGTGAGGACGACAAGCTGGGCACCGGCGTGGCCGGGATCGGCGACCTGGACGGCGACGGCCGCGGAGACTTCATCGCCGGCGCGCCCCAGGAGGCCGGCGTCGGCAACGGCGCCGCCTACGTCGTGTTCGGCCCGCAGGCCGGTGTGGCGTCCGTGGCCTCTGCCGCGTGGAAGCTCGTCGGCGAGATGGACGGCGACGAGGCCGGCACGAGCGTGGGGATGGCTGGAGACGTGGACGGTGACGGATTCGTGGACCTGCTCGTCGGAGCCTGGAGGTACGAGGCCAACGGCCCCGACTCGGGCGCGAGCTATCTGGTTTCGGGCGCGCCGCTGCAGTAACGGGCGCCAGAATGGAGATCGAGATGCGCAATACCCTGTGGGCTCTGCTGGCCACCCTGGCGCTGCTGGCGTCCGGCTGTCCCTCCGGATCGGACGACGACGACGCGGCCGGTCCCGCGCACGGGGACGACGACGCGGCGGACGACGACGTGGCGGACGACGACGACGACGCCTCGGACGACGACGTGGCCGACGACGACGACGACGACGACACCGTCGACCCCGACTCCGACAACGACGGCGACGGCCTGACCGCCTCCGAGGAGGAGGCCCTGGGCACCGATCCGAACAACCCCGACACCGACGGCGACGGCTGGGACGACGGCGACGAGCACGGCCAGCTGTTCGATCCCACCGACCCCGACGACCACCCCTACATCGGGGGCTGGGGCCGCGACGCCTGCTTCGACGACTTCGTCCCCGCGTCCTATCAGCCCGGCGACGTGCTCGACGACTTCGCCCTGGTCGACCAGTTCGGCGACACCGTCCACCTGCGCGACTTCTGCGGCCGCGTCATCTACCTCCTCGCCGGCGCCATGTGGTGAGGCAGCTGCATGAGCGCGACCGGTACGGTCCAGACCTTCTACGAGCAGTACGGCCCCCAGGGATTCATCGGCATCGAGATCGTCGCCGAGAACGAGGGCTCCCAGCCCGCCGACTCCGCCGACGCCGCCCAGGTCGCCGCCGAGCACGGCCTCACCTACCCCGTCCTCGCCGATCCCGGCTGGATCATCGCCGACATGTTCGACCACGACGGTGACATCCCCAACCGCGCGCTGATCGCGCCGGGGCTGGAGGCGGTGGTGATCGACGGGACGGTGACGCCGCAGATGATCGAGCAGTACCTGCCCTGATTCAGTCGCTCACGATGATATCCGCCGCCTTCACCTCGATGGCCGTCACCCCCTCGCACGCCGCCAGCTCCTCGAACGCGTCCATCCGCAGGATCGCGTGCAGGGGTCGCATGTCCCTCCAGTACTTGGGGAGGCGCATCTTGCCCGACAGCGCCGCGAAGCAGGGGATGTCGAACAGGTCGGCGCCGGGGTGGGCCGGGGTGCCGTCGGATTCGGGCTCCTTGCGGGCCAGGACCTCGGCGGCGCCGGGGAGCTTCGCCCAGTCGATCCAGATCTTCACGGAGAACGCACGCAGCGACGAACCGTACTGGTAGCACGGGCTGCCGTAGCCCCAGAACCGGCTCGGAGCCGTGCTCGAGTCCTTGTCGCAGTGGGTGGCGAGGTATTCGAGGGGATCGGGGCTCTCGACGGCGCGGCAGAGCAGGGCGCGGGCGCCGAAGTTCACGGTGGTGTCCCGATCGAGGGTGCTGCCCACGGTCGTGGCCATGTTCGCGGCCTTCCAGCGCGCGCAGTCCGAGCGGACCTGCTCGAAGAACGCCGTGAGGTCCACCTCGGGATCGATGACCCCCGGCTCGCCCTCGGCCGGTCCGGTCCACGCCAGCAACACACCCACGAAGAAGAATCCCAGGGCCCCACGCACACGACTCATCGCGCCTCCCCTACTTCACGGACACCGACCTCTCGCTCGGTTGAACGGCCGTCGCGTCGACCTGTTCCCGCCTTTCGACCTCGGAGCCGTCAGTTGCACGGGTAGTTGACGCCGTTGTCGTACACGTCGACCACACCGCCCACGGTGATCCCGGCAGCGAACGCCTCGGCCTCGGCCTGACTCTGGCAGTCGTTGTCGTGGATCTCCAGGTCGTCTCCCACGGACGTGAAGCTGGACAGGCCGGCGAGGCTCGTCAGGGCATCGTTGTCGTAGATGAACACGTCTCTGCCCACGGTCGCGAGACCGGACAGGCCGTCCAGGTCGGTCAAGGCCCTGTTGCCGTGGAGGGACAAGTCGTACCCCACGGACGTGATGTTGGACAGGCCGGCGAGGCTCGTCAGGGCGACATTGTCGTAAAGGATCAGCTGTCCGAGCACGGTCGAGAGACCGGACAGACCGTCGAGGCTCGTCAAGGCGGCGTTGCCATGGACGTCCACGTCGTACTCCACGTGGGTGAGGCTGGACAACGCCGCGATGCTCGTCAGGGCGGCGTTGTCGTAGATCTCCAGGTAACCACCCACGGACGTCAGGCTGGAGAGACCGGTGAGGTCCGGCAGCACGGCGTTGTCGTAGATCTTCAGGAAGCCACCCACGCTCGTGAGATTGGACAGGCCGGCGAGGCTCGTCAGGGCGGCGTTCTCGGAGATCTCGAGGACGGCCGCCGAGCTGGCGAGGGTCGTGACGCCGGAAAGGTCGAAGCTGGTCAGGGCGGCGTTCTCGGAGATCTTCAGTTGGCTGTAGAGGTTTGTGATGTTAGACAGGTCGAAGCTGGTCAGCGCGGCGTTGCCGGTGATGGACAGGGACATGGTGACGGTCGTGAGGTTGGACAGGCCCGCGAGGCTGGTCAAGGCGTCGTTGTCCCAGATGGCCACCGACCAATCCACGCTCGTGAAGCTGGGCAGGTCGAAGCCGGTCAGGGCGTCGTTGTCGTAGATCTGCAGGGCGTAGGCGTCCGCGAGGCCGGGCATGGCAAAGGTGGTCAGGGCGTCGTTGTTCTCGATGGTCACCGTGTCACTCACGGTGGTGACGTTGGAGAGGCCAGCGAGGCTCGTCAGGGCGGCGTTGTCCAACACGTTCAGGTTGCCGCCCACACTCGTGAGGTTGGACAGACCGTCGACGGCGGCAAGGGCCGCATTGTCCGATATGCCCAGGCTGCCGCCGACTTCCGTGAGGCCGGAGAGGCCGTCGAGGTCGGGCAAGGTGGCGTTGCTGGCAATGACCACTAATCCGTCCGGGTTCGTGAGGGCGGGCATGTCGAAGCGGGTCAGGGCGGCGTTGTCGGAGATGTAGAGTTGGATGCCCACGTCTGTGAGTGCGGGCATGTCGACGCTGGTCAGGGTGAGGTTGTCCATGATGAGCAGATCCTCACGCACAGAAGCGAGTACGGGCATGTCGAGGCTGGTCGCGAAGGCGGTGTAGTAGAGGCTCAGATCGCCGTCCACGGCCGTCAGGCACGGGAGTTCGATGCTCGTGAGTGTGGGATGGCTCCCGAGCGTCAAGTCACCCGCGATGATCTCGCACTCCGCGATGGCCTGCAGGTCGCTCTCGCTCTGGATGTCGTAGTCCCCCGGGCAGGGCACGGCAGCGGCGCAGCCTCCGACGCTGTCGTCGTCGTCACCCACCGTGGTGTCGTCGTCGTCGCCCACCGTGGTGTCGTCGTCGTCGCCCGCTGTGGCGTCGTCGTCATCCGCGGTGGCGTCGTCGTCGTCATCCGCGGTGGCGTCGTCGTCGTCATCCGCTGTGGCGTCGTCGTCGTCCGCGGTGGCGTCGTCGTCGTCTGCTGGGGTGGCGTCGTCGTCGTCACCTGGGGTGGCATCGTCGTCGTCACCCTCGGCACAGCCTGACCAGCTGGCACACTCGCTGTCGTCACAATCGATCGCGCCGTCGCCGTCGTTGTCGATGGCGTCGATGCAGTTTTCGATCGCGGGCTCGTGCTGGCACCCCCAGAGCACCAGAGCCGAGAGTGCGAAGAGCCACGACTGCCGGTCGAGGATGGTCACTGCTGTCTCCCCCTTCAGTTGCACGGATGGTTGGCGCCGTTGTCGTGCAGGTCGGCGTCGCCGCCCACGGTCAACCCCGCCACGAACGCCTCGGCAACGGTCGGGTCCAAGCACTCGTTGTCGTAGATCTCCAGGTCGTCGAGAACGGCCGTGAGGCTGGACATGCCGGCGAGACTCGTCAGGGAGTAGTTGCCATGGATGTCCAGGTCGACGCCCACGGACGCCACGCCGGACAGGCCGTCGAGGCTGGTCAGGAGGTTGTTGTCGACGATGTCCAGGAATCGACCCACGGTCACGATGTTGGAGAGGCCCGCGAGGTTCGTCAGGGCATGGTTCTCACGGATGGTCAGGTCTTCACTCACGTACGTGACGCCGGACAGGGCGTCGAGACTGGTCAGGGAGAGGTTGTGACGGATGTACAGATCCCTGCCCACGGACGTGATGGCGTCGAGGCCAGAGAGGCTCGGCAAGATGGCGTTGCCCGAGATCCACAGGTCGTCCCCCACGGAGGTGAGGACGGGCATGTCGACCTGGGTCAGGGCGTTGTTGTACGAGATGGACAGATCCTCGCTCACGGAGGCGAGCACAGGCAGGGTCCAGCTGGTCGCGAAGTCGGCGTAGACGAGGCCCAGATCGCCCTCCACGGTCGTCAGGCACGGCAGCTCGATGCTCGTGAGCGTGGGATGGCTCCCGATCTCCAGGCTTCCGAAGATGACCGAGCACTGCGCGACCGCCTCGAGGTCGCCCTCGTTGTCGATGTTGTAGTTTCCCGGGCAAGGAACGGCAGAGGCACACTCTGCGGCGCTGTCGTCGTCATCGTCGGCGGGCGTGGCGTCGTCGTCATCATCGGCGGACGTGGTGTCGTCGTCGTCGGTGGCGGGCGTGGTGTCGTCGTCGTCACCCTCGTCACAGCCTGACCAGCTGGCGCAGTCGCTGTCGTCACAGTCGATCTCACCATCGCCGTCATTGTCGATGGCGTCGTTGCAGTTCTCGAGCGTGGGCTCGGACTGGCAACCGAAGAGAAATGTGAGAGCGAGCACGACAGGCCAAGACAGTGGATGGCGATCGCTCATGGCGGCTTCCCCCTCGGTCCTCGGATCGTACCACCGTTCCCGAGCCTCGTTGTTCCAGCGCCCTCCCCTACTCCACGAACACCGGGCTCTCACTCAGCGGAACCGCCGTCGCATCGACCTGTTCCACCACCGGCTCCCCGCCCCGCTCCTCGACGATGTGCGTCACGGTGACCCGCGAACCGCTGACGTGCTCGCTCAGATCCATGGCGCCGGGGCTCTGCGTCCAGCCGACGAGGACCCGCCCGCCGCCGGGGTTGGTGAAGCGGTAGAGGTGGACGCGATCGTGGCGGATGGTCTCGACGGACTCGAAGTAGCCGATCTTGTCTACGAGCAGCGCCAAGGTGGCGTGGCCCGGCTTGGGATCGCCGGTGGCGGAGTCGCGCAGGTTGCACTCGTGGAACTTGTTGTGGGCGAAGGTCTCGCGGTAGCCGTGCCAGAAGACCTTTTCAGCCCCCATGGCGGCGAACACCACGAGGCGGATGACCACGTGGCGGGCCTGGAGGGCCTCGGAGCTGGAGCCGGAGACGACCGAGTTCGCCGATGACGAGGTGGACGTCTCGGTGACCCAGATGGGCTTGCGCAGGTGGTGCCGGTCGAGCAGGTCCGTGTAATCGGTGTACCGGCGCTCGAGGTCGGCCTCGAAGGTGCTGCCGGTCTTGCCGTACCAGTGGATGTTGCCCACGTCGAAGTAGTCGCCGGCGCCCTGGGCGAGGAGCCGGTCGAGGGCGTCGAGGTTCTGGCGATAGATACGCTCGTCGTCGCCGACGAGGCCTGTCAACACGACCACCGCGTCGGGCTGGACGTCCTTGATCCAGGTGTAGGTGTACTGGATCAGATCGAAGCGGTTGTCCGACTCGATACCCTCGTTGCCGATCTCCCAGTGGGTCACGCGGTCGCCGTATCGCTCGACGAGCTTGCGGGTGTAGGCCTCGGCGTCGGCCCGCTGGGCCTCGTCCTGCAGGTCCACCGACCGCTCGCGCAGGTAGGTCATCACCTCCCTGGTGCCCTTGCGCTGGCGCATCTCGCGCGGCGAGAAGTCGGGGTGGAAGGGGTAGACGGTGCCCACCTGGCCGTAGATCTCGAACAGCCAGGGGTGGTCGTTGCCGGCCATCACGGCGTCGAGCTTGCGGAAGTCCCAGCGGTCCCGGTGGGGCTGGACCTCGAACCAGGCGGAGCCGCGGCCGGGGTGGCGCAGCCAGACGAGCCCCAGCTCGTCGAGGTCGCGGGTGACCGTCTTCATCCGCTCCTCGCCCGCGTCCACCGCCGGGTAGGCGCCGCCGTTGACGCCGAAGCGCATGGTCGTGGGATCGCTGGGAGCGGGCGTCGGCTCCTCGGTCACGACGGTGACAGGGGTGGCTCCCGTGCTGGACGGCGAACCGCAGCAGCACGACGCCAGCACCAGCAGGGGAAGCAGGGGCAGGTTCCTCAGGGTGATCACGGCGTCGCTCCTCCCTCCAGATGCTCCGACGATACACCACAGCTCGTGACGCAGGTATGCTCGGTGCTTCCAGGAGGAATCGACGATGCCGACGACTGGTTTCATTCACGCCGCATTCGCGCTGGTCGTGGTTCTGGGAGCCCCTGCGCGGGCTCAGGAGGCGGGCGAGGAAATCGGCGACCCGGTGGATCCGCCCCCGCCAGGCCTGATCGAGGAAGAAGCCCCGGCCGAGCCCATCGCCCCGCCCGCGTTGATCCCCCGCGAGGTCCTCTTCGGCAACCCCGACCGCACCCAGGCCAGCATCAGCCCCGACGGCCAGTGGATCAGCTACATCGCGCCGGTGGACGGCGTGCTCAACGCCTGGGTCGCCCCTGCGGACGACCTGGACGCCGCGCGCGCGGTGACCTCGGACGCGGGCCACGGCATCCGCTCCCACGGCTGGGCGCACACCAGCGAGCACCTGCTGTACATCCAGGACCGCGACGGCGACGAGAACTGGCACGTGTACTCGGTGGAGCTGGGCACGGGCGAGGTGCTGGACCTCACGCCGTTCAAGGGGGTCCAGGCCCGAATCGGCGCCACGAGCCGCCACTTCCCCACCGAGATCCTGGTCTACATCAACAAGCGCAGCCGCAAGACCCACGACCTGTACCGGGTGGACGTGACCACGGGCGAGCTGACCCTGGTGCACAAGAACAAGCAGGGGTTCACCGGGATCTACGTGGACGAGCACTACGAGATGCTCTTCGGCCACCGTATCCGCCGCGACGGCGGGTGGGAGATGCTGCGGCACGACGACGGCAAGTGGGACCCGTTCATGGAGGTGGGGCTCGAGGACGCCATGACGACCCGCGTCGTGGGCCCGGGCGCCGACGAGGACGAGATCATCCTCATCGACAGCCGCGGCAGGAACACCGCAGCGTTGTTCTCTTGGAACCTCGCCGACGGCTCCACCGAGCTGCTGGCCGAGGACCCGCTGGCGGACATCAGCTTCGCCTTCCTGCACCCCACCGAACACCACGTGCTCGTGGCCGCCAGCACCCACACCCGCACCAGGCTCCACCTCGTGGACGAGGAGTGGTCCACGCACATCGAGACGCTGCAGGCCGTGGAGGACGGCGATCTGGGCCTGCGCGGCTGCACCACGGAGCTCGAGCGCTGCGTGGTGTCCTTCGGGATGGACGACGCCCCCACGCGCTACTACCTCTACGACGCCAACGACCGGCGCGCGCGCTTCCTGTTCACGGACCGCAGCGACCTCGAGGGCCACGACCTGGCTCCGATGCACCCCGTGGTGATCCCGGCGCGCGACGGCCTGGATCTCGTGAGCTACTACTCGCTGCCCCTGGAGTCGGACCCCGACGGCGACGGCCTCCCCGACGAACCCCTGCCCACGTTGCTGTTCGTCCACGGCGGCCCGTGGGGGCGCGACAGCTGGGGCTACCACCCCGTGCACCAGTGGGGCGCGAACCGCGGCTACGCCGTGCTGTCGGTGAACTTCCGCGCCTCCACCGGGTTCGGCAAGGCCTTCATCAACGCGGGCAACCAGACCTGGGGCGTGGAGATGCACCACGACCTGCTCGACGCGGTGCAGTGGTCCGTGGACCAGGGCATCAGCGACCCGGCGCGCGTCGGCATCGCCGGCGGGAGCTACGGCGGGTACGCGACCCTGGTGGGGCTGACCTCCACCCCCGAGGTCTTCGCCTGCGGTGTGGACATCGTCGGGCCGTCGAACCTCGTGACGTTGCTCAAGTCCATCCCCCCGTACTGGAAGCCGATCCGCGACGTGTTCGCCGCCCGGGTGGGTGACGTCCGCACCCGCGACGGCCGCGCCCTGCTGACCGAGCGGTCGCCGCTGACCCACGTGGCCGCCATCGAGCGGCCCCTGCTCATCGCCCAGGGCGCCAACGATCCGCGCGTCGACCAGGCCGAGTCCGACCAGATCGTCTCGGCCATGAAGGCCAAGGGCCTGCCCGTCACCTACGCCCTGTTCCCCGACGAGGGCCACGGCTTCGCCCGCCCCGAGAACTGGATGGCCTTCTTCGCCGTGGCCGAGGCGTTCATCGCCCAGCACCTGGGCGGCCGCTACGAGCCCATCGGCGACGACTTCACCGGCTCGTCGATCCAGGTGCTGGAGGGTGCGGAGCTCGTGCCGGGCGTGGCCGAAGCCCTCGCCGGCGAATGAGGGCGAAACAAAACGCGGTCGCCGGGCGTTGGATCGGATGCCTGTCGTACGACCCCCGGAGGTGACCTTGCGATTTCTCCCGGTCCTCGCTGTCCTCCTGTCGCTGTCCCAGGCCGGGTGTCGCTGCTCGGCGACCGCCGAAGCCTCCGGGGGTCCCTCGACGGCGTCCTACGAGCAAGTGCTCATCGAGGACGTCCCCCACGTGCGCCAGAAACCCGACTTCTGCGGCGAGGCCTGCGCCGAGATGGCCCTGCGCAAGCTCGGGCACGACATCGACCAGGACCAGGTGTACGACCGCACGGGTCTGGACCCCCTGACCGCCCGCGGGGCATACGCCCCCGACCTGAAGCACGCGCTGACCGACATCGGGTTCGACGTGGGCGACGTCTGGCACAAGATCGATGCCGAGGAGGCCGACGCCGGCCTCGAGACCCAGTTCGCCGCGCTCCACGCGGACCTGACCGAAGGCCACCCCTCCATCGTGTGCATGCACGTCGGCAAGCCCGACGGGCCCGAGCACTTCCGGCTGGTCGTGGGCTACGACCCCGAGTCCGACGAGGTCGTCTACCACGAGCCCGGGATGGACGACGGCGCCTACCAGCGCATCGACCGCGCAGAGTTCCTGCAGCTGTGGCCGCTGAGGTACGACGACGACGAGTGGACGGTCATCCGGCTGCGCCTGGAGCCGGGCACCATCCGCGCCCACGAGCCGGCCAAGGGGTTCACCGCCGCGGACTATGCCCAGCACCTGATGGCCCTGCGCCCGATGATCCCCGATGGCTTCACCGTGCTGATCGAGCCGCCCTTCGTGGTGCTCGGCGACGAGGATCCCGACACCGTGCGCAGCCGCTCCGAGCACACCGTGCGCTGGTCGGTGCGCCTGCTGGAGAAGGATTTCTTCCCGAAGCAGCCCGACACCATCATCGACGTCTGGCTGTTCGGCGACGAGACCAGCTACCTCCACCACGCCAAGATCCTGTTCGGCGACGAGCCCGACACCCCCTACGGCTACTACTCCCCCCCGGCCAACGCCCTGATCATGAACATCGCCACCGGCGGCGGCACCCTGGTCCACGAGATCGTCCACCCGTACATGGCGTCCAACTTCCCGGACGCGCCGCCGTGGCTCAACGAGGGGATGGGATCACTGTACGAGGCGTGCGGTGAGCGCGACGGCCAGATCCGCGGCCTGACCAACTGGCGCCTGCCCGGCCTCCAGCGCGCCATCTCCGAGGACATGGTCCCCACGTTCCGCCAGCTCACCGATCTGGGTGAGGGGCCGTTCTACGACGACAACAGCGGCATCTACTACGCCCAGTCCCGCTACCTCTGCTACTACCTCGAACAGCGCGGCCTGCTGCGCAAGCTGTACCACGAGTTCCTCGCCAACCAAGAGGCCGATCCCACCGGCTACGAGACCCTCAAGAAGGTCCTCGGCGATCCCCACATGGGCGCGTTCCAGGACGAGTGGGAGGAGTACGTGATGGAGCTCAGTTACCCACCAAAGGTGGAGATAGAGGCGGGGTAGGTTCCGGATCGATGTAGCCGAGGCTCCGAAGCTGCTCCTCGAGGTCCGAGTCCACATCGACGGTCGAGCTGCGCTCTACCGGTGTCTGGAAGTGGCCGTCGTACAGCCCCTGGAGGCGGATCCGCTCCCCGTCGTGCGGGGAGTACAGGTTGGTGGCCTCGGTGGGATCGGCGCCCAGATCGTAGAGGTGGAGACCGGGTTCGACCCGACTGAGCCGGTCGTAGGTGAAGCTCTCGGCGTAGAACGGAGGGTGGGGGTTGTCCTCGACGACAATCAGCTTGTGATCGCTGTCGATGACGGCGCGCTGTCGCAGCGTGGCGGGCGCGTGGCGCTCGGCGTAGATGGCGTGGGGCGGTACGGGCGTGGCGAGGATGTCGCGGCCCGGGTAGTCCGGGTCCACGTCGAGGCCGAGCAGGTCGAGCACGGTGGGCAGGAGGTCGATCTGTTCGACGGGTTCGGTCACGGTCCGGGGCGGGAGATCCGGCGCGCGGATGACCAGGGGGGTGCGCAGCACCTCCTCGTGGAGAGAGAAGTGGTAGTCACCGCCGTGCTCCCCGAACTCCTCGCCATGATCGGCCGTGAAGACGACCGCGGTGTCCTCGAGCAGGCCGTGCTCCTCGAGGGCGTCGAGCAGGCGGCCGACCTGCCGGTCGGTGTAGGCGATCTCACCGTCGTAGCGGTCGGCCCGGGCGTCTCCGAAGTCGAAGTCGGCGTGGGGCAGGTAGGGGGCGTGGGGATCGAAGTAGTGGATCCAGAGGAAGTACGGCTCCTGGATCTCCCCGATGTCCCCGATGACCCGGTCGGTCAGCGGCTCCCCGGTGGCTGTCCCGCCCGGGTTCGCCGGATCGAAGGCCGAGGTGTCGAACCGCTCGAAGCCGTGGTCGAACGCGTACCTCTCGCTGACCAGGATGTGGCTGACGTAGGCCCGGGTGTCGTAGCCGCGCGAGAGCAGCATCGTGGCGAGCGTCGGGACATCGGTGCGCATGGCGCGGTCGAACTGCGTGGCGCCGTGTTGATGGGGGTAGAGCCCGGTGTGCACGGTCGCCATCGACGGCAGGGTCCACCCCGACTGACTGTAGGACCGCTCGAAGACGACGCCGTCGCGCGCCAGCTCGTCGATCCGGGGGCTGGTGTCCCGGCCGTAGCCCGCGTACCCGAGGCGGTCGTGTCGCAGGGTGTCCACGGAGATCAGCAGCACGTTGGCCGGGCGGCCGGAGGTCGCCCACTGTGCCACCAGCGCTGCCAGGGCCAGGCCGGCGACCGCGAGCAGCGCCAGGGTTGGTCTCGATCTCATTCGTCGGCGGCTCCAGGCGAACGGCCCTCTCCCGGCACGTCGCCATGCAGCTGCGCAGCGTACACCATCGAACGCTCGGACGATTCCCGGGCGCCCGTCAGTGCCAGGTACGCGCTGCGCTCGACCCTGCCGGCGAACCACACCTCGCCGTCGACCTCGACCGTGAGGTCTCCGTCCAGGTCCACCAGCTCGTCGGCGAGCATCACGGTGAGCTCGGTGACGTTGCCGGTGCTCACGACGAGGGTGTCTCCATCGATCGTCCCCTCCACCCGGCCCAGGGCCTGCGAGTCGGCGCGATCGCCGAGCCTCAACCAGAACTCCGGGGGGTCCATGCCCTCGTGCAGGAACAGGTAGTCGTAGTACGACGATCCGTGCTCGGCCTGGTTCCAGATGACGTGGGCGGGATACGGATCGCGGGCGTGTTGCATCACCCGCGCCATGCCCTCGCTCCACACGGTGGGATCGAAGGCGTGCCCCGCCTCGGGCATGGCCAGCCACTCGAAGTCGTAGCCCAGCGCGTCGAAGGCCACGGACGCACCCTCGTTCTGGGCGACGAGCCACTCGTTGTCCAGCAGGCCGGTGTGCAGCTCCACGCGCAGGTGCAGGGCATTCTCGACGTGGGGTCGGCAGTAGGCCTCGTGGTAGTCCACGTCCAGGGTGGCGGCGGTGGCGCCGATGGTGGCGGCCGAGGGGAGCAGGCCGGCGTAGGTGGACGGGTAGGTCAGCCCCATGGTGAAGCTGCCTCGCCCGCCCATGGAGTGGCCGGTGAGGTAGACGCGGTCGTCGTCGATGGGGAAGCGGCGCTTGAGGTGACGCACCACGGACAGCACCTGGGCGCCGCACGACTCGGTGGCGGACCAGTCGCAGATCGCGTCGCTGGTGGGCGCCGCGAGGATGGCGCCCTGGGCGTCGGCGAGCTCCTGGAAGATCGGGTTGTTGGCCCAGGTCGCGCCCGTGTCCGCGCCCGCGCCGTGGAGCCAGACGATCAGCGGCGGCCGGGCATCGGCGGCGAGCCCGCCGGGCACGTAGACGTACACCTCCTGGGTGGTCTCCCAGTGCTCGACGAAGTAGTCCTGCGGGGCCACGCCCGGCTCGAAGACCGCGTCGCCCGGGCGGGCGCGGATGGCGTCTGCGAAGTGCTCGAAGCACACGCCGGCGTACTCGTCGTCGAGCTTGGCAAGGATGGCCGGATCGTCGCCGGGGTCCTCGGCGGTCAGGTACTCGTCCACCTCGGCGAACAGCTGGGCCAAGGTGGCCTCGTCGGGATGGGTGCAGTCGGCCGGCGTGTCGTCGCCGCTGTCGTCGTCATCGCCGGTGACGTCGTCGTCCCCGGAGGTGACGTCGTCGTCGTCGCCGATGCTGCTCCCCGACGGATCACAGCCCCACAGCCCCGCCGCTGCCAGCATGACGACGGCCCAGGTGATCTCACGCACAGCGCCTCCGTTGGACCCACAGGACGGCGAGGCAGGCGCCGAACAGGGTGAGGTTGGCCGCCCCGGCCGCGCGGGCCGAGCGACGCGTCTGGCTGCAGGTGCCCGCGCAGCTGCCCTCGTCCCCCGCGCAGCCCTCGTCCCCGGCCGCGCACCCCTCCTCGCCGCCACCGCAGCCCAGGTCACAGCTCGCCGCCGGATCCACCACGCCCATGCCCAGATAGGCCCCGAGGAAGGCCTCGGTGGGACCGGCCGGGGCCAGATCCAGGGAAGTCAGGCCGATGCCGCCGAGGTCCAGCGGTCCGACAACCAGATCCTCCAGGAGCGGCCCCAGCGCCGTGTCGAGCACCCCGAGCACGATCTCCGAGAAGTTCGCCTCTATCTCGTCTGCGTACCACGGCACGAACTCCGTCTCGGTGAGCACGGGGTTCATGTCCGCGGTGTCCACGGCCACGTCGAGCGCCAGGCTGCCGTCGCCCACCGCGGTCACGTCCACGCCCGCGGCCACGTCCACCTCCACCGCGAAGATCCGCGCCATGCGGTCCTGGGTCAGCGCGAAGAACCCCAGCTCCATCTGGGGCGCGTCGAACTCCACGTCGTACTCGCCGTCGATGATCAGCTCGGGGATGGCCCGCGGCACCGTCGCGATGGCCATCGGCTGCGGCTCGTCCAGCCAGATCCGCTCCATGAAGGGGCGGTGCCCCTCGCCGAGCATCAGCCCCAGGAAGCTCGAGTCCAGCGGGAACCCCAACTCGGCCGGGTCCAGGGTCGCGCACAGCACGCCGCCGCGCCACGCCGCGTACGTGGCCGCCGTGATCAGATCGTCGGCCAGGTAGGCCGCAGCGTGGTGGCTGGCGCCGGGGTCCAGGGCCGGCCAGGGGCTCTCCTGGTACGCGAAGCTGCCCGGATCGAACTCGGCGATGCACGCCGCCGGCTCGGCGTCGAACGCGCCGTTCATCAACACCCGTATCCCGTCGGGCTCCAGCATGACGTTGCGCGGCTCGAGGTAGATGTCCAGCAGCGCGCCGTTGACGTCGAGGGACTCGTCCACGCTGGCCGACTGGAACCCCTCCTCCACCGCCGTCTCGATCTGCCCCGGCAGCTCCGTCTCCAGCGAGGAGAACAGGTCCCCCACCTGCTCGTCGATCATCGTCCCGATCAGATCGGTGCCGAAGAAGTTCAGCACGTCGTTGATCGTGGCGATGAGGCAGCCGCTGAGCTGGATCTTGTCCGACGTGAACGCGGACATCAGGTTGTGCTCGGGCGTGGACACGATGGCGTCCATGTACGACTGCGCGCTGCCTCCGGGATCGGTGACCTCCAGCCACATCTCCATGCCCAAGGACACGTCCATGGGGTCCACCCACAGGTCACAGTGCATGTCGAGCAGGTTGCACGAGTCGAACAGCCCACCGTCGGCGTCCAGGAACAGGTCGAACGGATTCGTCGCGTCGTTGACCTGCACCAGCGTGTCGGCGTCGATGTCCACCCCGTGGGAGATGGGCTGCACCGACAGGTCGACGAAGTCGACGCCCACGGTGAGGTTGGTCACCTGGACGCTCCAGTCGCACCCCTCCATCTCGCCGAGCTGCGCAGAGATGGGATCCATTGGGATGGGGACCGGGCCCATGTCCTCAGCCATCTTCTCGATGGCGTCGATACCCGCCGGCGTCACGTCCACGATCAGGCCGTCGAGGATCAGCGCCCCGGGCTCCACGCCGTCGTGGACCTCCCCCTCGGTGAAGTCGTCGTCGTCCCCGCCCGCCCCGTGGAGCGTGTCGTCGTCGTCCCGCGAGCCGTCGCAGGCCGGGAGGAGGAAGGCGAGCAGGAGCAAGACAACGCGCACGGGTACACCGCCGATGGAAGTGTACCAGCGCGGGGCGCGATCGGATGAACGGGAAGGTGAAGCTGGTCCGAGTCGATGTCCTCGGGGATCTGGGTTGCGCTCGCCCATTCTTCACCCGGTGCCTACTCCGGCGGTTAGACTCGGGTAGATGCCGGGCACCGGAGAGGGGGAAGGTATGTCTGGTCGATTGTGGGTGCTCGCAATCCTCCTTGCGCTGGTCGGGTGCCCCCGGGGGGACGACGACGACGACACCTCCGACGACGACGACGACGACGACGACACCGTCGACGAGGCCGACGACGACGGCGACGGCTGGAGCGTCGGGGACGGGGACTGCGACGACGCCGATCCAGCCATTCACCCCGACGCCGAGGAGGTTCCCTACGACGGCATCGACCAGGACTGCGACGGGCGAGACCTGGCGGACGTGGACGGAGACGGCCACAACGCCGACTTCACCGGCGGCGACGACTGCGACGACACGGATGCGACAATCCACCCTCTGGCAGACGAGATTCCCTTCGACGGCATCGACCAGGACTGCGATGGGGAGGACTCGCTCGACGGGGACGGCGACGGCCACGACTCCGAGGATTGGGGTGGCGACGACTGCGATGACAGCGATCCGGAGATCTATAGGGGAGCTCCGGAGACCCCCTACGACGGCATCGACCAGGATTGTGATGGGGAGGACCTCGTCGATGCAGACTCGGACGGCCATGACGCCGAGGTCGTGGGGGGCGACGACTGCAACGACGAAGACGCCTCGGTCTACCCGGGTGCGGAGGAGGACCCCTGCGACGGCCAGGATTCGGACTGCGATGGAACGATGCACTCTGACGAGACGGATGACGACGGGGATGGCTTCACCGACTGCGATGGCGACTGCAACGACGGCGACGCCGGGATCTACCCTGACGCGGATGAACTCTGCGACGGCCAGGACACCGACTGCGACGGCCGACTCGTCTTCGGGGAAGCTGACGTGGACGGCGACGGATTCCTGTTCTGTTCGGGCGACTGCAACGACCAAGACGCACTCCTGACGCCGGCAGACCTGGATGGAGACAGCTACTCGACGTGCCAGGGGGACTGCGACGACAACGACGCCTCGGTGAACCCTTCCGTGGCCGAGGTCACCGACGGCGTGGACAACGACTGCGATGGGACCGTGGACATGGGTGTCGTGGCTTGCACGATCACCGTACCTACGGACTACACGGCCATACAGGACGCAATCGGGGCAGCGCAGGACGGAGATGTGGTCTGCGTGCTCGCCGGTACGTATATCGAGAACATCGATCTTCTGGGGAAAGGGATCTGGTTGATAGGCGTCGACGGACGGAACGTGACTTCGATCAACGGGAACCTCGATGATTCGGTGGTGACCATGAATTCCAGCGAGGGGCCCGATACGGTACTCCGGGGCTTCACCCTGACCCGTGGTCAGGCCACGAACGGGGCGGCCTGTTCATCGACGGAGCATCTCCGACCGTGTCAGCTGTTGTATTCGACTACAACAGAGCCGACGAGAACGGGGCAGGAGCCTATTTATTCGAGTCCGCCGCCAACTTAAGTGACCTGGTTTTCCAGAGCAACCGTGCTGACGAGGACGGGGGTGGTCTGTACGTGGATCAGTCGACGGGTGTGACCTTAACCGACATGACCTTTTTGGAGAACTATGCCGATGAACAGGGGGGAGGGTTCGCTACGGAGAGAACGACGGCAACGTTGTCCGGAGTCGTCGCGCATGGCAACCAAGCAGGTTCCGACGGCGGGGGAGCCTATCTGTCTCGAGGAGGTAATCCGTCTTCTATTGAACTCTCGGCCGCCGTCTTTTTCGACAACGAGGCTGTGTACGGCAGTGGCGGTGGTCTCGCAGCTTCGGGGTCGGATATTGTATTTGCGACAGATCTCTTCATCATGGGAAATCGATCCTACGACGAGGGCGGCGGAATTTACCTCCAGAGCACAGGTAGCCAGTTCTCGAGACTCGTCGTCTCGAACAATACCCAAACCTACGTTGGCGGTATGGGGGGAGGAATGAGTGTATTTTCCTCTGACGACACGGTAATCACCTACGCACTCGTTGCAGACAATGACGGCGACTTCGGAGGTGGGCTCCACTTGTTCCAGACCGAGGACTTCGAATTGAACAACGTAGCCTTCATCGGCAACAGATCTCGGCTGGGAGGGGGAGCGGTCGACACGTTCACGACTGGCTTCATCCTGAACAATGGGCTTTTTACCCGGAACTGGTCGGGCGAGTTCGGAGGAGCATTTGCAGTAACTTATGGGAGCTGTGGTGCATTGAACAATGTGACAATAATAGACAACGTCGCAGACGAGAGCAGTGGGGCAATATACGTCGACGAGGCATGCTTGCATATCAAAAACTCGGTTGTTGCAGGCAATCAGGCGCCAGGCACTGGTGGCATTTATTGTGGTGATTGGACCAGTGAAGTTGAGATGGCGAATACGGTAGTAACAAACAATCAAGGATCGAGCTACGGTGGTGGTCTGTATGGCGGCAGCCTAGGAACCCAGCTATTCTACAACAACAACGTCTACGGCAATTATCCAGATAACTACCACGCGCCTCTGGTCGATCCCACGGGTACGGACGGCAACATCTCCGTAGATCCCCAGTTCCTCGACACCACCGCCCCCGATCCCCTGGACTGGGATCTCCACCTCGACCTCGCTTCTCCCCTCATCGACGCCGGCGAGCCCTCCATCCTCGATCCCGACGGTTCTCCTTCCGACATCGGCGCATACGGCGGCCCCAACGCCGAGTTCTGGGATCTCGACTGGGATGGCTTCCCCCTGTGGTGGCAGCCCGGTGCCTACGACCACGCCACCTACCCCGACGAAGGGTGGGACTGCGACGACATGGACGCGACGGTGTTCCCGGGGAGTGGATGCTGATCACGACGCTCCCTCTGTACCAGACCCGACCCGAACTCACACTCTGCGCAAGAAGCACCGAAGTCTACCCCCCAGACCCGCCTGCAACTTGTGCTCAACGCAACAAACTCCGATGTCTACAGCATCTCGAAGACAACTTGGCGTAGAGGCCAAGTTATCGAGCCGATGAGCGGCATCTCGACGTCAACTTGGCGCACAGGCCAAGTTATCGAGCCGATGGGCGGCATCTCGACGACAACTTGGCGTACAGGCCAAGTTATCGAGCCGATGGGCGGCATCTCGACGACAACTTGGCGTAGAGGCCAAGTTATCCAGCCGATGGGCGGCATCTCGACGACAACTTGGGTTCAAGCGCTGTGGCCGCTGGAAAGAGCTGATGGGGCGGGTCAGTCCGAGTCGATGTCCTCGGGCACCTCTTCGCCGCGAGCCATGAGCCAGCCGCGGAAGGTGTCCTTGTCCAGGGACTTCTCCAGGGCGGCGGCCGGATCGACGGTGCCGTCCTCCACCAACGCCATGAGGGAGTCGTCCATGGCGACCATGCCCACGTGGCGGCCCTGGCCGATGAAGTTGGAGACCTGGTGGGTCTTGCCCTCGCGGATCAGGGAGGACAGGGCGGGGGCGCCGAACATCAGCTCCACGGCGGCGACTCGGCCGCCCTTGAGGTGGGGCAGGAGCTGCTGACTGAGCACGGCGCGGATCACGCCGGCGAGCACGCCCCTGACGCCGTCTTGCTTGTCGGTGGGGAAGACGTTGATGATCCGGTCGATGGTCTTGCCGGCTGAGTTGGTGTGCAGGGTGCCGAAGACGAGCAGGCCGGTCTCGGAGGCGTTGAGGGCCATCTCGATGGTCTCGAGGTCGCGCAGCTCGCCCACGAGGATGCAGTCCGGATCCTCGCGCATGGCGGCCTTGAGGGCGGCGGAGAACGACATGGAGTGATTGCCGATCTCGCGCTGGCTGACCAGGGACTGGATGTTGTCGTGGACGAACTCGATGGGGTCCTCGATGGTCACGAAGTGCATCGAGCGCGTCTTGTTCATCTCGCTGATGATCGCGGCGAGGGTCGTGCTCTTGCCCGACCCGGTGGGGCCGGTGACCAGGACCAGGCCGCTGGTGATCTGGGTGAGGCGCCGCACGGCCGCGGGCAGGCCGAGCTGCTCGAGGTTCATGATGTGGGTCGGGATGATGCGGAACACCGCGCCCATGCCGCGCACCTGCTTGAACAGGTTGACGCGGAAGCGCGCGACGCCGGGCACCTCGTAGGCGAAGTCGCAGTCCCCCTCCTTGACGAACTGCTTCCACGAGTGCGGCGGCGCGCAGGGGCGGATGAGCTGTTCGAAGTCCGGGTCCTCGAGGAGGCGGTAGCGGATGGGCTCGAGGCGGCCGTGCACGCGCAGGATGGGGGGGCGCCCCACGGACAGGTGCAGGTCCGACGCGCCGCGGTCGTTGGTCAGCTTGAGGAAGCGGTCCACGCGGTTGCCGCCGCCCACCAGGGTCCTGGTGGCCTCGTCGAAGGCCCCCTTGGTGCCGGTCTCCGCCGACGGGCGCGGGTCGCCGTCGCTCATGGCGCCTCCTCGGTGACCGGGGTGTCGGTGGTGGTCTCGGCGATCACGGAGTTCGCCTCGGCGATGAACTCGGGATCGCACAGCCCCTCGAACTCGGCGGGGCTGTCCGCGCGCGACCAGGCCAGCTCCGGGGTGATCAGCCCCCCCTCCACCAGGTCCGTCAGCGCGCCGTCGCGGGTGCGCATGCCGACGCGGAAGCCCAGCCGCATCAGGTTGTGGAGCTGGTAGGTCTTGTCGTCCCGGATCAGCGCGGCCACCGAGAAGGTGTTCTTGAGCACCTCGAACATGGCCACGCGGCCCTCGTTGTCCCTGCGCGGCAGCAGCGCCTGGCAGATGACGAACTTGAGCGTCTCGGACAGGGTCATGCGGACCTGGGCCTGCTCGTCGGGGGGGAAGGCCTTGATCAGCCGGTCCACGGTCTGCACGGCGTTGGTGGTGTGGAGCGTGGCGATGACCACGTGCCCGGTCTCCGCCGCCATCAGGGCCATGCGGATGGTCTCCACGTCGCGCATCTCGCCGACCATGATCACGTCGGGGTCCTCGCGCAGGGCCGCCCTGAGCGCGCGGGAGAACGACTCGGTGTGGGAGCCCACCTCGCGCTGGTTGATCAGCGCCGACTTGATGGGGTGGACGAACTCCACCGGGTCCTCGAGGGTGATGACGTGGGCCGACTTGCCGTCGTTGATCAGGTTGAGCAGGGCCGCCAGCGTCGTGCTCTTGCCGCAGCCGGCCGGTCCGGAGACCACGATGATCCCCTGGTGGTAGTCCAGGACCTCGGTGAGATGGCCCGGCAGCCTCAGATCCGAGAACGTGGGGGGGGTGTTCGGGATCACCCGGAACGACGCGCAGATCCCCCGCCGCTGCACGTAGGCGTTGCCCCGGTAGCGCCCCACCTCGGGAACGTAGTGGCAGAAGTCCACCTCGCCGGCCTTCTTGAGCTGGTTGCGGTGGCGGCGCGACAGGATGTTCACCACGGCGCGGCCCGTGTCGTTGGGCCCCAGCGCCTTGTAGCCGTCCAGCCGCGAGAGCTTGCCGTGGCGGCGGATCATCGGCGGCTCGCCTACGCTCATGTGGAGGTCCGAGGCGCCCATCTCGCGGGTGCGCGCGAGCAGCCGGTCCAGGGGACGCTCCAGGTCGATGGTGCTCACCGACAGGTCCTCGTCCGGGATCTCCACCTCGAGCTGCAGGCGCTGCGCCAGGGACCGCAGGACCTCGCCGGCCTGGGTCCGCACCGCCGAGGACGGGTCGAGCTTGCGCACCCGCTTGAGCAACGACAGGCCGCGCTCGTCGCCGAACCGGCCCAGGGCGCGCACCACCTCGACGCGAACCTCCGTGCGCTTGTCGGAGAGCAGCCCGGCCAGGGGCTTGATGGACTCCTGGGCGCCGATCTCGGCCAGGGCGTCGATGGCGGCCCAGCGGGACTCCTCGTCCTGCAGGGCCTTGACCAGGTGGGGTACGGCGCGGGTGTCCTTGAGCCGTCCCAGGGTGTCGCAGGCGCCGATGCGCAGCCACCAGTCGTCCTCGCCCAGCAGCCGGCACACGGGCTCGACCACCCTCGGGTCCTCGAAACGCTCGGCCAGGACCAGCGCCTGGGTCTGGACGCTGTCGTCGGAGTGTTTGAGCAGGGCCAGCGCGGGTTCGAGGATCTCCTCGCCGAACGTCTGCAAGGTCTCGAGGATGCGCGTGCGCAGCCACCCCACGAGGTCCTTGGAGAACTCCAGGATCTCCAGCAGCACGTCCTGGGCCTCGCCCGTGCTCAGCAGGATCTCCACCGCGAGGCGGCGCGTCGCGTCCTCCCCCTCGCCCAGCAGGCGCCGCATGCGGCGGCGCATGTCCTCGGGGCGCTTGGCGGCCACGGCGCGCAGGTAGGCCACGGCCCGCGACCGGCTCGCCGCGTTGCCGCGCGCGAACTGGTCGATCATCAGCTCGACGACCCGGGGCTCGTCGACCTTCAGCAGCGGCTCCAGGGCCGCGTCGGCCACGGCGAGATCCGCGTCGCGGGCGGCCACGAGGAGCACGTCCAGCACGCTCGCGGGATCGTGACGCTGGCCCAGGCGCTGGATGGCCACGACCCGCAGGGACGACGGCGCCTCGTCCAGGGCCCGCTTGACGTACTCGACCCCCTGCGTCCCCGGCAACGAGACGGCCACGTCCCACGCCAGGCGACGGACGGGCACGGCGCGGTGGGCGAGCAGATCGTCGATGCCCTGGGAGACCACGGCCGCGTCCACCTTGCCCAGGACGCGGGCGCCGAAGGACCGGACGTGGGCCCGCTGGTCGGCGAGATGGAGCACGAGATCGCGCACGTCCCCGCGGCCGGGGGAATGGGCGAAGGCCTCCACCCCCACCTGCCGGATGGCCGCGTCGGGGTGGCAGATCAGCGGGATGGCGTTGCCCGGGGAGACCCGCGCCGACCGCAGCTCGGTCACGAGCGCCTCGCGCTCCTCCTCGTTCGTCCAGTCGGACTCCAGGGCCCGCTGGAGGGCCCGCTTGCGGCCGAATAGCGCCATGGAACGCCGCTCCCGTGCGTGCAACAGGGTGGGAGGGAATTATGCCACAGGGCGGCGGCGCCGATGCGCGGCGAGGAGGAGCAGCGCGAGCAGGGAGAGCGCTGCGGGCGCGCCCGGGCTTCCAGTGGTGCGGCATCCGCAACCACCCGTCTCGGGTTCGTCGCCGCCGCCCTCGCACACGGAGTCCTCGGCGTCGATGTCGCCGTCGCAGTCGTTGTCCACGCCGTCGGAGCACGCTTCGCCAGCGCCCGGGCGGATCAGCGCGTTGGTGTCGTCGCAGTCCTCGCCGCCACACTCGATGGGGTCGTACCCGTCGCCGTCCTGGTCGTCGCCGGTGCCGTCGCAGTCGTTGTCGAGACCGTCGCACAGCTCCTCGGCGCCCGGGTAGGTGTCCGGGTCGAGGTCGTCGCAGTCCCCGTCGCACGAGGTGATGCCGTCGCCGTCCTCGTCGGAGAGGTTGAGGGCCGGGTCGTTGTCGGCGCAGTCGCCGTCGCACTCGTTGAGCCCGTCGCCGTCCTCGTCGGCCTCCTCGTCGGGCAGGTAGCCGTCGCAGTTGTTGTCCTCGCCGTCGCAGATCTCGGGAGCGCCGGGGTAGGTGTAGGCGTACTCGTTGTCGCAGTCCCCCTGGCAGGCGTTGAACCCGTCGCCGTCCAGATCCTCGTCCGCGTCCTCGTCCACGTCCCCGTCGCAGTCGTTGTCCTCGTTGTCGCACTGCTCGGGCGCGCCGGGGTAGGTCTCGGACGCGTCGTCGTCGCAGTCCCCCTCGCAGACCAGCACGCCGTCCTCGTCGTCATCCTCCTCGTCCTGGCCCATGGAGCCGTCGCAGTCGCTGTCGTACCCGTCGCAGATCTCGGGCGCCCCCGGGTACACCGTGTCCACGGCGTCGTCGCAGTCGTCGTCGCAGATGGTGAACCCGTCGCCGTCCGAATCCGCCAGCTCGTCGGTGGTCTCGTCGCAGTCGTTGTCGAAGCCGTCGCACACCTCCTCCCAGCCCGGGTTGCGCAGGGGATCGCCCTCGGCGCAGTCCCCGTCACAGGCGGTGTAGCCGTCGCTGTCCACGTCCACGTTCTCCGGGGTCAGCGCGCTGCAGTCGTTGTCCAGGCCGTCGCAGATCTCCGGCGCGTCGGGGTGGATGGTCGCGTCGGTGTCGTCGCAGTCGTCGCCGCCGCAGGCGTCGTCCCGGTGCCCGTCGCCGTCGGCGTCGGGGCAGCAGGTGGTGTTCTCGGCGCCCGGGGTGCCCAGGTCGCCCAGTCCGAAGGCGGTGAACGACTCGCACCAGTGGGCCGCGTCGTCGTTGAGGTCGGTGGCGTAGGCGGTGGGATCCAGGCTCATGGACGCGCCCGCGGGGTCCGGCCACAGGATTCCGCCGTCCCACTCGATCCCGTCCAGCAGATCCCCTGCGTGGTCCAGGTAGATCTCGTCGTCGGCGTTGGCCAGGTTGAAGGTGTCCCAGACGTAGTCGACGGTCACCCCGCCGTTGACCCCGGGATCGTCTTCACCGGCGAACACGGCGTAGCTGTACGGCGAGACCCACAGGTCGGTCTCGACGGTGAACTCGTTGGCGCCCAGGTCGGTGACCACCAACCCCACCAGGTTCATGTGGGTCGCGGTGCCGTTGTAGATCTCGAACCACTCGCCGTCGTCGTCCAGCACCGCGTCGGGGTTCTGCATCACCTCGGTGATCACGAGCGCGTTGAGCGGGAACGTCCCCTCGTCGAAGAAGCCGTCGCAGTCGTTGTCCACGGTGTCCCGCGCCTCGGTGGCGCCGGGGAAGATGAAGGGGTTGGCGTCGTCGCAGTCCCCGGACAGGGACACGAAGCCCGGCGGCTGGTCGCAGTCCACGATGGCGGTCGCCAGCGTCCCGTAGCCGTCGCCGTCGTCGTCCTGGTACCAGGACGTACCGTCGATGGCCCACTCGTCCACGCTCCCGTCGCAGTCGTTGTCGATGGAGTCGCAGACCTCGGCGGCGCCGGAGTAGCGCGCGGGATCCGCGTCGTCGCAGTCCCCGTCGCACGGGCTCTCGCCGTCGCCGTCGCCGTCGGCCTCGTCGGGGTGGGGGACGCCGTCGCAGTCGTTGTCCACGCCGTCGCAGGCCACCTCGACCGCGCCGGGGTTGGCCGTCGCGTCCGCGTCGTCGCAGTCTCCCTGACACAGGGACCACCCGTCGGCGTCGGCGTCGGCCTCCAGGGGGTTGAGGACACCGTCGCAGTCGTTGTCGACGTGGTCGCACGGCGCCTCGTACGCCCCCGGGTACACCGCCGCGTTCGAGTCGTCGCAGTCGCCGGAGCAGGTGTCGACGCCGTCTCCGTCCGCGTCCGTGCCCGGGTCCGACCAGCCGTCACAGTTCTCGTCGAGGCCGTTGCAGCCGATCTCCACGGCGCCGGGGTTGATGGCCGGGTCCGCGTCGTTGCAGTCGTCGCCGCCGCAGGCCTGGTCGTAGTAGCCGTCGCCGTCGGCGTCGTCGAGGCAGCCGGCCGCGGCGACCCACTCGACGGCCCCCACGAACAGCTCCTGGACCTCGGTGTGGGCGAGCGTGTGGTACAGGTTGTGGTCGTAGTTGCCCGCGTGGTGGAAGCCCACGATACGACCGCTCCCCCATTCGCGGATGGCCACGGCGGCATTGCCGGCGCCGTCGGTCATCAACAGCTCCGGCTCTTCGGCGCCGAACACCCGGAGATAGCCTTCGTTGTAGCCGGCGTTGAACGCGAACGGGGAGGGCGCGTGGGCCAGCACGGGGTGGTTCTCCTGCCCCGGGAAGTCGGACACGACGATGTTTCCGGTGGCGCCACCCAAACGTTCGAAGAGGATGAGGTCGTACATGGCCGGCATCCGGCCCAGGTCCACCTCGTAGGCGCTCCACTCCATGCCGATGTAGCCGCCACCGTTGCGCGTGTAGTCCACCAGCTCGTCCTGACCCGCCGCGTCCATTCCATCCTCGTGGGTCTCGCCGTTGAGGTGGATCACCGCATCGAAGCCCCAGGGCGACGGATTGGTGCCGTCGTACCCGGTCTCGGCGGTATCGCTGTACGTGACGGTGAATCCCGCGGACTGCAGGGCTGCGACCAGATCTGCCGTGTCTCCCCCGAGGGTGTCGTAGATCACCAGCACGTCCTGGGCGTGAGCGCGATCGGGGCTCGCCAGGACCAACAGCAGCAGACACAACGGGAACGAACGCCGGGACATCGCCCACCTCCTCGCGCAGAGCACGTCGAGTAGGCGATATCACATCGACGAGGCTCGATACAGGGGAAGCGATCAGCGGGGAAGCGATCAGCGGCGGAAGCGTCGCACCAGGGCGAACAGCGCCAGCAGGGAGGTCAGCGCCGAAGATCCCACGGCCGAGCCGCCGGTCCGGCACTCGCAGTCCCCGGCCTCGACGCCGCTGTCGTCGTCCCCCACCGTGTCGTCGTCGTCGCCAGCCGAGTCGTCGTCGTCGCCGGCGTCACAGGCCGGGTCCGCGCTGTCGGCCAGGCCGTTGCAGTCGTTGTCCGCGCCGTCGTCGCAGACCTCGTCGGCGCCGGGGTAGACGGTGGCGTTCATGTCGTCGCAGTCGTCGTCGCACGTGGTGACGCCGTCACCGTCGGCGTCGTCGAGCTCCAGGGTCGGATCGCCGTCGTCGCAGTCGCCGTCGCACTCGGCCCAGCCGTCGCCGTCCGCGTCGGCCTCGTCGCCGGGGAGCGCGCCGTCGCAGTCGTTGTCCGCGCCGTCGCACAGCTCCTCGGCGCCCGGATAGACGGTGGCGTCGTCGTTGTCGCAGTCCCCCTGGCAGGCGTTGAAGCCGTCGCCGTCGAGGTCCTCGTCCACGTCCTCGTCCACGACCTCGTCACAGTCGTTGTCCACCCCGTCGCACAGCTCGGGCGCGCCCGGGTAGGTGTCCGGATCGGCGTCGTCGCAGTCGTCGTCGCACAGCAGCACGCCGTCGCCGTCGAGGTCCACCTCGTCGCCGCCCAGCAGCCCGTTGCAGTCGTTGTCGAGGCCGTCGCAGATCTCCGGCGCGGTGGGGCCGACCGTGGCGTCGGCGTCGTCGCAGTCCCCGTCACAGATGCTCGCGAAGTCGCCGTCGCCGTCCACCTCCTCGTCCGTCGCGGGATCGCAGTCGTTGTCGTACCCGTCGCAGGCCTCCTCCATGCCCGGGTTGAGCAGGTCGTCGTCGTCGTCGCAGTCGCCCGTGCAGACGGTGTACCCGTCCTGGTCCATGTCCACATCCTCGGGCGTGAGCACGTCGCAGTCGTTGTCGATGCCGTCGCAGATCTCCTCGGCGCCGGGGTGCACGGCCGGATCGGCGTCGTCGCAGTCGTCGCCGCCGCACGCGAGGTCGAGGAAGCCGTCGCCGTCCACGTCGGGGCAGCAGGTCGGGTTGACGGAGCCCGGGCTGCCCAGATCCCCGAGGCCGAAGGGCGTCGAGGCCTCGCACCAGTAGGCGGGATCGTCGTTGTACGACGTGTCGTACCCGGTGGGCTCGAGGGACATGGACGCGCCCGTGGGATCGATCCACAGCGCGCCGCCGTCCCATTCGACGCTGTCGAGCACGACGCCGCCGTGGTCCAGGAAGAGCTCGTCGTCGGAGTTGCCCAGGTTGAACGAGCCCCAGACGTAGTCCACGGGCGCGCCGCCGTTGAGGCCGGGGTCCCCCTCGGCGCCGAGCACGGCGTGGACGCCCGGAGAGATCCAGAGGTCCGACTCGACCGTGAAGGCGTTGGAGCCCAGGTCGAACGCCACCAGCCCGACCATGTTCATGGGCGTGGCGGTGTTGTTGTAGACCTCGAACCACTCCCCGACGTCGTCGAGCACCGCGGCGGGGTTCCGCATCACCTCGGTGATGATCAGGGCGTCGGCGGGGAAGGTGCCCTCGTCGTACAGCCCGTCGCAGTCCTGGTCCACGCCGTCGCGCGACTCGGTCGCGCCCGGGAAGATCATCGGGTTGGCGTCGTCGCAGTCGGCGCCGCTGGACACGAACCCGGGGGGGGGATTGCAGCCCATCTGAGGCACCGCAGGGTTGCCGTGGCCGTCGTTGTCGTCGTCCTCGTACCAGACCTGGGCGTCCACGGCCGCCTCGTCCACGTCGCCGTCGCAGTCGTTGTCCTGCGAGTCGCAGATCTCGGGCGCGCCGGGGTAGACGGTCGCGTCCGCGTCGTCGCAGTCGCCGCTGCACACGTCCACGCCATCGCCGTCCACGTCGGCCTCGTCGTCGTGCAGGTCGCCGTCGCAGTTGTTGTCGATGTGGTCGCACGCGACCTCGGCCACCCCCGGACGGACCGCGGCATCGCCGTCGTCGCAGTCCCCCTCGCACAGGGCGTAGCCGTCCCCGTCGACGTCCGCCTCCTGCGGGTGCAGGACACCGTCGCAGTCGTTGTCCACGAAGTCGCAGTCGATCTCCGTCGCGCCCGGGTTGATGGCTGGATCCTGGTCGTTGCAGTCGCCCGCGCAGACCTCGTACCCATCCCCGTCGTCGTCGGCGTCGTCGGGGGGCTGGATCCCGTCGCAGTTGTCGTCGATGCCGTTGCAGGCGATCTCGATGGCGCCCGGGCTCAGGGCCGGATCGGTGTCGTCGCAGTCCCCCGCGCACTCCTCGTACCCGTCGCCGTCGTCGTCCACCTCCTCGGGGTGCAGCACGCCGTCGCAGTCGTCGTCCAGCCAGTTGCACGCCACCTCGGCGGCGCCCGGGTAGATGGCCGCGTCCGCGTCGTCGCAGTCGCCCAGGCACTCGTCGTACCCGTCGGCGTCGTCGTCCACCTCTTCGGGGTCGAGATCGCCGTCGCAGTCGTTGTCCACGTAGTCGCAGGCCAGCTCGGCGGCCCCTGGGTTCACCAGCGGGTCGTTGTCGTCACAGTCGTCCCCGCCGCAGTTGTCGGCGATGTAGCCGTCGCCGTCCAGGTCGTCCAGGCACCCCGCGCCCGCCACCCAATCCACCGCGCCCACGTACAGCTGCTGGATGTTGCTGTCCGACAAGGTGCCGTAGCCGCCGTAGTTGCCCGAGTTGTGGAAGCCGACGATACGGCCCTGCTCCCACTCGCGCACGGCCACGGCGTCGTAGCCGTAGTTGTCGGTCATGATCACCACGGCGTCCTCGACGCCGAAGGAGTGCACCCACCCCTCGTTCTGACCGGCGCTGAACGTGAAGCTGCTGGGCACGTTGTCCAGCACCGGGTGGGTCTCCTGGCCCGCCACGTCGCTGACGGTGATCGATCCCTCCTGGCCCGAGGTGCGATCGAACAGGATCAGGTCGCGCATGTTGGCCATGCGGCCGTTGCCGTACTCGTACGCGTCCCACTCGGACTGGATGTAGCCGCCCCCGGCCTCCACGTAGTTCACCAGCGCGGTCTGGCCGGCCGTGGGCATGTCCGTGGAGTAGGTGGTCCCGTTGAGGTGGATCACCGCGTCGAAGTCGTCCGGCGCCGGGTTGGTCCCGTCGTAGCCGGTCTCGTCGGTGTCGCTCAGGGTGACCGTCCCCCCCGCCACCTCCAGGGCCGTCACCAGCGCCTGGGTGTTGGCGTCGTTGGTGTCGTAGAGCACCAGCACCTCGGGGAAGGCACCGGCGGCGGCGCTCAGGCTCAGGCAGGCCACGAAGACACACAGGTGGATCGAGACTCGGTTCACGGTAGGCTCCCTCCTCGTTCGGGCGAGTTTATCCCGCTGGCCACCCCGGGGGGATATATTCGACGCCTCGGATGAGAGCCCTCGCGACCATCGACTACGTCGTCATCGTCGGCTACCTCGGCGCGGTGTTCCTCATCGGCCTGCTGCTGACCCGCCGCGCGGGCCAGTCCGTCGAGCACTTCTTCATCGGCGGCCGCGGCATGCCGTGGTGGCTCATCGGCGTGTCCATGGCCGCCACCAACTTCTCCATCGACACCCCCGTCTCCATCACCGGCTACGTGGCCAAGGAGGGGATCGGCGGGGTGTGGTTCTTCTGGTCCAGCGCCATCTCCGCGCTGCTGGTGACGTTCCTGTTCGCCCGGCTGTGGCGGCGCACGGGGGTGATCACCGACGCGGAGCTGATCGAGCTGCGGTACAGCGGAAAGCCCGCGTCGGCCCTGCGCCTGTTCAAGGGCTTCTACTTCGGGGTGGTGTTCAACGCCTTCATCATGGGCTGGGTCTTCCTGGCGCTGAGCAAGGTCATGGGCGGCGTGACCGATCTGGACACACGCACGGTGCTCATCGTCGCGACGGTCCTGGTGTTCGCCTACACCCTGGCGTCGGGCTTCTACGGCGTGGTGCTGACCGACTTCTTCCAGTACTTCATCGCCTTCGGGGGCTCGATCCTGCTGGCGGTGTACTCGGTGCGGGAGGTGGGGGGGCTGCGCTCCATGGTGGACTCCCTCGGCGCCCACCCGGAGATCGACGCGTCGGTGCTGAACTTCTTCCCGAGCCTCGAGCGGGACTCGGTGATGCCGCTGTCGGTGTTCCTGGTCTACCTGATGGTGCAGTGGTGGGCCCACAAGTACTCCGACGGCGGGGGCAAGCACATCCAGCGCATGCTGTCGACCAAGGACGAGAACCACGCCGTGGCCGCCAGCTTCTTCTTCTCCTTCATCAACTACGCGCTGCAGATCTGGCCGTGGATCCTCACGGCGCTGTGCGCGCTGCTGGTGTTCGGCCCCATGGAAGACGCGGAGATGGGCTACCCGATGATGATGGCGCGCGTGCTGCCCGCGGGCGTGCTGGGGCTGGTGCTCGTCTGTCTCATCGGTGCGTTCATGTCCACCATCGACACCCACCTCAACCTGGGCGCGTCGTACATGGTCAACGACATCTACCGCCGCTTCCTCGTGCGCGACGCGCCCGACCGCCACTACGTGCTGGCGTCGCGGGTGATGATGGGCCTCCTGCTGGCGCTGGCCGTGGGCATCTCGCTGCAGATGGACTCGGTGGGCGGGGCCTGGAAGTTCCTGCTGACCTTTGCCAGCGGCGCCGGCCTGACGTGGATCGTGCGCTGGTTCTGGTGGCGCGCCAACGCCTGGACCGAGTTCTCCGGGATGATCACCTCGGGGATCGTGGCGTCCGTGGTCCAGGTCGCCCGGCCCGAGTGGCTGTACTCGTCCAAGCTGTTGCTGACCGTGGGGGTGACGACGGTGGTCTGGGTGGCCGTCACCCTGCTGACGCCGCCGGACGACGACGAGAAGCTCGCCGAGTTCGTGCGCCGCGTCCGCCCGGGATCGCCGGGCTGGAATGCCGTGTACCGCCGGCACGGCATCGTCCAGAACCCCTTCCTCTTCCGTGCGGTCGGACTGTGGCTGCTCGCGGTGGCCGGTCTGTTCGGACTGAACTTCGGCGTGGGTAGCCTGCTGCTGTGCCGTACGGGACTGGGCGCGCTCCTCCTGGCCCTCGCGACCCTCTGCCTGGGGTCCCTGGCGTGGCTGCTCACGCGGGGGCGGGCCCTCGATCCGCGGGTGGAAAACCAGTAGCATTCCCTGCGGAACCAACCCCGACGGAGAGGCGACACCCGTGTCCGTGCGAAGAGGCAGCAAAGGCAGTGGAACCACTGCGCCCGCCACGCCGTCCGCCACCCCGGCGGTAGCCGGCACCAACAACATCATCGGCCAGCTGCTGCTCGAGGCGGGGCACATCGACCGCGGTCAGCTGGACGAGGCCCTGAAGACGCAGTTCGAGGAGGACACCTACCTCGGCGACATCCTCGTCGAGCACGGGGCAGTGGATCAGACCATCCTCTACTCCACGCTCGCCAAGCAGGCTGGAGTCCCGTTCGTCCGCCTGGAGCCCGCGTATCAGGACCCGGCCGTGGCCGGCATGGTCTCGTTCGCCCTGATCAAGAAACTCCGCGCCATCCCGCTGTTCAAGGTCGAGAAGACCCTGACGGTGGCCATGGACGACCCCACCGACCTCAACCGCATCCAGGAGCTCAGCTTCGCCACGGGGTGCCTCGTCCACGGCGTGTACACGACCCGCGACGCTATCGAGGCGGCCATCGACGCCCGCACGGGCAACCTGATCCAGGTGGCCGGGTTGCAGCGCAGCGACCAGCTCGAGGAGGCCGACTCGCCCGAAGACGAGGCCTACGCCCGGCACGACGAGGACGCCAACGATCCGACGCGGCTCGGCAAGCTCACGGCGGTGGTGGATCTCATCGACAACCTGATCGTGGACGCGCTGAGCGTGCGCGCCTCGGACATCCACCTCGAACCCAAGGCGCGTCACCTGCGCGTGCGCTTCCGCATCGACGGCATCCTCAACGACCGCCCGTCGGTGCCCAACGGCTACAAGGCCGGGGTGCTCTCGCGCTGCAAGATCATGGCCCGCATGGACATCGCCGAGCGCCGCATCCCCCAGGACGGGGCGTTCTCGATGCGCTTCCGCGGCCGGCGCATCGACTTCCGCGTCTCGAGCTTCCCCACGCGCCACGGCGAGGTGATCGTCGTGAGGGTGCTCGACCGCTCGGGCCTGCAGTTCAGCCTCGACGGGCTCGGCTTCCCCGGCGGCCTGACCCGCTCGATGCGCCGCCTGGTGGATCAGCCCAACGGCATCCTGCTGGTCACCGGCCCCACCGGTTCGGGCAAGACCACCACCCTGTACGCCCTGCTGCAGGAGCTGGACGCGGCGCGCAAGAAGATCATCACCCTGGAGGACCCCGTCGAGTACGACCTCGACGACGTGTGCCAGGGCCAGACCAACTCCAAGGCCGGGTTCACCTTCTCCACCGGGCTCCGGGCCATCCTCAGGCAGGACCCCGACGTCATCATGGTCGGCGAGATCCGCGACGCGGAGACCGCCCAGATCGCCATCCAGGCCTCCCTGACCGGCCACCTGGTGATGTCCACGCTGCACACCAACTCGGCGTCGTCGGCCGTGGCGCGGCTGCTGGACATGGGCCTCGAGCCGTTCCTGCTGGCGACCTCGCTGGCGGGCATCCTCTCCCAGCGGCTGGTGCGCAAGCTGTGCCCCAACTGCAAGGAGGTGTACGAGCTCGGCGCCGACGAGACCGCGTCCCTGGGGATGCAGCCCGCCGGGGTCGGCCGCGGGGCCGAGCTCTATCGGGCCGGCAACTGTCTGTACTGCAACAACCTGGGCTACCGCGGCCGCACCGGCCTGTTCGAGTACATCGAGGTGGACCAGGACGTCCAGAGCATGATCATCCGCCGCATCTCGGGCAAGGATCTGGAGCGCGAACTCCAGACGCACGGTGAGTTCCGGACGCTGCGCGACGAGGGCATGGCCCGGGTCCACGAGGGCAACACCACCCTCGAAGAGGTGCTCCGGGTCACGACGCTATAGGGGCAAGGCATGGAGATCATCGAGAACAAGGACGAACACGGGATCTGCCTGCGCATCACGCGCACCCTGGATCTGACCAACAGCCCCGACCTCAACGAGGTGCTCGAGAAGCTGTTCGACCGCACGCCCGATCCCATCTGGATCGACGTGTCGGGCCTGCTCTCGGTGGACTCGGCCGGGCTCACCCTGCTCCTCAAGTGGCACCGCCGCGCCCTGTCCGAGGAGCGGCGCTTCGCCTTCGTGCGCACCACCCACTACCACCGCAAGCTGCTGGAGATCACCCGCCTGGACAAGCAGCTGGTGGTGTTCGACGAGCCCGGGGGCGAGCGCGTGGCGCCTCGACCGGCGTATGGCCTCACCCGCCCGTCCAAGCTCGCCGACGGCGAACGGCCGGAGCTGGTGGGGGACGACCTGGAGATGGTCGTGGACTACGAGAAGAACTAGCGGCGGCGGAGCAGCGTCGTCAGGGCCACGCCCATCACCAGCAGCCCCGGGGCGGCGCCAGCGCGCTCCCAGTCGTTGCCGCAACCACACCCGCCCACACCGTCGTCGTCGTCACCGGGCGCGTCGTCGTCATCACCGGCCACATCGTCGTCAGCTTCGCCATCGTCGTCGTCACCGGCCGCGTCGTCGTCATCACCGACCGCGTCGTCGTCATCGCCGACCGCGTCGTCGTCGTCACCGGCGTCGTCGTCGTCACCCGCGTCGTCGTCGTCGCCGACCGTGTCGTCGTCGTCACCCACCGGCTCCTCGCAGTTCCCCAGGGCCTGGATGACGTCGGCATAGGCGTCGTAGGGGTCCTTGGGGTTCAGCGACGAGTCGAGCAGGCCGTAGGTCATGGCGTTGTCGTCGTTGACCAGGTCGTACCAGAACATCTTGGTCAGCTCGGGCCAGGGCTGGTTGGAGCCGTGGGGGTTGCTCCCGGTCCAGACCTGGGTCAGACCCGTGTACGTCTCCTCCAGCTGATCGGCCGCGTACGCGTTGGTGTGGTCCCCCAGGTGCTCGGACTCCCAGCCGAACTCGGTGAGCCACACCTCCTTGCCGGGCGCGTACTGGTCGGTGATCTCCTTGATCCCGTTGATGAACTGGATGCCGGCGAGGAACTCCCCGTCCAGGGCCTCACTCCACCACTCGTCCACTGGATCCGCGTACTTGTGGTGAGTGACGATGTCGATGTACGGGTTCGCGTCCTGGAGGATCTGGATCAGGGAGTAGTTCCAGCCGTTGTACCAGCACTCGCAGGTGAACGGCACGCACGTGCCCTCGCACGAGTCCCACTCCGCGCCGCGCAGGTGGGCAAGGTCCGGCCCCAGCACCTTGCAGTCCGGGCACGCCGCGTGCAGCGCCTGGCTCCCCTGGATGAGGATCTCGTCGGTGTACTGCTCCCGCGTGCCCTTGTAGAAGCTGCCCAGGTTGGGCTCGTTCCACAGGCCGTAGTGCTTGACCGAGCTGCCGTACCGCTGCACCACCGCCGTGACGAAGTCCGTCCAGTACGACGTAGACGCAGGGTGCGCGTTGAGGCACCAGTTCTCCCAGTCGGGATCCGCGTTGTTGCACGCCTGCCCCACCGCCCACTCCGGCGTGTACGAGATGGTCATGTACACGTGGATGCCCAGGGAGTCGCACTTGGCCACGAAGCGGTCTGCCACCGACCAGTCGTAGTTGTTGTCCGACGGCTCGAACTGGAACCAGTTCAGGTCGAACCGCACCCAGCCGATGCCCGCCGCCGCCACCAGATCCAGCGCGTCGTCCGAGGCCTGGTGGGCGTTGACCCCGTAGGGGCATTCCTCGGTGAAGGCCGTGGCCGCGCCGGGTGCGAACCCGATCAGCGCGCAGGTCAGGACGGCATACAGTCTTGTCATTGGGTCCCTCCTCATCCCGACACCCCGGTGGGGTGTTCGTCGGGAGTATAGGAAAGGAGGGACGCTCGCAGGGAAAAACCTAGCGCCAGGCGCCGCCGATGGCCCCGCGCAGCGAGCGCTCCGTCTTGCCCTTCTCCGGCACCGGCAGATCGGTCTTCTCCGTCGCCTTGACCGACAGCCAGGTGGTGATGGCGCCCAGGTTCTCCCGCGGCTCCACACGACTCAGGAACGCGATCTGCGCCTCCTCCGAGTGGGGACCGCTGCCGACGAAGATCCAGGTCTCCCCCTCCTTCAGCCCCAGCTCCGAGCCCGAGCCGTCGAGGATCGGCGAGAACATCCCGATCTCATTGCCCTCCTCGTCGTACAGGATCGGGATGGGCTGGGAGTAGTGGACCGGCACCGCCGGCGCCTTGCCCTGGAGCGTCTCCACCACCTGTAGCTTGTACGTCGCGTCCATCGAGTGCTGGCTGTTCGTCCGCTGGGCCGTGACCACCGTGGCCACCACGATCCAGTCTGCCTCCTCGAGGACCTCCTCGAGGGTGCGGTGGAAGATCTGGGAGGCGGCGGCGGGGAGGGTGATGGCCAGCAGGGCGAGGAATGCGGCGGTTCGAACGAGCATGGGCGCCTCCAGGGTGGTGGATCGGGTTGAGTGTACGACATGGGTGGGGGGCTTCAAGGGGGGGGCGACGGCCCGTCCGTCAACTTCCACGCGAGATGGCCAGCATCTCGGCCGCAAGTTGACGTGGAGGCCAACTTCCAGGGGAGATGGCCAGCATCTCGGCCACAAGTTGACGTGGAGGCCAACTTCCGGGGGAGATGGCCGGCATCTCGGCCGCAAGTTGGCAAGAAGGGGTTTTCTGTTGCCGGTCAGACGCGGACTGGCAGAGGGGGGGCCCAGATGGCGCCCACACGCGCAGAAACGCCAACTCAAACACCTGACTCGGCCCGGACGACGCTCAGACGCGCAGAAACGCCAACTCGAACACCTGACTCGGCCCGGATGACGCCCATGCGCGCAGAAACGCCAACTCAAACACCTGACTCGGCCCGGATGTCGCCCATGCTCTGACGCTGTGGACATGCCGCGCCTGACGCCCCTGGGGTACAGACCATGTTTCCCTCGGCCCACCGAGATACAGTCAGCGTTGACTTTTTTCATTGACGCAGGCCCTCGTCTGGATAACAGTCAGCCGTGACTGCTATGGAAACCCAACGACAGGACGTTCGTAGACAGGAGGAGCGGAGCGCCGCGACGCGGACGCGTTTGCTCGAAGGGACGTTCGAGTGCCTCGTCGAGCTGGGGTACGCGCGCACCTCGACGCCCGAGATCCTGCGGCGCTGCGGGCTGTCGCGGGGGGCCATGCTTCATCACTACCCGACCCGCGCGGATCTGGTCGCCGCGGCGGTGGACTACGTGCTCCAGCGCCAGCTGGACGAGTTCGAGGTGGCCTTCACGGCGCTCCCCGGTGGAGCCGACCGCGCGGCCTGGGCCATCGAGCAGCTGTGGGCCTCGTTCTCCGGACCGAGCCACTACGCCTGGCTGGAGCTCGTGATGGCTTCCCGGACGGATCCGGCGCTGCGAGACCGGGTTCGAGAGGTCATCACCCACTTCGATGAGGGTGTTCGTCGGCTGTACCGGGACATCTTTCCGCGGTCGGGAACGGTCGACCCCATCTACCGGCGTTCACCGCAGTTCGCATTCGCCGTTCTCACCGGTCTGTCGATCGCCCGGATCTACGAGGACGAGGACCGCATCGAGAAGGGCGTCGGTTCGCTCAAGCAGCTCGCGACACTGGTGGACGGAGTCTACCGAGGCGGAGCGGTCGGGACAGCCGGCCACGGTTCGGCGAAAGACGATTGAGGGAGGAACCATGTGGATTCGAGTGTGGCTGGGAATCGCCGGGGCGCTGGTCCTGGGGTGTTCGTCGGAGTGGCCCGGTCGGCCTCCCGCCGAGGATGAGCCAGGCGACGATGACGTGAGCACAGACGACGATGACGACGACGGCACTCCAGGCGACGACGATGCCGCGGACGACGACGATGCCGCGGACGACGATGATGCCGCGGACGACGATGATGCCGCGGACGACGACACCGCCGGATCCTCGGACGACGACGACACGGCCCTGACCGTGACCGAGTGTTATGCGAACGCCTTCGTCAACGCGCCACCCATGGGTCCCGACTACGACCAGTTCGGCCCGGAAGTGGGCAGTCACTGTCTCGGCACGGACCACCAGCAGATCACCGGCGTGGAGCGGGTGGTCTTCGTGGGTGACTCGGTCACCACGGGCACGCCGCCCTGGCTGCCCTCGGACTACTACCGCGCGAAGCTGGCCGACGAGCTGGCTGCCCAGTTCGCCCTCGATCCGCCCAGCGTGCTCTGGGACATGGTCAACCTGTTCGATGGCACACCCCTGACCCAGGAGTCGGGGGACTTCGCCGCCTGCTCCGAGTGGGGCGCCCGGACCGACGACTTGATGCAAGACGGTTCCCAGATCGAGGACTGCATCCCGGTGGACGAGAGGGACAAGACCACCCTCGTGATCATGACCATGGGCGGCAACGACATCGCCAACATCACACAGGATGGGATCGACGGCGTCCCGTACACCGACATCTGGGACGACGTGTACGAGTTCACCGATCTACTTCGCGAGACCGTGGAGTGGTTCTTCGATCCACCCGACCGCTTCCCCAATGGCGTCTACGTGGTGTTCGCCAACATGTTCGAATTCACCGACGGCACCGGCGACACCGACGCCTGTCCGGCCGCCGCGCTGGCTGGCTTCGGCGCTCCATGGGACGACCCCGACGAGCTCGCCGAGATGGTCATCTTCGCCAACGAGGAGTACATGTCCATCGCCGTGGACAACGGCATCGACATGATCTTCGCGCTCGAGGAATTCTGCGGCCACGGCTTCAACGCCGACGACCCCACCGCCCCCTGTTACCGCGGCGCCGGCAGCGCCGAGTGGTTCGACTTCACCTGCATCCACCCCAACCCCGACGGCCACGACCAGTTGACGGACATGTTCATGGAGGTGGTGCGGGAGTAGCGCAATCCCGGGTGGATCTCCTTCTCATTCCGTTCCTGTTCTTGAAATAATACCGGCATGAGCACCCGAATCACTCCGCTCCTCCTCCTCCTCGCAGCCCTGCTCGCCCTGGGCTGCAACGACGACTCCGACGACGACGCGGTCGACGACGACAGCGGCGCGGCGGATGACGACGCCACTGCCGGCGACGATGACGAGACCGGCGACGACGACGCCACGGGCGACGACGACGCGGCGGACGACGACAGCGGCGCAGGGGACGACGACTCGGCCGCGTCCACGGACGACGACGACGACGTCACGGTGCCGACGACGGTGGAGGAGTGCTTCGACGGCGTGTTCGCCAACGACCCGCCCATCGGGCCGGACTACGACCAGTTCGGGCCGACGGTGGGCTCCCACTGCATGGGGACGAACCACCAGCAGATCGACGGGATCGAGCGGGTGGTGTTCCTGGGGGACTCGGTCACGTCGGGGACGCCGCCGAACTGGCACACGCAGTACTACCGGACGCTGCTGGCGGACGAGCTGGTGGCGAGGTTCGGGCTCGAGGCGCCGAGCTCGCTGTGGCAGATGACGAACGTCCTGGATGGTACGACCCTGGTCCAGGACTCGGGGGACTTCTCGTGCTGCTCCAAGTGGGGAGCGCGCGTGGACGACCTGATGCGGGACAACGACCAGATCCTGGACTGCTTCCCGGAGGACGTGCGGGACCAGCGGACGTTGGTGGTGTTCACCATCGGCGGCAACGACATCTCCAACATCACCCAGGATGGCATCGACGGGGTGCCCTACGCGGACATCTGGCTCGACGTGGAGGAGTTCGTCCAGCTGCTGCGCGAGGCGGTCGAGTGGTTCTACGAGGACCCCGCGCGGTTCCCCAACGGCGTGTTCGTGGTGTTCGCCAACATGTTCGAGTACACGGACGGCACGGGCTGCGTGGACGCCTGTCCCCTGGCGGAGCTCGCGGGGTTCGGGGCGCCGTGGGACGACCCGAACGAGCTGGCGAACATGGTCATCTACGCCAACGAGCAGTTCCTCAGCATCGCCGTGGAGAACGGCGTCGACATGATCTTCATGCTCGAGAACTTCTGCGGCCACGGCTTCTACCACGACCACCCCGGGGCGCCGTGTTACCGCGGCAAGGGCAACGACTGCTGGTTCGATCTGACCTGCATCCACCCCAACCCGGACGGCCACGAGGCCATCACCGAGATGTTCATGGCCGTGGTGGACGAGTAGCGCGCACAGGGGACCTCGCGCCCACATTGCTTCCAATTGTGAAAATAGTGTAAATTTCATGTGAAGCAGCAGGAGCAGCCGCAGTAAGATCGGCCATGGGGGTAAGGAGCGGGAGGCCCTCATGACCGATCAAGAGGTCGAAGCGATCGCCGAGGCGGTCCAGGCTGGGATCGAGGCGGCTTTCAACCAGGTGCTGGCGAATCCGGCGGCCTGGAAGGCGCGTAATCGCGTCGCCATGGGGCCGACAGTGGAGCGCGCCGTGCGCGCGGGCATCGACTGCGCCGTGCAGGAATGCGTGGTGAGTCCATTCCCCCGCAAGGGGAGCCCGCGGGCGGTGCTGCGCAACGCGCGCCCGTTGATCCGGGCGGCGGTGGCCAAGGAGTTGAAGGCACTCAAAGAGGTTCTGGTGGGATGAGGTCAGGGGGCCGAAGCGTCGCCCCGCGCGGATGAGGCGCGGGGCGGCGCCCCACTTTCACTGTCGGATGCTCAGCGCAGGAACGACTGGATCTCGGACTCACTCGGCTCGCCGCCAGCGGTGGAGATGACCACCGCCTTGTCGCGGCCCACCACCACGGTGACGTTCTCGCCCAGGGCCGCGTAGCTGCGCAGCTCCGGCCTGAATCTCAGCAGGGCGAAGTAGGCATCCGACAGGTAGCGCACCGACAGGGTCTGCATGCTGGACTCGAAGTCCTCGTCCACCCAGGTCCCGGCGCGGTAGTGGAACAGCTTGTCGCGGACCAC
>CAYRNR010000063.1:0-46612 GCA_964425605.1 uncultured Rickettsiales bacterium | reverse complement strand
CCCACATCGACTACGACTCCATCCCCTCGGTCGTCTACACCGACCCCGAGCTCGCGTCCGTCGGCGCCACCGAGGCCCAGCTCAAGGAGCAGAGAATCGGCTACGACGTCGGTCGCTTCCAGTTCCGCGCCAACGGCCGCGCCAAGTCCCTCGGCCAGGTGGAGGGGATGGCGAAGGTCCTGTCGTCTGCCGAGACCGGGAAGATCCTCGGCGTGCACATCGTCGGACCGCGGGCGTCCGAGATGATCGCCGAGGCCGTGGTCGCGATGCACTTCGGTGCTACGGCCCAGCAGCTCGGTCACACCGTGCACGCGCACCCGACGCTGTCGGAGATCGTCAAGGAGGCGGCGCTGGGCGCTGGGGGCAAGGCGATCCACGGGTAGGGGAGGGGAGAGGGGGAAGCACGCCACGACGCCACGACGCGACGGCGCTACGGGGACAGAAGGACTGGGGTAGGAGCCTGGCTCACGCCTCCTCGTTCCGACGGTCCCCGTCGGAACGTCTCTTCTTCGGCGCTCTGCGCCGATCTCCGGTTTTTTGCATACGACCCGTGCATCAGGCTCGACGGGAGAAAAAGGGACGCTCACACCTGGGGGAAGGGGAGATCACGCCAAGTCGCCACGGGTGCCAAGGACGCCAAGAAGACAGAGGATGGGCCTGGGAGATAGGGTCCGGGGTATGATCCAGCGCATGTGGGGACGCACCGGTTTCGGAGACAACACGCTCGTCTCGATCCTGCTATTCGGACTACTCCTCGCCGGCGTTGCGAGCTCGGCCGACGGAAGCGAACCCACCGACCCATGCCTGTATTTCGGGAGTCGCTCTCCCTGTCCGGTCGAGGGAGACGACGTTCTGGTCGCGGAGGTCGGCGGCTGGTCGGTACACGGTCTCGACCTGCGCAGGTTGCCTTCGTTCAAGTACACCCATCATCGCGTCAACGAACGGGATCAGCAGGAACATCTCGCTGCCGTGGTCGAGAGGTTCGTCCTCCTCCAGGAAGCCTTGCGGCGAGGGCTCGACGACGATCCAGACGTGCGCCGGGCAGGGGAACTGGCGATCCTCACGACCGAGGTGTATCCGGGGATGCGAGCGATCGAACCCACGGAACAGGACATCGCCGACTACTACCATCGGCACCAGACACGTTACGTCGTCCAGGGATACAACCAGGTCCAGGACATCGTGGTCCCTCACGCTGGTGGCTGTTCCGAGGCCGACTCCGAGGTCGAGGCCGTCGGAATGAGGGCGGCGCTTCGCAAGGAACCCGGCCTCTTCGACCAGCTGTCCGACCGCGAGACGCGCTGTACACCCGCGGGAACAGGGGGCCGATTCCACCTCTTCAGACCGCCGGAGTCGGGGGAGCCCGCCACCGTGAGGGAGTGGGCGCGTGAAGCGGATCTCGGGGAGGTCAGCAGGATCGTGATGCTCGAGGACGGCCTTCACGTGTATCGGCTCAACGACCGACGGGAACGCCGGCAGCTCTCGATGGACCAGGCCACCCACAAAGTGCGCATGGACATACGGAGCGAGTGGGCCCGGGCACGGATCGCCGATCTGGCCATGGAGGGGAGGTCCGAGCTCGCGATTACCATCGATCAGGACGTCCTGACGGGGCACACGTTCGGAGACGACGCACCAGCGCAGCTGCTCGGTTGGGTCGAGGACATTGGCCTCACGACTCGAGACCTCGACCTCATGGCACATGGCGTGGGTGTGCGGGAGGAGCCCGTCGACGACGCGAGGCGCCAGGAACTCCTCGAACGCTTGATGGACGTGACCGTCCTGTTCTGGGAGCGCCGAGAGCGCCTGTTGCGCGAGAGCGTGGGGGTACAGAACGCGCTTCTGGCGCGTCTCCTGGTGGACGATCGCTCGTGGCGTTCGCCTGAGCCTGCCTTCACCGAGTTCGAGGTGCACGAGTTCTGTGCGGAGCATCCAGAGGTCCTGGAGGGACCGCGCCGCATCTACGTGGATCGGCTCCTGCTCGTGAAGGCCGAGGGTGAGTCAGAGTCCGAGTTCTCCCACCGCGTCGACGTCCTGGACGCGGAGCTGGAATCGAATCCGTCCCGCTTCCGGCAGCTCGCCGTGACCCACTCCCAGTGTCCCCTTTGGACCATCCTGCGCGGCGGCGCGACCGCCAGCGCCCCATATCCGCTGTCCAGGTTCGTCACCGAGCCGTCAGGGCGTATCGGGCCAGTCACCCAGGGCGGCGCCCTGCATCTGTGGGCGTGCGACGGCATCGACTTGCATCCCGTCCATCTGAGCGCCGCGGAGGTCGATACCATCGTCGCGTTGAACGAGCACCAGGTCAGCGATCCCGTCCGCGAACGCGACCGGGTCGCCTGGTTCAGGTCGGATCGCGTATGGGATGCCTATCAGACTGACTGCGAGGCCATCCGTGAGAGCGTCCTGGATAGACTGGCCAACGAGGAACTCTCGCGCCGACGTCGGGAACTCCTGGTCGAGCCAGTCCTCGCACCTCTGCTGGAATCCGCGACCATCACCGTGCACGAGGACGCATTGCATAACGTGCCGCGCTGGCTCCCGCCCAGGTGTTGCGGGGAGGGGTGCCACGGGCTGCGGTGACATCAGTCGGATTCGGATCGGGTCGTTTCGCTGTCTGGGTCGAGGAGGTCGATCTTCTTCTTGGCGCCTTCGCTCTTCCTTTGGCGTCTTGGCGTGAGATCTTCTTCGGGAGCGGGAGCGGGTGGGGGCCGGCCGAAGGCCGGCGCTAGAACCCCGGCAGGAAGTTGAAGTACAGCTGAACACCCCGCCCGTTGATCGTGAACGTGACAGGGTCCATCTCCGGCTGCGTCCCCGCCTCACCCCCGAAGACCTGGTCGTAGTTGACCGTGATCCGCATGGTGTCGAGCAGGGCGTTCATCATCCCGGAGATGAGCCAGTCGTTCTCGCTCAGGACGAGCCCGATGCCGTCGCCCTCGGAGATCTCGAAGTCCGTCACACCGAAGGTGAAGGAGGACGAGTCCACGGTCATCTCCATGGAGGCGGCCATGGTGGCGGTGCCGCAGAGGTCCTCGACGAACCAGAGCTTGGATTCTGTACGCAGTAATCCGAGGTCGTCGGAGGTCATGGACTCGATGGTGAGCCGGAGGGGGCCGCCTTCCGTCGCGTTTCCCGACTCGTCGTATCCCTGGGGGATGACGTTCTCGTAGTTCATCCGCTTGGCCATCGCGACGATGAGCTCCGGGTGGAAGACGAGGCCGACGTCGGCGTCCTCGGGCAGCGAGAGCTGATCCTCCAGCGGCGTCTGGATGTCCATGTCCAGGTTGGTCTGCATGGCGAGGATCATGGTGTCGAATTCGGGGTAGATGTAGGGACCCCGAGGCGCCAGGAGGACGTCACCCTGGCCGATGGCCCAGGAGTCGAACGTGGCGATGGGCTGATCGGCGAGGCGCCACTGGATGTACTCGGTGAGCAGCGTGGTGACGACCGGTTCCAGGTAGTAGCCGTAGAAGGTGTTGACCGAGTCGTCGCCGAAGTCCACGTCGAGGTCCGTGACCTCCAGGGACTGGAAGAACGCGACGAAGGAGGTCTGGTGATCGTCGATGGGGAGCATCCCCACGGGCATCTGCACGCCGATGGTGCCCGAGCCGCCAGGGACGACCCAGCCCTCGATGTCCACCTGGTTGAAGAACTCGAACTCGGCGGAGAAACACTCGGGGCAGTTGGCGTTTCCGCCGATGGCCAGCAGGGGGATGTCGGGCTGGACCGACAGCGTGACGGTGAGGCCGAGGATGTCCACGGACTCGCTCAGCACCGGGAACTCGTTGTCGTCGAGGCGGCGGAAGAGCTCGTTCACCGCGTTGGTGTTGAGCATCATCGCCATGGCGAAGTCCTGGGCCGTGTCCGGGATCGTCGGCAACAGCGCCCCGCCAGCGTGCAGGGCGGCCTCCCACTCCTGCTCGTACGGCTCGCACTCGCCGAACCCGTCACGCAGAACCTCTTCGAGGTAGACGCACGAGGGGATCAGCGGGAGCGCGACGAGCAGGGCGATGGTGAGCTGCTTGAGCCTCGCATCGATGGGGTAGGGGGACGAGGGCATGGATCACCTCAGCAGCAGACGGATCGAGTCACTTCGAGATCTCTAGCATGGATCGACCGCGCGACGGGCGTTTTATTCAGGCGCGCAGCGCCCCCGTGCCCGTGCCCGTGCCCGATCAACCACCTCCAAGGATCGTCTCCGTCGTCCGGAAGTGGTGCTTCCCCACCTTCTCGAGCACTCCGGCCCCGTGCTTGTCGACCAGCTGCCGACCCGCCCGGATGACCGGATCCCCCGCCCCCGGCCGCACGGTCACACCGAACTCCTCGGACAGCGACGCGAGCCTGTCGAGGTAGCGGGCGCGGGCGAGGATGGAGGCGGCGGCGACGGCGGGGTTGTCCTCGGCCTTGGGACGGGCGAGGACCTTGACGCCGCCGGGCATGTGCCGGCGGATGAGGGCCGTGGACGCGAACCGATCGACCACCACCGCTTCGAAGGCCAGGTCCCGCTCCTGGAGGTCGGCCACGGCGCGGCCGTGGGTCCACGCGACCAGATCGTTGAGCTTGCGACCGCGCCGCCGCAGATCGGCGTAGAGCTGGTTGTAGCGCACGGGGTTGACGGCGACGACGGCGGCGTTGGGGCCGAGCAGGCTGCGGAGCTGGCCGGCGATCTTCAGCAGGCGCGCGTCGTCGAGCTGCTTGGAGTCCGTGGCGCCGAGGGCGATGACCTCCTCGCAGGTGGCGCGATCGAGGAGGACCCCCGCGGTGACCAGCGGTCCGAAGTAGTCGCCCTTGCCGGCTTCGTCGGTACCGATCCAGCGCTCGAGCTTGGCCTCGTTCGCGGGAAGCTCGGGCTCTCCGCGCAGCAGCCGCGCGATGTCCTCGGCGCCCATCTGGCCCTTGCCCTTGCCCGCGACGATGCTCAGCCCCTTCTTCGAGGAGTAGTAGAGGCTGACGACGCTGCGGTGCTTGCCCTCGCCGAAGACGAGCTTGAGGCCGTAGGGGATGGGCTGCATGTCGTCGGGGAAGATGCCCACGGCGTGGAGGCGGGGCAGCGCCGCCGCCAGGTGATCGTCCACCTGGGGGATCCCGCTGACCGGCGCCCCGGCGCGGGGCAAGGTCTCCTGCTTCGGCTCGGATCCCGGATGACCGGGAGTCTTGAGCCGCGGGCCGCACGCCTTGATCGCGGCGTGCCGGACGCGCTCGGCGAGGCCCGGATCGCTGCTGTCCTCGAGGGTCAGCGTGTACCGATCCTTGCGCTTGGAGAAGTAGATGACGCCCTTGGCCACGGCCCCGTCGGGGGCGGTGGCGTCGAGCCGGGCGCCGTAGTCGATGGCCGTGGCGTGCAGGGTGACCGGCTCGAGGGTGTGGGTCATCTGGGCGACGGCGCGGGCGATCTGGGGCAGCACGATCAGACCTCGTCGTCGCCGAGGAGTTCGAGCACACGCTGGGCGGGCACGGCGCCGTCGCGGACGATGCCGCGGCCGCCGTCGGGGTCCACCACGGTGGAGGGATCGGCGGTCGGCACGTCGCCGGCGTCGATCATCACGTCCACGTCGCGTCCGAAGTTCTTGCGCACCTGGGCCATGGAGGACGCGCCCGCCTTGCGCGAGATGTTGGCGCTCGAGACCAGGATGGGGCCCCCGAACGCCTCGACCAGCCGCCCGGCGATCGCCTCGTGGGTGACGCGTACGCCCATCTTGTCCTTCTTCTTCGCCGCCACGGTCTTGGTGACCTTGCGCGGCAGCTCCTCGGAGGGGCGGAACAGGATGGTCAGGGGGCCGGGCCAGAACTCGTCGGCCAGCTTCTGCGCCCTCGGGGAGACCTCGGAGACCACCCGCGGCAACGCGTCGCGATCGGGGATGAACACCAGCGAAGGGGCGCGCTTGGCCCGGCGCTTGGTCTGGACGAGCCGGATGACGGCGTCCTCGGACATCAGCGACGCGGCCACGCCGTACTGCCGCCCGGTGGGGAAGCACACCAGGCCGCCGTCGTGGAGCACGTCGGCGAGCTCGCGGAAGAGGTCGGGGGAGGTCTCGAGATCCTGAACGGAGATGGTTCGCATGGTGCCTCGGGCTCGGCAAAGACGCCGAAGGGATGGGAATGACTACTGGATCGCCGTGGCCACTGTCAATCGGGGCCGACTCAGCAGTTGCCGTAGTAGTCGTAGAGGATCTGGATCACGTCGCCGTCCTGGGGCACGTACGACGGCGAGAACACCACGGCGTTGAGGTTGGCGTCCCACGACCAGCCGATGCTCTGCAGGGAGCCGTTGACGTAGACCTCGATGGTGTTGGTGATGGGCACGTAGGTCAGCGTGAAGGTGTCGGCGAGGTTGACCGTGATCCACGCGAGGTTGGTCAGCACGGTGGACCAGTCGGAGTCGCAGATGCTGCCGAGCACGCCGCCGGTGGCGTTGGCCACGTCCACGTACCCGGTGCCGGGGCTGGCGCTGCCGCCAGGGCCGCTGCAGGACTGGGCCACGAAGCCGTTGGTGCCGCAGATGCCGCTGAGGATGACGGTGCTCGGGTCGGCCTTGAGGCCCTGGTAGTAGCTCAGGTAGGTGCCCCAGTCGCCGCTCTGGTCGGGCTCGTCGGACACGTACACCACGCGCAGCCCCGCGTCCTGGCGCCAGAAGCCCTGGTTGGGCGACTGGTTGTTGATGGCCTGGGTCAGGGCCGAGTAGCCGTACTGCAGGCCCCGCTCCGTGCCCGAACCGCTGGTGCCCACGGTGCAGTTGCTGGAGAACACGGCCGCGCCGTTGGGCGTGTAGGGGTCGATGACCTTGGTCGAGCCCTGGAAGTCGTCGTTGTCGGTGGTGACCGTGGCGATGCGATAGTCCACCCCGGCGCCGTTGAGCACCGAGTAGAAGTAGCCGAAGTCGTCCGCCAGGTACCCCTGCTCGTCGCCCATGGAGCACGAGTTGTCCACCACCCACAGCACGTCGGACTCGTTGTTGCCCACCTGAACCCAGTTGTCCTGGTGCACGCCGCCGGCCACACCGTCGCCCTCCTGGGCGGCCGTGGCGATGGGCCAGTTGGCCGAGTCGTTGTTGATGGTCAGCAGCCCGTCGAAGGTGTTGATGTCCGCGGGGATGAAGTCGATGGAGACGATGATCTCGTCGCCGGGATCCAGGTCCCAGCCGTTGTTGATGTAGGCGTCGAGGTCGGTGGTGTCGGCGGACATGGACGAGCCGGGCATGGTGGACCAGGAGTAGCCGTTGAGGGTCAGCGGCACGCTGCCGATGCTGCGGATCGCCACGTCCACGTAGTCGTCGCAGCCGTAGTACACGTTGCCGAAGTCCCAGAAGTCCGGGTCGATCTCGATCAGCGGCGAGTCGGCCTCGCCCATCAGGTCCACGGTGACCACCGGATCGAACGGGTCGTTGGAGGCGATGTCGATCATGCCGCCGTAGGCGAGGTTGGCCGTGGGGTAGAAGCCGACCTCCATCTGCACGCTGCCGCCCGGAGCCACGAGGGTGCCGGCCGGGTTGGTCAGGATGGAGAAGTTGGGGTCGCCGCTGCGCGTGCAGCTGTAGAGGTCCAGATCGGCGTCGCCATCGTTGTAGATGGTCACCCAGGCGGTGTCGCTGTCGTTGACCTTGATCACGCCGAAGTCGACGGTCCAGGGATCCACGTCGATGTCGGGCACCGGCGTGGGGCCGCCCAGGAGCGTCACCACGACCGTGGGCTCGTCCGGGTCGTCGCTGTCGAAGCTGAGGGTCCCGGAGTCGGCCACCTCGTCCAGCGGCGCGTAGGTCACGTAGACGGTGGTCGAACCGCCCACGCCCAGGGAGCCGGGCAGGGTGGCGGTGGAGAAGCTGAACTCGGAGCTCCCGCCCGGAGTGACGGCGGTGACGTTCAGCGTCGCGCTGCCGAGGTTGGCCACGGTCACCGGCAGCGTGGAGCTCGTGTTGACGTCCACGTCGCCGAAGTCCACGACCAGGGGGTCCACGTCGATGTCGGGCAGCGGCAGCTCCGCGCCGTTGAGGTCGAGCAGCACGGTGGGCTCGTCCGGGTCGTTGCTCGGGATCTCCACGTAGGCCGTGTCCGAGCCCGTGTCCACGGGCGCGTACTCCACGAAGACCTCGGTGGCGTTGGCCGGAGCCAGGACGCCGCCCGACGGGTCCACGGTGATGGTGAACTCGGTGGTGCCGACCACCGACAGCGTGCCCAGCTCCAGGTCGGCGGTGCCCACGTTGGTGATGGTGGACGACAGCGTCAGGCTCGAGCCGACGGCCACCTGGCCGTAGGTCAGCGACGTGGGGTCCAGATCGATGTCCGGCGCGGGCATGGGCTCACCCAGGAGCTCCACGGGGACCGTGGGCTCGTCCGGATCGTCGCTGGTGATGGTGATCTCGCCGGTGTCCGCGGAGAAGTCCGTGGGCGTGTAGGTGACCATGATCAGCTCGAACGATCCGGCCGCGATCACGGTGGGGAACTGGGCGGCGTCCATGGAGAAGTCGGTGCTGCCGGTGAGGATCGGCAGGTCCACCACCAGGTCGCCGGTGCCCACGTTGGCCACGGTGATGGTGTCGGTGGTCGGCACGCCCACGTCCACGAGCCCGAAGTCGATGGTCAGCGGCGTGACGTCGATGTCGGGGATGGGTTCGTGCTGCCCCGCCAGGGTCAGGTAGGCGGGGTTCTCGTCGGGATCGTTGCTCGGGATCTCGATCTGGCCGCTGTCCTGGGTGGTGTCGGTGGGTGTGTACGTCACCGTCACGGAGGTGTACTCGCCGGTGAGCAACACCTCGCCCGACGGGTCCACGTCCATGGTGAACTCGGGCCCCGCGTCCAGCAGCAGGCTGCCCAGCTCCAGCGTGGCGTCGCCCAGGCTCCAGATCTCCGCGTCCATGGTCACGCTCTGGCCGATCTCCACCTGGCCGAACAGCAGCTGCGTGGGCACCAGCTCGATGTCGGGCGCGGGCAGCAGCTCACCGCTGAGCGGGATCTCCACCAGGGGGATGTCGGGATCGTTGCAGCTGACCAGCAGCGTGCCGGTGTCCGGCGTCTCGTCCTGGGGTGCGTAGAGCACCTCGATCACGTCCGACGTGCTCGGCGGCATGGTGATCGGCGCCGGGTGGCTGACCAGGGTGAACTCCACGGAGGTCGCGCCGTCCAGGGAGACGTCCGAGACCTCCAGATCGCCGGTGCCGACGCTGGTGATCGTCACCAGCATGGAGACCTCGCCGCCGCTGGGGACCGCGCCCCAGGTCAGGCTGCTGGGCGACCACGCGATGGCCGGGACCGGCCCCTCGACCACGTCGAGCACACGAACGGGGACCTCGACGATCTCCTCGTCCGGGTCGTCGCTGAGGATCTCGATCACGTCCTCGGCGGGTCCGAGCTGCGTGGGATCGAGGTCCACCAGCAGCTCCACCACGCCGTCGGGCGCCAGGGTGTCGGCGAAGTCCTCCACCGAGAACGGGCCGGTGCCGTCCCGCAGCGTCACCGAGTCCACGGTGAGCGTGCCGCCGCCCACGTTCTGGATCTGCAGCGTCTGCTGCGCGGGCGCGCCGATGGTGACCGTGCCGAAGTCGATCTCCATCGGATCCACGTGGATGTCCGGCGACAGGGGCGCCAGCTCCTGCTCGTTGCAGGCCAGCCCCAGCAGGACCGTCAAGGCCACCAGCGCCGCTTTGAGACCGTTCGTACTCGTCATGACGTCACCCTCTCACGCGCGATCCATCGATCTGCGCGTATCTTACAAGGGGTTGACAGGGGGGGACAGGGACGAGTGCGGTCTTCTCCATGCAGTTCATCCACCCGCGCCGGGTGGCGCGCGGTGGACCTACAGCCCCCTCGGCCTCGCGAACGTCCCCCCGTTCCACCCCCAGTCCGCGCGCGCCATGTCCACGAAGTTGACGAAGACCCGGTCCTCGGGGACCTCGGCCACCTCGCGCATCATCGCGCACAGGCGCTCGCTCAGCGCCGCGTTCACCTCGTCGTCGAGGCCGCCGATGCTGCGCAGCTCCAGGAAGGCGCACGGGTCGGTGGAGTCGCCGAACGCCATGTACTCGCGCTCGCACAGCACCATCACGAACCGTTCGGGCTTGCCCATGACCTCGACCACGGCGCGGGTGCCCGCGTGGAGCAAGCGTTCGCGCACGGCCTCGGAATCGACGGGGAACGTGAAGGCGATCTTGAGCAGGGGCATGGGGAATCCTGGATTTCAGATTTCAGATTTCAGATTTCAGATTTGGTGTGGTGGCGGCGAGCAGGTCGGCGAGGTTGGTGCTGGCCAGCCGGCCGGTGAGGGTGGCGCGGGAGTCGGAGAGCAGCGCGTGCAGCGCGTGCTCCGATGGATCGTGGGCCTCGCTCACGTCGGGGACGCCGAGGGTGTGGTGGGCCAGGGCCGCGGCCACGTCGGCCACGGTGATCTCCGCGGCGGGGCGGGCCACGGACAGGTGCTCCCAGTGGCTCGAACCGGACTGGGCCAGGAGCCCCTCGGCGGCGAGGGTGTCGGCGAGCCGGTCGGCCAGGTACACCGCCATCTCCATGTCCTTGGCCACGGCCGACACCGCGATGGGCGTTCGCCCCTGCTCGTGGGCGCGGTAGACGGTGAGCAGGACGCGCACGCCGTTCCAGATCTGGAAGCGTTCGCCCAGGAGCTTGCGCTGCTCGCGCCCGGCGAGGTGCTCGTAGTTCTGCAGCACGAAGGCGAGCACCGCGCCGGCGAGGATCAGGAACCAGGCGAGCCAGTTCCACAGCAGCCCCATGAACAGGGCGCCCAGGACGCCGTAGATGCGCGAGTACGTGTCCGACAGGCCGGCGTAGTAGAGGAACCCGAGCTTGGCCAGGGAGAACAGCAGCGAGGTCACGCCCGAGGCGATGGCCGCCGAGCCGGTGTGGACCCAGGTGCTCGGGACCAGCTTGTACAGCAGGAACGTCAGGGCCCAGCCCGCGATGAGGCCCGTGACGAAGGACCGCACGCCGGACGTGAACAGGGGCGACTGATCCAGGAAGGAGAGCAGGTACTGGAAGGGATCCGAGGTGACGATCCCCAGCGCGACGGCGCCACCGATCAGGGACGCCACCAGGCCGAGGGGGCCCAGCCGCTGGAGCCACGAGACCTGGCTCGGCCGGATGTTCCAGATGGCGTTGATCGCCCCGTGGAGGGTGCTGATGAGCACCACGGCGCCGTAGACCAGGATGGCGATGCCCACCAGGGAGAACACCTCGGCCTTGGCGATGAAGCTCTCCACGTGCCCGGTCATGGCGTCCGAGTCCGCCAGCCAGAACTCCCGGACCACCAGCTGCACGAGCTGGTCCCGGGCCGCTTCGAGGCCCGGCAGCATGGCGAGGAACGCCAGCATCAACGTCAGGGCCGGCACCAGGCAGAACAGGAACTGGTACGACAGGGCCATGGCCCGCGTGGAGCACTCCTTGACCAGCACCTCGCGGATCAGGAACCCGGTGAACAGCACGGGATTGCGCGCGGCACCGGGGAAGCCGCTCTCGATGACCAGCTTGCGATAGGCGGAGAGGACCCGCTCGCGCGATGCTCGGATCCACAGGCTGAGACGTTGGGAGTCCATGGCGGTACACCCGCGGCCCACCCTGGGGGCCGCCGGCAGCGGGATGATACCACGCACGGTCGCGCTATCGCCGGGGCGGGGATGCCTCCACGGGCCCGGCGGTGGTAGAATCGTCCGGTGGAGGGTGAAGGCTTGGACGACCGGGATTCCCCGAACATCGAACCGACCCACGAGCAGGCGGATCTCGCCGCGTCGGCCACCGAGGACGAGGACTTCGAGCGCATGCTGCGCGAGATGTCGCAGGAGCTCGGTAGCGAGGACGACGAGGACTTCCCCACCGAGGACAGCGAGGACGAGTCCGAGGATCCGGACCTCGAGGAGACCGTCCAGGTCTCGCCGGCTGCCGGCGAGACGACCGTGCACGTCTTCCGCCCCCTCGACACCCTCTCCATCAGCTACGTGGTGCAGGTGTCCACCGGCAGCGGCGGATTCGTGGAGACCGAGGCCAGGGGCATGCTCCAGGGGGAACGCGGGTATCCGATCACCGCCCTGGACGACTTCGCGTTCGGGTTCGACGGGATGCGCAACAACTACGAGATCATCCTCGACCCCAACGCCCTGGGCTACGGGCTGAGCGAGCTGCCCACGGGCACCCAGTGGAACCTGCGGGTGGACGACGAGGGTCAGCTGGCCCTGGACAAACCCGCGGGCTTGCGGGTCGCCGTCCACCGCATCGCGCGCACGCCGGCCGGGGGGCAGAACCTCACCCAGCTGTGCAACGTGGGCCCCGAGGCCCCCGAGACCATCGCCCTCCCCATCGAGATCGGCGAGACCTCGCCCGAGCACGGCGAGTTCATGATCGGCATGGGGCTCGCCGACACCCAGCCCCCTTCGTTCGCCTTCTCCGTCTACCTGGCCATCCGGCTGGGGGGGTGACCCCACGCGGTTCCTGCTCGCCCTGCTCACCCTGTGGCCCGCGGTGGCGTCGGCCGGCGGTCCGGTGGTGGTCCTGTGCCCGGACATCGGCGAGACGTCCGCCGTGTTCACGACCCGCGACGGCGGTGGTGGCCTCGCCCAGCGGCTGATCCGGGCCGGCCACGAGGTGGAGCTGGTGGATCCCTGGTCCAGCGCAGCGGCCCGCGAACGCGGCTTCGACGCGGTGCTGGACGAGGTCTACCCGGTCCTGGTCGCGCAGGCAGGGGCCGGCGGCGACGACGTGGTGTGGATCGGACGCGGCGTGTGTGGACTCCTCCCCGCAGCAGCGGCCGCGGACGGCCGGCCGCCCGCCGTGGCCCGCTGGGTGTCCCTCGGCACGCGGTTCGATCACCGCTACGCGCCGAGCAGCCACCTCGAGTGGTTGCGCGCCTGGGCCGAGGGTGCGGCGGCGTCGGTGGAGGTCGAGCGACGCGCGCTGCTGACCGGCCTCGCGGGCACCCGCCGGGAGCGCCGGCGGGGCTCCGCCATCGGGGACGTCGAGGCTCTGTGGCGCGAGCGTGTCGCCGCCGTCCCCCCGCCCGCTGTGGTCGCGGACGTGCTGCGCTGGTACGAGATCGGCGCCTGCACCCGCCGGGACGACGGCCGGGACCATCTGACGGGCCTGGAGCACCCCCACTCCACCGCGCTGCTGGTCGCCGCGGTCACGGATCCTCTGGCTCCTCCCGAGGACGTGGCGGCCGGTCTGGAGAGGTCCGATGGCGACGTGTCCTACCGGATGCTCTCCCGGGTGAACGGCCACGGCGAGGAGTTCGGCCACCTGGGCATGATGCTGTCGCGGGCCGCGCGGCGCGGCGTCGATCCCGTGGTCGTCGCGTGGCTGGCCGGGGATGGGAGGCTGCCGTGAGCGGGTTGTGCCGCCCAGCGCTGCTGTGCGCCCTCCTGGCCATGGCCCTCGGAGGGTGCGCTGCGACGCGCGTGAAGCACCCGCAGGCCCTGCCGCACTTCGAGTCGATGGTGGCCACGGACGACGGCTGGGAGGTCGCGGTGTTCCGCGTCCCGGCCGTGCCCACTGGCGCCCCCCACGACGGCACCGTGGTGTTGCTCGCCCACGGCACCAGCGTCAACCGCACCAACTTCCTGCTCGAGGGGTCGGACCTGGCCGCCTTCCTCGCCGCGCGCGGTTTCGACGTCTGGTTGACCGAGTACCGCGGCGATCGCACGTCGCGGCCCCCCGACGCCAGGACCTGGCGCCGCGGCGACTGGGACGCCGACGACATCGCCCAGCGCGACATCCCCGCCGTTCTCGAGCACATCGAGGCCACGACCGGACGCCGTGAGGCCTACTGGGTCGGGCACTCCCTCGGCGGGGCGCTGGGATTCATCGTCGCCCAGGGGCGCTGCGGCGATCGGCTGGCCGGCCTCGTGGCCATCGGCTCTCCGGGCGCATTCGTCCACCCCAACGACCTGGCGCGGTTCGGTTGGAAGCACCGCGGGTTGCTCCCCCCCAGCGGCCAGGTCCCGACCCGGTCCCTGTCCCGGCTCCTGGCTCCGGCCGTCCTGGACCAGCCGCGCTCGTACCTGATCCACGTCATCTCCAACACGGCCAACGCCGACCCGCAGCGCCTCGCCTCGTTCGTCGGACCGGGCATGGAGAACACCGGCCGCGGCCTCCTGCTCCAGTACACCAGCTGGCTGGAGGGCGGGCACCTGATCAGCCGGGACGGATCGGTGGACTACACCGAGGGGCTCGCGGACGTGGAGATCCCCGCTCTGCTGCTGGCCGGCCGTGTCGACCACATCGTGCCGGCCTGGACGGTGCGGTACGCCCACGATCACCTGGGCTCGGAGGACAAGACGTTCATCGTGCTGGGGGTCGGGTGGGGCACGCAGCAGGAGTACGGACACGGGGACCTGGTGGTGGGCGATCGGGCGGAGCTGGAGGTGTTCACGCCCATCGCCGAGTGGCTCGTCAGCCGCTCCGCTCGTCCGTGAAGCGCGGGGTGCGCGGGGCGTGCTGACACGGGACCCGCGCGTCCCCTATCATGGGTGTTCGTGCGAGGGAACATGGGCAAGATGGACCGATGGTCGATGGGACAGACGCTGGAGGACGAGGGCCCGACCCGCGTCGACAGCCCCAGCGCCGAGATGAGCCCGGCCCTGGGCGGACCCCCCGTGGGCGCGACCATGACCGTGATCCACGGCGGCGGCGCCCGCCAGATGTACTACGTGGACGAGACCGGCGGCGCGCTGGGCCGCGGTGACGAGGTCGAGTTCCGGATGACCAACTCCACGGTGTCGCGGTTCCACGCGCGCCTCGAGTTCGGCGACGGTCAGATCTTCCTGGAGGACCTCGGGAGCACCAACGGCACGTTCGTGGACGACCGGCAGATCCGCGGCCGCGTCCGCCTGCCCACCAGCTGTCGCATCCGCCTCGGCCTGTACACGGTGTTGCAGTTCATCGCCGTGGACGAGGGGGGCGCCAACGCCTACCAGAAGCTGCAGCGGGCCATGTTCGTGGACACCCTCACCGGCGCCGGCAACCGCCGCTACCTCAACCGGCGGCTCGAGGAGGAGCTCAGCTTTGGCGTGCGGCACTACGAGCCCGTGGGCGTGCTGCTGGCCGACCTGGACCACTTCAAGCGCATCAACGACACCTGGGGACACACCGTGGGCGACCGCGTGCTCGCCGCGGTCTCCAAGATCTTCGAGGCCCAGGTCCGCGCCGAGGACTCCATCTACCGCTACGGCGGAGAGGAATTCTGCATCCTGGTGCGAGGCATCGAGAGCGAGGGCCTCGAGGTCATGGCCGAGCGGGTGCGGGCTGCGGTGGAGCGGTTCGAGCTGCAGGTGGACGAGGATCTGGTCCAGGTCACGGTGAGCGTCGGCGTGGCGTGCGTCGTGCCGGGCGATCCCGACGACCCCCAGACGCTGGCCGAAGGCAGGCGCGTCGTCACCGACGCCAGCAAGCACCGCGTCGTGACCGTCGCCGACCAGGCCCTCTACCGGGCCAAGTCCGCGGGCCGCAATCGCGTGGTCATGCTCACCACGAACGCCTGATCAATCCCCCCACAGATCGCCGAACAGGTCTCTCCGAGCGTCCCCCAGGAAGGGTAGGTCTGTCCGCACGCGCGCGATCCGCCCGGGGTCCAGGTCCGCGATCAGGATCTGCTCGGTGTCGCGGCCGCTGGCGAGGACCTCCCCCAGGGGATCGACGATGGCCGAGCAGCCGTCGTACTCGAGGCCCGCCCCCGTGCCCACGCGGTTGACCCCCACCACGTAGCACTGGTTCTCGATGGCGCGCGAGATCAGCAGGTGTGACCAGGCGTCCACGCGGGGGATGGGCCAGTTGGCCGGCACCACGATCAGCGTGGCCCCGCGGAAGGCGAGGGCGCGGAACAGCTCGGGGAAGCGCAGGTCGTAGCAGATGGCCGTGGCCAGACCGAAGCCGCCCACGCTCGTCACGACGAGCTCGTCGCCGGCGTCGAAGTGGTGCTGCTCCCCCGCGAGGGTGAACGGATGGAGCTTGTGCTGCGTGGACAGCAGCGCTCCGTCGGGCCCGAACAGCAGCGCTGCGTTGACGGGGCGTCCGGCGGTTCGCCTCGCCTTGGTGCCGAGCAGGAACAGCCCGTGCTCGCGCGCCTGGTCCGCCAGGAACGTCTCGACGGGACCGCCGTCGGGTTCGGCCAGCGCCTCGGCGTTCATCGAGAACCCGGTGGCGAACATCTCCGGCACGGTCACCAGCTCTGCGCCGAGCTCCGCGGCCCGGGCGAACAGCGCGGCAGCGCGCCTCAGGTTCTCGTCGACCTGCTCCCAGGCCAGGTCCATCTGGACGGCGGCCACGCGCATGTTCAGCCTCCCAGGGTGAGCAGCCGTTCACCGGCGCGCCGGAGCACCTCGCGGCGCTTGCAGAACGCGAACCGAACGACGTTGCGGCCCTCGCGGCGACCCTCGTAGAAGGCCGACACGGGGATGGCCGCCACGCCCACCTCCCGGGGCAGGTGACGGCAGAACTCCACGTCGTCGCCGAAGCCCAGCGGCGTGATGTCCGCCATGACGTAGTACGTCCCCTGGGGCTCGATCACCCCGAAGCCGGCGTCCCGCAGGAAGCCGAGCATCAGGTCCCGCCGGGCCACGTAGGCCGCCAGGAACTCGCCGTAGTAGTCGTCGCTGCGGTCGATGGCCGCGGCCATGGCGTGCTGGAACGGCGTGGACGTCGCGAAGGTGACGAACTGGTGGGACCGGCGGATCGCGTCGGAGAGGGGAGGGGACGCGATGGCGTAGCCCACCTTCCAGCCGGTCATGGAGAACGTCTTGGCGGTGGAGGAGATGGTGACCGTCCGGTCGCGCATCCCCTCGAAGGTCGCCAGCGGGCGGTGGCGGTGCCCCTCGTAGCACAGGTGCTCGTAGACCTCGTCACACAGCACGTAGGCGTCGTACCGCTGGGCGAGGCGGGCGATGGTGGCCAGCTCGTCGCGGCCGAACACCTTGCCGGTGGGGTTCATGGGCGTGTTCAGCACCACGAGCTTGGTCCGGCTGCTCAGGGCGGCGTCGAGCTCTGCTTCGTCCAGGGCGAAGTCCGGGAACCGCAGCGGCACCGTGCGCACCGTGCCCCCGGCCATGGCCACGCACGGGGGATACGAGTCGTAGGTGGGCTCGAACAGCACGACCTCGTCGCCCGGCTCGACCAGCCCCATGATCGTCGAGAACAGGGCCTCGGTCGCCCCGCTGAACACCGTCACCTCCCGGTCGGGATCCGCGTCGAGCCCGTACAGCCGGCTGGCCTTGCCGGCGACCGCGGCGCGCAGCTGCGGGATGCCGTGGCTCGGCGCGTACTGGTTGTGGCCGGCCTTCATGGCCTCGTAGGCCGCGTCCTTGATGAAGTCGGGGCCGTCGAAGTCGGGGAATCCCTGGGAGAGGTTGATGGCCTCGAAGCGGTTGGCCAGCTCGGTGAACTCGGTGAACACGGAGACCCCGAAGGGCTCCAGGGCGCGCCTACCCGGGGTCCTCATCGTCGATCACTCGTGACAGCGGCTGGGGCGGGTGTCCCCCGTGGCCTCGTGGAGCACCGTGTACAGGGAGGAGAAGTCGTCCAGATCACGCATCATCTCCTTGATGGTCTCGCCCTCGCGCAGCTGCTGGATGGCACCGGCGAACATGGGCGTGAGGGACAGGATGGTGATCCGTTCGGCCAGCCGGCGATCGGCCCTGACCCGCTCGACGAACCGGGGGTGGGTGTCGGCGACGATCAGCTCGTCGATGTCCGACTCGGCCAGGGCCTCGGCGAAGTCCTTGCCCTTCTTGTCGAAGCCGTGGGCGTGGGTGATGCTGCACACCACGTGGCGCGCGCCGGCGAGCTTGGCGGCGTGGGCCGCGCCGAAGAGGGTGCCGCCGGAGCTCAACAGGTCGTCGGTGAACCACACGACGCGGCCCTTGACGTCCCCGAGCAGGCCGTGGCTCGCAACCTCGCCGGGGACCTCCCAGCGGCGGAACTTGTCGTGGTGGGCCAGCTTGATCTTGATCTTCTGGTCGCTCTCGCGCAGCCACTTGGCCACGGAGTCGGACAGCTCGCGGACCGCCCTCGCCCGACCGGCATCGGGCACGCCGAGCACCAGGTCACCGCCCTCCGGGGCCAGACCGCAGTTGTCCATCCAGTCCCGGTAGCGGCGGCAGATGTAGTCGGTCCAGATGGGCCGCGTGCGCAGGTGATCCAGGGGGATGCGGAAGTGCCCCTCGATCTGGTCGGAGTGCAGGTCCACGGTCAACACCGCGTCCAGCCCGGCCGTCTCCAGCAGCCGCGCCACCAGCCGCGAACTCAGCGACTCGCGCCGCTCGTGGGTCTTGTCCTGCCGTGCGCACGGGTACTCGGGCACGATGAGGCGGATGTGGTGCGCGCCGCCGGATAGGCGGGCAGCGTCGATGAGCTGCAGCACCTGCACCAGCTCGTAGTTGGTGTGCCCGATGGTCCACAGGATGCACACGTCCCGGCCGCGGATGTTCTCGCGGATCTCCACCTTGGTCTCGCCGCTGCGGGGACCGCCGTCGTCGAGGAACTCGATGAACTTCACGGGGCACAGGGGCAGCCCGAGGTGGCGCGACAGGGTCCGCGCGAACGGATCGGACTTCCTGCCCTCCATAAGGACCATCTCGTGCTTGCTCATGGACATCCTCCGCGCTGGGAACCGCTAGATTAACGACGTCCAAACCCGGCGTCCATTCCCCCTCGGGGAGGGGGACAGGTTTTACCCGGGTGAAGGAAACAGCGCGCGTGTACACTAAGCGATATCGTAGACTAGGCGTCCGGAAAATCCCGGACCAGGGGGACGCCCACCGGGGAGCGCGGGCGAAGCTGGGCACGATACGGTTCGGCGCCGAACCGAGAAAGGGTACGAGATGTTGCGACACCTGCTGGCTCTGCTGACGGCGACGAGTTTCCTGCTGTTCATGGGATGCGCCGGCTCGTTGAACGTTTCCGACGACGACGACACCTACAACGAGGACGACGACGATCAGGCCGACGACGACGACATGGGCGACGATGACGACATGGGCGACGACGACGACAACGGTGACGACGACGACGCCACGGGCGACGACGACGACGCCACGGCCGACGACGACGACACCACCGGCGACGACGACGACGCCGAGCCGTGCTGCTCCGACACCGAATACCCGGCCTACTACTTCGACGGCCTCGAGATCACCACGTTCCTCGAGAGCTCCACCTACGACGAGTTCCTGAACCTGCTGCTCGTGGACGCCCTGCCGCCGACCAGCGACAGCGTGATCATCCTGTTCGATCCGGACGAGGACCTGGTGGGGGACACCTCCTTCGAGGCGCGATTCGGCATGGGCGAGGTGACCCAGGACCTGTACAGCTACACCACCAGCCCCTCGCCGGTGAACTGGGACTACTCCCAGGACCCCAACCGCAACTTCACCACCGTGGACAGCGGCCTCACGCTGAACCTCTCCTTCGGCGTCACCGTGCCGCTGTACAACGCCGAGATCGCCGGCCAGTTCTCCGCCGACTACTCCGCGATCACCCACGGCGCCATCTCCGGGGGCATCCAGGAGGCGGACACCGAGGACATCGAGACATCCTTCGGCAACCTGCACGACCTGATGGACGGCCGGGAGCTGGACGTGGACACCGACGGCAACGGCTCCCTGGACGGGTGGTCGTTCGTGATGGAGTTCACCGGCGTCCAGTTCATGTAGCGCGCCCCAGACCCCGCCTCCCCTCTGGTCCCCTTCCCGCAGATGGTGTATCTCGCTCTGACGAGGAGTGATCCCATGCAGATTCGATGGCTGTTGGCCCTGGCCCTGTCCGCGCTGCTGTTCGGCGGTTGCCCGGGCGGTGACGACGACGACGACACGATCGCGGCCGATGACGACGACACCACCGCAGGTGACGACGACGACACCACCGCAGGGGACGACGACGACGCGACGTTCGTGCCCCAGCTGCCCACGGGTGGATGTGGCGGGCACGAGTACGGCTGGGCGTCCATGGAGCGCATGGGCGAGATCGTCGACTGGGACGAGCCCGACGGCTACGCCTTCACCGCCGAGGCCCTCGAGATCCTGCTCGAGGGCAACGGATACGGAGGGTGGGAGCCCCAGTACGACGTCCGCGTGTTCCTGGTCCGGTACATCACCCAGGACCGCGGCGCGGAGGTCGAGTCCACGGCCTGGGTCTCGTTCCCCGTCCTCGAGGAGGAGGCCGAGGTGCCCGCCATCGCGTGGCTCCACGGCACCAGCGGGTTCACCGACGAGTGCGCCCCGACGGCCATGGGCCTCGAGGGAGCCATGGGCAACATCCTGCTGAGCACCCTGGGGTACGCGGTGATCGCGCCGGACTACCTGGGCATGAACGGCTGGGGAGAGCCCGCGGGCTTCCTGCACCCCTACGTGGTGGCCGAGCCCACGGCCGTGGCGTCCCTCGACTCCCTGCGCGCCCTGCAGCGCTTCCACGACGAGGCCGAGGACGACGTGATGGCGCGACCCTCGCTGCAGACGGTGCTGTGGGGCGGCTCCGAGGGAGGCTTCGCCGCGTTCTGGGCCGATCGGTACGCGCCGGGGTACGCCCCCGAGTTCGACATCGTCGCCTCGGTGGCGCTGGTGCCGCCCACGGACTCCCTCGGCCTGGCCACGCATGGGACCACCGTCGCCGGCCCCACGACCGTGGCGCTGGCCGCGGTGATGGTCACCGCCCACGACTGGTACGGCGCCGAGGGCAGCCTCCACGACGTGCTCACCGACGAGGAGCCGACCTGGCTCGCCAGCAGTCTGGCAGGCGTCCTGGGCGAAGGTTGCGACGCAGGAGATCTGTTCGAGGATCTCGACGCCATCGAGCAGATCTACGTCCCGTCCTTCGTCGAGGCGGCCTCCACCGAGGACTGGGCCGCCATCGAGCCGTTCAGCTGCTACCTGCGCCAATCCACGGTCCACGCGACGGAGATCCCCCACGACAACGACACCCCCACGCTGTTCGTGATCTCGGGCGAGGACACGTTGGTGGCGGCGGACGTCGTGCGCGATGATTTCCTCGTTCTGTGCGACGACGGGTACAGGCTCGAGTACCTGGAGTGTGCGGGCGCCGGTCACACCGAGGGCGCCCGGGACTCCCTCCCGTACCAGCGGGACTGGATCCAGGCGCGCCTGGCCGGCGAGGCCCTGGAGGGGGCCTGCGTGCAGACGGAGCCGCTGGATTGCGCGGAGGAGTTCGGTCTGACGGGGGAGTAGCGGGAGAGCTGGGGGGGCAGGCTAGCCGCCGATGCCCACCGTGAACAAGGAGAAGTACGGCAGGAACATGGCCAGCGCCACGATCAGCGTGATCGAGGCCACGACCAGGGTCAGCACGGGCTCCAGCACGGTGATCAGCCGGTCCGCCGCGGTGTTGACGCGCACCTCGAACAGCTTGGCCAGGTGACCCAGCAGCTTCGACAGGTTCCCGGTCTCCTCACCGATGGCCATGATGTCGGCCGTCATCTCCGGCACGACCCAGTGCGTGGCGAAGGGTTCGGCGATGGAGCTGCCGGCTGTGGCCTTCTCCCGGGCCTCGTCGACCACCCCCGCGATGATCTTGTTGTTCACCGTGTCCCTCGCCAGCTCCAGGGCGTCCGGTGTGGAGAAGCCCGCCTCCAGCAGGATCGACAGGGTCTTGGCCAGGCGCGAGATGGCGGCCATGGCGATGATCTTGCCCACCAGGGGGACGCGGAGCTTGAGGAACTCGAACATCTCGCCCTTGGACTTGGCGAACCAGATCACCGCACCCACGAAGCCGCCGAGCAGGATCACGTAGATGAACCAGAAGCTCTGGATGTTGACGCCGATGCCCCAGATCAGGTTGGTGATGAAGGGCAGCTCCGCGTCGATCTCCGCGAACCGTTCGGCCATGGATGGGAAGATCACGACGAGCAGGAACAGCAGGACGCTCAGGGCGATGATGATGCTGATCAGCGGGAACAGCATCACGTTGAGCACCTTGCGCTCCATCTCCTCGCCGAACTCCATGGAGTCGGCCAGCAGGTCCAGCGTCTTGGTGGCCTCGCCCGACTCCTCGCCTGCCTTGACCAGGGTCACGGTCAGCTTGTCGAAGATCTGGGGGAACGCCGCCATGGCCTTCCACAGCGGCGTGCCCTTGGTCACGTCCGCCGAGACGGTCTGGAGGGGCCCCTTCAGGTGGGTGCTCGTGGTCCGCTTGGCGATCAGCTCCACGGCCTGGTGCAGGGGCAGCCCGCCGTCGAACAGCACCGCGAGCTGGCGTATGAACAGCGTCACCTCCGCCTGGAAGCGGCGGCCCATGAGGGCCTTGAACCCATCTAGTTTGGGGACCTCCTTCTTGGGCGCCTTGCCATCCTTGGAGATGGCGCTTCTCACCTTGGACTTCAGCTCGTCCGATACCTCGTTTGCCATGTGACGACCCCTTCGTTGATCGGTTCAGAAATCCAGGACGCGGTTCACCTCGGCGATGGTGGTGACCCCGTCCAGCACTTTCTGTACGCCCCCCTGCTTGAGTGTGGTCATGCCCTTGCCGACGGCGGCCTCGGCCAGCTGGGCCTCGCTGGCCCCCTCGAGGATCAGCTCGCGGATGCCGGGGGAGATCTCGAGGACCTCGAACACGCCGGTGCGGCCCTGGTAGCCGGTGCCGTGGCACTCGGCGCAGCCCAGCCCCTTGGTGAGCTTGCGGACCTTGCCGGCCAGCCCGAGGGTGTCGAGTTCGGCCCTGGACGGCTTGTAGCTGGCCTCGCACTTCGGGCAGATCCGGCGCACGAGGCGCTGCGCGACCACGCCCAGCACCGAGTTGCTCAGCAAGAACGGCGGGATGCCGAAGTTGAGCAGCGCGGTGACGGCCCCCACCGAGGTGTGCGCGTGGAGCGTGGAGAGCACCAGCAGCCCGGTGAGGCTGGCACGTATCGCGATGCGCGCGGTCTCCTCGTCGCGTACCTCGCCCACCAGGATCACGTCCGGATCGTGCCGGAGGATGGAGCGCAGGCCCTTCACGAAGTCGAACCCGATCCGGTAGTTGACGCTGATCTGGTTGGCGGTCGCCAGCTCGTTCTCGACCGGATCCTCGATGGTCATGATGTTGCGGGCCATGCCGTCGAGCTTCCGCAGGCACGTGTACAGCGACGTGGTCTTGCCCGATCCCACCGGGCCGGTGGCCAGGAGCATGCCGTAGGGGCGCTCGATGAGGCGAGACAGGACGTCGAGATCCCGCTTCTGCAGCCCCAGGCTGGTCATGTCGGCGATGACGTTGGTGGGATCGGCGATGCGGATGGCCATGCGCTCACCGCTGTAGGTGGGCACCGTGGCGATGCGCATGTCGTAGCCCCGATCGCCGATCTTGGCGCGGATGTGGCCGTCCTGGGGGCGCCGGCGCTCGGTGGTGTCGAGATCGGCGAGGATCTTGATCCGCGAGAGCACCTCGTCGGCCATCTCCCAGTCGGGGATCACGAGGCGCTCGGTGAGCACGCTGTCCACACGGAAGCGGATGTGGAGCGCCTCCTCCTTTGGATCGAAGTGGATGTCCGTGGCCTTCGCGGCGATGGCCTCCTCGAACACCTCCTGCACGATCTTCACCGAGGAGACCTTCGTGAGGATCTCGCGCACGGGGATCTCGGAAGGCGGTTGGATGGCCTCCTGGGCGCGCAGGCCCTTGAGCTTCTTCTCCACGCGGGTCCACAGGGTCTTGTGCAGGTCCAGGGGCAACAGCACCGGATCGATGGTGTGGCCGGTCATCTCGGTCAGCCGGGCCAGCAGGGTCGGGCCCGGTGGATTGGCCATCCCCACGTAGATGGTGTCGTTGGACGCCTCCACCGGGACCAGGGAGAACTGTTCGACCATGTCCAGCGGTAGCAGCTTGATACGCTCCGCGCGGATCTGGACCTTCTCGCTGTTGTAGACGGGCAGACCGAAGGCGGCTCCCAGCCGATCGGCCAGATCCGTGGCCGAGAGCAGCTCCCGAGCCACCAGGACGTGATGCACGGGCGCGGCCCCGACGTCGGAGGCTCCCAGCACCTCCTGGTAGGCGCGGAAACCGAAGACCTCGTCCATCAACATCTGCTCGAACAGCAGCTTCCAGGCGCCGGCCCTGGGTGGGAAGCCGGGCAGGAACGGGGCCTCGTCGCAGAACGACTCGGGGTCGCTGATCGCGCCCTCGCGGACCAGCCCCAGGGACCGCAGCTGCGCGTGGGCTGGATTGCCCTTGTCCAGGCAGGCGGCCACGAAGGCGGTCAACTCGGCGGGCGCAGCGCCGGGGTGCTTCGTCAGCAGGAGGGGTAGCAGCTCCTTGGCCTGAGCATCCGCCGAGGCCTTGATACCCGGCCGCGCCGGCTTGGGCTGCGACGTGGCGGACTTCTCGATCTGCCAGTCCAGCGTGTCGGCGAGCCGGCCCTTCTCCGTGTGGTGATCCACCTCGTCGTCCCAGGTGGGATCCGGCGCGAGGACACCCATGCTCTGGAGCACCGACTCGATGCTCTGGCCGGTGGCCTCCGCTTTCTTCTCGGCCTCGGCGATGAGGTCCTCGACGCGGGTCTCCAGGCTGCCTTGACCGGATCCGCCGCTCAGGCCGCCCGGGAACTCGAGCCCGGTGGGCCACGACAGGTCCTGGACCCGCGTGGTCATCAACTTCATCAACGAGAACTCCGGCGAGCCGGACACAGGCTTGTCGTCATCCTTGGGCGGACACACTCGGACCTCCAGCTGGGGATATGGGGCGGATGTCCGGGCACAACTCGGCGTTTGGAGGGGCGGGGGGTCTAGGGATCCCACCTCATCCGGTTCCCGGCAGCCCGAACACCCCCCAAGTGCTCAGATTCTACCACGACGCAGGCTTCCCGGGTGCTCCCCTGGTCAAAAATAGAGCGGTCGAAGTTATTGGATTTTCAGGGAATTTCTGGTATTTCTTTGGCGCACCAGCGGGAGGACCCCATGAACCGATGGTCTCTTGGATTCGCGCTGATCGCGTGCGGCGCCTGGCTGGCGGGCTGCCCCGGCGGCGGTCAGGTCGCGGACGACGACGACGTGAGTGATGACGACAGCGCCGGCGACGACGACACCACTGGCTCGGCCGACGACGACGACACCACCGCGACCGATGGCCCCGTGACCGGCATCCAGTGGCGGCTGCACGACGAGATCGAGTCGCTGGCCTACGTGTCCTGGGAGCAGCTCGAGGCGGCCGAGGTCCGCGTGGAGTACAGCTTCGACGAGGGGCAGTGGCACGGCACGCCCCCCTTCGACGCGGCCGTGGGACAGCACGAAGCCCTGCTGCTGGGCATCCCCTACGGCAGCGACGTCTCCTTCAAGGTGGCCAGCGACCTGGGCGACGGACCGGTGTTCAGCGCCGAACACCTGGCCACCACCGGCGTCCAGCCCGCCGATCTGCCTCCGCCGGCCCTGCTCCAGAGTGAGCCCGATGCCTGGGAACCCACCGGCAACTTCCTGCTGGCCAGCATCAACGAGTACGACGGCGGCTGGACCGGCGGGCGGTACTGGAAGTTCATCATGGATCGGCAGGGGCGCGTGGTCTGGGCCCTGGAGACCCCGGGGGGCAACTGGACCATCTACCAGCGCGTCGCCCTCAACGGCGTGGACATCCTGTGGGACGACTTCACCTACTGGAACGTCTGGGACGAGGGCGCGGGATCGAAGGTCCACCGGATGAAGATCGACGGCTCCATCCTCGAGTCCTACGACACGCCCGGGGGGCACCACGCATTCGTCGAGCTCCCGGACGGCGCCCTGGTGTACGGATCGGCGGACTGGGAGAGCGAGCGGCTGGACCGGCTCAACGCCGACGGCACGTACGACACCATCTGGGACTGCCGCGACTACCACGACGCCATCGGCGTCAACCAGATGTGCCAGTCCAACTCCCTGTACTGGCACGAGCCCTCGGACTCGTTCCTGTACTCCTTCTACACCACCGAGGTGGTCCTGGAGATCGATCACGCCAGCGGCCAGGTCGTGCGCCAGTTCGGACACCTCCCCGGCAGCTGGGCGTTCGATCCGGAGGACGCGGCGTTCTGGTGGCAGCACGGGGTGACCTACACCGACGCCGGCACGCTGCTGGTGTCCACCCACTCGCTGCCCTCCTCCGAGGAGCTGTGCGTGCGCGAGTACGAGGTGGACGATGGCAGTCAGACCCTGCAGGAGGTCTGGAACTTCGGGGTCGGCGCCCAGGCCATGGGACCCTACGCCGGCGAGGCCCACCGGCTGCCGTCGGGCAACACGCTGCACAACTACGGCAGCGGAGCGCGCGTGCGCGAGGCGACCCCGGACGGGGACGTGGTCTGGGAGGCCCGGTGGGGCGGCAGCAAGCTCCTGGGCCGCACCGTCTGGCTCGAGGACCTGTACGACTTCGCCCCCTGACCGGCCCACGGCGCCCGGGTTTTGCTGGGGTTGGCCCAGGCTGTGTGCTATCACGAAGCCGCACGCGATCGACGGAGGAATCGAATGACGCTCGCCGCAGCCACCGCCCGCACCACCATCGCGGCCACGTGCGCGGCCTCGTTGCTGGCCCTGTGCGCCTGCGAGGAGGGTGGCCAGGGGCCGGACGATCCCGGCGTCGAGGACGGTGAACTCGTCGTGACCCTGAGCGAGTTCGTCCCCACCGTCGCCGCGGCGAGCTGGGACCTGGGCCTCGAGGAGATCGAGGACGCCTACGTGGAGTTCGGGCCGGCCTGCGGCGAGGGCGTGCGAGCCCCCCTCCACCTCGACGACGGGATACTGACCGGGCACGTGCTGGGCATGAAGCCGGCCACCGAGTACTGCCTGCGCGGCGTGGTCGAGGCCGGCTCGGAGACCCACGAGAGCGCCGAGATCCTGCTCACGACGGGCTACACCCCCACCGGCCTGACCGAACTCAGCATGGAGGTGACCGACGCGGACCTCGTCACCCCGGGGTTCCTGTCCACGTCCACCATCGCGCCGGTCCCCTCGGTTGCGATCCTGGACCGCGACGGCGACTACGTGTGGTGGCACCACGCCGAGGACGAGGGCTACATGGTGCTGCGGTCGAGCCTGTCGCGGGACGGCGAGTCCGTGCTCTACCTGGGGACCTACTCCGAGGAGGGCGACGAGCAGCAGGATCGGTTCCTGGTGCAGGTGTCCATCGACGGCAGCCAGGTGGACGTGCACCGCATCCCCGGCGCCCACCACGACTTCGTCGAGCTCCCCGACGGCACGATCGCGCTGCTGGTCAGCGACACCCGGGAGCACCCGGACTTCGACGATCCCGTGGACGGCGACAAGATCGTCGAGTACTCGCTGGAGGACGGCACCTCCGTGGACGTCTGGTCCGCCTGGGACACCCTCAACTTCTCGGGCAACGTGACGGGCGACGAGGCCGGCGGCCTCGACTGGACGCACGCCAACGCCATCGACTACCACCCCGAGGACGACACCTACTCGGTGTCCCTGATGCTCCCCGGCGCCATCGTCACCGTCGAGCGGGCCACGGGCGAGGTCGTCGAGCAGGTGGGGGGATTCGAGAGCGACTACGAGTTCGCCGGCGGCGGGGTCCACCCGTTCACCGTGCAGCACCAGTTCCAGTTCATGGGCGACTCGTTGTTGCTGTTCGACAACGGCACGCCCGACACCCAGGAGTCGCGCGCGCTGGAGCTGGCCCTCGACGCGAACGCGGGCGTGGTCACCAAGACGTGGAGCTACGTCACGGATCCCTCCCTCTACTGCCCCGCCATGGGCGACGTCAGCCGCTTCTCCAACGGCAACACCCTGATCACCTGGGGGAGCGCCGGTCAGATGGAGGAGGTCACCGCGGAGGGCGAGCGCGTCTGGAAGCTCAACACGGCCATCGCGGCGGGCTTGGGGTACACCACGCTGCTCGACACCTTGTATCCCTGAGCCGTCCCCCACTACAGTCGACCATGGACGTGAGTTCACCGTATCCGCTGATCCGCTGGGGCTTCGTGGTCCTGGGTTCGGACATCCCCCTGTCCGACGACATCCGCGACGACCTGTTGACGCTGGCCATCCGCGCCTACCTGGACGACACCCCCTCGGTGGACTTCGACTGGGATGGGGCGTCGGGACGGCTGACCACCCGCGGTGAGGCGACGGCGCTGGAGTCCTTCGTGGGCCAGAAGTTCGTCGCCGAGATGGAGACCGAACAGGGCAAGGCCAAGGTGCGTTTCCTGGTCACCGAGGCCCAGCTGCAGCTGGCCGCGGACGCCCGCGACGCGTCGCCCGAGTGGGTGAACTGATCCGTCACGATGGAACCGAGCAACCTGGAGGCAGCAACCGTGACCTACGACCTCGCACCCATCGCCGCGCCACGCCTCGCCGGGACCTCCCTCCGCCTCGTCACGGCGCTGCTGGAGTGCGGCCTGACGCGCTGGGCGCTGCTGCCCACGCTGTTGAAGAACGCGGGGCTGGTGCAGTTCCGCCAGCGCCTGCTCGACGAGGTGCCCACGGTGCGGCCCGATCTCCCGCGGGTCGGTGATCTGGACGAACGCGCCGCCATCGACACGCCGGACCTCGACGCCCTCACCGGGGACGTCCAGACCCCCGGGTTTGCCTTCGAGACGGTGATGGACTTCGCGCGGGCCTACCGTGATGGGGACGCGGATCCGGTTCAGGTGGCCCAGCGCGTGCTCGCGGCCATGGACGAGGCCGACGCCTCCGAGCCACCCATGCGCCTGATGATCGCCGTGGACCGCGACGACCTGCTGGCCCAGGCCGAGGCCGCGTCCGCCCGGTTCCGGCGCGGCGCGCCCCTCGGACCGTTCGACGGCGTGCCGGTGGCGGTCAAGGACGAGCTGGACCAGGTGCCCTTCCCGACCACGGTGGGGACCCGGTTCATGGGGCACGCGCCCGCCACGGAGGACGCCACGGTGGTGGCCCGGATGCGCGCCGCCGGCGCCCTGCTCATCGGCAAGGCGAACATGCACGAGATCGGCATCGGCGTGAACGGCCTGAACCCGCACCACGGGACGGCACGCAACCCCTACGACCCGGGCCACTACACGGGCGGCTCCTCCAGCGGACCGGCGGCAGCCGTGGCGGCGGGCCTGTGTCCGGTCTCCATCGGCGCGGACGGCGGCGGATCCATCCGCACGCCCGCCTCCCTGTGCGGGGTGGTGGGGCTCAAGGCGACCTACGGGCGGATCAGCGAGCACGGGGCCGCTCCCCTGTGCTCCTCGGTGGGGCACGTGGGCCCGTTCGGAGCCACCGCCCTGGACACCCTGCTGGGGTACGCGGCGATGGCGGGGCCGGATCCCCGGGACACCATGTCCCTCTCCCAGCCGGTCCTCGGCCTCGGGCCCCTCGGCGGGGACCTCGAGGGTGTGACGCTGGGGATCTACCGGCCGTGGTTCGAGGACGCCGAGCCCGGCGTGGTGGCGGCCAACAGCGCGATGCTGGAGGCCCTGCGAGAGCGCGGCGCGGCGGTCCGCGAGGTGGAGATCCCGGACCTGGATCTGGCGCGGGTGGCGCACCTGGTCACCATCTCCTCGGAGATGCTGGACAACATGCAGCGCTGGCTCGGCGACCACCGCGGCGAGATGGGGCACGACGTGCGCACCAGCCTCGCCCTGGCCGAGTCGCTGAGCAATCTCGACTACATCCGCGCCCAGAAGGCTCGCACGCGGACCTCGGACACCTTTGCCCGCGTGTTCGAGGAGGTGGACGCGGTGATCACCCCGACCACCGGACGCACGGCCCCGGCGATCCCGGCGGACGCCCTGCCCGGCGGCGAGTCCGACCTCGCCGTGCTCAGCGCCCTGATGCGCTTCGTCTTCCCGGCCAACCTCACCGGCCACCCGGCCATCAGCTTCCCCGCTGGATACGACTCCGCGGGGCTGCCGGTGGGCATGCAGGCCATCGGCCGCCCCTGGTGCGAGATGACCCTGCTGCGCATCGCGGCGCAGGCCGAGCAGTGGCTGCCGCGGCAGGCGCCCAGGATCCATCAAGGTCTGCTCGCCCGCTGAAAATCCCCCCTCCCCCCAGGGAAATTCTGGGAACTCTGGAATTTGCGGATTCGCTGCGCTATTTTGGATCAGCTGCCCCGAGAAGGCCGTTGAAGCGGGCAGCGAGGGATGGGACGGGGAGGAGAACATGGTCGCCGCAACCTCCGGTGAGCTCGAACGACTCGACGTCGTCGAACCGGCGGCGGGTTTTGCCCAGATGGCCGGCGACGCATTCCACGTCGGCCTGCACCTGTCGGCGGACACCACGTGGCTCAGCGTCCTCGACGACCAGGGGCTCCCGGTCACCGAGGGGCTCGGCCCCTCCACCCCGGCCCAGGCGCAGGCGTACTTCGAGACCAGCGCGACGATCCGCGTCGTCCTCGAGGCGAGCGAGCGCACCGACGCCACCGTCGCCATCCTCCGCCAGCACGGTCATCAGGTGCTGTCGCTGCAGCCCCGCCTGGTGGGCTGGTTGAACCACGCCCCCGGCACCAGCGGCCAGCCTCCGGCGCGCCTCCTGGCCAGGTTCGGCTTCTCCATCGAGGACTGGGACCGGGCCCTCGACCGCAGCCAGCGCGATCTGGGACAGGCGCAGCTGCTGCTTCGCTCGCGCTACCGCATGGTGCGCCGCTACGCCAACCTGTCCAGCCTCACCGCGTCGGTGGTGGAGCACTACAAGCAGGACGGGGCGTTCCCCCTCGTCGTCGCCCCCCGGGACGAGGGCTCCCACTACCAGGTGGGGATGCAGGGTGAGCTGGACAAGGCCCTGCGCAGCCTCGCAGACATCTCCGCGCAGATCCTGCGCTACGACCAGGAGATCGAGCACCTCTGCGACACCACGTTCCCCGAGACCCTCGCCGTCCGCGAGCTCACCGGTGTCAGCGCCGCCGTGGCCCTGGCCTACGCGGTCCCAGTGGAGGTCATGGACGGATAGCTCACCTCTCTGGCCTCGACTGTCTCCCCTGCCTGCGCTATGAAGAATCCCAGCGAAAGGAGCCGCCATGGCCAAGGAGTGTGGCTACGAGGCGCAGAACCTCGAGCGCTGCAACTGTACCTACCCCGGGTGCCCGCGCCACGGGCGCTGCTGCGAGTGCCTGCACTACCACCTGAAGAGCGACCAGCTGCCCGCGTGCTGCTTCACCGAGGCCGGCGAGGCGACCTGGGACCGCTCGTTTGCCCACTTCGTCCGCGAACAGCAGAGCAAATGAGGCAGCCGTGAGCTCGGCCAGCGCCAACTACGCGTCCGGATTGCGCCTCGCCCGTATCGTCCTGGGGTTGCTCCAGCGGCCCCTGGGCTGGAGCTACGAGTCCATCGGCGAGACCCTCGGGGTCGGCCTGCGCACCGTACAGCGCTACGCGCGGACCCTGACCGAGGAGCTCGTGGACGGCGCCGGCGAGCCCCTGGTGGAGCGGTTCGTCCGCGGAGAGATCCCCGCGCTGAGGCTGCGGCCGGACGTGGCGCCGGTCCAGGTGGGGCTGTACCAGTACGCGGCCCTCATCGCGGCGCTGCGCTACCTCCCGTCCGCCCACGGCACGGTGGTGGGGGAGGGCATCGGCGACGTGGTGGACCGCATGGGCCGCGAACCCTCGCTGTCGCGCGTCGCCTCGGAGACCTCGTCGCTGGCCCTGTCGTTCCACCACGCCACCCGGGGCGCCAAGTCCTACGGCGAGCACGACGAGCTGCTGGACGACGTGTTCCTCGCCGTGGTCCGCCGCCACCCCCTGCAGCTCCAGTACCGGCGTCCGGGCGGGCGGGCGTTCACCTGCCGGTTCCTGCCGTACACGCTGGTGCTGTACGACGACGGCCTGTACCTGCACGGGGACGCGTTCTTCCCCGGCGCCGACGGGCCCGCGCGGCGGCTGCTGGCGCTCGAGCGCATCCACGAGGTGGAGATCGAGCGAGCCGAGCGGTTCACCCACCCCGCCGGCTACGACCCTGCAGAGGAGTTCCAGGGGCGGCTGGGCGTGTGGGGCGGCCAGGCCGAGCCCGTCGCGCTGCGGTTCGCCGCGCAGGTGGCCCACCTCGTGCTGGAGCGGAGCTGGCCGGGCGACGCCGAGACCGAGCGCGCCGACGACGGGACGGTGATCCTGCGCATGGCCGTGGCGCGGACGCCCGAGCTGCTGTCGTTCATCCTGTCGTTCGGCGCCATGGCCGAGGTCCTCGGTCCCGCCGACCTGCGGCGGGAGGTGGCCGGAGCGGCCGCGGCGATGGTGTCCCTGTACAGCACCGATGGAGACGAAGATGAGTGATACGCGCGCCAGCGTGACCCTCGACGGTGTCGAGCTGAGCCTGGGCCACCCCGACGAGCTGTCCATCCGCTGGGTGGGGCAGACAGAGCCCCTCAAGCAGGTGCTCGCGGCGTGGTTCGTGCTCGACGAGGACGACATCCCGCTGAACCCGCGGCTGCTGGGCAAGCCCGGCGTGGGCAAGACGACCCTGGCCTACGCCGCCGGTCGCGCCCTGGGCCGCGAGGTGTACATCTACCAGGCGACCATGGACACGCGCCCCGAGGACCTGCTCGTCACGCCGGTGGTGGCCGCCCAGGGGGAGCTGCGGTACGTGGCCAGCCCGCTGGTGACCGCCATGATCCGCGGCGGCGTGTGCGTCCTCGACGAGGGCAACCGGATGAGCGAGAAGTCGTGGGCCTCCCTGGCGCCGCTGCTGGACAACCGCCGCTACGTGGAGTCCATCATCGCCGGCCTCAAGATCCACGCCCACGCCGACTTCCGCCTCGTCGCGACCATGAACGACGACTCGTCCACCTTCGAGCTGCCCGAGTACATCCACTCGCGCCTGCAGCCCCAGATCTTCCTGGAGTTCCCCGACCGCGACGACGAGCTGGCCATCCTCACCGAGAACCTGCCGTTCCTCGAGCCGTACATCCTCGCCTACGTCGTGGACTTCCTCCAGCGCGCCCACGACCAGGACGAACGCTACACGGCCCGCGATGGCATCAACATCGCCCGGTACGCGGCCAAGGTGGCGGGCGAGGGCGGCCAGGAACGCGTCGACCCCGCCTTGCTCCAGCTGGCCATCCGCATGGTCCTGGGCGAGGAGGCGTTGCCCTACGCCGAGTGACGTGAGCCAGGACCTGCGCCAACGTTACGGGATCCTCGAGCAGGGTGGCGCCCTGGTCATGCCCGTGCTGCACGGCCGCATGGAGTACGCCGACCTGGTGCGGCGCGCCGTCTCCGAGGGCGTGGCCGATGCGGTGGCCGTGGAGCTGCCCGACACCCTCGCCACGCCCATCCTCGCCGCCGTGGACCGTCTCCCCCAGCTGTCCATCCTCCTGTACGAGGACGACGAGGGCGCGCCGGTCTACCTGCCCATCGAGCCCGCCGAGGCCACGGTGGAGGCGGTGCGCAGCGCGCGCGAGGCGAACCTCCCGGTCCGGCTGGTGGACCTGGACGTGGACTATCCCATCCGCGACGCGCAGCGGTTCCCCGACACCTACGCCCTGATGCGCATCGGGCCGGCCGCCTACCACGACGCCTGGCTCCAGGTGCGCGGCGAGGAGGAACCGTCGGATCAGGATCGACGCCGCGAGGCCGCCATGGCCCACCGGGTCCAGACCCTGCTCACCCGGCACGAGCGCGTCCTGGTGGTGTGCGGGATGGCCCACGCCGCGCGCCTGGTCGAGGACCTCGCCCGGCCCCAGGCCGCGCCCTTCGGCCGTCGTCGCCGGGACGCGGTGGGATTGTTCAACGCCGATCCGGCCAACCTCGCCGAGGTGATGACCACGTTCCCCTTCCTCGCCGCGGTCTACGAACAGCGCCGCAGCGGGCTGCCCGACGACCCCGCCCGCGAGGCCCTCGATCCGCCGCGCCAGCGCGCGGTGACCGACCTGCTGTCCGTGGTCCACGGCAGCGACGAGCCCATGCCCACCGACAACGCGGCCATGGACGCGGCCGTGGACTTCGTCGCCCGCCGCTGCGACACCGGCGACGGGCTGCTCGATCGCCAGCGCGTCCACCTCGAGCTGTGCCGTCGCGCGGCCCACCGCTACCGTGTCCGCACCGGCGACGAGGTCCACCGCTGGCAGACGAGCGTGCTACAGCGGTTCTCGCGCAACTACGCCCTGGTCGAGGGCCGCCTGCTGCCCGACTTCTACCAGCTCGTCGTGGCTGGCCGCGGCGCCGTGGACGAGAACTACGGCTACGAGCTGTGGGAGCTCGGCGAGCACTACCCCTTCCAGCGCGACTCCGCCGAGATCCCCACCATCCGCGTCACCGGCGACCAGCTGATGCTCGGCACCCGCCGCATCCAGCTGCGCCGCCGTATCCCCCGCGCCAAGCGCCGCATGGTCCGCGTGCCCCTGCGCAAGCGCAAGCGCGAGGCCCACCCCGGCGAGTGGCTCGAGGGCTTCGATCCCCAGGGCCTGTGCAGTTACCCCCCCGAGGACATCGTCATCGAGGACTACGGCAACTACCTGCGCAGCAAGGGCGTCAAGATCGTCGGCGAGGAGCAGTCCCGCACCGAGCCCTTCACCACGTCGCTGCTCGACGGGGTCGACATCCGCGAGACCCTGCGCCACTGGCACGACGGCCAGATCCACGTGCGCGAGGAGCGCCAGCTCCGCGGCGGCGTCGGCGCCGTCGTCGTCGTCTTCGACGAGGACGACTCGGAGGACCGCTACCCCTTCCAGATGACCTGGCTCGGCGAGCACGACCAGGAGTCGGACATGGCCTTCTACTCCACCGGCCTGCTCGACCACGTGGTCGGCCCCGGCATCAACCGCTGCGAGTACGGCGGCCTCATGCTCTCCTATCCCCCGCTGCGCCTCTTCGACGTCTGGGAGGATCCCGACTACCAGGACGCCCGCACCCGCTCCGAGGTCCTGCTCATGGCCGCCGTCGACTACTCGCTGGAGCAACACGTGGTCTACGTCGCCGCGTCAGCCCCCCGCTCCGCCCTGCGCACCTATGCCGAGCGCCGGGCCCGCAAGATCGTCTACGTCCCCATCGCCCAGCTGTCGCCCACCTCACTCAAGAAGATCCGCGTGTTCCACGTGCTGTGGGGCAAGGACAAGCGAGAGATCGCAAAGGACTACGTATGGTGATTTCGACTCGACGACGATCGCTGCTGTTGCTGCCGTGCCTCCTCGCGCTCCTCACCGGCTGTCCCGCCGACGAGTGCTGCAACGACCACGGGTGCTTCACGCCGACGGTGTGCATCGGGCACCAGGAGATCACCGACGCGGACGGGGTCGCGGCCTTGACGGCCTGTCGAGAAGTCGACGGCATGGTCAAGTACGAGGGCCAGGGCTGGGTATCCAAGGTGGATCTGCCCTGCCTCGAGGAGGTCGGGGACAAGCTCTACATCGAGAGCAACAACGACCTGATCACGGTGGACCTGCCCTCCCTGCGCACCGTGGGGATCAAGCTCTGGATCACCTTCAACGACGATCTGACCCACATCGACATGCCGTCTCTGACGACCGTGGGCACGAACCTGAACATCCGCGTCAACCCAGCGCTCGTGCACGCGTCCGTCCCGATGCTCACCGAGACCGGCGACAACGTCTACATCTCCGACAACGACGTGCTCACCGACCTCGACCTGACCGGGTTGACGACCGTTGGCGGTGACCTCGCGTTCACGGATTGCCCGAAGCTGACCGCCGTCGTCCTGCCGTCACTGACGCACGTGGAGGACCAGCTGCGCATCGATCGCCACGAGCAGCTGACCACGGTCGAGGTGCCGGTCCTGGCCTCCACCGGGGACAGCCTTCACATGAAGGACAACCCGGCGCTCGAGGTGATCGAGCTGCCGGCGTTGACGACCGTGGGGGAGCACCTGAACCTGTCGGGGAACGACACCCTGAGCCGGATCGAGCTGCCTCAGCTGGAGTCGGTCGGGGGCTTCCTGGATATCTCCGACAATCCGTGCCTGCCCCAGGCGGACGCGGAGGCGCTGGCGGCGTCGATCCAGGTGGGGGGGACCGTGACGGTGGAGAACAACGGGGGACCGTGCCCCTAGGCGGGGACGATCAGCCCACTTCCTTCTGGATCTTCTTGATCTGCGCCTGGTCGTAGTACTTGCAGCCGCAGTGGATCTTGGCGGGCTCCAGGCTCAGCTTCTCGATCGCCTTCTTGACCTTGGCGGCGGACGCGCCGACCTCCTTGCCGATCTTGCCTGCGCTGAGCATGCCCTCTGTTGCCTTCGCCATGGAACGACTCCTCTCGGGTTGGGGGTGATTGGCCCTATCGTAAGTCAAATACGGGCGGGGGCAAGGGGTCAGGAGCGGTTGCGGCCCCAGCGGATCCACTCGTGGGCGGCCCAGGCGTCGATGGGGTCGCCGTCGAGGGCGACGCGGGAGAGCAGCTTGTACTCGACGGGGTTGCCGGTGAAGGCGCGGTAGAGGCCCCGCTCGAAGGAGGAGTTGAACTGCTGGACGTCGGCGACGAACTCGCCGAGGTTGAGGGTGGTGGGGTGGAGACGGACGCGGCGGTCGGCCGGATCGTCGAGGTCGAGGACGAGGTCGGTGGGGAAGCGGTCGCGCGTGGGGCCGTGGTCCTGCCAGGCGCGGAAGTCGGCGGTGACGGCGCGGGTGGTCGCGCGGGCGCCGTCGCCGGTCCGGACGAATCCGTAGCAGGCGTGGTCGATGGACCGGCCGCGCTGGAGGCCGACGCGGTTCCAGATCACCGTGGCCTCCGGGCCCAGCGCGCGGCCCCAGAGGAGCTCCCGTAGCGGCAGGGACCACGGCGGGATGTCGGTCCGCACGTAGTCCGAGTAGCCGTAGCCGTCGAAGTCGACCTCGTGGCCGTCCACGGCGACCTTGCCGCGGAGGCGAGCGCGGGGCACCGGGACCACCCAGCGCATCGTGCCGCCGCGCCTGCGCACGACCACGTCGTCGCCGGCCGGGGACCAGTGGGGCTCGAGGGGTTCGTACCTCAGCGCCACCGAGGCGCGCCCGTCCCGGAGCACGAAGTGGCACCGATCGGGCCCGAGGGACAGCTCGCCGCCCTCGAACGTCGCCGCGGTGCGGCCGGGCTCGACCTGCACCTGGTCGCCGGTGAGGTTGATGCTCCGCCGGTGCGCCCCGCCGCCGGCGGGGAAGAGGCTGACGACGAGCTCGGCGCTGGCCTTGCCCAGCAGGGTCATGGGCGCGAGGTACAGGAAGAAGAAGGAGCCGTCGCCGGTCTGGCCGTCGAAGTACCACTTCTCGAAGGTGAACAGGGGCATCAGCCGAGCTTCCCGAGGAAGGCGGCGGCGAGGCGGAACGAGCCGGCGTGGGCGGGCATGTACCGGCTCAGGTCGAGGGTCTGGGTGGAGACGTACTCGACGGCCTCGGCGAGCCGGCCGGCGGCCTCGTCGATCTCGGCGTCGGTGAGGATCAGCGGCGGCAGGATGCGCAGCACGCCCGACAGCGCGGAGTAGCCCACGATGAGCCCCCGGTGCAGGCACTCGGCCTCGACGATCAGCGAGGTCATCGGATCCAGGCTCTGGGTGCCGCGCTGGACCACGTCCACCCCGACCATGAGGCCCGCGTGGCGCACGCGCCCGAGCACCTCGAAGCGCGACGCGACTTCGTCGAGGGCTCCGGCCAGCCGGTCTCCGGCGACGGCGGCGCGTTCGACCAGCCCCTCGTCGCGGATGGTGCGGATGACCTCCGCGGCGATGGCCGCGCCGAACGGATCGAAGGAGTGGCTGGACATGTTGGCGAGGGGCGCTGCGATGCAGCGATCCTCGATCTCGGCGGTGGTGATCACCGCGGCAACGGGGAAGCCGGCGCCGAGGGACTTGCTCAGCACGCAGATGTCGGGCGTGACGCCGCTGTGCTCCATGCCCATCCAGCGGCCAGTGCGCCCCAGGCCGGTCTGGGCCTCGTCGGCGATCAGCAGGGCGCCGTGGGCGTCGCAGAGCTTGCGCACGGCGTGGAAGAACCCGGGCGGCGGCACGATGACGCCGGCGGAACCCAGCACGGGCTCGACCAGGAACGCGGCGATGGCGCCGGTGCTGTCCTCGGCGAGCTGGTCGGCGCTGCGGGCGACGCAGGCGATGTCGCAGGTGTCGGGCTGCAGGCCGAGGGGGCAGCGCTGGCAGTCGGGGCACAGCAGCTTGTGCACGCCGGGGCTCCGCGCGCCGATGCCCTTGATGAAGCCCACGAACTCCGACAGGGAGAGCATCTCGTGGGTGGCGCCGTAGTAGCCGCGCCGTACCCCCACCAGCTCGTGGTGGCCCGTGGCCGCGCGGGCGATGCGCACGGCCAGCTCGTTGGCCTCGCTGCCGGTGGAGCACAGCACCACCTTGTCCAGGCCGTCCCCGCACACCGCGGCGATCTCGGCGCAGGCGTCGAGGGTCTGCGCGGCCAGGAAGCGGTTGCCCAGGTTCACGGCCGAGGCGGCCTGGTCTGCCGCCGCCCGCACGAGACGGGGGTGGGCGTGGCCCAGGGCCGCGCTGAGCTGGCCCGAGGCCAGGTCCAGGTAGGTCTTGCCGTCCGTGTCGGTGAGGTGGCAGCCCGACGCCGACTCGATCACCACGTCGTGGTACGGGTAGAGGGTGAAGGCGTGGTCGCGGGGATCAGGGCTCATCAGCGGTCTCCAGGAGCTTCTGCACGTACAGCTGCCAGCGCAGGGGGCTGGCGTCGGGGAACACGAGCTGGACCACACCGGCGCCGGTGCCCAGCTGCAGCGTGTCGTTGCGTTCGGTGGTCACGGAGCGCACCCGGCGCAGGGGGAGGCGGCGGGAGCACTCCTCGCCGCGCCAGGCGATGTGATCGCGGTGGAGCTCCGCTCGGCCGGGACCGAGGCTGGTCAGGGGGGCCAGGGTCACCCCGGCGTGGGGGTCCTCGCGCAGCTCGGCCACGGCCTCGATCACGGGCCCGTCGCCGGCGGGGATGTCGCCGACTCCGCCAGCCTCCGCCGCCCAGCCCGCCAGCGTGTGACGTTCACCGGCGCGGTCGCGGGGCTCGACCAGGGTGAAGTCGCCGTCGAAGCTGTCCCAGCTGCCGTGGCATGCGCCGCAGCGCAGGTAGCGGCGCCCGTCCATGGCCAGGCTCTCCTCGACGCCGCACAGAGGGCATCGCCACAGCACCAGCTCCGGCCGGGTGTCCGGATACCGCAGCGGGTGGACGCCGGGCTCGCCGGGATCGCGCAGGGCCTGGATGCGGTCCACGAGCAGCTGCGCGATCTCCGCGGCGCGCGCCCGGTCGCCGGGCACGAAGTCGTCGAGCTCCTCCTCCACCTCGAAGGGCTCCCCGACCCGGATCTCGACGCCCGCGCGGGGGTCGCGGCCACCGGCCCAGCGGGGCCAGAAGCGGTACGAACCCGCGAAGGCCACCGGCACCACCGGGCATCCGAACCGGCCGATGTTGTGGGCCACGGACATGGGCGGGAGCTGCATCTCGCCGGTCCAGGAGCGCTCCCCCTCGATGGCGATCCCGATCAGGTCGCCGGCCACGAGCGCGTCGGACAGGGCCAGCGCAGCGGCGGGATCGGAGCAGAACCGTCGTTTGGGTACCCCACCCATCAGCCCCATGAACATCCTTCGAGCCGGATGCCTGAACACCTCCGCCGTCACCGGGATCGTGATCGGCCGGTCGCTGATGTACTGGGCGAACATGAAGTCGAGGTAGCTCAGGTGATCGGCCACCACCAGCACCGGACCGTGGGCAGGGACGCGGTGGCTCCCCTCGACGCGGATCGCCACTCGGGTCCGGAAGAGGGCTCGCACGGTGGATCGCAGGACCTGCCGTGGCCGCCACGGCAGCAGGAGTCCGGTGCGGTCGCGGTGGGCGCGGAACGAGGCGCCGAAGCGCTGCAGGAGCAGCGGCTCCTCGTAGAGGCGGACCCAGGTGGCGAACCACGCCGCGGAGAACGCCGGGACGATCACCAGCGCGGTGCCCGGCGAACCCAGCAGCAGGCCCAGCCCGGCCGCCAGCAGGATGAAGCCCGTGTAGATGGGGTGGCGCAGCCGCCGGTACGGACCCGTGGTCACGTACTGCGTCGGCGGCAACGACGAGATGGGCAGGCCCTTGCCCTGGGTGCGCAGCAGCATGCTCGCGTGGGCGCAGAGCCAGCCCCCGACCGCGATCAGGGGCACCCCGAGTGTCCTCGCCCAGGACGGGAAGTCGGCGAACCATGGCAGGCGATCCACCAGGCGCCCGGCGCCGAACAGGCCCAGGGGGAGCACGGCCCAGAACACCGCGACGTAGGCGACGATGATCCCGACCCTGCGCAATGTACCCACGGCCTAGGTCCTTTCCCTGGTCAGTCGAGCCAGTCCGTCGAGTATGTCGCGGACGACCGCCGGAGTGAACAGGGGGTCCAGGTGTGTGACCCGCGGGTAGACGCGGAGATCGGCCCGGTCACCGAGGGCGCCCGCGACGCGTCCCGCCTGCTGAGCCGGGATCACGCCGTCGCCCTCGCCGTGCACGACCACCACGGGGTAGCTGCACCGCAGCTCGGATGCCAGCCGCGCCTCCAGCTCCATCCCCGCCACCGCGCGGGCGAACTCGGCCAGGTACGAGCATCCCTGCGGGACCCGCACCGGGTACCGGCCCCTGCGGAAGGCGCCCGCGGCCGGGAGGACCTCGTACACGCTGCCGTGGGCGAGGGCGCGGTAGATCCAGGGCCGGAGGAGCCCCAGCGCCTCGGCGGCCACGCGCGGACCCACCGAGAGGTCACACGGCGCGGACACGGCGATCACCGCGTCCACGTCCCCGTCGCGAGCCACCAGGTCCATGGAAAGGGCCGCCCCCAGGCTCTGACCCAGCACCACCAGCGGTCCATCGAGGCCGCGGCACGCCTGGATCGCGCCGTCGAGCCGGTCCCGCGCCGCGCGCAGGGAGAACAGGTCCCGCCCACCGACGCCGTGCCCGGCCTGGTGGAACGTGACCGCGCGATACCCGGCCCGGTTCAGCTCGTCGATCACCGTCCACAGCCCGAACAGCCTGTCGTTGCCCCCTCCGTGGACGAGCAGGACGGTGCCGCGGACCGGCTCGGTGCCCTCGATGCACAGTCCGCCCGCGTCCGGTTGCCCCTCGACGGCGAGCGGGGTGGACCTCCGCCCCCCCAACCCAGGCGGCAGGTACGGACGGTCCGGGCGGCGGGGCCACAGGGCGAACAGGCCCAGCAGCAGGGCGACCGCGAGCGCGGCGAGGAGGGCCTCGATCATCGACCTGTACCGTTTCTCCCGCCTCGCGGGGCCACCCGAACACCGAGGATACTCTCTTTTGCTTGACGCCCGCTGCCGCGCCATCTACCATCCCGGCGCTTCGGAGCCACCTGCGGCTCGATTCAGTTTGGAGGATGGCATGGCGTCTCTGGCAAAGGTCACCAAGCGGAAGCGGCAGATGCGCAAGAACAAGATGGGCCGGGCTCGCAAGGCCAAGCTGCGCGCCGAGGGCAGCACCCCCGCCTTCCCGATCCATCCCGAGAAGTAGTCCGCCTCAGCCCACCACGTGGTACACCCGCTCCCTGAAGCGGGCACCCGTGCGCTCGATCGCCTCGCGGCAGGCGTCGATATCCAGACCCGGCACCCCGACGACGGATCCCTGGACCCAGGGAATCCCCGCGTCCACGCACCCCTCGAGGAAGTCCAGCGCGGCCTGCCAGCCCGCCTCGCCGAACGGCCCCGGGCAGAGCTCCGCGTAGGTGGCCGCGTCCGGCGCGTTGACGCTCACGGTGACCGCGTCGAACACCTCGGCGAGGCGCGGGATCACGTTCGAGCCCTGGCGCAGGTTGACCAGGCCGTCCGTGTCCAGGCGCACCCGCTCCACCCCCCAGTCCTCGCGCAGCTGGCGCGCCGCGTCGATCAGCACGTCCAGGCGGGTGGTGGGCTCGCCGAAGCCCACGAACGCCACCTCGTCCACGTCGGACAGGGGGCGATCGGCCACGGCCGCGTCGAGATCGGACCGGGTCGCCGCGCCTCGCTGGGCGGCGATGCGGGCGGCCAGCACCGCCTCGTCGGCCGTCGGCCGGTACCCGCGCAGGTTGAGGTAGTGGCCGGCCACGGTGAAGTCGATGAACTTGTGGCAGAAGGTGCACGCCAGGGTGCAACGGTTGGTGAGGTTGACGTAGACGCTGTCGCGGATCTGGTAGGCCACGGCGCCCTCGGCCGCCTCGTCGCGGTCCAGACGGAAGAACACCCGCGCCGCCCGCGTGCTCGCGCGGGCCACGTCCCGCTCGGCCAGGCCGCGGACGCGCGCCACCTCGGCGGCCGTGTGGGCCAGGTGCGCGGGCTCGTTGCGCTGCCTCCGGTGGGGCACCGGCGTGAGGAACGGGCCGTCCGTCTCCAGCAACAGCACCTCCCCCGGCACCCGCGCCACGGCGTCGCGGAGCGGGCCCGCGGTCTTGTAGGTGATCACCCCCGGCACGCTGAGGAAGCCGCCCCGCTCGAGCACCTGCTTGGCGAACCCCCACTCGTGGGTGAAGCAGTGGATGAGCACGGGCACGTCGAACGCCCGCTCCTCGTCGAGGATCTGCAGGGTCTCCTCCTCGGCCGCCCGGGAGTGGATGACCACGGGCATGTCGAGGCGCCGGGCCAGGCGCAGCTGATCGCGGAAGATCCGGCGCTGCAGATCGTGGGGGCTGTAGTTGCGGAAGAAGTCCAGGCCCATCTCCCCCAGGGCGACCACCCTGGGATCGGCGGCCATCTCGGTCAGCTGATCGAGCAGGTCGGGCGGCGCCTCCTCGGCCTCGTGGGGGTGGACCCCGACGGTGGCCCACATCCCCTCGTGGGCGTGGGCCAGCTCCACGGCGCGGGCGTTGCCCCCGAGGCCGTAGCCGGAGCCGATACAGACGATCTGGGTCACGCCGGCCTCGCGGGCGCGCTGCAGCACGTCCTCGAGGTCGTCCGCGTAGGCAGGGGACCCCAGGTGGCAGTGGGAATCGAAGAGGGTCATGACGGTCCGTTTTGTGGTCAGCCGAGCCGGGGGAAGAGCGCCGGTCCCTTCTCCACGGGGGAGCCGGGTCGCAGCCGTCCCCAGGCGCAGGCCTCGCGCAGGGGGACGTCCAGGTCGGCTTCACAGCCGAGCCGCTGGAGCACCTCGCCGCACTTGGTGGGCATCACCGGCCACAGCAGGTTCGTGGCGATACGGATCGCCTCGTCGATGGCGTACATCAGGTCGGACAGCTCCTGGCGCACCGCCGGGTCCTCGCTCTTGGCCATGCGGAACGGCTCGCGCTCCTGGATCAGCCCGTTGAGGAAGCCCACGATCTCGCGCGCCTGGTAGATGGCCTTGTCGATGTGGTAGCCGTCCATCGCCTCGACGTAGGCGTCGACGCACCTCACGACCACCTGGCGGACCTCGTCGAGGTCCGCGGCGGCGGGGATCTCGCCGAAGTACTTCTTGGTCATGTTCAGCGATCGGCTGATCAGGTTGCCGTACTCGTTGGCGAGCTTGGTGTTGTACGCCGACTCGAACCGCTCCCAGGAGAAGTCACCGTCCTTGCCGTAGGTGATCTCGGCCATGAGGTAGTAGCGCAGCGGATCGGCGCCCACCTTCTCCACGGCGTCGAGGGGTTCGACCACGTTGCCCAGGGTCTTGGACTGCTTGAGGCCGCTGGAGGTGACGAAGCCGTGGGCGTGGACCGTCTTGGGCAGCGGCAGCCCGGCCGCGGCCAGCATGGCCGGCCAGATGATGCAGTGGAACCGTGTGATGTCCTTGCCGATCACGTGCAGGTCGGCGGGCCAGTAGCGCTCCACCTTCGTGGAGTCGTCCGAACCGAACCCCAGCGCCGTGATGTAGTTGCTCAGCGCGTCGAACCACACGTACACGGTGCTGCCCGGGTGGAACGGGATCGGGATGCCCCACGGCAGGTTGGGGCGGCTCACGGAGATGTCCTCGAGGCCGCCCTCGATCACCGAGAGGATCTCGTTGCGGCGGCTCGTGGGCTGGATGAACTCGGGGTGCTCGGCGATGTGGCCCGCGAGGAACTCCTGGTAGCGCGACAGGCGGAAGAACAGGTTCTTCTCCTCGATCCAGGAGGGCTCCAGGTTCGGGTGGTCGGGACAGATGCCGTCGGTCAGGTCCTTGTCGGTCTTGTAGCCCTCGCAGCCCACGCAGTACCAGCCCTCGTACGACCCCTCGTAGAGGTCGTCCGGGTTGTGCTCGCGGACCCGCTCCATCATCGCCACGACCCCCCGGGCGTGCCGCGGCTCGGAGGTGCGGATGAGGTCGTCGTAGCTGATGTCGAGGCGCTGGTAGGCCTCGATGAAGTGGGCTGCCAGCTCGTCGACGAACTCCTGGGGGGTCTTGCCGGCGGCCTCGGCCGTGCGGGCCACCTTCAGGCCGTGCTCGTCCAGGCCGGTGAGGAAGTGCACGTCGAAGCCCATCCTGCGCTTGTAGCGGGCGATGACGTCGGTGCCGATCTTCTCGTAGGCGTGGCCCAGGTGCGGCTTGCCGTTGACGTAGTCGATGGCCGTGGTCAGGTAGAACGTCGGGGTCATGACTGCGGCTCCTTGGCTCCGGTCGGGTTGCGGCCCTTGCGGGACCGGCGGGATCGCTTGCGACCACCCTTGGCGCCGCCGGGGGCCTTGCCAGACGGCTCGTTCCCACCCCGCTCGCTGCCCCTGCGCTCGTTGCCTCCCCGCTCCTTGCCGCCGCGCTCCTTGCCGCCGCGCTCCGGCCGGCCTCGGCCCCCACGGTCCGAACCACCCTTACGGGGTCGCCCGCGCGAGCGGTCCCGGGAGCCTCCACCGCCCCGAGGGCCGCCATCCTTGCCCTGCTGGGGGGGAGCACCCCTCGGCGGGGGCCGCATCGGCTTGCCGTCCTCGTCGCGCTCCACGTCCTCGGGCTCCATGACGCACCGCGCGCCGTCGTCCCCCATGAAGGAGAACTTCTGCCCGAGGACGTCGATGGACATGACCTTGCCCGGCCCCTTGCAGGTGAGCACCCGCTTGCCGCTCTTGGGCAGGTTCTTGGACGCCGCCGCGTAGGCCTCGTGCTCGTACGACAGGCAACACATCAGCCGGCCGCACAGGCCGCTGACCTTGTTGGGGCTCAGGGCGAGGTTCTGGGTCTTGGCCATGCGGATGCTGACCGCGCCGAAGTTGCGCAGCCAGGTGGAGCAGCACAGCTCGCGGCCGCAGTGGCCCAGCGCGCCGAACAGCTTGGCCTCGTCCCGCACGCCGATCTGGCGCATCTCCACGCGCACGCCGAGGCCCTGGGACAGCTCCCGGACCAGGGCCCGGAAATCGACCCGCTTCTCCGCGGCGAAGAACAGCGTGATCTTGTTGCCGATGGCCTGGAAATCGACCCCAAGCACCTCGATGGCCACGCCGGAACGCTTGGTGATGGACTTGGCCTGCTCGAGTAGCTCGGGTTCGCGCGACTTGCCCTCGGCGTGGGTGATGAGGTCGGGCTCGCGGGCCGGGCGCACTACCTTGCGCACGTGGTGGGACGCCTGCACCCCGGACTCCTCCTGGGGTGGGAGCAGCACGCGCGCCACGGCCAGCCCGCGGTCCGTCTCCACCACGGCCAGATCGCCCGTCCTCAGATCGAACCGGCGGGGATCGATGGTCACCTTGTGCAGGCGCCCCGCAGGTCGCAGGGCCAGGGTGAGGTAGGTGCGCTTGCGCTCTTTGCGCGGCGCCGGTGGCCTCGGCTTCGGCTTCGGCTCGGTCGGCTCGCTCGGCTCGGTCGGCTCGGTCGGCGCGATCGGTTCGGCCGGCTCGGCCGGCTCGGCCTGGGCGTCACCGTTCGCCTCTTCAGTCCTGGGATCTTCTTCGGATGACATTCAATCGATCTCGAGTAGCAGCGCCTCCATGACGAGGCGCGTGGCGATGTTTCTGTCCAGGCGATCGCGCGCCGTCTGCAGCGCGTCGAACATCCGTATCAGGGCGTCGGCATCGTATCGGCTGGCCAGGCCTTTGGCCAGATCCGCGCAATCGGGGCGGCGGGGTCTGGAGCCCTCGCCCGCGGCCACAGCGGTCGCGTCCCGCAGGACCTCTCCGGCGGCCACCACGAACCGACGCAGGAAGGGAGTCTGGGTCTTGCGCGCCTCGGTGTCCAGGACGTGGATGTCGGCGGCCATCTCCAGCCGCTGAGCCGGTCCGCCCGAGAGCGAGGTGAAGAATCGCCGGAGCACCTCGATCTCGGCCGCGGCGTCGTCCACGGTCAGGTCCAGGGCGCGCCCGATGGAGCCCGCGGCGGCCGCCGCGAGCTGCCGCGCCTCGTCGGGCTGAGCGTCGGTGTGCTCCACGAGGTATCGCTCGACCAGGTCGGAATCCAGCCGCCGGAAGCCGATCTGCAGGCACCGGGAGCGGATGGTCGGCAGCATCTGCCCCAGCCGGCGCGTCACGAGAATCAGGACCGTCCGCGCAGGAGGCTCCTCGAGGCTCTTGAGCAGGCAGTTGGCCGCCTCGTTGGTCATCAGCTCGCAGTCGTCGATGACCACCACCCGGAACAGCCCGTCGCTGACGCGGTACGCCAGGCGTCCCTGCAGCTCCCGCACGTGGTTGATGCGGAGGGCCAGGGAGCCGGACTTGCGCCCCTCTGGCGGGGTCGGCTCGACGATCCACACCTCCGCGTCGGTGCCCGACTGGATCCGCGTGCAGCTGCCGCACTCGCCGCACGCGCCGCCGCTGGCGTCCACGCGCTCGCAGTTGAGCGCCGCTGCGAAGCCGACGGCCACCTGCCGGCGACCCACGCCGTCGGGCCCGTGGAAGATGTAGGCGTGGTGCGGGGCCTTGCGCGCCGCCGCGCCGGTCAGGCGCGCGACCACACGGTCGTGTCCGAGGACGTGGGTGAAACTCACCTGCGGAACTCCGGAAACCGCCTCCGGAGCTCGGCCATGATCCGCCGGTGCACGTCCATGC
>CAYRNR010000062.1:0-47019 GCA_964425605.1 uncultured Rickettsiales bacterium | reverse complement strand
CCCATCGCCCGCAGGAAGCCCACGCCCACCATCAGCGCCACCCGAACAGCAGGCTCGAGGCCGCGTAGTTGAACACCAGCAGGAACACGATGGTGTAGACGATGGCGTTGTTGACCGCGCGCCCCACCCCCTCGGCGCCGCCGGTGGCCCGGTAGCCCTGCCACGTGCCGAGCAGTCCCAGGAACAGGCCGTACAGGGTCGCCTTGAGCACCGCGCCGAACACGTCGTACAGGCTGATCAGATCGGCCATGTTGGCCATGAACACGCCGTGGGCCTGGTCGTAGGAGACCGTCGCGACGATGTACCCGCCGCCCACTCCGAAGAGGATCGCCAGCACGGTGAGCACCGGGTTGACCAGCGCCATGGCGAGCACCCGGGGCACCACGTGGTAGGCCACCGAGTCCACGGCCATCACCTCGGTGGCGTCGATCTCCTCCTTGATGCGCATCGCCCCCAGCTCGGCGGCGTAGGAGGAGCCGCCCTGGGCGGCCGTCAGCACCGCGGCCAGCACCGGCGCCAGCTCCCGCACGATGATCAGCGTGATCAGCCCGCTCATCATCCGCTGGGCGCCCATCATCGCGAAGATGTTCATGCCCTGCAGGCCCAGCACCATGCCGAAGGGCACGATGGTGAGCAGCACCGGACCGATGCAGCGCGAGCCCATCACGCGCGTGTGATAGAAGAACTGGTCCCAGGGGATGGGGTCCCGCACCGCGGTGATCAGCACGCGGACCGCGAACCGGCCGAACTCGTCCACCGGCTGCAGCAGGCGCCACGGGAGCGGCATCGGTGTACTCGTCGCCATTGGGGGGGGATTGTACACGACGGTGACGCCGGCGACCCCGCCGCGGCCCGATCGTCGATGGGGCATGGCGCCGAGGCCACGGCGCTGTTAGGATGCACGTCCATTTTCACCCACCCCTCTGGGGTGGCATCGGGACACACAGCCATGCGAACCGTACTTCTTCTCACCGCGGCCCTGACGATGATGGTGCTCGCCGCCTCCGCCTCGGCGGAGACCGTGTGGGCCACCGAGGACACCGTGGCCCAGCGCTGGCAGGACAGCGCCGAGTTCAGCGCCGGAGACGTCACCACCGGCGACCGCCTCGAGGTCGTCTACCGGCTCGAGGGCTGGATCCGCGTCCGGCTGGCCGGCGCCGCGGCCACCTTCGGCTGGCTGCCCGAGGACAAGGTGACCACCGAGCGCCCGGCGGGCTCCGACCTCGGCGGCGGCCTCGAGGGCCTGCCCCCGGGCCTGGACCTGCCCGGCGGCTTCGACCTCGGCGGCGGACTCCCTCCCATCAATCTCGACCTGCAGTGATCCACGCGCCACTGCACGCCGGTCCTCCCCAGGAGGACTGCCTCGTGCTGTGCAACCTCGCCAGCGGCAGCCGCGGCAACATCACCTACGTCGGGCGGGGCGATCGGGCCCTGCTCGTGGACGTGGGCGTCAGCGCCAAGAAAGCCGCCGAGAAGCTCGTCGAACGGGGCCTGGATCCCGCTCGCGTCGCCGGCATCGTGCTGACCCACGAGCACGGCGACCACTCCAGGGGAGCGCGTGTCTTCGCCCGGCGGCACAAGGTGCCCATCTACGTGCAACGAGAGGCCCGCGCCAAGGTCCCCCTCGACGGCGTGCCCGACGTGCGCACCTTCGACGGCGATCGCCCGTTCGAGATCGCCGGCTTCGAGGTCCACCCGTTCTCCATCCCCCACGACACGGTCGAGCCGGTCGCGTTCGTGATCGACGACGGCGCGCAGCGGGTGGGGATCGCCACGGACATGGGCATGTCCACCCACCTCACGGTGGAGAAGCTGCGCACGTGCCAGGCCGTGGTCCTGGAGTTCAACCACGATCTCAAGATGTTGATGGAGGGGCCCTACCCCTGGTGGCTCAAGCAGCGGGTGCGGGGGCGCCTGGGCCACCTGGACAACACCGAGGCCCTGGACGTGCTCGAGCGTATCGTCGACGGCGGCGTGCAGGCGGCGCTGCTGGGGCACCTCAGCCAGGAGAACAACGATCCCTCGCTGGTGCGCGCGCTGGCCCTGGAACGCCTCGCGCACAACGGCCAGGAGCACGTTCAGCTGACCGTACTGGACCAGGACGTCCCCGGTCCGGTGGTACGCGTCGGGGAGGACTCGCGATGATCCCGCGATACACGCGCAAGGAGATGGCGGACATCTGGTCGGAGGAGAACCGGCTGCGGATCATGCTGCGCATCGAGGTGCTCGCCGCCGAGGCCATGGCCGACCGGGGCGAGGTGCCGCGCGACGCGTACGAGGAGATCCGGCAGCGCGCGGACTTCGACATCGAGGCCATCCACGAGTACGAGCGCACCCTCAAGCACGACGTCATCGCCTTCCTCACCTCGGTCAAGGACCACGTGGGGCCAGCGGGGCGCCACGTGCACAAGGGGCTGACGTCCTCGGACATCCTGGACACGGCCACCGGCGTGCAGCTCAAGCAGGCCGGCGAGCTGATCCTCGCGGGGATCGACCGCGCCATGGACGCGGTGAAGACCCGCGCCATCGAGCACCGCGACACGTTCATGATCGGACGGACCCACGGCATCTACGCCGAGCCCATCACCTTCGGGCTCAAGCTCACCAGCTGGTACCGGGAGCTGGGACGAGCGCGCAAGCGCGTCGAGGCCGCCTGGCAGGAGGTGCAGGTGGGCACCCTGTCCGGCGCGGTGGGCACCCACACGACGGTCCACCCGGACGTGGAGCGCCACGTGTGCGAGGCCCTGGGCCTCCGGGTGGAGACCGTGGCCACCCAGGTGGTCCCGCGGGACCGTCACGCGGCCTGGTTCTCGGCGCTGGCCCTGCTGGCGTCGTCCGTGGAGCGGTTCGCCGTGGAGCTGCGGCACCTGCAGCACGCGGACATCGGCGAGACCCGGGAGGCGTTCGGCAAGGGCCAGAAGGGCAGCTCGGCCATGCCCCACAAGCGCAACCCGATCCTGGCCGAGAACCTCACCGGGCTGGCGCGCCTGGTGCGTGGGTACGCTGTCACCGCCATGGAGAACGTGCCGCTGTGGCACGAGCGGGACATCAGCCACTCGTCGGTGGAGCGGATCATCGCGCCCGACGCCGCAGAGCTCACCGACTTCCTGCTCCACCGCTTCGCCGGCCTCGTGGAGAACCTCGTGGTGAACGAGGACCGGATGCAGGGCAACCTCGAGCGCGCGCGCGGCCTCTACTGCAGTCAGCGCTTGATGCTGATCCTGGTCGAGGGCGGTCAGGAGCGGGAGGCCGCCTACCGCATGGTCCAGCGCGCGGCCATGCGCGCGTGGGACGAACAGATTCCGCTGCGGAGGGCCGCCGAGGAGGACCCGGATCTTGCGCCGGCCCTCGCTGGCGAGGATCTGGATCGTCTGTTCGATCCGTCCTCTTTCGTGGTGTTCCGCAACAGGGTATACCGACAGGTCTTCGGACAGTAGAATACCGCCGCTCCAGGAGGGGCGGCCGTCGAAGGAGACGATACGATGCAGCGTGTTCTGGTACTCGGAGCGGGCCTCGTCGCCCGACCCCTGGTCAGCTACCTTCTCGAATCCGGATTCGCGGTCACCGTGGCGACCCGCACGGTCTCCAAGGCCGAGGCCCTCGTGGCCGGCCACGACAACGGTACCGCCATCCCCCTGCTGATGGACGACCGCGACAGCGTCGTGGGCCTGGTCCGCGAGGCCGACCTCGTCATCAGCCTGGTGCCACCGCCGTTCCACCCGGACGTGGCGCGGATCTGTCTGGACGAGGGCAAGAACCTGGTGACGACGTCCTACATCGGCGAGCCCATGATGTCGCTGGACGCCGAGGCGCGTGAGAAGGGCCTGCTACTCCTCAACGAGATCGGCCTGGATCCCGGCATCGACCACATGAGCGCCATGCGCGTCATCCACCACGTGGAGGCCGAGGGCGGCAAGGTGGTGGACTTCTTCTCCGCCTGCGGCGCCCTGCCCGCGCCCGAAGCGGCGGACAACCCCTTCTCCTACAAGTTCGCCTGGAGCCCCATCGGTGTGGTGCGCGCCGTGCACAACGACGGCAAGTTCATCCGAGACGGCGAGACCGTCGACGTGCCGTCGAAGGACCTGTTCGGGTTCGTGCAGAAGAAGCACGTCGAGGGCGTCGGGGAGATGGAGATCTACACCAACCGCGACTGCCTGGGATACGTCGACCTGTACGGCGTTCACGGCGTGAACAACATGTTCCGCGGCACCATCCGCTTCCCCGGTCACTGCGAGGCCTGGCTCAAGATCGTCGCGCTGGGGCTCACCGAAGAGGATCGCACCCTGGACCTCGAGGGCAAGACCCTGCGCGAGTTCACGGCCATGGTCGCCGGCGTGCCGGCGGACGGGCTCGAGGACGCGCTGGTGGAGCGCTTCGGCGGTGACGTCAACGACGGCTTCTTCGAGCGGCTGCGGTTCATCGGCCTGTTCAGCGACGAGCCGTCCCCCCTGGCCGAGGCCAACCCCTGCCAGATCTTCGTGCACCAGATGGAGAAGCTCATGCTCTTCGGCGAGCAGGAGCGCGACATGGTGGTGCTGATCGACGAGTTCGACGTGAAGTTCCCCGACGGGCGCGTCGAGCACCACCGCTCCTTGCTGATCGACTACGGCATCCCCGGCGGCGACAGCGCCACGGCCCGCACCGTGAGCCTGCCCGCGGCGGTGGCCACGCGCATGATCCTCGAGGGCAAGATCACGGACGTGGGCGTCCACGCGCCGACGATCCCCTCCATCTACAACCCCGTGCTCGACGGCCTGGCCGAGATGGGTATCGAGTGCGTGGAGACCGTGGAGTAGGGCCATGAAGCTCGCGGTCATCCAGGAGACCAAGAACCGCTGGGAGCGTCGAACCCCGTTGATCCCCGAGGACGCGGCGACCCTGGCGAAGGAGCACGGCGTCGAGGTCGTCGCCGTGACGAGCCCGATCCGCATCTTCTCCGACAAGTCCTATCGGGCGGTCGGAGCGGACGTGGTGTACTCGCCCGCATCCGCGGACGTGGTCATGGGCATCAAGGAGCCCCCCATCGACGCGGTGGGGGAGGGCCAGACCTTCCTGGTGTTCTCCCACACCATCAAGGGCCAGGACTACAACATGCCGCTGCTCAAGCGGTTCATGGACCAGGGCGCCACGCTCATCGACTACGAGCCCATCGCCGACGAGGCGGGGTGTCGCCTGATCGCCTTCGGCCGCTACGCGGGCATCGCCGGCGCCATCGACACCATCTGGGGCCTGGCCCGGCGACTCGACGCCCTGGGCGTCGAGCACCCGTTGGGTGAGGCCGAGCTGACCTGGGAGTACGGGACCACCGCGCGCGCCTGGGAGGCGATGGAGGCCCTCGGCCGCCGCATCCACGAGGACGGGTTCCCCGAGGCGATGGCCCCGGTGGTCCTGGGCATCGTCGGCTGCGGCAACGTGGGTCAGGGCGCGGGCGAGGTGCTGGAACACCTGGGCGCGGAGCTGGTCACCGCCGATCAGCTGGGCTCCCTCCCGAACGATCCGAGGCGCGTGTACCGCGTGGATCTGGTGGAGCAGGACCTGTACGTGCGGCGGGACGGGGGCGAGTTCGTCCTGCAGGAGTACTACGACCACCCCGAGCTCTACCGGAGCGTGGCGGACGGCTACCTCGACCACATCACGGCCCTGATCAACACCGCCTACTGGGACGCACGCTACCCGCGCGTGGTGCCGCGGGAATCGCTGCGCCGCTTCGCCGACTCCCGGGCGCGGATGCTCGTGGTCGGCGACGTCGCCTGCGACGTCGAGGGCTCGGTGGAGGCGACCACTCGCTGCACCGACCTGGACGATCCGGCGTTCGTCTACGATCCGTTCACGGGGGAGTCGCCCGCGGGCTTCGAGGGCCGCGGGACGGCCGTGCTCTCCGTGGACCACCTCCCCTGCGAGCTCTCCGAGGAGGCCTCGATCCACTTCTCCCGGATCCTCGGCGGGCTCCTGCCCGGGTTGATCCGCGCCGACCTCGGCGGCGACCTGGCCCAGGCAGGACTACCGCCCGAGCTCGAGCGGGCCGTGATCGTCTGGCGGGGGGAGCTGGCTCCGAACTACCGCCACCTCCAGGAGTACCTGGACAGGGCCGGTCTCTGAGGCCGGGGGACCCCATGGGCATCCGCTGCGACGGTGGGCTCTTCGGCGCGTTCGGCGCGCGGGGAGCGGACGCCGTCGTGGTCGGCGGCCTGGCCGCGATGCGGCACAGGGGCCCTCGCACGACCCTGATGGGGCTCCACGAGCGCGAGCCGCGGCGGCTGTCCGCCGAGGCCGCTGGACAGCCCAGCGCGCAGACCGCCATCGGCAGGGTGGGGGAGGCCGGCGCCCACGGCGGCGCCCTCGCCCACACCGCGGTGGGCAAGGTGGGGCTGCTGTGCACCGGCAACCTCGTCAACGCCCCGAGCCTCGAACGGGAGATCCTGGCCGACGGCGGCGTGATCCGCGGCGCCTCCGTCGAGGAGCTGTTGCTCCACCTGATCGCCCAGTCGCCCCAGCGCACCCTGATCAACCGGCTCGTGGACGCCCTCGCGCGTGCCCGGGGCGGGTTCGCGTTGTTGTTGCTCTCCGACGACCGCCTGGTCGCCCTGCGCGATCCGCTGGGGTTGAGGAACCTGTTCCTGGGGCGCAAGGGCCGCACCGTGCTGCTCGCGACCGAGAGCCGCGCCATCCTCGCCGCCGGGGGCTCCGAACTGCGTGAGGTGGAGCCGGGGGAGATGGTCATCCTCGACCGCGACGGCCCCACGAGCCTCCACCCCTTCCCGCGGGACGAACGACAGCCGTGCGTCCGGGAGCTGGTCTCGGTGGCGCGCACGGATTCGGTGATCGGTGATCGCTCGTGCCACGACGTGCGCCGGGCCCTGGGGCTCCACATCGCCCAGCGTCAACCGGCCACCGCCGACCTGGTCGCCTCCATCGGACGGGCCTCCGCGCCCGCGGCCGCCGGCGCGGCCGAGGCGCTGTCGGTGCCGTTCCACCCCGACGTGGTCGTCGAGCCCGGCGCGCGCGCCCCGGGGGCGAGCCGCACGAGGCGTCAGCCCCGCGTCTCCGTGGTGGGATCCCTGGTGGCCGGCAAGCGCGTGCTGCTGGTCCACGACGTGATGGGGCCAGAGGTGCCCTGGAGCACCGTCGTGGAGAGTGTGCGCGATGCGGGAGCGTCCGAGGTGCACGTCCGGCTGACGGCGCCTCCCGTCCTCTTTCCATGCCCGTACGGCGTGCCCCTGCTGCCCAGCGGAGCCCGCACGCCGGTGGAGAAGAGTCCCCCCCAGGTCCAGCTCGAGATCGGCGCGGATTCGGTGGACTGGACCCCGCTGGAGGCGCTGGCCGAGGTGCTCGGCGGCGAACGCTTCTGCGCGGGCTGCTACTGCGGCACCTATCCGCTGGTCCACGAGGATCTCGAGCAGCCCCAGCTCTCCCTCTTCGACGGGGATTCCCCGGACTGAATCCCGCGCCCGCGCCCGGGCGCAGACGCCCCGGGTCCATCCCTGGTACACTGTCGAAGCCGTCTGGCCTGCCAGACCCGTGCAGCCTCGGGAGGTCTTGTTCATGGAAGATGTGGTCGTAGGGATCGACCTCGGTACGACGAACAGCTGCGTCGCGGCGATCATCGATGGTCGACCGAAAATCATCGAGGACGAGCGGGGTTACAACATCCTGCCGTCCTGCGTGGCGTTCCGCTCCAAGGGCAAGTTCGTCGTCGGACACGGCGCCAAGGCACTCATCCTGACCAACCCCGATCAGACGGTGTACGCCATCAAGCGCGTCATGGGCCGCAAGTTCACCTCCCCGGAGGTGCAGGACGCCCGCAAGCGCCTCTCGTACCAGATCTTCGAGGGGGTCAACGACGAGGTGCTGCTTCGCCTCGGTGAGGTGGAGCTCACCCCGGTCGAGATCAGCTCGGTGGTCCTCAAGTGCATCAAGGAGGTGGCCGAGCGCTCACTGAACACCGTCGTGGAGCGGGCCGTGGTCACGGTGCCCGCCTACTTCAACCACGCCCAGCGCACTGCCACCATGGAGGCCGTCCAGCTGTCCGGCCTCGAGTGCATCCGCCTGATCAACGAGCCCACCGCCGCAGCCCTGGCCTACGGATTCAAGAAGGACATCGACAAGAAGATCGCCATCTACGATCTCGGCGGCGGCACCTTCGACATCTCGGTCCTGGAGATCTCCGGCGGGGTGTACGAGACCCTCGGCACCAGCGGCAACACCTACCTGGGCGGCGAGGACTTCGACTACCGGATCGTGGACTACCTCGCCGAGCAGTTCCAGGCCGAGCACGGCGTGGATCTCCGCGAGGACCGCATGAGCCTCCAGCGGCTCAAGGACGCCGCGGAGCGGGCCAAGTGCGAGCTGAGCTTCGTGGACAAGACGCCGGTGCTCATCCCGCGCGTGCACGAGGCCTTCAACCTGGAGACGACCCTCACCCGCACGGCCCTCGAGGGGCTGGTCGACGACCTGATCCGGGAGACCGTCCGGATCACCAGCGAGGCCATCGGCGAGGCCAACGTGGCCATCGAGGAGCTCGACGAGATCATCCTGGTCGGCGGCATGACCCGCATGCCCAAGGTCCAGGAGGCGATCCGGGTGTTCTTCGGCATGTCGCCGTGCAAGGGGGTCCACCCCGAAGAGGTGGTCGCCATCGGCGCTGCCGTACAGGCCTACTCCCTGGAGGAGGAAGGCGAGAGCAACCTGCTGCTCGACGTGACCCCGTTCAGCCTCGGGATCGATACGGCGGGTGGGTTCTTCGGGCGGGTCATCGACCGCAACGCCACCATCCCCCTGCAGCAGTCCAGGACCTTCACGACGGTCAACGACAACCAGGAGGAGGTCAAGATCCTGGTGCGCCAGGGCGAGAGCGGCGTGGCCGAGGAGAACGAGTTCCTCGGCGAGTTCACCCTGCAGGGCATCCGCCCGGCGCCGCGCATGGTCCCGCGCGTCGATGTGAACTTCAAGATCGACGCCAACGGCATCCTCCACGTCAGCGCCATCGACCGGGACACGGGCGAGAAGAAGACCGTCAAGATCCGCGACTACATCGACAAGGCCGCCACCCACGAGACGTCCAAGGACATCCAGCTCGCCGACGACGACGGCAGTCAGACCCTCAGCGCGGCCAAGGGGGCCGCGGGCGCCGCCGCAGCCGAGGGGGGCAGCGGTCTCCTGGGCAAGCTCAAGGGGTTGTTCGGCCGCCCGGAGCCCACGCCGGAGGCGCCCCAGTCCACCGACATGACCGAGAAGGGCGCCGGGGCCGCCGGACCGGCCGACCAGAGCGTGGAGCTCCAGGACAAGGACGCGATGGCCGCCGCGGCCACTGCCTCGGCGAGCGCGAGCGTGGAGCTCCAGGACAAGAGCCTCGCCGAGCAAGCCACCGCTTCGCAGAGCACCGAGCTCCAGGACAAGGACCGGCTGTCATTCGATCCGTTCGCCACGGACGAGCCTCCCCTCGCCTTGGGAGGGTCGGACTCCACGGACCTGCAGGATCGGGAATCCACGTCGGACATGGCCCGCGGACAGGACTCCGGGGTCACGGCGGAGCTCAAGGCCTCCCTGGGCGCGCTGTTCGAGGACGAACCGGACTCCGGGGGGATCGAGAGCCCCTTCGGCGACGAGGAGCCCACCCTGGGTGAGGCCATCGAGGCGTCCCCCTTCGACGGCGACGACGACCTGACCACCTCGCCGGGGGCACCCGCAGTGCCGCCCGCCCAGGCGATGATGCCGGTGGACGAGTCCGCCCCGACGGACACCCGGGCCCCTGCCGTGGACGCGACGCACGACTCCAAGTGGGGCAAGCAGGCCTCGGATCCGTTCGCCGTACAGGAGCGCGCGGACGCGGATCCGTTCGGCGCCGCCGAGACCCAGGACGACCCGTTCGGCGGCGGGGACGCGACGAGCACCGCCGATCCCTTCTCCACCGGCATGGAGCATTCCCACCGGGTCCGCCAGGTGGACACCCAGATGCAGACCAAGCCGGACATCACCCCGGCGACGTTCAACCTCAGCGATGATCCCGAAGCGCTGGCCGCGTCCAAGAAGAAGCCGGCCAGGCTCAAGATCCGCTACAAGCGGCCCCAGACGTTCCAGCGCGAGTTCCGCGAGAACCTCGAACGGGGCGGCACCTACATCAAGACCCCCAAGCCCCTGGAGCGGGGGCGCCGGTGCGCCTTCGAGCTGACGGTGCCCGGCCTCGACGAGCCCTTGAAGCTCCGCGGCATCGTGGTCTGGTCGAGCGCCAGCGGCAACGCCGAGGGGCGAGAGCCCGGCATGGCCATCGACTACGACGCGGACGACGAGGAAGGTCTGGCGGCGATCCGGCGGGTGATCGAGGAGCTCGAGTAGGGACCCCCAAGGCTCCTCAGCGCAGCGGTATCTCGATCTCCTGGCGGTGGAAGACCCTGGCATCCTCCAGCTCGTACTGCTCGGCCAGCTCCGCGGGCAGCTGGTGGTAGATCAGCTCCACGACGAGCACGAGATCCGCGGGCGCCGGGAGCTTCTTGTCCGGCGTGATCGTGTACTCGAGCACCCTCTCGGCCCCGGCGGCCAGCCGCGTGTCCTCACCGATCTCGTGATCCGCCTCGAGGGAGACCTCCCGCTGTAGGGACCAGCTGACGGCCTGGGGGTCGAACCCCTCGACGCCCTCCACGTGGATCGTGGCCTCGATCCAGGAGTGGGGGTTGCCGGTGGGCACGTGGTGTCCTGCGCCGGTGTTGATGATCCGCACCTGCACGGCCAGCTCGTCGCCCCGCTGGAGCCTGGGCGGGACCGGCCCCACCAGCACGGTCAGCGCGCGGGCGAGCTGGGCGTCGTCCGAGGCCCCGACACAGCGGTGGGAGGGGTGGGCGACGAACCTCGTCGCCGAGACACGGCCCATCTCCAGCGGCATGTGGCAGTCCTGGCAGCGTACGCCTGCGGCGCCCCAGGCCGACCCCTGCCACTCCCGGTAGGTGTCGTACAGGGGGCTCTCCTCGGTGCCGGGCCACACCAGCTGATGGCAGCTCGCGCACATGGACGAATCGGCCAGCTCGGGGTGGTGATCCACCGGGTGCGGTCCCTGCCCGCGGACCAGGGTCCGGGGTCCGAGGACGCGCCCGTCGCGCACGTGGCACGCCGCGCAGGTCACGCCCTCGCTGCGCAGGGTCGGGTCGAAGCGTTCGTTGTCCTCGAGGCGTGGACGGCTGAGCTGCCCCTCGTCGTACCCGGTCACCGTGCTCGCGCGCTGGTTGAGCAGCGGCGCGTGACAGCGAAGACAGTACGCGGGCTCCTCGGCGGCATCGAGGGCCTTCTGGTAGAGGGGGGACTGCCAGGCCTGCCCGTGGCCCGACTCCCGCCACTGCTCCACCACGTCGCCGTGGCAGGCGTCGCAGGACTGGGCGGACAGGCTGGGCAGGAACCGTGGCACCTCCTGGAACTCCACGGCCGGGGCGCCGGGTTCGAACAGGGGATCGGCGGGGATCACCACCTCCTCGGTGGTCTCCTCCTCGTCGTCGGTGGCGGCCACGACGCCCGGGACGATCGCGAGGATGGCCGCCAGCGCAGCGATGGGGAACATGGGGTGGATCGAGTTCATGGTCAGAAGTTGATCACCTCGGGGTTGTCCGGCCGTGTGGTTCGCTCCAGCTGCACGTAGGCCTCGGGATCGTGGATGGCCAGGTAGATACCGTAGTTGCGTACCACCTTCTTGACGTAATCGCGAGTCTCGTTGAAGGGGATCTCCTCCACGAACTCCTCCATGCCCACGCCGTGCTTCGACCGCAGCCACCGGCCGATGTTGTGGGGCCCGCCGTTGTACGAACCGACGGCGAGGGGGTACTGGCCGTCGAAGCGGGCCATCAGCCGGCTGAGGTACCAGATGCCGAAGTAGATGTTCACCTCGGGCTCGCGCAACCGATCGTTGGAGTAGGAGCCGTAGCCCGACAGCACGGCGACCTTGGCGCCGGTGCCCGGCATGATCTGCATCACCCCCACGGCGCCGGCGTGCGAGACGATGGTGGGGTGGTACGTGCTCTCCTGGCGCATCAACCCGAAGATCATCATCGGGTCCAGGTCGAGCTTCTTGCACAGCCGCCAGACCTGCGGCCCGTACGCCAGGGGGTAGCGCTGCCGCCACGCCGCCAGCGCGTCCGGATCGAGCTTGGTCGAGGTGGGCATCCGGTAGCCGCCCGACGAGAACGTCAGCATGTGGTGCGGATCGCCCGACAGGATGAAGAGATCTCGCCAGGCCGTGCCGCTGGTGCGGATCTCCCGCATCCGTTTCCAGCGCTCCTCCTCGCGAAGGGGCGGCAGCAGCGCGACCTTGACCGGCTCCACCTTCTCCGCCGAGGGTCCGGCGTCGGGGTCCTCCTCGGCGGCCGCCTCCGCCGCCTCGGCCGCCTTCTTGGCCTCGTCGGCGAGCTCCTGCTCGTAGGCGGTCACGGCGCGGGCGATCTTCCGGCTCTTCTGGGCCTCCTTGATCTCGAGGAAGATGGCGTTCATCAACAGGCCCGCGTCCTCGCGGTAGCCCAGGCGCGTCAGCTCGTAGACCGGCCCCAGCTCGGGCCAGATCTCCTCGTAGCTCTGGACGAACTTGGCGAACGTCTGCAGCGCCTTGTCCTCGTCGTATCCGACCCCGGCGGGCGCGTCGGGGTAGACGACGTGCTTGGGCGCGGTCGCGACCGCGGGCACCTCGGGGGCGGGCTCCACCTCGGGGTGGGGCCAGACCAGCGCGGCCCAGTCCACGGGGATGTCGGGGTTGTCGTCACCCGCGTCGTCGTCCGCGATCAGCGTGCCGTCGATGCTCCTGCGGGCGGGCGGGATGTCCTCGTCTCGCCACCGCTGGGTGGGGAAGGGGCCCTGGGCCAGCGCCGAGATCACGTCGCCCACGGGCGGGTTGTCCTGGGGCGCGGCAGGGATCTCGGCGTCCACGAGCTGGGCCGTGCTCGGCCAGCGGCCGATGCGGGCCTCACCCGGCGCCAGCTCGGTGCGCCTCGCGCGCCGCCGCCGGCTCTGGATCACCTGGGAATACCAGCCGAGGGGCTCCTCCTTGAGGATGGCGTCGAAGTCCGCGCGGGCGGACCCGAGCCGATCCAGGGCGATGTAGCACTTGGCGCGGTAGAAGCGCGCGGCCTGGGCGTGGGTACCGCCGCCGTTGACCAGGGCGGTCAGGGCGTCGATGGCCTGCTCGTACTGGCCGGCGCGGTAGGTGGTGTAGGCCACCATCCAGCGGTACAGGCCCTTCTTGCGTCGGTCGTAGCACCGCTGCCAGGCCTTGTTCGCCTCGGCGTAGTTCGCGCCGTTGGTGTAGTACCAGGCCAGATCCTGCTCGATGCCACCGAACCGTCCGGAGCCTCCGTACCGCTTCAGGGCGATCTCGGCGTACTTGGCGGCGTTGACGAAGTCCCCGGCCTTGTTGAACCCGCGGATCGCCCGGTAGAGGTTCTCCGAGGCCCCGGCGCCGTTGGGCGCGGCGTCGTACTTGCGCGCGGACTCCAGGGAGATGGGCCCGTACTGGCGCGACTGCCAGCGGAACGCGTACTCGTTGGCCTCGAGCTTCTTGAAGAACTCCGACTCCGGCTGGTCCTCGTAGCGCTCCATCAGCTCCTTGAAGATCGCGTACCCCTCGGACCAGCGGTACGAGTTCTTCAGGGCGTTGGCGTGCAGCCACAGCTGGTTGTCGGTGAGCACCGGCATCTCGGCGCCCGCCTCGCGCAGGCGAGCGAGGCCCTCCTCGGCTGCCTCGCCGTTGCTGGCGTAGACGTGGTTGATCAGCAGGTTGGTGTACAGCCGGACGGCCACGTCGGTGTTGCCCGCCACCTCGTAGGCCCGGGCGATGGCGACCTGGATCTGCTCGTCGAGATCCTCGTCCTCGCGCTCGGCGGCGTACTCCTTGTACAGGGTGATGGCGGTGCCCGCGTGGCCCGCCTCGCGGTGGGCGTCCGCGATCAGCATCTGGCAGGCGTCCCGGTGGGGTCCGTTGCTGAACCGCTCCAGGTACAGGGTGCACTCCGGGATGGCCGCGCTGTACTTGCCCCGGCGGTAGTCCACGTACGCCTCGTGGTACAGGGCGTACACGGCCAGGGGGTGCTCGCTGCTGCGTACCCGGTAGAAGTGCAGCGAGGCCAGCTGCCAGTCCTCGTCGAGCAGGCACAGATAACCGTACAGGTAGCACGCGCGGAGCCACTCGGAGTCGCGGGGGCGCTTCTGGCCGAGGAAGGCCTCGAGCTCGCGCCGCGCCTTGGCCGGCTCCCGGGCGCGGACCCAGGCCACGGCCGCGTCCAGGGATCCCTCCGGGAGCTGGCCCGCGGGGGGCAGCCCACCCGGGAGCAGCTCGGGGATCTGATCGAGGGTGGCGCCCACCACGGGGGCCTCCTCTTCGCCCGCGGCCGGCAGCGCCAGGCACGCGACGAGAGCGAGGATCGAGACGGTGTGGAGAGTCCTCGATGCCACCATTGGCGCATCCTACCAGGGCGGTCGGTGTAGATCGACGCCCGTACCGCGATTTCGGCGTCCCGGTGAGCGGTCTGGCGAGGGGCTCCATCGTGGCGCTTGCGGCGAGGGCACGAAGGCGGCGAGAATGTCCGGACCGGATCCACGCTCGGATTCCGGGCATTCGAGAACAGGAGTGGCAGCATGGGCGTGTTCGACAACCCCTCGTGGTCGGGACATCAGCAGGTGGCCTACTGCCGCCAGGAGGCCCTGGGCCTCTCGGCGATCATCGCCATCCACGACACCACCCTCGGACCGGCCATCGGCGGCTGCCGGATGGCGCCCTACACCAGCGAGGCGGACGCCCTCTCCGACGCCCTCCGCCTCAGCCGGGCCATGACCTACAAGACCGCCTGCGCCGGCATCAACCTCGGCGGCGGCACCGCCGTGATCATCGGTGATCCCGCGGTCCACAAGACCGAGGCGCTGCTGCGCTCCTTCGGGCAGTTCATCGAGTCCGTCAACGGTCGCTTCATCGCCAGCACGGACATGGGCACCACGTCGGACGACATGGACGTGGTGAACATGGAGACGGACCACGTGTGCGGCGTGGGCCAGCACTACGGGGGTTCCGGTGATCCTTCGCCCGTGTGCGCCTGGGGCGTCTTCTACGCCATCAAGGCGTCCGTCTCCAAGCTGCAGGGGGAGGAGAGCCTCGCCGGGCAGCGCGTCGCCGTCCAGGGCTGCGGATCGGTGGGGTACCACGTGTGCCGCTACCTCCACGACGAGGGCGCCGAGCTCATCGTGGCGGATCTGGATCCCGCGGCGGCGGATCGCGTGGCCAACGAGTTCGGGGCCACCGTGGTCGAGCCCGCGTCCATCTACTCCCAGGAGGCGGACATCTTCTCGCCGTGCGCGGTGGGGGGCGTGCTCAACCCCGAGACCATCGGGCAGCTGGTGGCGCGCATCGTCTGCGGTTCCGCCAACAACCAGCTGGCCGATGAGGTCCGCGACGCCAAGATCCTGCACGACAACGGCATCCTCTACGCCCCGGACTTCGTGGTCAACGCAGGCGGCCTGATCAGCGTCTACACCGAGATCCACGCGGCTCCTCGGGAGAAGGCCATGCGCGACACCGAGCAGATCGGCACCAACCTGGGGCGGATCATCGACCTGGCGTGGCAGGACGGCCTGCACATGAACGCCGCGGCCAACCGGGTCGCCGAGCAGCGCATCCAGGATCTCTCGCCCCTGGGCAACTTCCAGCTCGGCCCCCTCGAGTAGATACCGACGGAGCCCCTCCTCACTTTCCCGTCGATCTCCTTGCGCCGCGCGCGTGTTCTCTGCTTTTATCCCGCATCTCGAAAGATGGACACGCGTCATGTTGATGGAGATCGATCCCTACTACCCGGAGACGCACCTCACCCGGGAGGTCGCCCTGCTGCTCGAGCGCGGCGGCGTCGCGATCGTGCCCACGGACACCGTGTACGCGCTGGTGTGTGACATCAACAGCCGCAAGGGCATCCAGAAGCTCACCAAGATCAAGGGCGGCGAGCGCAAGAAGCTGTTCAGCATCGTGCTGGAGGATCTGTCCCAGATCGGCACCTACACCGGCTACATCAGCTCGTTCGCCTACCGCACGATGAAGCGCCTCCTGCCCGGCCCCTACACGTTCATCGTCGAGGCATCCAGCCTCATCCCCAAGCTGATGAAGACGCGCCGCAGCACCATCGGCATCCGCATCCCCGACTGTCCCATCGCCCAGTCCGTGGCGCACCAGCTGGGCAGCCCCCTGGTCGCCACCACCCTGGGCGTGTCCGAGGAGGACTTCCTGTCCGATCCCATGGACCTCGACCGGGCCTTCGGCGATCAGGTGGACCTCGTGGTGGACGGAGGGGTCATCTACGGCGATCCGAGCTCCGTGGTGGACCTCGCCGGATCGGTCCCGGAGATCATCCGCGAGGGCGCTGGCGACGTGTCTCTGTTCGAGTAGCGGCTCCCTATTCGTACTGCAGGAACTCCACGGCGCCGCCCGGCTCGACGCGGAAGCCCCCCCGGCCCAGCGCCGTGCGATCCAGCGCGCGAACGACCGTGGGCACGGCGCGGGCCACGTCCGCCTGAGAGGGCACCTGGCTCTGGAGGAGCTGGTCCAGCTGCGCGGCCTCGGCGACGTGGTGGTCCCTCGCGAGGCTCGCGGCCTCGTAGTCGAGCAGGCCCCGGTACTCCGAGGCGAGCCTCTCCTGGGCCTCCAGGAGGGGGCCGGACCTCAGACGTTCCGCGCGACCGCCCACCGCGGGGGTCCTGGGCAGGAATGGGCGGAGGATCTCACCCTCGGGTGGGGGAGGGGGCCTGAGCCGGGGCGCCTCGAAGGTCAGCGTCCCGGTGACGCGGTCGTCGATGAAGTTCACCACCTCAAGGTCCAGTCCGGTGACGAAGAGCAGCCCGTCGAGGGTGTAGAACCCGTCCAGGAGCACGGGGACCTGCTGGTGGAGCCCCGAGAACGACACCCGGCAGGGCTGCGAGTCCAGGGCGCCGCGCCGCCGCACGGGCTGCACCGACAGCCCCTCGAAGCGCAGGTCGGCGCGTTCGCAGAGCCTCCGGATGGTGTCCAGGAGGGCCTCCTCCAGATCGCCCGGGATCGTGTGCGCCTCGAGCTCGGGCCGCTGGCGCACCAGCTCGGCCAGCTCCGCCTCCACCGCGGCGCGGTCCGCCGTCAGCGCCACGGCGTCCTCGATCTGCTCCTCGGTCTGCGCGGTGGCCTCGGCGATGGCGCGGCGGTTCTGGATGGCGCCGGCGGACAGCTGGAACACGACGAACACGACGCACAGCAGCGCCCCTGCGCAGCCCATCAGCAGACCCGCTTGACGGCTGAAGGCCAGGCCGTTGCGAGTCTGCAGGTCCTCGAGGTTCACGTTCACGCTTCGCTCCGGTGCCGCCGTAGGCGCAATCTACATCATCGGCGGGCCGACGGGCGCGCCGGGGGCCCCAAAAACTGTTACGGTTCTTCCATGTCCGACGAGCTCCAGGAGCTGTACAGCGCCGCCATGGCGGGCGATCCCAGGGCGCTGGCGCGCCTGATCACCGCCGTGGAGGACGGGGCGGACGGTGTCCTGGCCGTGCTGGGCGACGATCCCCCGGAGGGTGGCGGCCACGTCCTGGGAATCACCGGGCCGCCGGGGTCGGGCAAGTCCACCCTGGTGGACCGGCTGGTCACCCGCTTCCGCGCGGCCGGACAGAGCGTCGCCGTGCTGCTCGTGGATCCCTCCAGCCCGTTCAGCGGCGGCGCCGTGCTCGGCGACCGGATCCGCATGCAGCACCACACCACGGACGCGGGCGTGTTCATCCGATCCCTGGGGAGCCGCGGGCACCAGGGCGGCATGACCCGCGCCACCGACCAGGTGCTCCACCTGCTGCGCTCGGCTCCCTTCGACCGGGTGGTGGTGGAGACGGTGGGGGTCGGCCAGACCGAGCTGCAGATCATGGATCTCGCCGACACGGTGGCCGTGGTCCTGGTCCCCGAGGCCGGCGACTCGATCCAGGCGATGAAGGCCGGCCTGATGGAGATCGCCCACGTGTTCGCCGTCAACAAGGCGGACCGCCCCGGCGCGGATCGGCTGGCCCTGGAGCTGTCCCAGTCGCTGCACCACGCCGCCGCGGCCTCGGTCGTCGCCGACGCCTGGAGTGTCCGGGTCGTCACCCTGGCCGCGCTACACGATCAGGGCGTGGACGACCTCGAGGAGGCCATCGAGGCCCACCGCGAGCACCGCACGGAGCACCCGCGCGCCGGACGGACGCCTCGCCAGCGCCTGGCCGACGTCCTCGAGGTGCGCCTGCAGCGCCGGCTCCTCCGCTCCCTGGAGGACTCCCCCGATGCGGCGAGGGACCTCCTCGAGCAGCTCGACTCCGGGCAGACGACCGTCTACCGGGCCGCCGAGCGCATCCTCGCCTCCGACGAGTTGCTCCTGGCCTTGCTCGGACCGCGAACGGACGAATGAACGTGCGCGCCCTGGGACCGTGCCTGCTTGGCCTGATCATGCTGACGGGGTGCCCGCGATCACGCGAGCCCGGCGTCGACCCGGCGGTGGGTGCGGCGCCGCTTCGCTCCACGGTCCAGCTCGCCGAGGCGATCACGGAGTTGCCGTCGGGGCGCCCGGTGGTGGATTCCTCCACCGGCTGTCGCGTCGAGGTGCCCGAGGGATGGCGCGCCTGGCGCGTGGACACGGATCCCGACCTCGTGGTGCGGCTGGTCCGAAACGCCCCACCCCCGCTGCGCATCGAGGTGCACCGTGGGACCTCGCGCGTGCCCACCGGCGCAGAGGTCTTCTTCGACCGCGGCCCCTACCTGGAGGGCCAGCCCGGCCGGACCGTCGCCGTCTGGTCCTACCACGAGGCGGACGGATCGCGGCTGATGGGGGTTCTACTCCAGGACGGCAATCGCAGCGTCGTCGTGGAGGGGTGGATCCCCGACGACGAGTTCGAGGCGGCCAAGCGAGCCTTCGACGCCGTCGTCACCTCGACCACCTTCGGGCACTGAACGGAGTCACGCCATGAACCGCTGGTCCCAAGCTTGCCTCGCCGTGATCGCGGTGGCCGGGCTCCTGTGCGGCTGTTCGGCCCGCAAGGGCGCCGGGCGGAGCCCTGGACCGCTGCTGGACGAACACGCCGGGGAGTTCCGCGCCGTGGCCGTCGTGGCGGCCCCCGGAGCCGCAGCGCCCGCGGTGATCGTGCTCGATCCCCGCGGGCCACAGCTCGCGACGCTCGGGGACGACGGCTGGACGATGGAGTCCCTCGGCGCCACCGCCCCGGGGGTGGAGTGGTACGGCATGACCGCCGGCGATCTCGACGGCGACGGCGGCGACGAGGTGATCCTGTGGGGCTTCCGGCCAGGGCTCGTCAGCCTCGTCCTCACCTGGCAGGGGGACCAGCTCGCGCGCGTCGCCGGTCCCTTCCCCGAGCTCCTCCGCATCGTCCGGCGCGACGGCCGCGATATCGTCTACGGCCAGCGCGCCGGCACCACGGGCCCGTTCACCGGTCCCGTGTTCCGTCACGAGCTCGAGGGCGGTGACCTCGTGCGCCGCGAGGCCATGGGCGCCCTGGTGGACGTCCTGGACTTCTTCTTCGCTCCGGCCGAAGGGGAGACCGCCCTGTACGCGTGGGCCGAAGACGGCACCCTCGAGCGCCGCCAGTCGGGCACCGCGGTGTGGCGGGGCGAAGAGCTGCGCATGACTCGCCCGCTGAACCGCGAACGCGATCGCGACAACCTGCTGGGCGAGAGCCGCTCCGAGATTGACGAGTACCCGACCCTGCCGGTGGTGCAGGACGTGGACGGCGACGGCACCGACGAGGTCCTCGTGGTGACGTCCGACGCCCCCAAGGTCCAGGTCCTGGAGCGCGTCCGCGTCTTCCGCGGCGCCACCTTCACCCGTTTGGTCCCCGAGGGCCGCGGGCTCGCCCCAGCGGCCGAGTCCCTCCTGATGGGGCGCTTCGCCACCGGCCTGGCCACCGCCGATCTGGACGGCGACGGCGAGCTGGAGGTCCTGGTCTCGGTGGTGTTGCAGAGGCGTTCGGGGGTGGGGCGGGGTCGGTCGGCGATCGCCGTGTTCGATGCGGTGACGGGGGATCTTTTGGAGCTCGGAAGGCCGGATGAGGTGGTTGAGGTAGTGCTGGATAACTAGTCGGTATTGCGGTTGTTTCGGGTCTGTTTGGTAACCGCCCGTCGCTGACGAAGTGTGCCCCGGTGCTCGACCGCGTCAAGGGCGGGCTCGCTTCGCTCGTCGCCGCTGCGCGGCGACCCTTGACCCGGTCTGCGCTCCGGGGCGTGTGGATTGCAGGCGACGGGGGAGGGAAGGCGGTTCAGGCTCTGGTGGATGGAAGGTTGGGGTTGGGGGCTGGAGGGGCTGGGGGGAGAAAGAAGGGGCTTGGGGGGCTGGAGGGGCTTGAGGGGCACCCACGTCAACTTGCGGCGGAGATGAGTGGCATCTCGACCGGAAGTTGGCACCCACGTCAACTTGCGGCGGAGATGAGTGGCATCTCGACCGGAAGTTGGCACCCGCCCTCCACCGCAGACTCCTCGAAAACCTCCGTATCGAGGATCGATGCGAGGAGTCTTGGGGGTAGATTCCCTCAACCGATCCGGATAGCGGATCGTCTTGGCAAGTCTGGGGGAGTCTCCCTACTTCCCCAACCCCCTTCCATCCATCCAGAGCCTGAATCCGCCTTCCCTCCCCCCGTCGCCTATCCACCGAAGGCCATGGCGCGCAGGCGGCGTCAAGGGCGGTGGTAGGTATGCTTCCCGTGCTAGAATGCTCGACGGCACGCAGGGGTGGGAATCGACTCTTGCACGACTCCATCTCTCGTCTCGTCGCCGCAGGACTGCTGGTCGCAGTCATCGCCACAGCGCCTGTGACCCCGGCCCACGCGAACGAAACCTCCCACGAAGCCATCCTCCAGCGCTCGTTACAGCTGAGCACCTACGGTTGGGTGGCCATGGGGACGGGCCTCGCGTGTGGCTCGGCCACGCTCGCCATGCTGCTCTCGTCCCGTGGCGACCTCGCACCAGCCTTCGCCCTCACCGGGATCACGTTCTTCATCACCGCCGCCGTCGCAGCGGCAGACGCCGGTCGAATCGTGAGGCGGCTGCGGGGCGACGGCCCCTCGTTTCCCCGCATCTTGCATGCATGGGAACTCTTCGCAGGTGGCATCGTCCTGTTCGTCGCCTCGGTCGTGGTCAGCGTCGCCGAGGTGGCCCAGAGTGTCGTGTACGGGGGCCCTGCACCCGCCATCGGCTCAGCGCTGGCGTGCCTGTCGATGCTCTGCAGCACGGCCTCGGTCGCCATGCTCAACAGCGAGGCGGCCATGGATCGCGCACAGCACGGAGTTCTGGCCGATGGGCGAGCTTCGAGGCGTCACCGCAGCGGCGCCGTCGTCGTACCGTGGGCGTCGGGAACGGGAGGCGGCCTCCTGTTCACCGGTCGATGGTAGGAGTCCTCACCGCCGCCGCTGCCACCACAGCGCCGCGAGGCACATCCCCAGCAGTGACAGATTCCCCGTCCACAGGGCCCGGACCGAGCGCGTGTTGACCACGTCGCACGACGAGCTGCAGCTCTCGTCACAGCCGCCGCTGCAGCCCCCTTCGCCCCCCTCGCCGCCACAACCGAGGTCGCCCACGCCCGCGGGATCGATGATGTCCAGGGTCGGGTAGATGCCGAGGTAGTCGCCGGCGTTGCCCGCGGCGGACACGTCCAGCTGGGACAGGCCCATGCCGCCGAACAGCATGGGTCCGAACACCAGGTCGTCGGGGTTGAGGAAGGAGTCGAGGATGGTGTCGAGCAGGCCCGACATGATGTCGCTGAAGTTGGCCTCGATCTGGGAGTTCAGGTCCGCGGCCATCTCGTTGTAGCTCACCGTGGGCGAGAGGTTCTCGGTGTCCACCTCCACCTCGACGCCGATGGAGCCGTCGCCGGGGGCCACCAGGTCGACGCCCACGTTGACGTCGGCGTCGATGGTCACCACGTGGGCCTTGCGGTCCTGGACCTCCACGTAGAACTCCAGCCCCAGATCCTCGATGACCGGGTCCATGTCGTGGGTCCCGTTGTACAGCACCTCGGGCGGGTTCTTGGGCAACGTGCGGATGGAGATGGGCGCGGACTGCTCGAGCCACACCCGCTCGAGGAGGTGGCGGTCCTCCTCGTCCACCATCAGGGCGAGGAAGGAGGTGTCCAGGGGGAAGCCCAGCTCGGCCGGGTCCACGTCGTAGCACAGCACACCGCCGTGCCAGACCGCGTACAGGGCCGACGCGATGGAGTCGTCGGAAAGGAACGCGGCGGCGTGGTGGGTCGCGGCGGCGTCCAGCGTGGGCGCCGGGTTGTCGGTGAACGGGCTGGCGCCGGGATCGTACTGGGCCACGCACCGCGCCTGGGGCGCGTCGAAGGTGGAGTTGAACAGAAGCCGGATTCCGCCGGGCTGGATGTCGATGTCGTGGGGCACCACGCTGACGTCCAGCGGCACGTCCAGGATGTCCACCGTGTCCTGGTAGGAGACCTCGGCGAAGCCCTCCTCGATGGCGGTCTCGATCTCCTCGGGCAGATCCTCCTCGAGGAAGGCGTACAGGTCCTCGGCCGCGTAGTCGAGGATCAGGTCCACGAGGTCGATGCCGACGTAGCCGAGGATGTCGTTGATGGTGGCCAGGCCACAGTCCTCCAGCTGGATCCGGTCCGAGGTGAGCGCCGAGTCGAGGTTGTGGGACGGCGGCGGCACGGTGGCGTCGAGGTATGGCGGGTCGCCGTTGCCCGGATCGATGATCGCCATGCTCACCAGCAGGGTGGCCGAGATGTTGATCGGCTCGACCCACATGTTGCAGTTGGTGGAGGCGATGTCGCACAGGAACCCGTCGACGTCCAGGTCGAGGTTGAAGGGGCTGCCCTGGGTGTTGACCCAGACGTTGATGTTGACGTTGATGCTCAGCGTGCCCGTCTGGGGCACGATGTCCACGCTGTTGAGCTCCAGGTAGACGTTCATCCCGGTCACGGCGATGTCCAGGTCGCACCAGCCGAAGCTCGACGACGTGTTGACGTCGTCCATGGGCAGCTCGTCGGGGACCATGTACGGGACCTGGGCCTCGAGGAAGTTCAGGCCCGCGGGGGTCATGTCGAGGAGGATGCCGTCCACCACGGTCTCACCAGGGCCGATGTCCGCGCCCGCCACGAGTGGAGGGGAGGCGGCCAGGGCGAGGGCGAACAACAGGGGCAATGGGCGCATGGGGGTCTCCAGCAAGCCGTTTCGTGCTCGGTGCATCGTAGACCAAGAGGTGGGACCTCTCAAGGATCGCGCGCGAGGGCGCGGGCTTGCCCGCGCTCCGTCGGGGAGTATGATGCTCGGACCGCGGGCGAACCGCGGCGGTCCAAACCCGGGAGCGATCATGGCCTTCATCCTCGACGAGACCCAGCAAGCCCTGCGGGAGAGCGTGCGACGCTTCGCCCAGGACCGGATCCAGCCCACCGTGGCCGAAGACGACGTCCACGGGACGTTCCGCAAGGAGCTGTTCCACGAGATGGGCGAGCTCGGGTTCACGGCCGTGCCCACCCCCGAGGAGTACGGCGGCCTGGGCCTGGGCTACGTGGAGTACGCCATCTTGCTCGAGGAGATCGCGAAGGTCAGCCCGGCCTACGCCGTCACCGTCGCCGTCAACGGGCTGCCGCAGATCATCCTGGCCCAGTTCGGCACCGACGATCAGAAGCAGCGGTATCTCCCGCGCCTCGCCGCCGCTGAGATCCTGGGCGGGTTCTCCCTCAGCGAGCCCGGCTGCGGCAGCGACGCCGCCGCGCTCAAGGCGACCGCGGTCCTCGACGGGGACAGCTACGTGCTCAACGGGTCCAAGGCCTGGGCCACCCAGGGCCACGACGGCGACCTGTTCGTGGTCATGGCGCGCACCGGGGCCAGCGGCGCCCGCGGCGTCAGCGCATTCCTGGTCGAGTCGGGCTACGAAGGCGTCTCCTTCGGCAAGCCCGAGGACAAGATGGGCCTGCGCGCCTCCCACACCTGCATCATCAACCTGGACAACGTGCGGGTGCCGGTGGGCAACCTGATCGGCGGCGAGGGCCACGGATTCGTCGTGGCCATGCAGGCGCTGGACTCGGGACGGATCACCATCGGCGCCACCTCGGTGGGGCTGGCCCAGGCCGCGCTGGACGCCGCGGTGGGGTACGCCAACGAGCGCGAGGCCTTCGGCAAGACCATCGGCGAGCACCAGGGGGTGGGCTTCATCCTCGCGGACATGGCCATCGACATCGAGTCGTCCCGCCTGCTGGTCATGCAGGCCGCCGGGTTGCGCGACCGTGGCGAGGCCTACAGCCCCATCGCCGCCATGGCCAAGTGCAAGGCCACGGACACCGCGATGAAGGTGACCACGGACGCGGTGCAGGTGCTGGGCGGGTACGGGTACACGCGGGAGTACCCCGTCGAGAGGATGATGCGCGACGCCAAGGTGATGCAGATCGTCGAGGGCACGAACCAGGTCCAGCGGATCGTCATCTCGCGGCATCTGCTGCGGGGCTGAGGCTCCTGGAGGGAGGGGATCGCCCCTGCATTGGCGGTCCCCGTTCCCGCTGCACGCGCGTCGGTTCTATGGTAGCTTTGGGCAGCTGTACTGAGGAGAAGTGGGAGGCGTCTTGGACACGGAGTCACTGCACGCGGCAGCCACCATCCTGGCGGACTGCACCCGGGCCGTGGCCCTGACCGGCGCAGGGATCTCCGTGGAGAGCGGCATCCCCGATTTCCGCAGCCCGGGTGGGCTGTGGGAGCGCTTCGATCCGATGGTCTACGCCCGGATCGAGACCTTCGAACAGCAGCCGAAGAAGTCCTGGGAGATGTTCCTCGCCGTGGAGGAGATCATCGCCGCCGCCCGGCCCAACGCCGCCCACGTGGCGCTGGCCGAGCTCGAGCGCGAGGGCATCCTGCGGTCGGTGATCACCCAGAACATCGATGGCCTGCACCAGGCGGCGGGGAGCCGCACGGTCCACGAGTTCCACGGCACCCACGCCGAACTGCACTGCGTGGAATGCGGGTCCCGCTATCCGAAGAAGAAGGCCCTCGAGGGTGTCCCCCCGCGCTGCGGCTGCGGGCTCCCTCTCAAGCCCGCCGTGGTGCTGTTCGGGGAGGACATCCCCACCGACGCGGCGATGAACTCGGGACAAGACGCCGCGATGTGTGACGCGATGCTGGTGATCGGGACCTCAGCTGAGGTATACCCAGCCGCGGCGCTCCCCCATCAGGTCCACCGCCGGGGGGTACCCGTTGTCGTGGTGGACCTGGAGCCCACGAGCCTCTGCCGAGATCTGTCGTGCTTGTACGTTCAGGGATCGGCCAGCGAGGTCATGGAAGCCCTCGTGCGTGAGGTCCGCCGGATGCGGCAGGGTTCGGGGTGGCATCGGGACAACACTGGACCCGGAGGTCGGCTCGGCGCCGACACCTTGGGGTAGACGATGCGTATCTGTCCTCTCTGCCAGGCCACGTACGAAGACGACATCGAGTTCTGTTTCAAGGACGGGAGTCCGCTCGACGAGGTCGGCGGCGACGACGATGGCGCGGCAGGGAGCGGTGACGAGGAGTTCTCGGTCCACGACAGCGTGGAGTTCATGCCGCCGGACGCCATCGCCCTCACCGGCGAGATCGAGGTCTCGGATCTCGGCATCTCCGAGGACGGCGCCGAGGGCTCCCCAGAGGACCTCCCCCCGGACGACCCCGACGACGACAGCGGCATCAAGGTGGTCCCGGGCGGGCTGACGTCGCCCCTGGACGACGAGGACAGCATCGAGGCGCCCGATCCCTTTGCCATGCCCGCCGCCGCGGACACCCCGGACGTCCTGGCGATGGTCAGCGGCGAGTTCCCAGCGCGCCAGCCAGAGACCCTCGAGGCCCAGGCCCCGGAGCTGTCCGACGACGACGACGACGTCCCGGCGGACACGGTAGAGGACACCCAGGACGATGAGCTGCCACCGGCACCCCCTGAGGAGCCCCTCGACGAGCCGCCGGAGAGTGAGCCGGAGGAGCCGCCCCTCGCGGCGCCGCCGTCCACCGACGGGGACACCTCCGAGGCAGACGAGCCGGCCGATTCCGGCACGGCGTGGCTGGACGACGTGGAGGATCCCGCCGGCCCTGCGGCCGAGGCCCCTGCGCCCGAGTACACGGACCCCCTCTACGAGTCCATCCACACCCCCGACACGGCCCGCAAGAAGGGGATCATCTGGTGGGTGGCCATCGGCGTGACGGCCGCGGCTGCCCTCGCGTTCCTGGGCTACTCGCTGTTCACGCGGGGCAACCGCGGCGGCATCGAGGACACCGGCCAACCTACCCTCACCGTGGACGAGACCCCCGAGGAGCGGCCCACGGCCCCACCGCCCATCGATCGTGACACGCCCACCCCCGGCGACGGGATGGTGGACGAGGACGCCACGGAGGGGATGGACGAGGACGCCACCGATACGTCGGACCGCGAGGGCATGGACGAGGACGTCACCGGGGGCGTGGAAGAACCGACGCCGCCGGAGGAGTCCCCGACAGAGGAGCCGCCGACCGAACCCGCGACTCCCGAGCCGCCCACGCCCGAGCCGGTGACCCCCGAGCCGGTGACCCCCGAGCCCCCGACGCCCGCGCCCCCCGCGACGGGCGACAACCCCTGGCTGGTCGCGGCGAACAACCCGACCACCGATCAGCCCGCGGATCCGTCCAACCCCTGGGCTGCGGCCGCCAACGCCGCGCAGAGCGGCAAGATGACCGTCTCCTCCACCCCGGTGGGGGCCACCTTCTTCGTGGACGGGACGCGCAAGGGGACCACGCCGCTGACCGTGGACGTGCCCTACGGCCACCACAACGTGCGCGTCGAGAAGGACGGCCACGTCGGCCAAGAGCGGCCTGTCAGCGTCCAGTCCGGCACCGTCTTCGTGGACTTCACCCTGGAGAAGACCGCGGCGCCCGCAGCGGGCAAGCTCACCGTGTTCACCAACCCCCAGCCCGGAGCGACGCTGTTCGTGGACGGCGCAGCCCGCGGCAAGACCCCGGTCACCCTCGACATCACCCCAGGTGTCCACACCTTGCGCGTGGAGCTCGCGGGCTTCCCCACCAAGGAAGAGACCATCGATCTGAGTGACCTGCAGCCCGGCGAGAACCGTCGCCGGGTGATCTCGATGGAGTAGGCTCGCCGGTAGTGCGCGACCCCGGCCGTGCGCGGCCCGGTCAGAACCCCGACAGACCGAACCCCACCACCACCCCGCCGTCGGCGGATGCCGGCGCGATCAGCGGTGCCACGCGCGGGCGGGTGGAGACACCGGCCGACAGGCCGCGCTTGAGGCGGCTGAAGCTGGCCGCGACGCAGATCTGGTTGATGAGCACGCCCGCGGCGTAGGTGGCCCCGATGGCCGGCAGGTAGAAGCCCAGGGCCGAGGGTGAGATCGCGCCGAACAGGTAGACCAGCCCCGCGCCGGCGCCCACGTCCGCCGCCATGTTGAACGCGAAGCCCCCGGGATCGCGCATGTGGGCGACGCCGAGACCGGGGAAGGGCACGAAGGCGAGGCCCACGGCCACCTTGTGACGGCGCTCGATGTCGCTGAGCTGGATGCGCACGGGCGTGGTGGTGACGCGCACGGGATCGCCGGCGCGGACATCTCCGGCGTTGGCGTCGCCGACGTTGCCGCCCGCGGCGATGAGGTTCGCGCCGTCCGGGGTGTCGTCGCCGCTGTCGGCGCCCTGGTCCGAGGGGCGGCCTCCACCGGCCGTGGCCAGCACGGCCGGGCCGATGGGCTCGTCGTCGGGGATCTCCTCGTGGGGCTTCAGGCCCAGCAGGTGGTACCCCTCGCGCAGGATCGCGTTGTGGTAGTTGTCGAGGTCCCGCTCGAAGACCATCTCCGATCGAGCGCGCTCGGTCTGCTGGATGACGTCGAGGGAGATGAGCCGCAGCTTGTCCCCCGCCGCGTCGTGCTCCACGAAGCTCACGACCGCGTGGTAGACCCCGATCCCCTCGAGCGCCTTGAGCATGCAGCCCACGCTCTGACCGCACCCGCCGAGCTCCTCGCGGGGGTCCGCAGGCAGGCTCTCCACGCCGGCGACCCGCGTGTGCGGGATGGCGCGCAGTCGCTGCATCAGCGCGGTGTTGATCTCCTCGGCCCGGTCGGAGAGGTCGGGGGGGGACCGCGTGTCCACCACCACCACCCACAGGGGTGGCTGCTGCTCCATCTCCGCCGCCGTCGCGGGCGCGATCTCGGGAGCCAGGTCGAAGGGGATGTCCAGCTCCCCCGAGGGGATGAGCATCTGCATCCCGTTGCTGGTCGTTCCGACGACCTCACCGACGAAGGTGTACCCGGCCGGGAGCGTGATGCGTCGGTACTCCTGGGCTGTGGCCGTGAGGGACAACGAGAGGATGGTCAGGAGGACAGCGAGGGATGAGAGCCGCTTGAGGGTGATCATCGGTCGTCCGGATCTCCGAGTCTTTCCGCTACGTTGCGTGTTCTCCTCGACGACTCAAACCTAGCAGGGATATTGCGGGACCGCAACGCCGTCGGTGGACCCCGCCGCCCGCTATAATGGCTCCCCTCCAGGAGGTCCCCATGGCGAGCCCGCCCGACACCCCGGACCGCCGCGTGCGGGTGCTACCCGATTCGCTGGTCAACAAGATCGCCGCGGGCGAGGTGGTGGAGCGACCGGCGTCGGTGGTCAAGGAGCTGGTGGAGAACGCCGTGGACGCCGGGGCGTCGGAGATCCGGGTGGACCTGCGCGGGGGTGGCAAGAGCCTCGTGGCGGTGCGGGACGACGGCCGGGGCATGACGCGCGACGACGTGCTGCTGGCCATCGAGCGCCACGCCACGAGCAAGATCCGCCAGCCCGAGGACCTGTTCGCCATCCACACCCTGGGATTCCGCGGCGAGGCCCTGCCCTCCATCGCCCAGGTGAGCCGGATGGAGATCAAGACCGCCGTGCGCGGGGAGGACGTGGGCACCCAGGTGCTCATCGACGGCGGCGTCCTCAAGACGGTCCGCGACGCGCCGCCGGTCGCCGGCACCGAGATCCTCGTGCGGAGACTGTTCTTCAACACGCCGGTGCGGCTGAGGTTCCTCAAGACCGAGCGCACGGAGCTGGGCCACGCCACCGAGGCGGTGGTGCGCCTCGCCCTGGCCAACCCCCACGTACGGTTCGATCTGTTCCGCGCGTCGGCCAAGGGCCCGACGCGGGTCATCCAGGCGCCGGCCACCGATGATCTCGGCCGCCGCGCCGCGGACCTGCTCGGCCGCGACGTCCGCGACCGGTTGCTCGCGGTCCAGGCGGAGTCCGGGGGCATGGCCCTGCAGGGCCTGGCCGGCACGCCGTCGCTGAACCGCTCCACGCGCAACGCCACCTACCTCTTCGTCAACGGACGGCCCGTGCGCGACCGGCTGCTGCTCAGCGCCGTGTCCGAGGCCTACCGCGGCATGGTCCCCCGGGGGCGCTTCCCGCTGGTGGTGCTGTTCCTGCAGCTGCCCACCGAGGAGGTGGACCACAACGTCCACCCCACCAAGTCCGAGGTGAGGTTCGTGCGCGGCAACCACGTGCACCGCTTCGTGGTGGAGACGCTGTCCGACAGCCTGCGGCGCACCCGGTCAGCGGCGCCACCTCCCCCAGCGGGCTCCGCCGTCGCGGCCATCGCGGGCACGCCGATGCAGCTACCCGATCTGGAGCCTGTGTCCCACACGGGCAGGGGCACACCCAGCTGGTCGGCAGTGCGCGACTCCCTGTTCGACGGCGTTGCGGACGCGCCCGGCGAGGCCGCGGTCGCAGAGGACCCCGGCGATGGCGTGTCCCCACCGCCCGCCGAGACCTCGGTGCGCTACTCGGACATGGTCTACCTGGGCCAGTACGAGGGCACGTACCTGTTGCTGCAGTCCGGCCACGACCTGGCGGTGGTGGACCAGCACGCAGCCCACGAGCGGATCAACTACGAGCGCATCCTCCACGCCCAGCAGCGGGGGTTCTCGTCGCAGGCGCTGCTGGTCCCGGAGGTCCTGGACCTGCCCCGCGGCCAATCCGCGGTGCTGCTGGACCGTGCGGAGATGCTCGCCGGGCTCGGCATCGAGCTGTCGGACTTCGGCGGTGGCTCCATCGCCGTGTCCGCCCTGCCGCCCAACCTGTCTGCCGGCGCGGTCCGCACCCTGGTCACCGACGTGGCCCAGGAGCTCATGAGCGCCCGCCGCAGCACGGCCATCGAGGACCTCCGGCACACCATCGCCGCCCTGGCCGCGTGCCACGGCTCGGTGAGAGCCCACCAGCGCCTCTCCCTCGAGGAGGTACGCTCCCTGTTGACCCAGCTGGACCAGGCGGACCATCCGTACACCTGTCCCCACGGTCGCCCCCTGATCACCCGCTTCTCCCTGCGCGACGTGGAAAAATGGTTCGACCGGACGTGAGAGTGGTCGCGGTGGTCGGTCCCACCGCGTCGGGAAAGACCACGGTGGGGCTCCACCTCGCCCGCGAGCTCGACGGCGAGATCGTCAGCGCCGACTCGGTGCAGCTCTACCGGGAGCTGGACGTGGGCAGCGCCAAGCCCACGGCCGAGGAGCGCGCCGCCGCCCCCCACCACCTCATCGACGTGGTGGACCCCGACGCCCCCTACACGGCCGCGGACTACGAGCGGGACGCGTCCGCCGCGATCCGGGAGATCGCCGGCCGCAGCAAGGTACCCATCATCGTGGGCGGGACGACCCTGTACGTCCGGGCGCTGCTCCACGGCCTGTGCCCGGCCCCCCCGGGCGACGAGGCCATCCGCCGCCGCCTCGCCGAACGCGCGATCGCGGAGGGGTGGCCGGCGCTCCACGCCGAGCTGGCGACGCTGGACCCTGACGCGGCATCCCGGATCCACCCCAACGACCGCATCCGCATCGAGCGCGCCCTGGAGGTGGTGCTCGCGACGGGCCAGCCCCTGACGCGGGTCCAGGAGACCCACGCCTTCCCCGGCAACGGCTTCCCGGCGTTCCAGATCGCGTTGAGGTTGCCGCGGGAGCTGCTCTACGAACGCATCGACCGGCGGGTGCTCCAGATGTTCGACGAGGGCTGGATCGAGGAGGTGGAGTCCCTGCTGGAGCGGGGCTATGATCCGGACCTCAAGCCGCTGCAGGCCATCGGGTACCGCGACGTGGTACAGCTGGTCCGCGGTGAGCAGGGACGCGAGGAGGCGGTCCGGAGGATCCAGCGGGACACGCGGCGCTTCTCCAAGCGCCAGATGACCTGGCTGCGCAAGGAGCCGGGAATCCACTGGCACGACCCGCGGGAAGGTCTCGAGGACACCTTGTTGCGCCGGATACGAGCTTTCCTGGAGGAGAGCCCGACGGGTGATTGAACCCCCAACGACGAGCAGTCCATGACCATCTTGTTGCCGTTCGAACGACACATCGCCCAGCTCGAGGAGCAGGTCGCGCGCCTGGAGGGGAGGGGAGAGCCCTCGGACGCGGTGCACCAGCTCAGACGGGAGGTGGACTACCACCTCGACGTGTTCATCGCCGGGCTGTCCGCCTACCAGCGCACCATGATCTGTCGCCACCCCGAGCGTCCCTACGCCCAGGACTACATCGACGCCATGTTCACCGACTTCATGGAGCTGCATGGCGATCGCTGCTTCATGGACGATCCCTCCATCGTCGCCGGGCTGGCGAGGCTGGACGGTGAGCCCATCATGGTCGTGGGCCAGCAGAAGGGGCGCACGGCCAAGGAGATGAAGGCCCGCAACTTCGGGATGCCCAAGCCCGAGGGGTTCCGCAAGGGCCTGCGGTTGATGCGGCTGGCCGAGCGCATGGGGCACCCCATCGTCACGTTCATCGATACCCCGGGCGCCTACCCCGGCATCGGCGCCGAGCAGCGGGGACAGGCCGAGGCCATCGCCAGCAACCTCATGGCCATGAGCGAGCTGCGGGTGCCCGTGGTGACGGTGGTCATCGGCGAGGGGGGCTCCGGCGGGGCCCTGGGCATGGCCGTGGCCAACCGCATCCTGATGCTGGAGCACGCCATGTTCTCGGTGATCTCCCCCGAGGCCTGCGCGTCCATCCTCTGGCGCAGCCGCAAGGAGGCGCCCAGGGCGGCCGAGGCGCTGCGCTACTCGGCCCCCAGCTGCCTGGAGATCCAGGTGGCGGACGAGGTGATCCCCGAGCCCTCCACCGGCGCGCACCGGCGCCCGGGCGTGGTCACCTCCGCGCTCCAGGTGGCGCTGCGCAAGCACCTGGGTGAGCTGTCGGCGATGAGCACGGACGAGCTGCGCGAGGACCGGTACCGCAAGCTGCGACGCATCGGCGTCTTCGAGGACGTGGCGGGGGAGGCGTGACCGTGACCCCCACCGATCCCCGCCCGGCGCGCGTGGCCATCGACGGCCCCGCCGGCGTGGGCAAGTCCACCACCGCGCGGGCGCTGGCGGCGCGGCTGGGGTTCCAGTACGTGGACACCGGCGCCATGTACCGCGCCGTGGCCGTGGTCGCCCGGCGCCGCGACGTGGACCTGGAGGACGAGGCGGCCCTGGCCGCCCTGGCGGGCTCGCTGCGGTTCCGCTTCGTCGCCGGTGAGGGGGAGCAGCGGACGGTGGTGGACGGGGAGGACCTCTCGGTGGCCATCCGGGAGCCCCATGTCTCCATGGACGCCTCCTCCGTCAGCCGGTTCCCCGCCGTGCGCAGGGCCCTGGTGGCGCTGCAGCAGGGGCTGGCCGCCGAAGGGGGCGTGGTGATGGAGGGTCGGGACATCGCCACCGTGGTGATGCCCGACGCCGAGGTGAAGGTGTACCTCGACGCCGATCCCACGGTCCGGGGCGCGCGTCGCGTGGCCGACCTGCGCGCGCGCGGAATCCCCGCCGATCTCGACGAGGTGGTCGCCGACCTGCGCGCCCGCGATCACCAGGACAGCACGCGCGAGGACTCCCCCCTGCGCTGCGCCGACGGCGCCACGCTGCTGGACACCACCCACCTGGACACCGAGCAGGTCATCGACGAGATCGTCGCCCTCGCGCGTGATTCTTCAAGACAGCTTCTTTGACATTGCTCGGCCCGGTCTGTATAAAAGCCGCGCTTCGCAGACCCGTTGCCGTTTCGAGCCCCTCGGAACGGACTAGAGCAGACGGGGTCGCCAGACCCTGGCGGGGCGAGGGAAAATAAGTTTCCTCGACTCCTCGCCGACAACAAAAAACCAGTTCCCCCGCGTACATACGCAACAACCCCCAAATAACACATGAGCAACGAAAACCAAGACACCCTCGATCCCACCCCCTCCACCTTCGACTTGGACGCACCCCTCGATGCAGCCGACCAGGACAAGTTCCTGGAGGAGTTCAGCCGCCTGCTGGACGAGAAGCCCATCAAGGAACACAGCGTCATCCGCGGTCGCGTGATCGCCGTCAACCCCGAAACGGTCGTGATCGACGTCAGCTACAAGTCCGAAGGTGTGATCCGCATCCACGAGTTCAAGGACCAGGACGGCAACATCACCGTCAAGGCCGGGGACGTCGTCGATGTGTACCTCGATCGTCTCGAAGACGACGACGGCTCCCTGGTCCTGTCCAAGGAGCGGGCCGACATGATGAAGGCCTGGGACGAGATCTCCGATGCCGTGGAGAAGGACGAGGTGGTCGAGGGCACCATCATCGCCCGCGTCAAGGGCGGCCTGGCCGTGGACATCGGCGTCCGTGCGTTCCTGCCGGGTTCCCAGGTGGACCTGCGGCCGGTCAAGAACCTGGACAAGCTCATCGGCAGCCGCGCCAGCTTCAAGATCATCAAGTTCAACAAGAAGCGCGGCAACATCGTGCTGTCCCGTCGTGTCCTGCTCGAGCAGGAGCGCGAGGAGCGGCGCAAGGAGACCCTCGAGAAGATCGAGGTCGGCGCCATCATCGACGGTACGGTCAAGAACATCACCGACTACGGCGCCTTCATCGACCTGGGCGGCATCGACGGCCTGCTGCACATCACCGACATGAGCTGGGGCCGGATCAACCACCCGTCCGAGCTGTTCCACGTGGGTGACGAGATCCAGGTCCGCATCCTCAAGTTCGACCCCGAGAACCAGCGGGTCTCCCTCGGATACAAGCAGATTCGCGAAGATCCCTGGGTCACCGCCCCGCAGAAGTACCCCATCGGCGCCGTGGTGAACGGCAAGGTGGTGTCGCTGCCCGACTACGGCGCCTTCGTGGAGCTGGAGGACGGCATCGAGGGTCTGGTCCACATCTCCGAGATGACCTGGAACAAGCGCATCAAGCACCCGTCCAAGCTGCTGAGCATCGGCGACGACGTCGAGGCCGTGGTCCTGGACCTGGACACCGAGAACAAGCGCATCTCCCTGGGTATGAAGCAGCTCGAGACCAACCCCTGGGACCTGGTCGAGACCAAGTACCCCATCGGCACCGTCATCACCGGCAAGGTGCGCAACATCACCGACTTCGGCATCTTCGTCGGCATCGAGGAGGGCATCGACGGCCTGGTGCACATCTCCGACCTGTCCTGGGGACAGCGGATCAAGCACCCCTCCGAGAAGTACAAGAAGGGCGACGAGGTCACCGCCAAGGTCCTCAACATCGACCGCGACCAGGAGCGCTTCAGCCTCTCCATCAAGCACCTGTCCGAGGACCCCTGGCAGAGCGTCAACACGCGCTACTACCTGTCGCAGATGGTCAACGGCGAGGTGGTCCACGTGGTGGACTTCGGCATCTTCGTCGAGCTCGAGGACGGCGTCGAGGGTCTGGTCCACGTCAGCGAGCTGCAGGACGACGGCGACCTGCGCGAGGCCTATCCCATCGGCAAGAAGGTCGCCGCGACCATCCTCAGCATCGACCCCCACGAGCGCAAGATCGGCCTGAGCGAGAAGGCCTCCGTGGACTCCGGCGACGTGGCCGACCAGGCCCCGATGGCCGAGAGCCAGCAGGCGCACCTCGGCGACATCAAGGGTGCCGAGCTGCTCAGCGCGTTCAGCCTCTCGGACGAGGCCGCCGCCGACGCGCCGGCGCCCGAGGAGAAGCCCGATACGTCGGACCGCGAGGAGCCCGCGGCAGAGGAGAAGACCGAGGAGACTCCGGTCGCGGAGCCCGAGGAGCCCGCGGCCGAGGAGCCCGCGGCCGATGTGTCGGACCACGAAGAGAAGACCGAGGAGCCCGCGGCAGAGGAGAAGACCGAAGAGAAGACCGAGGAGCCCGCGGCAGAGGAGAAGACCGAGGAGACCACCGAGTAGAACGCCGCCTCTCCGATCCCCTGTCCCACCCCTCGATTCTCACCTCCGCGTTCCACGCGCACCTCTGCGACTTCCCCCGAGGCCCCAAGCCCGGTAGGATGAAGGCGCCCGCTTTGGAGCACCCATGAGGAAAGCCAAGCGCATCATCCTGCTCGTCGTCGTCGTACTGGTCCTGGGCCTGGCCGCGCTGTTCTACATCCAGAACAAGGGCCAGCTGACGCCGCTGTACTTCGATCTCGGATTCTGGGGCCTCCAGAGCAGCACGAAGTGGCCCGTGCCCGCCCTGATGTACATCTCCTTTGCCGCGGGGCTCGCGGTGATGGGCGTGTACACCATCATCCAGCGCATCCAGCTGGGGGGTCGCCGCCGCGAGAGGCGTGACGCCCCGGTGGACGACATGGACCAGTACGAGTTCTGAGCCCTTCGGCCCGGGCCGTCGCCCACCGCCGCCCGTCAAAGGAAGACCACCCGTGAAGAAGATCCTCGTCGTGATCGTGATCGTCGCCGCCGTGGCCGGCGCGGGAGTGGGGGGCTACTTCCTCGGAGCGTCCCACGGCAAGGAGGAGGGGTTTGCGCTGGGATTCGACAAGGGCCAGGGCCGCGCCGACCTGGCCGACCGTCCCCTCGTGATGCCGTTGCTGCGGGCCAGCGAGCGCAGCGCCGAGGAACTCCTCGGCGACGCCGGCTGGGCTCCCGAAGACCTCGGGGACGTGGATCCCGAGACCTGGACGCGACTCCTCAACAGCTCGCCCAGCCCCTTCCGGGCGCACCGCCAGGAGGGCATGACCCTCGCCGACGCCCTCACCACCGACGAGGCCGCCGGGGTGCAGGGCCAGGTGGCCTACGCCCGCGATCTGCTGGCCGCGGGCCGCGACGAGGCCGAGGCCCGCAAGCGGCTGTACATGCAGGTCCGGCAGACCTTCGACGTCGAGGCCGCGACCGTGCTCGGCCCGGCCGAGGCGCCCGTGCAGATCGTGTGGTGGATGGACTTCCAGTGCCCGTACTGCGAGCAGGCCTGGCCCGTGGTCGAGGAGCTGCGCGCCACCTACCCCGAGGACGTGCAGGTCGTGGTGATGAACCTGCCGCTGCGGATGCACCCCGAGGCCGACGAGGCCGGCCGCGCCGCGTGGGCCGCCGGTCAGCAGGGCAAGTTCGACGAGATGGCCGAGGCCCTCTTCGATGTCCGCAAGAAGCTCAAGAAGCACATCCCCGAGGAGGGGGCGGCCATGGAGAAGCTGGCCCGGGAAGTGGGCCTCGACATGGACCGCTACCGCGCGGACTACGCCGCCGCCGGCGAGCTGGTGGATGCCCAGAAGGGTCAGGCCCGCGGCGCGGGCATCACCGGCGTGCCAGCCTTCTACATCAACGGCACCAAGCCGCGGATGCGCCTGGGCGTCGAGAGCTACGTGGCGTACATCGAGCAGGTCCTCGCCGGGGACGACCCGGCCCTCGCCCCATGACGGCCGCCTCGGTCGGACGCCTCGCAGCCACCCGGACCCTGGTCGAGCTCGAGGCCGAGGGCGGCCGCATCGACGCCACCCTGGACCACTACTGTCCGTCCATCGAGGGCGCAGAGCGCCGCCTGGCGTGGGCCCTCGTGCTGGGGGTGGAGCGCAACCGGCTGCTCCTGGACCACTACCTCGCCCCCCACGTCTCGCGTCATCCCCGCGATCTCGATCCCGCGGTGCGCGCCTCCCTCCGCTGCGCCGCGTTCCAGATCCTCCACATGGACCGCATCCCGCACCGGGCCGCGGTCCATCAGGCCGTGGAGGTGGTCCGCGCCACGGGAATCGAGCGCGCCGCGGGGCTGGTCAACGCGTCCTTGCGTTCCCTGGTGGGGGAGCCCGAGCGCTGCGGCCCGCCCCCCAGCCCGTGGATCGCCAACTCCATGCCCCGGTGGCTGCTCAAGCGCATGACCGGGTACGCCGCGGCCGCCTTCAATCGCGAGCCTCCCCTGGCCCTGCGCCCCCGGATCGAGGGCCTCACGCGCAAGCTCCTCACCGCTGGAGTCACGGCCCTCGATGCCCCGGACCACATCCGGGAGACCGGCGCCGTGCTCGTCCAGCCGGGCGATCCCACGCGGCTCCCGGGCTGGGACGAGGGCTGCTTCGCCGTTCAGGACGCCGCGTCGCAGGCCGTGGTCCAGCTGGTCGGCGCCCGCCCCGGAGAGGCGATCCTCGACGCCTGCGCCGCGCCAGGAGGCAAGGCCCTCGCCCTGGGTGACGCCGTGGGCCCCGAGGGCCGCGTCGTGGCCATGGACATCTCGTCCGATCGCCTCGCCCTGATGGACAGCGAGCTCCAACGGACCTCGATCCGCAACGTGACGCCCACGGTGGGCGACGTGATCCGGGGCGCCCCGGGCACCTTCGATCGCGTCCTCGTCGACGCCCCTTGCTCGGCCATCGGCACGCTGCGGCGTCATCCCGAAATCCGCTGGCAGAGGAGGGGAGGGGACCTCGCCGGACACGCGGCCCGCCAGCTCGCGATCCTCGAGGGCGCCAGCGCCGCCGTCCGCCCAGGCGGTGTCCTCGTCTACGCGGTCTGCAGCTTCGCGCCCGAGGAGGGGGCGGACGTGGCGAGGGTCTTCCTCGACCGGCATCCCGAGTTCAGCGCGAGCCCCGTCCCCGACGCGTGGGGCCCGGCGAAGACCGCCGAGGGCTGGTTCGCCAGCTGGCCCCACGACGGCCCCTGGGACGCCTTCTTCGCCGCGGTGCTGTCGCGCTCCTGACCCGAGCCTCCCATCGCCCTTGCCCAACCGAGCGCTCGTTCTATAGGATTTGCGCGAACTTCCTGACATCGAGAGGGATCCCATGCGCTACCTGCACCTGTTGCTGACTGTCCTGCTGCCCTGCGTCCTGCTGGTCGGTTGCCCCGACGAGGGTGACGACGACTCGGCTGGCGACGACGACGACACCACGGGCGGGCAGCCCGAGGACTGCGAGGACGCGGACGGCGATGGCTGGCGCGACGGGACCGACTGCCCCGCCGACGAGGTCCTCGACTGCAACGACGAGGACGCCAAGCTCAACTGGGACGACGCGGACGGCGACGGCTCCACCACCTGCGGCGAGGACTGCGACGATCAGGACCCCAACGTCTTCCCGGACAACCCCGAGCTCTGCGACGGGGTGGACAACGACTGCGACGAGGACATCGACGAGGACTTCGACCAGGACGGCGACGGCTTCTTCGACGAGGCCGGCGAGGGGTGCGACACCGTCTACGATCCCGACAACCTCGACTGCGACGACCTCGATCCCGGCATCAACCCCGGAGAGCTCGAGGAGTGCGACGGCGACGACAACGACTGCGACGGCGACGTCGACGAGGACTTCGACATGGACCTCGACGGCTGGACCGATTGCGGCGGCGACTGCAACGACACCAACGCCGCCATCAACCCCGACGCCACCGAGATCTGCGATCACATCGACAACGACTGCGACGGCACCGCCGACGACGGCTTCGACACCGACGGCGACGGCCACACCAGCTGCAGCGACGACTGCGACGACACCGACGCCAGCATCTACGTGGGCGCCCCCGAGACCTGCAACGGCCTCGACGACGACTGCGACGGCCTGATCGACGAGGACTTCGACGCCGACGGCGACGGCTCCACCACCTGCGGCGGCGACTGCGACGACGCCGACGCCACGGTCTACCCCGGCGCGCCGGAGCTCTGCGACGGCATCGACAACGACTGCGACGGCGTGACCACCGACGAGGACGCCGACGAGGACGGCGACGGCGTCTCCGCCTGCGACGGCGACTGCGACGACACCGACGCCGCGGTGAATCCCGGCGCCGCCGAGGTCTGCAACGACATGGACGACAACTGCGACGGGGTCGTGGACGAGGGCTTCGACGCCGACGCCGACGGCTGGACGTCGTGTGGCGGCGACTGCGACGACGCCGACGCCACCGTCTACCCCTTCGCCCCCGAGCTCGCCGACGGCCTCGACAACGACTGCGACGGCCTCGTCGACGAGGGCAACTACTGCAACCCCTGGGAGCCCGTCGAGGCCATCGGCGCCACCAAGACCTTCGACGTCACCTACCCCATGTTCGGCACCGGCACAGAGACCGTCACCATCGAGGAGCAGACCACCCTCGACGGCCAGGACGTCTACCGCGTCCACGGCGCCACCGACTTCGGCGTCGACTTCGACTACTACGTCTGGTGCGACCCCGCCGACGGCGCCGTCTACAAGTACGGCCTCGACGGCACCGTCTCCGGCATGGCCATCACCGAGCGCGAGACCCCCGGCCGCATCGTCGTCCGCGCCGCCGACGAGGTGGGCATCATCACCAGCTGGACCGACAACCCAACCATCACCTACGAGCTCTACATCACCCAGGACTTCGCCGTGGAGGTGGACTACACCGACATGGGCCTCGAGACCATCACCGTCGCCGGCACCACCTACGACGCGCTGCACATCCACGTCGAGTACTACATGACGGACCTCGGCACCATCGTCGGCGACGTCGCCGGCTCCCAGGACTACTGGCTCGTCGAGGACATCGGCATCGTGCGGTACTGGTACACGTGGGACAACGACTACGTCACCAGCGGCGAGGAGACGCTGTTCGTCAAGGAGATGACGTCGGTGACGATGCCGTAGACCGCCCTCCAGCCCGCTCCCCACTTCCCCCGTTCACGTCCACATCCACCTCCACTTCCACCTCCACTTCCACCTTTCCTCCCGGGACGATCCCGTCGGGTTGTTCGTGGCTACGGTTTGGGGAAGCACGCAACGGCGCGACGACGCGATGACGCAACGGGGACAGGGGAAGGAGAATGGGGAGGGGAAGGGGAAGGGGAAGGGGAAGGGGAGGGAAGTCTGGCTAGTCCACCATCAACTTCGTCAGGTCCTTGGTCAGGTTCTTCTGGTGGCTCTCGAGCGTCCCGCCACCGATCTCGAGGAGCTTCGCATCACGCCACAACCGCTCCACGGGCCACTCCTTGGTGTAGCCGGCGCCGCCGAGGACCTGCATGGCGTTGTCGGCGGCGCGTTTGCCGACGGGGCCGGCGAAGAGCTTGGCGGCGTCGGAGCCGATGCGGTTGCGGCTGGTGGGGCTGACCTGATGGGCGACGTGGTAGACGAGGGTGCGGACGGCCTCGGTCTCGGCGTAGGACTCGGCGATGTACTTCTGGATCTGGCCGAACTCGTTGATGGAGCGGCCGAAGGCGGTGCGGTCGGCGGCGTACTGGAGCATGATCTCGACGCATCGGTCGGCGATGCCGAGGCTCTGGGCGGACAGCCCGAGGCGCTCGATCTCGAGGTTGCGCATCATGTGGGTGATGCCGCCGCCCTCCTCGCCGAGGAGGTTGCGCGCGGGGACGCGGCAGTCCTCGAAGACCAGGTCGCTCATGGAGGAGCCGCGCATGCCGCACTTGGGGGTCTTGGCCTCGTTGTCGAAGCCGGGGCAGTCGCGGTCGACCACGAAGCTGGTGAGCCGGCCGTCGAGCTTGGCGTAGACCAGGAAGCAGAAGCCCTCGGGGCCGTTGGTGATGAAGGTCTTTCGTCCGTTGAGGACGTAGTCGTCACCGTCGCGCACGGCGGTGGTGCGCATGCCGAGCACGTCGGTGCCGGCCTCGGGCTCGGTCATGCCCATGCCGGCGATCCACTCGCCGGAGATGACACGGGGGAGGTAGCGGGCGCGCTGCTCGGCGTTGGAGCAGTTGTAAAAGTTGTTCACGAACAGCAACGTGTGCGCCAGGTAGGCCAGGGCGAAGCCGGGGTCGGACTTGCTGAACTCGTGCATGACGATGGTCGCGGCCAGGGCGTCCATGCCGGCGCCGCCGTCCTCGGCGGGCACGGTGATGCCGAGCAGCCCCAGATCGCCCACCGCCTGGAAGAGCTCGCGATTGAGGCTGGGGTGCTCGTCGTGCTCGGCAGCCTGCGGCTCGATCTGCTCGTGGGTGAACCGCATGACCATGTCGCGGATCATCTTGTGCTCTTCGGTGGGGTTGAACAGGGCGCTGGGGTCGTAGGTCATGGTGTCTCCTGGTCCGACGGTGGACGATAGTTCTATACCTGGAGGCCGGGGGATGCCAAGGGTTGGCCAATCTTCCCCTTGAAGGGAGCCGCTGCCCTCGATACGGTGTGCTCCCATCCCTGCAGGAGGCAGTTCGTGGCCAAGAAGAGCGCCGTCACGCCCATGATCCGCCAGTACATGGCGGCCAAGGAGGAGCACCAGGACGCGATCCTGATGTTCCGCATGGGCGACTTCTACGAGATGTTCTTCGACGACGCGGTGACGGCGGCGCGCGAGCTGGACCTGACCCTGACCTCGCGCGAGAAGAACAAGGAGAACGCGATCCCCATGTGCGGCGTGCCCCACCACGCCGTGCGCAACTACATCCGGCGCCTCATCGCCGCGGGCTACAAGGTGGCCATCTGCGACCAGGTGGAGGACCCCCGCAAGGCCAAGGGGATCGTCAAGCGGGCGATCACCGAGGTGGTGACGCCGGGGCTGATCACCGATCCGGAGAGCCTGAGCCGCGAGGAGGGCAACTACCTGCTGGCGCTGTGCCGGGACCGCGATGCGGTGGGGCTGGCGTACATCGACATCTCCACCGGCGAGTTCCGCACCACCGACGTGCGGAGCAGCGAGGCGCTGGCCGCCGAGGTGGATCGGCTCGATCCCCGCGAGGTGCTCCTACCGGACTCGGCCCGCGACGACGCCGATCTCACGGAGCCGTGGAAGTACCGGCAGATCCTGGTCAACCACATGCCCGACGCCCTGTTCGACCGGCAGGCCGGCGAGGTGGAGCTGACGCGCACCCTGGGCGTCCACGACCTGGGTTCGTACGGCGTGGACGACCTCGGCCCGGGCATCGGCGCCTGCGGCGCCCTGCTGGAGTACATGCGCAGCAACCGCGTGGACAGCGCCGCCCACGTGACCCGCCTCGTCCCGTACGACCTGGCCACGGCGCTGGTGATCGACCCGCGGACGCGGCGCAACCTGGAGCTGTACAAGGCGGGCATGGACGGCCGCCGCAAGGGCTCGCTGCTCCACCTGCTCGACCGCACGGTCACCGCCATGGGCGCGCGGTCGATGCGCCAGTGGATCGGCACACCGCTGGTGGACGATCGGCTCATCGACGAGCGCCTGGACGCGGTCCAGGTGCTGTTCGACGAGGACAGCCTCCGAGAGCAGCTGCGCGAACAGCTCGAGCGGATCCAGGACATCGAGCGGCTCAACGGCAAGCTGGCCGCTGGGACCGCGTCCGCGCGGGATCTGGTGGCCCTGGCCGAGTCCCTGGAGCAGATCCCGGCCATCAACGCGCTGCTCGATCGCACCGACACGGCCGAGTCGTCCTTCTTCGAACCCATCGACGCGGTGCGCCACGTGCGCGACCGCATCCGCCTGATCCTGGTGGACTCGCCCCCGGCCCGGATCCAGGACGGCGGCACGATTCGCCCCGGCTACGACGCGGACCTGGACGAGACGGTGCAGCTCGCCACCCGGGGCAAGGACACCATCGCCGCGATGGAGGCGAAGCAGCGCGAGGCCACGGGCATCACGAGCCTCAAGATCCGCTACAACAAGGTCTTCGGCTACTACATCGAGGTCACCAAGGCCAACCTGGCCATGGTCCCCGAGGAGTACATCCGCAAGCAGACCCTGGCCAACGCCGAGCGCTACTACACCCCGGAGCTCAAGGAGTTCGAGGTCAAGGTGCTGGGGGCCGAGGAGCGCCGGCTGACCCTGGAGACGGAGCTGTTCCGCCTGCTGCGCGAGGAGATCGCCGTGCACGGCGGGGAGCTGGTCGCCGTGGCCACGCGCCTGGCCCGCCTCGACGTGCTGGCCTCCCTGGCCGAGGTGGCGACCCGCAACCGCTACACGCGGCCGACGGTGGACGAGTCCGATATCACCGCGCTCGTGGCCAGCCGCCACCCGGTCATCGAGCAGATGAACCTGGACGAGCGGTTCGTGCCCAACGACATCACCCTGGACACCCACGCCAACCAGCTGGTCATCCTCACCGGCCCGAACATGGCGGGTAAGTCCACCATCATGCGGCAGGTGGCCCTGTCCACCCTCATGGCGCAGATGGGCAGCTTCGTGGCGGCGGACGAGGCGCACATCGGGATCTGCGACCGCATCTTCACCCGCGTCGGCGCCAGCGACGACATCGCCCGCGGCCAGTCCACCTTCATGGTCGAGATGACCGAGGCCGCGGCCATCCTGCGCCACGCGTCCCGTCGCTCGCTGGTGCTCCTCGACGAGATCGGTCGCGGCACCTCCACCTTCGACGGCCTCGCCATCGCCTGGGCCGTGGCCGAGTTCATCCACGAGCGGGTGGGCTGCCGCACCCTGTTCGCCACCCACTACCACGAGCTGGTGGGCCTCTCGCAGACCTGCTCGCGGGTGGTCAACCTCAACGTGGCCGTGGCCGAGTGGGGCGACGAGGTGGTGTTCCTGCGCGCCCTGCGCGAGGGGGGCTCGTCTCGAAGCTACGGCATCGCCGTGGCGCGCCTCGCCGGGCTCCCCGACGACGTGCTGGGCCGGGCCCGCGAGATCCTGGCCAACCTCGAGAACAACGCCATCGACGAGGTGGGCGGCCCCAAGCTCGCGCGCCGGGCCGGGGCCAGCGCGTCGCCGTCGGCCCAGCTCGACCTGTTCGGCGACCGCGAGGGCGTGCTGGCCAGCGAGCTGCGGCGCCTGGACGTGGCCACCCTCACCCCCCTGGAGGCGCTCAACGCCGTGGACCGCCTCCGCAAGCTCGCCGGCATCGACGAAGCATGACGCGCTGGGCATTGCTGGCGATCGCCCTGGCGGGCTCGGCCCTGGCCGCGTGCCGCGCCGATAGGCCCGCTCCTGCCAGCCCGGCCGTCGCCGACGCGACTGAAGCCGAGGTCCCTCGGACACGGCCGCTGGTGTTCATCGACGCGGGCCACGGCGGTGAGGATCTCGGCGGGGTAGGGGTCTCCGGCGCCGTGGAGAAGGACCTGGTGCTCTCGGTCTCCGAGCACCTGCGCGACGCCCTGGCCGCCACCGAGCTGGTGGACGTGGAGATGAGCCGCCTCTCGGACGTGGATCTGGCGCTGGTGCGCCGGCCGCGGATCGCCAACGCCGCCAGCGCCGACCTGTTCGTCAGCGTCCACATGAACTGGGCCGCCAACGCCACGGTGTCCGGCATCGAGACCTACTACCTGGACACGGCCACCGACGAGGCGGCGGAGCGGCTGGCCCACCGGGAGAACCTCAACGACGAGGACATGCCCACGGACCTCGAGGCCATCGTCGCCGATCTCCGCCTCGCAGGGAACGTGTCCGAGAGCCGCGCCCTCGCCCGGCGGGTCCACGCCGAGCTCCTCGAGGGCCTCGGCGACTTCTACGGCGACGACGAGGGCATGGACCGGGGTGTCCGGACCGCCCTGTTCGCCGTGCTGGTGCGCGCCCAGATGCCGGCGGTGCTGGTGGAGCTGTGCTTCCTGAGCAACCCCGAGGAGGAGCAGCGAGCCCGCACACGGGCCTTCCAGCAGGAGGCGGCGGGCGCCATGGCCGACGGCATCATCGGCTTCCTGCGCGACCAGGGCACGCTGCCGCCGCCCGATCCCCTCGGGGCCGGGGAACGCGTCCGTTGACCCTCGACGAGCTGGTCTCCGTCTATCTGGACTACCTGCGCGTCGAGCGGGGGCTCAGCGACAACAGCCGCGCCGCCTACGGCAGGGACCTGGTCAAGCTGTCGGCGTACCTGGAGGCCGCCGGGATCCAGGGGGTCGAGGACGTCACCCGCGACCACCTGATGTCCTTCTTGGTCCACCTGACCGACACCGGCCTGTCCAGCCGCTCCGTGGCCCGCCACGTCAGCGCCGTGCGCGGCTTCTTCGGGTTCTTGATGGAGGACGAGTTCCTTCAGCTCGATCCTTCCGAGACCCTCAAGGCCCCGAGCTGGGGAACCAAGCTCCCGGTGACCGTGAGCCTGGACGAGGTTGAGGCCCTGCTCGAGGCGCCGGATCCAGAGCTGCCGCGCGGCTGCCGCGACCGCGCCATGCTCGAGATCCTCTACGCCACCGGCATCCGCGTGAGCGAGCTGTGCTCGCTGGAGCTCGGGGATCTGCGGGAGAACGCCCAGTTCCTGCTCGTGGAGGGCAAGGGGGGCCGGCAGCGGCTCGTCCCCATGGGCTCCAAGGCGATGGAGGCCCTCGGCTCCTATCTCCGCGACGCCCGCCCGGTCCTGCCCGGCGCCGCAGGGCGCGCCCTCTTCCCGGGGCCGAGCGGCCGGCCCCTGCGCCGTCAGACCCTGTGGAAGATCATCCGCGCCCACGCGCGCGCTGCCGGCATCCGCAAGCCCCTGAGCCCCCACAAGCTGCGCCACAGCTTCGCCACCCACCTCCTCGAGCGCGGGGCCGACCTGCGCGCCGTACAGGCGTTGCTCGGCCACGCCGACATCTCGACGACCCAGATCTACACCCACGTCACCCGCGAGCGTCTCCTCGACATCCACCGCAGGGCGCACCCGCGGGGTGAGGACGTCTGATCACCCCTTGACGCTGGCGATGAAATCCCAATGGTGGTAGTCCGCGTATACAAGATCGCGCGGGAAGGACAATCATGAGCGACTGGCTCTCGCCCGAGAACATCACCAACCTGCTGTTGACGTTCCCCGTCTTCTTGTTCTCACTGGTCTTCCACGAGTACGCCCACGCCTGGATGGGGCTGCGGCGCGGCGACGACCTGGCCAAGCACATGGGCCGGCTGACCCTCAACCCGATACCCCACATCGACCCCATCGGCACGGTGCTGCTGCCCGTGTTCCTGATGCTGTCCGGCGCCGGCATCATGTTCGGCTGGGCCAAGCCCGTGCCCGTCAACCCGCGGGTGTCGAGCAAGGACATGATGCTGATCGCCCTGGCCGGGCCGGTGAGCAACCTGTTGCTGATCCCGGTGTTCTTCGCCATCGCATTCGGCCTGGGACACACCTTCGGCGCGGACATGAGCCCCACGGTCTACGCCATCTACCGCATGGCCGGCGCCGGCATCCTGTGGAACGTGGTGCTCGCCGCGTTCAACCTGCTCCCCATCCCGCCCCTCGACGGTTCCAAGATCCTGTACTACTTCCTGCCGCCCAGCCTGCGGCAGAAGATGATGTCGCTGGGCCGGTACAGCATCATCCTGTTCGCCCTGATCCTCTTCACCCCGCTCAAGCTGGTCATCTTCGTCCCCATCGCCATCGTGTTGATGATCTTCAACGCGATGCTCCCCCTGGACATCTGGTGATCCCCGAGGGCGAACACGAGGGCGAGTACCGGGTACGCCTCGACATCTTCGACGGGCCCCTGGATCTGCTGCTGCACCTGTGCCGCCGCCAGGAGGTGGACGTCCGCGACATCTCCATCTCCCGGGTCACCGAGCAGTACCTGCAGTACCTGGATCTGATGGAGAAGCTGAACCTCGAGGTGGCCGGCGCCTATCTGGCCATGGCCGCCATGCTGTGCCACATCAAGAGCCAGGTCCTGCTGCCCCGTCCCACCGTCGAGGGCGAGGAGGACGAGGGCCCCGATCCCCGCCTCGACCTGATCCAGCAGCTGCTGGAGTACGAGCGCTACCGCGAGGCCGCGGACCAGCTCACCACCCGCCCCATCCTCGACCGCGACACCTTCGACGCCGAGCCCCAGGTGGATCAGGACGAGGCCAGCGAGCGTCCGGTGGAGGGCAACCTGTTCATGCTCCTCGACGCCCTGCGCGAGCTGCTGGGACGCCGCGGCACGCCGCCGCTGGAGCACCGCGTCTCCGTCACCCGGTTCACCATCGGCGGCCGGATGCGCGAGGTGGTGCGCGTGATGCGCCGCCGCCCGCGGGTGCATTTCCTCGACCTGTTCGAGGACGCGCCGGACCGCGAGGAGATCCTCGTGACCTTCCTGGCCTTGCTGGAGATGGTCCGGATGCGGTACGTCT
>CAYRNR010000061.1:0-47445 GCA_964425605.1 uncultured Rickettsiales bacterium | reverse complement strand
TAGGCCTTGGCCATGTCCTTCTCGGACAGGGCCAGCACCTCGGTGCGGATGAAGGCCGACTGCGAGGCGAGGCGGTCCATCAGGCCCTGGGCCCGCTGCACCATGGCCTGGGTCTCCTCGTTGGTCAGGTCCGTCTCGTGCATCAGGTTGGCGTACTGGGCCAGCTTGGAGCCCTCGTCGTGGAGACGGAAGTACTCGTCGAGGCACTTGACCAGCATGCCGCCCTCGGAGAGCACGTTGCGGTACATGGCCAGGCCGCCCAGCTCCTTGTCCAGGGTGGTCATCCGGGTCTCCCAGATGTCCGGGGCGAAGCAGATGGGGGTGAGGTCCCACTTGTACTCGTCGGGCACGGCGCTGCGATCGGCGCTGGTGTCCGGGGTGTACGCGGGGAGCTCCTTGGCCGCGGCCGTCGCGGCGAAGGACAGGGTGAGCAGGACGACGAGAGTGCGGAAGACAGGCAGCATGGGCATCCCTCCGAGGCTCGGGTCCGGTCCGAGCGCGGGGAGGATAGCACGAGTGGTTTTGATTGGTGTGCGCACGCATGGAGGCGCATCATGCGCCCATGGGCGAGCCGACTCAGGGTGAACGATGGGGCCTCCTCCTGGTGGGGGTAGGGCTGCTGTGTGCGCTGGCGGCGCTGGCCCTGCACCCCCCGTGGACCCTGGACGACGCCTACATCACGCTGCGCTACGCCATGAACCTCGCCGACCACGGCCAGCTGACCTGGAACGTGGGCGAGCCGGGCGTGGAGGGGTACACCGGGGTGTTCCTGCCGGTGGTGCTGGCCGCGGCGATGCGGCTGGGGCTGCCGGCGCTGGCCCTGGCGCGGGGGATCGGGATCGCGTCGCTGCTGGTGAGCGGCCCCCTGGTCTTCGCGACCCTGCGGACCCTGGGGGTGCGCGCCTGGCTGGCCGGGCTGGGGGCGCTGGCGTTGCTGTGCGCGCCCATGCTTCACCTGCACGCGCTGGGGGGGCTGGAGACCGTGCTCTTCGTCGCGGCGGTGAGCCTGAGCCTGGCCCTGTTCGCCCGCGCGCTGCAGCCCGTGGGGCGGCTGCGGGACGTGCCGCTGTGCCTGGCGCTGCTGTGGACGTGTCTGGTGCGGCCGGAGGGGGTGGTGCTCGCCGTGGCCGTCCTGGCGGCGCTGGGTGTCTTGCGAGCGCGCACGGGGTCTCGCGCGGCCATGGAGTTCGCGCTCCAGGTGGTGGGGTTGGTGATGATCCCCGGTCTGGCCTACCTGGCCTGGCGGCACGGCGTGTACGGCCAGTGGCTGCCCAATTCGTTCCACGCCAAGGCCCTCGGCGTCGGGATCGAGGGCGCCTCGGTCCGGGCCCTGGGGCTGTTCCTCGCGAGATACGGTGTCCTGGCGTTGCTGGCCGTGCTGGCGCTGCAGCTCACCGCCGCGCGCTCGTCCGCGCGGCGGCTCAGGGTCCGCGATTGGGGGCCGGACGCCGCCCGCGGCTCCGTGTTCGTCTGCGCCGCCGCGCTCTTCGTGCTGACGCTGTCGGCGGTCTACATGGGGTGCCACCTCGCGATGAACGTGGGGCACCGCTTCTTCGCGCCGTTCCTGCCGGTGCTCGCGATCCTCGCCTGCCTCGGGTGCGAGTCCGGGCTGCGGTCCATCGCGGACGAGGGTACGCGCACTGCGCGCCGCACCGTGGCCGTGCTCGCCGTGCTGCTCTCGCTGGCCCAGGGCCTCGTCTTCGCCCTCGAGGCGAGGGAGCACCGCTCGTTCGCCGCGGACTACGGCCGGCTGATCCGCGAGGTCCATCTGCCCGCCGGGGAGCGGGTCGCCGAGCTGTGCTCTCCCGAGGAGTGGCTCGTGGTCGTCGCCGACGCCGGCGCGATCCCCTACGTGTCCGGACTCCCGACCATCGACCTGGGCATGATCAACGACCCCTACCTCGCCCGCGGTGCCCCGACGCCCGGCGAGATCCTCGAGTACTTCTTCGAGCGGGACGCCCGCTGCGCGGTGTTCACGTCCACGCGCTGGGAGGAGCTGTCCCCCCCCGATCCCCGCGCGGCCGCCATCGTCGCCGATCCGCGGTTCGGCCGGTACGAGCTCGTCGAGCGGTTCCGCACGTCGGCGCCCCGCTTCGCGAGCTACTTCGAGTTCGTGCTGGTCCAGCCCGTCGCAGGAACCGCGGGAGACAACCTTCCCTAGCCGGAATCGTCCTCGTCGGTTACTTTGCGCCCATGGGATTCCCGTTCGAGCACAAGCACCTGTTCGCCTGGTCTCTGCTGGCCGCAGCGATCGCCTTCGCCGGCTGCGAGGAGGACCCGGTGACGGACGACGACGACGACTCTTCCATCCCCGCGGGCCTGGACGTGCTCGTGGAGATCAGCCCCGCCATCGCCACCGTGGTCACCCTCAGCTGGTCCACCGCCGACCCATCCACGGGCGCGGTGAGCTGGGGGCTGGGCGCGGACCGAGGCCCGTCGCGCGAGTCCGCATCAGCCACCGACCACGCGGTGCAGCTGCGCGGCCTGGCGTCCTCGACCGAGTACGGCTACACCGTGGTGTCCACCACCGAAGGCGAGGACCCCGTCGAGGTCACGGGGACCTTCACCACCGGCGACCTGCCACCCGCCCTGCAGCAGATCGGCCTGACCGTCAGCGAGGACGGCGGCGGCGACGCGGACGGCGGCTTCCTCTACACACCCCTGGTCAGCGGCGACGAGTTCCCCGTCATCCTCGACCGCGACGGCAACGTGGTCTGGTACCACGAGGATCTGGTCATCCCGGCCCCCCGCATCCTGGCGGTGAAGCCCTCGTGCGACGGGCAGTCCGTGTGGTTCAACAGCATCGACGCCGCAGGCGACGGCATCGACATGGCCTGGGTCGTGCGGGTGTCCTGGGACGGCACCGAGGTCGAGCACTTCGAGCTGCTCCAGCACAACCACACCTTCGTGGAGATCCCCGACGGCGACGTGGCCATGCTCTTCCACGACACGCGCCCCGTCGAAGATGACGACATCCGCGGCGATCGCATCATGGAGATGGGCCCGGACGGCTCCGTCGAGGAGATCTGGTCCGTCTGGGACCACTTCGAGTACGACGGCGGCGTCTACCTCCCCGGCACCGGCTGGACCCACGCCAACGCCCTGGAGTACGACCCCACCGACGACGCCTATTACGTGGGCCTGCGCAACCTCGACTGCATCGTCAAGGTCGACCGCGCCACCGGCGAGACCCAGTGGGTCTTCGGCGGCCCCCACACCGACTTCGACTTCGACGGCAACCCCCCCTTCGCCGAGCAGCACGAGTTCCAGCTCCTCGACGGCTCCATCCTGATCTTCGACAACGGCACCGTCCAGCGGTACTACTCCCAGGCCGTCGAGGTCTCCGTCGACACCGACACCTGGTCCGGCGACGTCCTGTGGAACTACACCACGGACCCGACCCTCTTCGTCCCCGCCGGCGGCGACGTGCAACGGCTGCCCTCGGGCAACACCCTGATCACCTGGAGCACCGCCGGGCAGATCGACGAGGTCACGCCCGAGGGGGATCTGGTGTGGCAGGCGCGGACGGATCTGGGGGCGGGGGTCTTCTACACGATCTGGGAGGATTCGCTGTACGAGACGGATTTGCCGGGGTGCGGGGACTGAATCGTGTCTTGGTGAGCTGGTGAGTTGGTGATAGAGTGAGGGCGCACGAGGAGGAACCGTGGCCCGCATGACCATCACCCTGTCCGACGAGCGCCACCGCGCCCTCAAGGCCGTCTCGGTCCGCAGCGGCCTCACCATCGGCCAGATCATCGAGGAGAGCCTGGAGCTGTATGGCGTCAAGACGGAAGCGTCCGTGGAGTCGCTCGTCGATCGCGTGCGCGAGGCGTCCGAGCTCTACGAGAGCGAAGCCCTGGATCTGGCCGTCGAGGAGACGAGAGAGGTCCGCTCGGAGTGAGTGCCCCGGACCTGGTCGTCGTCGACACCAACGTCGTCGTCAGCGGCCTGATCACACGGGAGAAGGAGTCGCCTTCGGCGGCGATTGTCGACGCGATGCTGTCGGGGAGACTCCGCTTTGTGGCTTCCGTGGAGCTCGTGGCCGAGTACAGGGCCGTGCTGTTCAGGCCCCGGATACGGTCGTTCCACGGCCTGGCGGAGAACGAAGTGGATCGGATCGTGCGCCGGATCCTGGAGAATGCGGCGGTTCGTGAGCCACGACCTTCACCCGTGGCGGCGCCTGACCCGGGGGATCAGCACCTCTGGGATCTCCTCTCCGCCGAGCCCGCCGCAGTCCTCCTGACCGGAGATCGGACGCTGCTGGAGTTGCAGACGATGCGCGCGAGAGTGTGTACACCTCGTGAGTTCGTCGACCTGTGAAGTCCCTGGCGCCTCTCGGGCGCCTCTCGGGCGGGCCTAGATCCTCCGCGTCACTGGCACCCACAGCACCCCGAACGACCGTAGCCTCACGTCGTTCTTCTCCAGCCGGACCTCCTTGTCCTCGATCTGGGCCAGCCCGGCCTCCTCCTCGCGGCGAAGGGCAGCGACGTCGTCGCCGAGCCGGGTCTTGAGATCCTCGATCTGGCCCTCGAGGTCTTCGATCTCGCGGCGGGTGCGGTCGAGGCGGTCGCTGGCGGAGCGGGTCTGGCGGCGGCGGCTCATCACCGAGGTTATGGAGCGCTTGCGGCCGGAGAACAACGAGAAGACGGTCTCGCCGATGTTGACCATCTCCTCGGCCTTGCGGGACTGGATGACGCCCTCTTGCTCGACGAGCCGGTCCTCGCGGATGCGGATGCGCTGCTCGAGGCGGTCGGCGTCGCGGGTGTACTTCTTCTGGAGCTTGACCATGCCGGCGTCGATGCGGGCCTCGATGAGCTGGCGGCAGCGGCGCTCGAAGTCCTCGCGGGACTCGCCGGGCTTGCCGTAGCACTTCAGCTTCTTGTGCACGAACATGCCGCGGGTCTCGGAGCGGTAGACGTCGTCGGTCACCTGGCGCTGCAGCGCCTTGAGCTCCTTGGCCTCGTCCATCCAGGCGGGCAAGGGGTGGTAGCGGCCGGGCTGGCCGGGCTTGGCGAGGAGGTCGCCGGGCTCCACGGCCGCGGTGCGGGATTCGCCTGGGGCGCCCTCCTGGACCGGGAACCAGACGCGGCGCTCGCGGTGGTCGAGGAAGAAGCCGGCCTTGTCCTCGTCGAAGCGGAGATCCAGGTCGGCGTACAGGGCTGGGCGCCAGGCGATCTTGCCGTCGGGGCGGGCCGCCTCGGCCCAGGGGTCGAAGGCGCCCGTGAGGCGGTCGCTGAACGCGACGCGCGGATCGAGGAACCAGGTGTCACCGGGTACGGGTGGCGGGGCCGGGAGCAGCCCGTCGTCCACGCTCGGTGCCGGGGCGGCCGCGGGTGTGGCGGCAGGGACAGGGGCTGCTTGGCGCGGCGCCGGAGCAGCGAGGGGTGGCGGGGCAAAGGTCTCGTCCCGCGGGAGCCGGGCGATCTCGGCCGACGTGAACGGCCCGCGCAGGTAGCACATGGCCCAGCGCGACTGGATGACGCTGGGATCGTCCTCGGCCGCGTCGTGGATCAGGAACTGGCGCTTGTCCAGCGCCTCGACCACGTCGTGGAGTTCGGGGCGGCCGAGCCCCTTGAGCAGGCGGTCGCGGTCCTGGGGCGTCTGCAGGCGTCCGATGGCCCAGACGCCGGCGTTGGACAGGGCCTTGTAGTCCAGGTCCACGGGGTTCTGGGTGGCCAGGACGACACCGAGGCCCACCGCGCGCGCCTGCTTCATCATGGTCAACAGCGGCGCCTTGGTGGGCGGATTGGCGGGGTGGGGCGGCAGGTAGCCGGCCGCCTCGTCGAAGAACAGCAGGGCGCGCAGGTCGTCGGTGCCGGGCTGGGAGCGGGACCAGGCCTGGAGCTGGCCCAGCAGCAGCGACAGGAAGAACGAACGCTGGCCCTCGGCCAGGTGGGCCAGGGTGATGACGCTGACCCGGGTGCGGCCGCCGGCCTCGGCCGGAGGCGCGAGCATCTGCGCGACGTCGAGGGGGGCGCCCTCGGTCCAGGCTGCGAACGACGGCGCGGCGAGGATGCCGTTGAGGGTCATGGCCAGGTCCATGCGGTCGTCGGGGGGGAAGAAGCGGTCCAGCGGGAACACGCCGACCTTGGCAAACGGCGGGTCCACCAGCTGCAGGATGATCTCCTCGAGGGTGGGGTCCGTGCCCGCGGTCCAGGCGGTGTCCAGGATCTGGGACAGCACGATGTGCGCGGGATCGCGGATGGGATCACTCTTGCGGCCCACCAGCCCCAGCAGGCCCGACACGCACGCGGCGACCACGGTGCGTCGCGCGTCGTCGTCCACACCGCCCGCCGGCCGGCGGAAGGAGCCCAGCACGTCGATGGGCTGGCCGGCCTCGCTGCCCGGGGTGTAGACGCTCAGCGCCAGCTGGGACTTCAGCGCGGCCAGCTGCTGAGGCTGCAGCCCCCACTCGCCCAGCCCCTTGCGCCAGCGGTCGGCGACGGCGGCCGGGTCGTCCCCTTCGACCCACGGCGCGAAGTCCTCGCCCCGCAGCTCGGGGAACAGCAGCCCCAGGTTGCCGAGGTCCCCCTTGGGATCGATGGCGATCACCGGCACGCCTGCGCGCGCCAGTTCCTCCAGCAGCACCAGGCACAGGCCGGTCTTGCCGCTGCCGGTCATGCCCACGACCACGCCGTGGGTGCGCAGCCGGTCCGTCTCCAGGTGGTAGGGAGAGGCCACCTCTCCGTCGCTCAACACGCCGCCCAGGTACAGCTCCTGACCCATGTCGTCGTCCTCCTCTCGGCTGGACCGAGGATGGTATCCTACCGCCCGCCCACGATCAGGAGGTTTAGCGAGATGGTCGAGTTCCCCGAGCTCCACGGCGTCCCCCAGTGCACCCTCGAACACTACGAGGACGACTTCGCCGACCGGCACCTGTTGCACGGCGTGGTGGCGAAGTGGGCGAAGGAGAAGCCCGGCGAGCCGGCCATCGTCAACGCGGACACGGGCGACACGATCACCTGGGACCGCTTCGAGCGGAGCTCCACGGCGCTGGCGCTGAAGCTCGTGGACATGGGGTTCTCGAAGGGGGACCACTTCGCCACGACCCTGCCGCTGCTGACCGAGCACGTCTTCCTGGAGTACGCGTGCTTCAAGATCGGCGTGATCCTGGTGCCGCTGGACCTGCGCCTGAAGGGCCCGGAGGTCATCCGCAGCCTGAAGCTGGTCGAGCCGAAGGGCTACGCGTTCCTGGGGCAGACCGAGCTCGCGGACTTCCGTGAGCTGGGCAAGGCCGCCATGGGGGCGTGCCCCTTCATCGAGCACTTCGTGCAGGTGTCGCCCCAGGACCAGGACGTGATCGAGGGGGCGATGTCCGTGCACCAGCTGGGCGCCGACGCGATGACCCTGGCCCTCGAAGCGTTCAACGACGCCGAGAACCACGCGGCGCTCGCGCGGTACCAGGAGTTGACGGCCTCGGTGGACGAGAACGACGGGGCGCTGGCCATCTTCACCACCGGCTCGACCGGGTATCCGAAGCCCGCGTTGCTGAGCCACCGCAACATCACCTGCCAGAACATGTGCCTGGGCGCGGCGTTCGGCATGGACGCGCCCGGCGACATCATGCTGGTGAACCTGCCCCCGTCCCACGTGGGGTGCCAGACCGAGCAGCTGATGACGCCGTTCTTCTACGGCGGGTCCGTGGTCATCCTCCACATCTTCGACCCGGTCAAGACGCTGCGGGCGATCCAGGACCACCGGGTGACCTCTTTCGGCCAGATCCCGGCGCTGTTCGCCATGGAGTGGCGCCTGCCCAACTACGGCGAGTTCGATCTGTCCAGCCTCAAGTTCGCCCTGTACGGCGGCCAGCAGGTGAGCCGGCAGTTCCTGGACCAGCTCTCGACCATGGCGCCCGGCTTCGGCACCGGGCTGGGGCTCACCGAGACGGCGGGCTTCTGCACCTACACGCCCCTGGACGGCACCGTGGACGACATCCTCGCGGGCGTCGGGTACGACATGCCCGTGTACCCGATGACCATCCGCGCGCCCATGGCCGGCGACGGCACCGCGGGGGCCGTCAGGGCCGACGGCGAGACGGGGCACATCTGCTTCTCGGGCCCCCAGACCTTCCTGGGATACATCAACGCGCCCGAAGCCACGGCGAAGACCGTGTCCACCGACGGCGTCCTGTACACCGGCGACATGGGGTACGTGGACGACCGGGGCCTGCACTTCGCCGGCCGCGCCAAGCACGTGATCAAGCCCAAGGGCTACCAGGTGTTCCCAGCCCAGGTGGAGGACCACCTGTGCGAGCTGCGTGAGAAGGTGGGCGGCGCGGCGGTCGTCGGGGTCCAGCACGAGGTGTTCTCCGAGGGCATCGTGGCCTACGTGGAGACGAAGCCAGACGTCGAGCTGAGCGTCGGCGAGTTGCACGAGCACGCGCGGGGTATGGCCAGCTACATGCGCCCAGCCCACTACGTCGTGCTGGGGCCGGGCGAAATCCCCCTCAATCGGGTGGCCAAGACCGACTACGTGGTGCTAAAGCAGATGGCGGAGCAGGAGGTGGCCGACCTGCGCCAATCCGGTGGCTGGGATCAGGCCTGAGGAGACACGACTATGCCCATGCCCATGATCGACTCCAAGGCCGTGGGCAGGCTGTTCAAGCCCCACGACCGCCACGTCACCTGGCGCGACATCACCAACTACGCCGCGGCCGTGGGGGACACCAATCCCCGCTACGTGGACGACTCGCGCCAGGGGGGCATCGTCGCCCCCCCCATGTTCGCCGCCGCCGTGACCTGGCCGGTGATGCACCAGTTCAACCACCGCCTGGACACGGCCGTTCCGCCCCAGGTGATGCCCACGCTGGTCCACGCGAGCGAGCACCTGGTGCTCCACCGCCCCCTCCGCCCCGGCGACGACCTGCGCGTCAGCGGCGAGCTGGTGGCGGTCTACCCGGGCCACGCCGGTACGCGGCTGGTGATGCGCCTGGACGCCAAGGACTTCAGCGGTGGCCCGGTGTTCACGGAGTACGTCGGTGGCGTGTTCCGCCGGGTCGAGTGCGCGGACGAGGGTGCCGGCAAGGACGACGTTATCGGCTGGCCCCAGTGGGACGAGCCCGCGGAACCCGAGTGGTCGGTGGACATCCCGATCCCCCGCCAGCTGCCCTACCTCTACGACGGCTGCACCGGCATCGTCTTCCCCATCCACACGTCGGTGGGCTTCGCCCGCGGCATGGGGCTGCCCGATATCGTGCTACAGGGGACCGCGACCCTCGCCCTCGCCATACGCGAGGTGATGAACCGCGAGGCCGGCGGCACCCCCGAACGGATGCGCGAGCTGTCCACCCGCTTCGCCTCGATGGTCGTGCCCGACACCACCATCCGCGTCGAGCTGACCCACCGCGAGCAGCGCGGCGTGGAGAAGCTGGTGGGATTCCAGGTGGTGACCGAGGACGGCAAGCACGCCCTGCGCCACGGATTTGCGCGGATCACGGACTAACGCCCCAGCCTCTGCTCCAGCTCCTCGAGCGTCCTCGGCCAGTCCTTCTTGAGCAGCCTCGACAGCCCTCGGTCGGCCAGCACCTTGCCGGCGGTCTGGCAGCGCGCGCAGTAGTTGGCCTCGTTGGCCGCGTAGCGGATGCGCTGGACCGGGGCGCTGCAGTCGGGGCACGGCTCACGATAGCGACCGTGGACAGCCATCCCCTCCTTGAAGGCGGTGACCTTGCTCGGCCATCCGTCTCCGGCCTCGTCGCGCAGGCGCCGGGTCCAGTCGGCCAGAACCTCCTTCGCCGCCGTGAGCAGGCGGTCGAACTCGTCGTCGGACAGCTTCGAGGTCTGCTTGAACGGCGAGAGGCGGGCGCGGTGGAGGATCTCGTCGGAGTAGGCGTTGCCGATGCCGCTGAGGATGCGCGGGTCGGTCAGGGCGCGCTTGAGGGTGTGGTTGCCCGCGGCGAGCGCGGCGCGGAATCCGTCGACGTCGGCGTTCAGGACGTCGATGCCCCCTGGATCGTGATCGGCGACGGCGTCCTCGCCGCGGCACAGGTGCAACGACGCTCGCTTGCGCGTGCCAGCCTCGGTGAGCAACAGCGCGCCGCCGGGGAAGTCGAAGGCGGCCAGGCCGAGACGGCGTGGGATCGCGGCGCCCGGCTTCCGCCACTGGAAGCGCCCGGCGATCATCAGGTGGATCACGGCGAACAGGTCGCCCTCGAACCCGATCACGATCCGTTTGCCCAGGCGCCGTAGGTCCTGCACCCGCAGGCCGCTGAGGGCCTCCGGCGCCGGCTCCACCGAGCGCAGCAGGAACGGGCTGGCCAGCCGGATTCGCTCCAGGGGCTGGTCCTGGATGCGGGGCCGCAGGGCGTGCAGGTAGAGCTCGATGTCGGGCAGCTCGGGCATGACTCGATCAGGGTAGGAGGCGACCCGGCGAGGGACAAGGTCGTTCGGTGGGTAAGTTCCGCGCGCGAGCGCTTCAATCCACGCGATCTGGTGTTATCCTGTCCGTGGAAAAACAGGAGGATTCACGTGACGTTCCGGCCCACAGCCCTAGTCCTGGCTATCGTCCTTCTCTGCCCCTTTCCGGCCCTGGCCGCAGGCGCGCGCTACCTGATCATCGCGCCGGACAACTACGTGGGCTATCTCGATCCCCTGGTGGAGTGGAAGAACCGCAAGGGCATGCCGGCCACGGTCCTCCCCCTGTCCCAGGTGGGCTACTCGTCGGTGGAGATCCGCAACGCCATCGTCGACGCGGTGACCACATGGGATCCCGCGCCGGAGTACGTGCTGCTCGTCGGGGACCAGTCCCAGCTCCCCATGGCCAACCTCCAGGGCGGGTACACGGACACCTACTACGGCGACACGGACAACGACACGTTCATCGAGATCCACCCGGCGCGGTTCCCGGCCCAGACCAGCACCCAGGTCGAGGTGATGGTGGAGAAGACGCTCAACTACGAGCGTTACCCCACCGACGATCCGTCGTACTACCTCGACGCGGTGCTCACCATCGCCGAGGACTGGGACGACGACGACTGGGTCCACTACTACGGCGACTCCTACTGGGAGGCCGGCCTGATGTACAACGCGGGCTTCGAGACCGTGGACATCTACACCAGGGGCACCACCAACGATCCCACGGGGACGCTGTACGACTTCCTCAACGCCGGCGCGTCCTACACCGGATTCCACGGCCAGATCAGCGGCACCATCGGGTGGTGGGGCTTCGACGTGGTGCCGGACAACATGCACAACGGCCCCATGCTGCCCATCGCCGTGTCCTACACCTGCCAGACCGTGGCCGGGGCCAGCTACGGCGGCGAGGAGTGGGTGCGCGCGGGTGTCCCCGGCAACGTGCGCGGCGCCGTGGCCCACGTGGGCCAGTCCATCAGCTGCAGCGGGTGCGCCCACTGGCGGTCGGCCCTGCGCCGCGGGTTCTGGGGGCACATCTTCGAGGACACCTCCGAGACCGAGATCGTCACCATGGGTGGCGCGGTGGAGGCGGGGCGGCTGCACTACTACCACGAGATCCTGTCCACCCAGCAGTACGTGGCCTCGAACATGTACGGCGACCCCGAGCTCAACCTCTGGACCGCCGTGCCCCGGGAGTTCGACGTCAGCCACCCGCCGTGCGTGCCGGGCGAGGCCCAGTCCCTGACCCTGTCGGCTTCCCTCGAGGGCGAGGCGCGCGAGGGCGTGCGCATCTGCCTGATGGGCGACGGCGACACCCACGTGTACGGGCTCACCGACGAGGCGGGCTCCGTCACCTTCGACGTGGACACCACCGGCGACGAGGTGCTCTACGTCACCGCCACCGGGCGCAACCTGATGCCCTACGAGGGCACGATCGAGGTGGTCCCGCAGAGCGCGACCGCGGACGACGACGACGTGGCGGACGACGACGACGACGCCACCGGCGACGACGACGACATCACCGGCGACGACGACGACGACACGGACGATGACGACGACGTCACCGATGACGACGACGACACCATCTTCAACAACCCCGACAACACCGTGCAGATCGGCTCTGGCAGCTGCGAGTGCCGCCAGTCCGGCGCCGCTCGACCGGCGGGCGCGCTGCTGCTGCTGCTGGTCCTGACCGCGGCCCTGGGACGGCGCAGGTGGCTGTGATTCCATCGCGCGCGACGCGCCTTGTCCTCTTGCTCCTCGCGCTGACCGTGGCGTCCGGGTGCACCGATCCGGTCGAGGACGGCTACTGGCGTGTCCTCGAGCACAGCTCCCCCATCGTCGGCGGCCACGAGACCACCGACTGGGAGCCCGTGGTCTTCCTCGACATCTCCGGCTGGATGTGCACCGGCACGCTGGTCGCCCCCGACGTGGTCCTCACCGCGTCCCACTGCCTCGAGGGCGCCTACGGCAACCTCACGGTCAAGGCGTGCAACACCTGCTACTACCCGGACGACTCCTGGTGGACCGCGCGCAGCAACGACTACCACATGCACCCGCAGTACGGCGCCTCCATGACCCACGACATCGGCGTCATCGTGCTGGACGACGCCGCCCCCTTCGATCCCATCCCCATCAACCGCGACGCCCCGTCCAACTCCTGGATCAACAACGGCAACCCCCTGACCTTCGTCGGCTTCGGCGTCACGGACATCCACCGCAACGACGAGGGCACCAAGCGCACCGTGGACATCGTCATCGACGACTGGGACAGCAACTACCTCTACCACGCCGATCCCCAGCACAACACGTGCGTGGGCGACTCCGGCGGCCCCAGCCTCACCGACCACGGCGGGAGCTGGCGGGTGGCCAGCGTCGTGTCCTGGGGGGATCAGAACTGCGAGTACGACGGCTACAACACCCGCGTGGACAGCCACGCTTCGTGGGTCGACGGCTACACGGGCGGGTGGATGCCTGCGGGCGACGACGACGACGACGACGACGACACGCCGCCGGGCGACGACGACGATGACGACGACACGCCGCCGGGGGACGACGACGACACCACCGAGATCCCGTCCCTGGACACGCTGCCCGAGCCGCGGGTCACCAACGAGTACGACCTGCCGGAGGGGTGTGCTTGTGGGGTGGTCGAGTCGAGGGGGACGCCTCTGGCAGGGGTCGGGCTGATGCTGCTGGGGCTGGCGCTGCGACGGCGTTGATGAGGCCGGCTGCTGCCGGTCCCGATCGGCGGGCGATCAGGGCATCCGCGCGTGGCCGTAGAACAGGAACACCTGACCTTCCTGCGTACCCACGGGGTGGTAGTACGACGAGAACAACAGATCGTCCATGGCGTCGCCGTTGACGTCGGCCACGCCCATGTAGTCCTGGTAGCCCAGCTGCTGCCACTGGACGTCGCCGATGAGCGTCCCCTCTGCGTCCGCGCTCTCGAGCTGGGCGGGCCAGCACGGCCGGCCGGCGAACACCAGGAGCACCCCCGCGTTCGGCACGCCGCCGTAGTCCGCGGTCCAGCTGGTCACGATCAGGTCCTCGATCCCGTCCCCGTCGAGGTCGCCCCGGTACTTGGGGTCGATCCCTCCCGCTGGGTAGCCCGAGCCTCCATGGAGCCAGATCGAGTCCAGCGGCGGCGTGGGCCGGATGCGGACGTCCGCATCGGCGGTGGTCACCTGCGCGGGCCACGCTCCGCCGTGTCCCAGGATGACGTACACGTCGGTGTGCTCGTCGGGGTTGTTGCCCGGACCCCCGAACGCCATGTCGTCGATACCGTCGCCGTTGATGTCGCCGATCGGCTCGGACAGGTGGGTCTCCATCCCTGGGCCGAGGTGGACGTCGGCGTTGGACACGTCGAGGATCGCCGGCCATCCCGGTCCGCCGAAGTAGAGGTGGATGCCGGCGCATGGGAGTCCGTGGTCGGAGCGAACGTTTACCGCGAAGTCCTCGTATCCGTCTGCGTTGAGGTCGCCGACGAGGTTGTAGTCGATCAGCCCGCAGCCGGGGGCGACCTCGTACCGGTGATCCGCGACCGAATCGAGCAGGACGTCGTGGGGGTACCCGGTGGTGCGGCCGAGCAGGATGTCGATGTAGTCGTAGGACCAAGGGCCGCCGAGGGGGTACGAGGCGATGTCAGCCATGCCGTCGCCGTCGACGTCTCCCAGGGGCGTGACGGAGATGTTCTCGGCGGGGTTGCCGTAGACCCAGCCGAGGGCGTCGGCGGGTACGTTCAGGTGACCCGTGGCCGCGGCCCCGGAGATGATCACCCCCTGGCCCTGCTGATTCAGCGTCCAGTGACTGGCGAGCAACCAGTCGTCCATCCCGTCCCCGTTGACGTCGCCCACGGCGCGTTCCGTATAGAGGCCGGTCTCTCCAACGGCCTGGTTGGTGTCGGTGGTCCAGGCGTCCGCCGTGGTGAGGGGCATGGACGGAGTCCAGCCGGAGACGCGGCCGGCCAGCAGGTGCTGGTGGTCGAGTCCGTCGGCGCTGTCGTGCCCGGGGCGGAGGAACAGGTCGGCGAGCCCGTCGTTGTTCACGTCTCCTGCACCGATTGCGCGGCCGATCTCGAGGTCCTCGAAGTCGCCGACCACGGACGGCAGGGTCGACAGCGGCGTGTCGATGGCCCAACCGCCCGGATCGCCGAAGAGCAGGTAGAGCTTGCCGGCGTTCGAGCCCCCCTCGTCGTTCTGCCTCGCACCGATGGTGAAATCCTCGATCCCGTCGCCGTCGAGATCGCCCGGCGCCTCGAGGTGGCAACCTGCCCAGTCGAGGGGGGCCTCGCCGATGAACGAGGCGTCCGCGTCGCCGACGGTCGCCCCCTGCCAACCCCGCCAGATCGAGACGGTGTCGTCGTCGTCGCAGGCATCGTCGTCCGCCGCGTCGTCGTCGTCATCGTCATCGTCGTCGGCCACCGTGTCGTCGTCCGCCGCGTCGTCGTCGGCCACGTCGTCGTCGTCGTCGGCTACGCCGGTGTCGTCATCGTCCCCGCCCCCCTGATCATCGTCGTCGACCAGCGACTCCACGGGATCGAGCACCGCGCCGTCGCAGCAGACCAGCGCCAGCGGAAGCGCGGCCACGTAGAGCAGAACCGACACCTTGGCTGCGAACCGAACTCCCATGACCGCTTCCTCCCGTTGGTCGAAGAATGGCTCCGACCGTCCTATCCACTCCAGTACCGCCGGGCGCGGATTCGGCTCACCGGAAATCGAACACCCTCGATCGGATCTTGCGTCACCGGGGGGCGACAGCAAAGAAGTATGAGCCGATCGGAGGGGTCGTGGTACTGATCAGACCGGGGGCATTGGAGCCATGGAGCCGTCGGACGTGAAGACCGCCACCGCCGAGGTCGTCGACCTTGCGAAACATCGTCTGTCCCGTGCCGAGATGGTGGACGGCCTGTGTCGCGGTGAGGTGGGCGCGGCTGCGGCCTTCCACCGCCGATACGGCAGCCGGATCAGCCGGTGGGTCTGGAGGCTGCTCGGCGGCGATCCGGAGCACGACGACGTGGTGCACCAGGTCTTCGTCAACATCCTGTCATCCATCGGCGGACTCCGCGATCCCGACGCTCTGGACAGCTGGGTCGACAGCGTCACGATCCGTACGGTGCGCAAGGAGATCCGGGGACGCCGATACCGCAGGTTCATCGTCGCGCGCGCCGACGCCGCCGAGTTCGCCGTGGACCCGGCTCATCCTGCACGGCAGACCCACGTGCGCCGTTTCTATCAGCTCCTGGCGCAGCTGGGACCCGAGGATCGGATCGTCCTGGTCCTGCGGTACCTGGAGGATTGCACCCTCGACGAGGTCGCACGGGCGGGCGGGTACTCCCTCGCCACGGCCAAGCGCCGGTTGAACCGGGCCACACGGGCATTCAGGAAACTCGCGATCCAGGACCCGATCCTGATCTCGCTGTTGGAGCCGAGATGAACGCACCGCACGTGGATGACGATCGAGTCTTGAGTGAGCTCGGGCGGCGCATCGCCGCTGACCTGGGTTCGGGTGCCTCTCCGAGTCGTTCGAGGCGGCATGAACAGGCGTTGGTCGGCCTGGTGAGCCGGGGTGTGACACACCGACCGACCCGGCGGACTCTGGGGATCGCCGTCGCCGCGTCCCTGGTCCTGCTTCTTCTCGTCGGCATCGGTTCACAGTGGCTCTGGCCCGGTGATGGCTCGCTCCATCACACCTACGGTGAGACACACTTCTCCCGTGCCGACGGATGGGTCCTCGAAGGACCGGCGGAGGGGGTGGGCTATCTACGATTCGAGGAAGGGAGCGTGTTCGCGGTCCATCACGGCAGCGCCGTGCGGGTGCGCGGGGCGACCACCGCGGCGGTCGATGTGGCGCTCGAACGGGGTCTGGTGGATGCCCACGTCCGGGGAAACGAACGGACTCGCTGGACGGTGGACACCGGACCCTACTCCGTCACGGTGGTCGGCACCCTCTTCGCCGTGGACTGGGAACCCGAGACAGGAGAGCTGTATGTGCGGGTGGACGAGGGAGTCGTCCGCGTCCACGGCGAGGGATTGTCCGCGCACGGCGTGGAGGTGACGGCGGGCAAGCAGCTGCGGGCGGACGCGAGCCGAGGCGTCGTGCTCCTCGGGCCAGCGGGCGAGGCGGCGGTCGTGCAGCGGGGGAGCGATGCTCCGGTCGCGCAGGTCCCCGTGATCCCAGCCCTCGATGCCGCCACAGCAACGCAACCGATCCCGGAGACCAGGGTGGCGTTGACGTCACAGCCGGCGGATACCCGGCGTGCGGTCTCGCCACCGTCGCGAGATTCCGACCCGGCGCAGCTGCTCGTCGACGGCCAGGCGCCTCCGTCGCGATCCTCCGGGCCTCGGGTCGAGCCGCTGGCGTACCAATCACCGCACGAGACCGCTGTGACCGAACCCGCTGCCTGGCTCGCGCTGTACGATGCCGGGGAGTTCCACGCTGCCGTCTCCGCGGCCAGAGCGCTCGGGGTCGACGGCGTCGCGGCCACGGCCTCCCAGGACGACCTGTGGCTCCTCGCCGATGCCGCGCGCATCAGCGGGGACACGGCGATCGCGGTGAACAGCCTGACCGCCTATCGGCGGCGGTTCGCAGATTCCGACAACGCGCATACCGCCGCCTATCTACTGGGTCGGCTCTCACTCGAGGAGCTAGGCGACGCAGGGGAGTCGGTCCGGTGGTTCGACACTTACCTGGCCGAGGCGCCCGACGGACCGCTGGCCGAGGAAGCCCTCGGCCGCACCATCCTGGCCTACGATCGGCTCGGAGAGAGCGGCAAGGCTCGCGCGGCGGCCGAGAGCTACCTCGACCGTTTCCCGGACGGCACCTTCGCCGCGATTGCGGGTCGCGTCCACGGTGAATAGGCAGGTTCCAACCACCGGCGCAGGCACGTCCCTGCGCTGGTTCATCCTGGTGTCGCTCGGCGTGTCCGCCTGCGCGGCAGGTTCCCCGACGCCCGCGCTGGCAGACGAGGCGCCTGGTGCGGTCCGCGTGTTGCTGGTCTCCCTGGCGCAGTGTTGCTCGGAGTCGAGCTTCGTCGATGCCGAAGCGAGGATCGTCCGAGAACTCGAGATCCTGGACGCGGACGTGGCGGTCCAGACGGTCACGGCAACGGGGGAGTCCGCGCTCCGCCGGGAGTTTCTGCGTCGGGCCCGGAGATCCCATGCGGACGTCACCGTCTGTGTGATGCGCGCTCGACACCTCCCAGGTGCGCAGCTGTGGGTGTCCGAGGTCGGGTCCACGGACGTGACGTCACGCTACCTGTACCTCGGCGATCTCGAGGGTGACGAGGCGGCGCAGATCGCGGGCCTCAAGGCGGTCGAAGCCATCGTCGGGTGCCGGCAGGATCTCAGGCTCGACTCGTTCGCCTCCTCCAACCCCCGGGACCCTGGGGTGGGCGATGGTCACACGTTGGACGGCGTCGTCGCGCCGCCCGGCCCCGAGGCGAGCGACCGCGCACGTTTCCGTATCGGAATCGGCCCCGTGTTGTGCGGGTCGCGCGGTGGCCTGGGCGCCCGTGGTGGCCTGCAGCTGAGTCTCACCTGGGCTGTCGTGCCGGCGCTCTCGTTCCGAACCACGGGACAGTTCGCCTGGCTGGGCCCGGATCTCACATCCGATGTGGCGAGAGCCACGTTCGACTTCGGGCTCGTGCGGGGGTGGTGGCTCTGGCATCTTGTCGATCGCGGGCCAATCCGCGCCGCCACCTCCGTCGGTGGTGGTCTTGCGGTGTTCGTCTCGGAGGGGACCTCCGAGATTCACCTCACCCGGCGGGACAGCACCGCTGCTGCTGTGGTCGGCGCCGGTGTGGAACTCTCCCTCGTACCTCTCGAACAACTCAGGTTTCGCGTCGGCGTGGGGATCGCGCTGCTCGGTCCGGAGGTGACCGTCCAGTTCGACGGCAACCCAGTGGCCACCTTCGGCCGCCCCTTGCTCGAGGGGACGGCCGCTATCGTGGTCGGGTTTCCATGAGGGAACGTTCAGCGACGCCGCAGGAGCCAGGCGAGAGTGATGGACAGGATGGCGAGCGAACCCATCCCCGTGTTGCCCCCTGAGCTTCGACACCCGCAATCCCCGGACTCCCAGCTCCCCTCGTCGTCACCGGCGAAGTCGTCGTCGTCGGCGTTCGCGCCATCGTCGTCGTCCCCGCCGGGCGGGCAGTCGGAGTCCGCCCCGTCCACGTCCCCGTCGCAGTCGTTGTCGATGCCGTCGGAGCAGTCCTCGTCGTTGCCCGGATAGGCGTTCGGCTCGCTGTCGTCGCACTCCCAGGGCTCGAGCCAGCCGTCCAGGTCCTCGTCCACGAGGTTCGAGCAGGCGTCGCCGAGGCCGTCGCCGTTGCTGTCCAGCTGATCCGGATCGGCCAGCCGCGGGCACACGTCCACGCTGTCGTCGAACCCGTCCCCGTCGTCGTCGAGGTCGCAGCCGTCGCCCGTCCCGTCGCCATCCGTGTCCCACTGGGCCGGATCGGGGACGCCCTGACACAGGTCGATGGAGTCGTCCACGCCGTCGTCATCGAGGTCGTGGGCCTCGATTCCCGGGCATTCGCCGGACTTGGTGAACGTGTGCAGGGTCACGTCACCGGGTTCGTTGTTCGACCAGTAGATCGGCACGTACACGTGCCAGAACAGCCCGCAGGTCTCGACCAGGTCGTGGAACTGCCAGTGGGAGCCGCTGCTGTTCCACTGCTCGTACATCTCGAATCCGTGGCCGAAGTCCACGCTGTAGTACTTGTCGTAGACCAGCCCGATGATCAGGGTCGTGCCGTGGCGGTCGATGGCGATCACGGGCTTGCCCCCGTGGCCGTTGGTGGGGAACAGGCTCGTCGGCTCGCTCCAGCCGTTGCCGTCGTTCGTCACCACGTGCATCTCGCCGTTGGCCGCGTCGTCGGTCGCGTGCATGGGGTAGGGGACGACGAGCCGGTCGTCGGGCCCCACGGCGATGGTCGGCGAGAAGCCCACCGGGCCGGCGCCGTTGCCCTCGGGCGGGTTGGGCTCGTCGGTGATGACCACCGCGTCCTCGGACCACCCGCCCTCGATCGTCCACTCCCAGTAGTGCGCCTGGTACTGATGGAGCCCGTTGGGATTGTCCGGGTCCCCGAACGCCCCGAAGTTCACCGCGTGCAGGTTGCCGGAGGAGTCCGGCCTCCCCCGCGCGGTCCAGCCGCTGTCGAAGTTCGTCGCCTCGCCGAACCCGGCCCCGCCGTCGAACACGTGGTACGTCCGCCGGCTCGCCCCGTCGTACGCCGACGTCCAGAAGATCACGTGCGCCCGGTCCTGCGCGTCCCGCTCGAGCCGCACCTGGATACCCCCGAGCTCCGGCGTCCCCAGCGCGAGGTCCAGCAGCGTCTCCGGCGACGACCAGCCGCTCGTGTACCGCGTGTGGTAGACCCCTGCCATGTCCACCAGCACCACCCGCGGCCGCCCGTAGTCGTCCAGGACCAGGTCCACCGCGTGGTGCATCACCTCCCCCACGCCCTGGGGCAGCAGGATCCCCCCCGCGTCCACCGTCACCTCTCGCCCCCACTCGGGCCCGTAGAAGTGTCTGTACCGCAGCCCCTCCCCAGGCACGTCGTAGATCACCACCGGCTCTTCGGTCACCGGATCCACCGCCATCCGCACCGACGTACCCCACCCCAGCACCTCGTCCTCCCCCTGGACCAGCTCGCACTGCGCCCATGCGCCCCCCGACCACAGCAGCCCCACCAGCACCGGCACGATCATCCAGCCGTTCGGTCTCATCGCCCCTCCTCGATAGGATTGTCAGAAAGGGGACGTTCATAAGTAAATAACTTTCGGGATCGCCATAGTCCTGGAGGTACGCACGTCGCTCTGCCCGAGGCGCCATGCCGGTCCAGCCATCTTCCAGATCGCAAGAAGTTATAAAGTAATGAACGTCCCCTTTTCTGGAGGCGTCATGGCCGATTCCCCCCTCGATCGAATCCGCCTCGTCGAGGGCGACCTCACCCGCCTCGACGTGGACGCCATCGTCAACGCCGCCAATCGTTCCTTGCTCGGTGGGGGTGGTGTGGATGGTGCCATCCATCGGGCTGCGGGTCCCGACCTGCTGGCCGAGTGCCGGACGCTGGGCGGTTGCGAGACGGGGGACGCCGCGATCACGAAGGGGTATCGCCTGCCCGCGAGGCACGTCATCCACACCGTCGGGCCCGTGTACCGCGACGCCGACCGTTCCGCGCCGCTGCTCGCGTCGTGCTACCGCAGGTCGCTCGAGGTCGCGGCGGAGAACGGCGTCCGGACGATCGCCTTCCCGGGAGTCTCCACGGGGGTGTACGGCTACCCGATGGAGGAGGCGTGCGCTATCGCCTTCGGCACGGTGGTGGAGTTCTTGTCCGGGCACGACGAGATCGAGCGGGTGGTGTTCTGCCAGTTCGGAGCGCGGGCGCAGGGGATCTACGAGGGGGAGATGGCGCGCCTCAAGGCAGGGCGTGGGGAGGGTACGCAGGGGTAGCCCAGACCTCGGCGGCGGCCTGGGAGAACACGTCGTTGATGCTCTCGGCGCGGAACATCACGGTGCCGTCGGCGCCGAGGGTGCGGGCGATCTCGATCTGCTCGACGGCGCCGTCGCGCTGCTCCTCCTCGAACAGGTACAGGCCGATGCCGAGGTAGACGTGGTGGGAGGGGTCCACGTGGTCGAGGGCGCCGTGGCCGATCTCGGTGAAGAAGTCGTGGTCGTCGGTGTAGTTCATGGGCACGGCAAAATCGAGCAGGCCGCGGTCGAGCCAGTCCACCCAGTCCTGGCCGAAGTCCACCCGCCCCTCGGTGGGGGTGGGCTTGTTGAACACGGCGGCGGAGACGAGGCGGGGCGGGTCGTGGGCGTCGGCGAGGACGCGGACCTGCTCCACGAACGCGGTCACCTGGGCGACGCGGAATGTCACCCAGTCGGGATCGTCCTGGGGCAGCGTCACGGGATCGACGCCGTGCAGGGCCTGGAACTCGGCCCGGCACAGATCGCAGTAGCAGGTGTCGGGCGCGGCCTGGCGGACGTAGTCGAGGTGGATGCCGTCCACGTCGTATCGCGTCAGGATCTCCTCGACCACGGCGAGGGCACGCTCCCGGACCTCGGGTCGGGTCGGGCAGGCCATGGCGCCGTCCGGGGTGCCGTCCAGTTGGACGGCCGCGTACTCGGGGTGCTCCTCCAGCAGGGAGCCCATGTAGTACACGCAGGTCCAGGGATGCACCTCGACGCGACCGTCCGGGGAGGCTGCCGCGGCGGTGTCGCGAAGGACACCCGGGAAGTCGAAGGACTCCCAGCCCTCGCTGACGGCGGTGATCTCGGAGGGGTAGTTCGCGCTGCCGGCCTTGGCCAGGGGGAACAGCAGGTTGAAGCCCGTGTCCACCATCTCGTGGATGCGGGTGTCGATTGCCCCGGCCGCCTCGACGGGATCGTTGCCGAAGGGGGAGGCCCAGATCCAGGCGCCGCGGGCCTCGGCGACCGGGTGGGGGGCGGAGTCGTCGTCGTCTCCGCTGTCGTCGTCGATCGCGTCGTCGTCGTCCCCGGCCGTGGTGTCGTCGTCGCCCACAAAACCGTCGGGCCGCTCCGAGCAGGCGGCACAGAGCAGCGCCGCGAGCAGCACGGCGAGGCCGGGGCGCGCGGTCACGCGTCCTCCACGGCGGGGCCGATGCGATAGGTGCCGTCCAGCCGGTCCGTCATCTCGTCGTAGCGGCGGTCCAGATCCTCGACGGCCTGGGTGAGCTGGGCGTCGTCGAGTTCGCCACGGCGGTGGCGGCCCTCGATGAAGGCGAGCTCGCGGTCGTACCACTCGTCGGGATCGAAGTTGTAGGTCATGGGGCGCTCCGCCGGATCGATGCTGAAGGATAGCTGATGTGCCCGGTATACTAGGAAGGCGGGCGAGGATTGGATGCGCTGGCCCGCGGAATGGGGGGAAACGGGTGGGCTCTTCCAGGCGAGTGGTTGGGATCTCGGCGCTGGCCTCTGGGCTGGCGCTTCTGGTGAGCTGCGAGACCGCGGAGCCGCAGCTGTCCATCGAGCGGGTGGAGAAACGTTGGATTGCCTTGGCGTCCACCTGGAGTCACGATTGCGCCGTGGCCGAGGACGGGGAGTTGCGGTGCTTCAACTGTGCGACCAGCGGCAGTGGTCAGATCCTCGGCTTGTGCTCTCCGCCGCAGGGCGAGTTTGTCGATGTGGCCGTCGACGATTTCAACACGTGTGGGCTTCGGTCGGACGGCGAGCTCCTGTGCTGGGGGTACTACTGTGAGTCGGGGCAGTGCCTGCCTCCGGCCGGTCCCTTCGCACAGGTCTCTGTCGGAAGCGGACACGCATGTGGCTTGAGGAACGATGGAACCGCTGTCTGCTGGGGCTGCGGCTTCGGCGGACAGGCGGCGGGGGAGTGTGCCGCTCCGGATGGGGAGTTCGTCCAGGTCGATACCGCTCGGTCCCTGTCCTGTGGTGTCCGGGTCGACGGCACGATTTCTTGCTGGGGCGATTACTATGAGGGGGATCTCCCCACCGACGAGAATTTCGTCCAGATCAGCCTCTCCGACTTCGCATCCTGTGGACTGGTCGACGACGGTCGAGTCATCTGCTGGGATGGCGAACTCCCGTCCCCGGACGAGAGCTTCGTGCAGATCAGCGTCGGGATGTCCTACGGCTGCGGAGTCGAGGCGGACGGCGAACTGGCGTGCTGGGGTGAGAAGCCCCACGCGGCCCTTCCCACGGGAAGGTACCTGCAGGTCAGCGTGAGCGACTTCGACGTATGCGGCTTGGCCGAGGACGGAATAGTCCGCTGCCTGGGATCCCACGGTCCGGAATGGGCTCAGGAATGCCTGTGATCCGTTTCCTCGCTGGCTGCATCGCGTCCCTCGCACTGGTGTCGTGCGGTTCCCCGACGTCCGGGAATCACTGGGAGCGCACGGTGTGCAGCGAGTCCGACCAGGCGCTGATCGAACGCGGCGTGGAAGAGGCGATTCCCATCGTGCCCTACGTCGACGCAGCGTTGGCCAACCGTTTCACCGGCGATGTCCCCACCTACGAAAAGATCGTCGATCGCCTGATCGAGGTGTACTCCCAGGGCGAGGTCCACTGCGGTGCGCCGCTGGACGAAGAGGAATTCAGTTTCAGCGGGTTGGTGTACAACGAACATCGTTCGATCCTGGTCAACGTGGACGGGCAGTGGTGGGACCGCGCCAGAGAAGATTGGGCAGCCTCGCAGGAGTACGGGAGTCTCTCCGCCGAGGAGGTCGAGAGTCGGATTGGCGGGATGGACGAGGACGAGTACTGGACGTTCAGGGATACGGCAGAGACCTACCTCCTCGGTCCGGCCATCGCGACATCGGTCCTGACCCACGAGAGCGCTCACCTGGTCGCTCCCTATTGCTGTTCGCACGGATCGGACGACTCCGACCGCGATTGCGATTTCGTGGACTCGGTGGGCACGCTCGCCGCCCACGGCGTGTACTGGGAACGGTGGCATCAAGAGGGGCAGTGGCTCGATCAGCTGTACTGGAACAGCCGCGCCGAGTAGGGGGTCGGCTCAGCGGAAGCGCTCACCGCCGCAGAAGAGGTAGGCAGCGCCGCCGTTTTCGTGTTGGCGACTCTCGCTGTAGTCGCCCAGCATGAAGTCAGCGTATCCGTCCCCGTTCACGTCGCCGGCGCCCGCGACCGACCATCCGAGTTGAACGCTCCAGTCCGCATGGAAGTGGAATCCGACCTCCGACAGGAGGCTCTCCCCCTCCGTCATGCGGGTGACAAGATAGGCGTCGCCGTAGTCGCCGACGACGAGGTCAGCGTTCCCGTCGCCGTCCACGTCTCCTGCGATGGCCAGGGAGAGGCCGACCGAGCCGTACTCCTGTTCGTGCACTAGACGCGCGTCGGCGCTCGCGAGCTCGAAGTCTCCGGCCACGGGGCCGAGGACGACGTAGGCGGCTCCGGCTTGGTATCCCCCGGTGCTCTCGGCGTTCGGCGCGCCGATGGCGAAGTCCTCGTTCCCGTCTCCGTCGAGGTCTCCACCGCCGGCTACCGCGCAACCTGCGTTGTCATCCGATTCCTCCCCCAGGAACCTGGCTTCCGATTCCGACAGGCTTCGAACGCCCTCGACGGGACCGTGGATCAGGTAGGCCCTGCCCGTGCCGCCGCCGCCCACGTTGGGTGCGCCGACCAGGAAGTCGCCGTATCCATCGTCGTTCACGTCCCCGGCGGGTGCCAGCGCCTGACCCGCGTAGTCCCTCTCGTCCTCACCCGTGAGTTTGGCGGCTGCATCGGACAGGACCACATCTTCCACCACGGGGCCCAGGACGAGGTATGCGGCCCCGGCGAGCTCCGCGTCCGTCGAGTCGGCCGTGTCGCCCACGACCAGGTCGTCGTTGCCGTCGCCATCGACGTCACCCGCGGGAGCGACTCCGAATCCTGCGAAGCCGCCGACGTTGTTCTTGTTCTCGCCGAGGATGGAGGGCGTCGTCGCGGCCAGGGAGACTTCTCCCTCGAGACCACCGCCCAGTACGTGGACCCTGCCACGACGCTCGCCCTCGACCGCGAAGCCGGGCGAGGCGACCAGGAACTCGACGAGCCCATCGCCGTCCCCGTCGCCGGCAGGGGCGACCGCGTAGCCAGCCCTGTCCTCCCACCCCTGTTCCGACTCCTGTCCCACCATCTTGGCGTGGGCGTCAGCGGTGGCGACCTCGCCGACGAGGGGGCCATGGAACAAAAAGGCCGCGCCCACATCGTAGGGGGAGTAGTTGGGCGCGCTGCCTTCCGGGCGGTCCCCAGGCGCACCCAGGATCACGTCGTCGAATCCGTCGCCGTTCACGTCTCCCGCCGAGGCGAGAGACCAGCCGAGCGCCTGGTAGGGTGCGTCGGCGAGAAACCTCGCGTCGGCGACGGCGGCTCCGAGGTCGAAGGCAGAGGGGATGTCCACGTCATCATCGCCGTTCGGGCTCGGAGTTCGATCACTGCGGTCCTCCGGATCGAACTCCTCGAGGTCCGTGCAGGCGAGCTGGAGATGGACCAACACGATGGCTATCGCAGGCCACCCAATGCGACGAGACAACGGCATGTTCGGTTTCCCCCCATCCACCTGACGCTCGAAGATCAGCCGCGACGCCCGACATGATCACCTCATTGTCCCATGGATACGGCCCCGGATCTCCCCCCAAGTCTCCCTTCGAGGTTCCTCCGGCACCCTCTCTAGCAGACGGATGACGGCGCGCTGTCGGGGGCGTGATTATGCTGTTTAGCATAACGCCGCGCGGTATAATCAAGCGAAGTGAGTTCGTGCCCGGTCGTGGGAAGAGGTGTTGATCGTGAAGACCCAGAGAAATCCATTCGCGTTCGGTCGCGTGGTGGCGAACGAGACGTTCTGCAATCGCCAGCGCGAGCTCTCCGAGATCCGTGACGCCGCGCGGACCGGGCGTTCGCTGTGGCTCCACTCCCCGAGGAGGTACGGCAAGACCTCGCTGATTCTCGAGGCGTTCGCGGGAACCGACCTGCCGTTTGGATACGTCGACGTATACCCAGCGCAGGACAAGGAGGGGCTGGCCGAAGCCTACCTCAGGGGAATGTCCAGGCTCCTCGAGCAGGTACTCGGCCCTGGCGACCGCCTCCTTCGATGGCTGCGCCAGTCCATGACCCATATCTCACCTCAGCTCTCCATCGATCCCTTGGGGGGCGTCTCGCTCACCCTCGGGCCGCAGGTGGCGGCCGTGGGAGCGACGCAGCTGGGCGAGATCGTGGAGATCCCGCAGCGGCTGTCCGTCAGCCACGATATCCAGGTCACGATCGCCATCGACGAGTTCCAGGAGGTCACCCGGTTCCCAGGATTGGAGGAACAGCTGCGGTCGCTGCTCCAGCACCACGACCGCGTGACGTACCTGTTCGCGGGCAGCCGGCGAGGCCTGCTCGCCGACCTCTTCTCGGACCGCAAACGGCCCTTCTACCAGTTCGCTGAACACTACCCCCTGGAGCCCATTGCGAAGCGCGAACTGGTCCGGTACGTGCAGGGTCGGTTCCGGGATACCGGAGTGGAGGTGCCCGGGGAGGCAGCCGACAGCATCGTCGCGATGGCTTGCGGGCATCCCCACTACACCCAGATGCTGGCCTCGCGGGTATGGGAGCTGGCGCGACGCGGCGACCGCGATCCAGACATCGTTCCCCGGGCCCTGGATCACCTCGCGCGTTCTCAAGATCTGTCCAATCGCCGATGGTTCGAATCCCTGTCCGCCTCCTCTCGGCGGGTGGCGCTGCACATCGCCCGGTACGGGGGCCAGCACCTGTTCTCGGAAGCCGCGAGGCGGCGGTCGAGGCTCGGCCCGGCCTCGTCGGTCCAGAAGGCCCTGGTCCGGCTTACCGAGCGGGAGGACCTCGTGCGCGACGCGGACGGAACGTACTGGTTCGACGATCCGCTCCTCGCGCATTGGTTGGCGGGGATCGAGTAGCCTGTGTGAAGTTCCTGGCACCTCGCCTGCAGCGCAGGAACCAAGACGCCTATCGGCTCCGATCCCACGGAGTGATCAGGTCCTCGTCCCACGGGCTGCTGGGCGTCGAACCGCCTGCGTCACTCACCACCAGCCCCTCCGGCACCTTCTCCAGCAGATACTCCACTCCGGCTCGGCTTGCCGGCCCCCGGTACCCGCCGTGGAAGGTCGTGTGGCCCCACCTGTCCAGGGTCCGCGTCAGGATCAACTCGTCCTTTGCCCGCGTCATGGCCACGTAGAGGATGCGGCGCTCCTCCTCCTCGGCGTCGTCGTCGCCCATGGAGCGGGCGTGGGGGTACATGCCGGGCTCGGCGCGGATGACGTAGCAGACGCGGGCCTCGGTGCCCTTGGCGGAGTGGACGGTGATGAGGGCGACGGTGTCGCGGGGCTCGCCGGGCTGGCGGGACTCGGCGTAGACAGGGTCGAGGGTGTAGGTCTCCAAGAAGGTGGCGAGGGTGGCGTGGCGCTGGGCGAGGCGGCGGAGCAGATCGAAGTCGCGGCGGCGGCTGTCCCAGCGGTCGTAGCGCTCGCGCAGGAGGGGTTCGAGGACGTGGGCGGCGATGCGGACGGCCTCGGTGGGATCGTCGATGTGCTCGGCCACGGCGCGGGGGCCGTCGGCGGCGGTGCGGCCGAGGCGGGCCTGGGAGCCGACGAGGTCGAAGGCGTCGGCGGGGTTGGGGCAGCCGCGGAGCTGGCCGACGACGCGGGCGGCGGTGACGTCGCCGACGCCGGGCCACAGGGTGAGGTAGCGGGCCCAGGCGAGCTCGTCGTGGGGGCTCAGGGCGGCGCGGCAGAGGCTGAGCAGGTCCTTGACGTGGGCGGACTGCATCAGGGAGGTGCCGCCGATGAAGGTGTAGGGGATGTCGCGGGCGACGAGCTCGGCCTCCATCTCGCGGGCGCCGAAGGCGGTGCGGGTGAGGATCATCTGGTCGGACCACTCGGCGCCGGTCTCGCGGCGGTTCAGGAGATCGTTCGCGATCCAGGTGGCCTCGTCGAAGGGGCTGTCGAAGTCGAGGAGGCGGGGGATCTCGCCGTCGCCGCGGTGGGCCACGAGGTGCTTGTCGAAGTCGAGGCGGGACTCGCTCAACAGCCAGCTGGCCAGGTCGAGGATGCCCTGGGTGGAGCGGTAGTTCTCCTCGAGGCGCAGGACCTCGGCGCCCTCGACGCGGTCGGCGAAGGAGTGGACGTTGCAGAAGTCGGCGCCGCGGAAGGCGTAGATGCTCTGGGCGTCGTCACCGACGCAGAACAGCTTCGCGGGATCGCGCAGGCCGTCGAGGATCAGCCACTGCAGGGGGTTGGTGTCCTGCATCTCGTCCACGAGCACGTGGTCGTACAGGCCGCGCACGCGCTCGCGGACGGCGGCGTCGGTGTGCAGGCCGCGGGCGAAGACGTGGAGGATGTCGTCGTAGTCGAGGTAGCGGGCGTCGGCCTTGCGCTGGCGGTACCCGGCGAAGACGTGGCCCACCTTGTCGAGGGTCTCGGCGTCGAGGTCGGTGTGGGCCTCGAGGTGCTCGCGCAGGGGGCGGTTGGTGTTGCGGGCGTAGGACAGCAGGCTGACGAGCTTGCCGGCCTGGGGGAAGCGCTTGCGCTCGCCGCGCACGACCATGGTGCCGCGCACGAGCTTCATCAGCGAGACCTGGTCGTCGCGATCGATGACGGTGGCCTGCTCGACGCCGAAGGCGCGGGGCTGGCTGCGCATGGTGCGCAGGCAGAAGTGGTGGAAGGTGCCTGCGGTGACGCCGGTGGCCGCGTCGCCGACCAGCTGCTCGAGGCGGTGGGTCATCTCGCGGGCCGCGCGGCGGGTGAACGTGAGCAGGAGGATGCGCTTCGCCGGGACCCCCTGGCGCAGCAGGTGGGCCGCGCGCGCGACGATGGTCCGGGTCTTGCCGGTACCGGCGCCGGCGAGGACGAGGACGTGGCCGCCGTCGTGCTCGGCGGCGAGGCGTTGCTGTTCGTTGAGCTCGATCATCGACGGGCGGGAATCAGCGCATGCTGCGCAGCATGCGGCAGCCCTCTTCGTGGCCCATGTCGCACGAGATCTTGGCGTCGTCCCGGGCACGGTCCCCGTCCCCCTGGGAGAAGCGGCAGCGCGCGCGCATCTCGTAGGCCCAGGCGTTCTCGGGATCCATGTCGATGCTGCGGGTGAGCTGGGCCACGCAGCCGGGCCAGTCCTCCCGCTGGTAGGAGAGCAGGCCGAGCTTGTCGCGGACGTCGCGGCTGTCGTAGCCCATGTCGGCCGCGCGCTCGAGGTCGTCGATGGCCAGCCCGGGCTGCTGCTCGGTGGCCCACAGGTAGCCGCGCTGCAGGAACGCCTCGCCGTTCTGGGCGTCCGCGGCGATGGCGCGGTCGAACTGGGTCATCGCGTCGGCGAGCTGCCCCTCGTCCACCAACCGGATGCCCTCGGCCAGCGCCTCGGCGGAGCTCTCGGCGCTCAGCTGGCGCATGGCCTCGATCTCGATCATTGGATCGTAGAGCTCCACCAGCGCCCAGTTGCCGGAGCCGTCGATGTAGGACGCCCCGAGCACCTCCCACTCGTCCTCGGTCTTCTGCAGGGACACCTGGACCTTGGTGCTGCCCTCAGGGCCCTTGACCGGGATGACGAACTCGGCCGTCGAGGTCGCCGCGCCGGTGGAGATGTTGCCGGTGGGCAGGAAGCCGAACTCCATGGGCTCGCCCACGAGCTCCTGGACCTGGTCGCACTGCAGCACGAACGCGGTGGCGCGGATGTACGAATCGGAGGTCTTGAACAGGTTGAGCAGCACGAAGAACACCGCGGCGAGCACGCCGATCACGATCAGCAGGCAACCGCAGCCGCAGCCGAAGACCTTCCTGACCGCGGAGCTGCCCTTGCTCCCACGGGAGGACCGTCGCCGGGGGCCCCCCACCGCCTTTTGTGCGCTGGAGTGGGTGAACTTGCGGAACACGATGCCGCAGGCGGGGCAGTCCTCCAGCCCGGGCTGACGCGGCGAACCGCAGTTGGGGCACTTGGCGCTTCCAGTGGGCTGCATGGATCCCTCGCGTTGGATCTTCGAATCTTAGCAGCAGTCGGCGGCTCGAAGCGCTTGAAAGGGAAATGCAGCCGCGACACGATGGCGGACATGATCATCCACACAGCGAAGCTCCTCCCCCTGGCCGGCCTGCTGGGCCTGCTCCTCGTCGCGGGTTGCGACCACACCGGCAACACCGCGGATGACGACGACGCCACGGGGCCGGCGGACGACGACGACACCACCGGATCGGACGACGACGCGACCGCGGACGACGACGACGACACGGTCGAGGACTGCCCCGAGGGATTGGTCTGCGTCGATTCCTTCCCGTTCTTCGAGACCAACGACACCACGGCGAGCACCTCGTCCCAGCTCGACGCCTACTCCTGCGCGCCGGACCTGGACGAGTCGGGGCCCGAGGTGACCTACCGGATCACCCTCGACCGGCCGGGCTTCCTCGGCGTGCTCATCGACGACTCGGCCGAGGGTGTGGACATCGACGCCCACCTCCTGAGCGACCTCGACCCGGACACCTGCCTCGACCGCGGCCACTACGACGCCGGCGACCTCCTCGATCCCGGCGTCTACTACGTGGTCGCCGACACCTACGTCGAGGGCGGCCAGGAGCTGTCCGGTCCCTACGGCATCACCATCGGCCTCGCCGAGGCCTCCACCGGGGACTGCACCATGGAGGTCGGTGAGATCGAGCGCGTGGGCGACGGCGGCGACCATCTGCAGATGCCCGCCACCGGCCCCGTGGTCCACGAGGCGCACCTCGTCACCGTGGACGACGGCTACGGCACCGGCGCCAACGATCCCTGGCCCCAGACCATCACCGAGAACATCGAAGACCACTACGTCCTGAGCCAGGACGACACCGACTTCGTCATGCACCGCGACACCACGTGGTGCCCCCAGGAGGGCTGCGACTACGGCCAGGCCGCCTACGGCGCCAAGCTCCCCGTCGAGGACGAGGCCTGGTACATCTGCATGTACTGGTCCAGCCGCCCCGATCCCGGGACGCGGATGATCGTCTCGGACGGGTCGGGTCGCGCGCTCGTGGCCGCCGCGGGGTACGAGACCGGCCCTGGAGATCTGTCCAACGTCGCCGGTGTCGTGGAGGAGGTCCACCACTACTTCGGCACCGGCCACGGGGACACGCTGACGGTGGGGTTCGCGGTGGATCAGACGCTGCCGCTGGGGCCGATCCTGTGCGACTAGATCCCGTGCCCAGGCCGACGGCGCAGCCGGCCGGCCGGTGCCCGTGCCCGTGCCCGTGCCCGCACGGCATCCGAATCACCTGGACGCATCTCCGCCGCAGGCTAGCAAGCGCGCGGCCGATCTATCGCTTAAAGTGCTGCTAGTAGTGGAGAGTATCGGGCACGGGCACGGGCACGGGCACGGGGTAGGAGCGGACCTGGTCCGCTCCTACGATTCGTTCGCCGCGGTCTCTGCCGCCTGCAGATCCACGATCATCGCGGTGCGCTTGTCTCCGAAGGAGGTGACGGCGGTCAGGGCGACCTGCTTGGCGGTGGCCACGGGGCCCTGGATGTGGACCTTGGCCAGGGTGAAGCCGACGACGGAGTCGTCGTCGTCGAAGGCCACGTCGCCGACGGTGCCGATCTTGGTGCCGCCGGTGGTCTCCATCTCGCGCTTGCGCAGGTCGGAGACGAGTTGGAAGTCATCGGCGCCGTCCACGTCCTTGAGGTCCATGACCTCGGCCTCGCCGTGGGCGAGCCAGCAGTCGACGCCGATGGTGCGGACGTCGCTGCGCCGGATCACCTTCATGGTCTTGGTGAACACGCCCTCCTTGCCCACGAGCACGGCGGTGATGGCCGTCGTGTCGGCGTCGAGGTAGAGGTCCTTGATCTCTCCGAGCTTGGTCCCGTCGGTGACGGAGTAGATCGGCTTCTTGTTCAGGTCCTTGGCCGTGGGCATGGCGATCCTCCGAGGTGCGGACCGATTATGGCGCGGCGCCGGGCCCAATGCCACCGGGCAGGCCATGGCCCGCTGGGATGTGGGCTCCAGCGCAGGCGAGGATCTGTGGCCGTTGGGCGACAGCGGGGCCTGTGGCAGCGAAAAACTGTCGCGTCTGTGCGACAGCCTGCCAAGTTCTTGAGATCAGGGCGAAAGTCGGGCCTGTCGCTCTGAGGCGACAGCGGATGCCCGGGTTCGATGGTCTGTGGGCCTACCAGCCCAACTCCCCGGAAACACTGGACAACTGACTTCGGGTTCCAGCCCGGAGCCTCGCCGGAAGGAGGCTCTGACCAGGGATCGCGGAACCGAACCGTCGCGTCGCGGATACAGGTGGGAGTCCATCCGTGGCGATGACGGAATGAGAATAGCGCATAAATTACGCGCAGTTGCGCGTATTCCATGCGATAGCAGCGAGCTGGCACGGGATTCGCACCTCGAGTGGCGTTCGAGAAAGGCCAGAAGGGGGTGTGACGATGCTGCCTCGAACCGCTGATTACTCGTCCATAGTCCGGCGCGCGCTGTCCCTCTACCACTCGACTGTCGGTTCGGTCCCCTCGGTCGAAACGGTGTGTCAGCGACTCAACGTGAGCAGGGGCCACTTCAACCGCGTGTTCCGCAGCGAGGTCGGTGTGAGCCCCGGCGAGTACGTGATCGGGTTGAAGCTTCAGCGGGCCTGTCGCGCGATGGAGCAGGAACCCGATCTACCGCTGGACTGGGTGGCGCGGCAGGCCGGATACTCGTCGGCTGCGACCATGATTCGCCAGTTCAAGGGGAGATACGGACAGACGCCGCATCGGTGGCGGAAGGCTAGATGTCGAAGCCCGGGATCTCCTTGAGATCGCCGATGTACTCGAGAGCCACGTCGTTGGTCCCGGGCGTGTAGCCAGTCTCGGACTTGTACTCGTCCCAGATGTCCTGGGCGTCGTCCCGCCTGGCCGACGTCGTGCCGCCAGTGATGGAACCATACGCCGTTGTCCGGTGGAGCTTGAACGTGGTCGGCAGGAACGGCCCGATCCGCCACAACTCGAGTTCCCGGGTCCAGGGGGTGCCGCTCTTGTCGCTCCACCAGATCGCCCAGATGCCCTTGTCATCGCTGGAGGTGTTCTCCAGCTCGAATACCTGAGATCCAATTGCCATGATGTCCCTCCCTACACGTCGAAGCCCGGGGCTTCCTTCTGGGTTCCGATCCATTCGCGCGCGACCACGTCCTCCCCGGGTTCGAAGCCCGTCTCGGACTTGAACTCGTCCCAGATGTCCTGGAACGACGAGCGGCGTGCCCCCACCGTGGCACCGGTGAGCGTGCCGTACTCGGTGGTCTGCTGGACGCTGACGTTGTCCGGCATGGGCACCTCGAACACCCGGAACTCGTTGATGGGACGCGACCACGGGGTTCCGCTCTTGCTCCCCCACCAGATCGCGATCAGGCCGAGCTCGTTGTCGCTGCTGTCCTTGAGGACCCAGACGCCAGCGTCGGCTGCAATGTCATCTCCTGACCAACCCATGCGTACTCCTCCCTCTGCCGCGCGGGCAGACGGAACCACAATCGGCCCGTCGCCGAGCGGCGCATGTTGTGCCTTGCGGGTTCGACTCGTCCCGCCCCCAGACGGCGTCGAGGATAGCCCGGGTGGATTGACCTATTGGATCATTCTGTCGAGGGTGGTTCCGGCTCGATCGGAGGTGGGATGGGTCAGCGTTCGCCGCTCAGGAGACGATTGCACTGCCCGCGGAACCGTCGGACATCATCGGGGTTCAGCGTGTACTCGATACGATCGATCTGCTCGAGTAGCCCCAGCGCCAGGAAGTGGTAGTCCATGTCCGCAAGGGGCTCGCTATACCGCATCCACGGCGCACCACGGAGGTATCCGCAGCGCTGGCTGCACACGCCGTTGGCGAGCTGACTCGGGAGGCTCCTGCCGCACCACGGAGCCTCTTCCCTGCGGGTCGCGTAGATGGCGCAGGACGTCGAGCCGTCGCGCTCCTTCACGAGGTGACGACACTTGATGGTGGGGACGAGGTGTCTCGTGGTCCCTTCCGGCGTCTCCATGCGGAAGGCGAAGGAGCAGCAGTCGCCACAACGCGTGCACAGGTCCTCGAGGTCTCCTCGTTCGGCGAGGGCGCGGATATGGGCGGCGACGTCGTCGGGTGGATTCATCGGGACTCAGCGTCGCTCGTGTTCACTGGGCCTCTTCTTCGTCGCCGTAGACGAAGCCTGGGATCGGGCCCACCTCTCCGCGGAACTCGGCCGCGGTGGTGCCGGGCTGCACGCCGTTTTCGAGCACATGGTCGTTCCAGATCTCGGCGGCCTGAGCCGTGCGCACGTATGGCGTGAGGCCGTCGACGTTCTGGTCCTCGTCGATCCTCTGCTGTTCCAACACGTACTCACCGGGCAGGAACGGTGCGACGCGCCACGCCGCCAGCTGGCGGCTCCAATCCCGGGCTTCCATGTCCCCTTCTGCAGCGCCCCACGCGACGATCAGCTCGCCGAGGGTCTCGCCATTGGTGTCGTTGAGCTTCCAGACCAGTGTTCCAGGTTCGTTTTCCACGTTTTCCTCCATGTTCGCGCCCCTCTGCGGCTATGGATTGCGGTTGGCGGGTGGCGGGCCACTGTAGGCCGTGGCCGATCCGGCACTGATCAGGTTGAAGCCCTGGCCATCCTGCATGGTTCCGATCCACTCCCGGTCCACGAGACCGGCCGTGTCCGGGTTGGTGGGATCCCACTTCGGGTGCTGCAGAATCTCGGGATGCTGGGCCACGTAGGCGTTCCAGACCTGCTGGAACGTGGCGCGACGATCCGCGAGCGCGTCGTCGTTGACCGCGCCCGTGTGGTAGTCGGCCGTCCTCACCACGCGCACCGTCGGCGAGAGCGGCATCACATGGACCCGCCACTCGTTGACGTATTTCATCCCCGGTACAGGCTCGTACCACGTCGCCAGGATTCCCAGCGATGTGTTGTTCTCGAACAGCTCGTACACCCCTGCGCGGGGCAGGATGGTGTCACCTTCCCAGGTCATTTGTCCTCCCTTTCGTCCCAGCAGAGCCGGGACCGCTCACAGCCTCCGTTCAAGAGGGTGCGGCGTGTTTCAGTATCTCGAATTTCGCCCCCACCTCGGAACTCTCCCAACCCGAATGTTAGGGAGGAACCGGCCGCCGGGTCAATCGGCTTGCTTCCACAGCTGTCTGAGCCGCCGTCCCCACGGGTTCTGGAGTCCCGTTTTTGGATCTGCGAGCCCCCCCACGCCTGGGCCCGCGAGCGTCGTGAACTCCGGCTGGCCCGGCGAGCGGAAACTCAGCGGGACCACGACGGCGTCGTCCACCAGCGCCTGGCTGAGCTGACGCAACAGCTCTGCTCGTTCCTGGCGGTCAGCTGCGGTCCGGAGTTGGGCGAAGATCTCCGCCGAGTCCGCGTGCCGCGTGTCCAGCTGGGCGCGCGAAGCCAGGGCGAGGATCAGGGGCGTCGGATCGTCGTCGAGCACGAGCTCCTTGAACTGGGCGATGATCAGGTCGCACCCTCCCTTTTTCAGATACGTCAGCCAGGTCTCATACGCCACGGAATGGACCTCGGCCGCTACGCCGATCTCTGCCAGCTGTTCGGCGATCGTGTCGGTCTCCTGACGTAATCCGTCTGTGGTGCACAACGAGAGGGACGGAAGCCCCGAACCACCGGGGTGCCCAGCCTCCTCGAGCAGAGTGCCGGCTCGCTCGATGTCCCCATCTTCCACGAGCGCGGGCTCGTACCCCAGCATCCCGTCCACCAGGGGAGAGAGGGTTGGATTGAAGGGATCGGAGGTGATGTCGCTGCGGTGGATGGCTACGCTGATGGCCTGCCGGACGCGAACGTCCCTGGCATACGGCTCGTCGGTCTTGAGGGAGAACAGCAGCACGAGCACACTGCGGTAGGCTTCGTCCAGGTACCCAGCGGTCTGGTAGGCCTCCCAGCCCTCGCGCAACGTCGCCCTACCCGTGCTCCAGTCCACGGCCACGGCCACGTCGAATGCGTCGTTGGGCAACCGCGGGAGGATGTCGACCCTGCCCTCCTTCAGCGCGGTCCGCGCGTTGTGTGAGCCCGAATAGGTGAGTACCTCGATACGGTCCAGGTACGGCAGTGCCTCGTCCATCGCATCCCGCTGCCACCCGGCTTCGTGGCGGAGGAGCGTGAGCCCCCCGTCGGAAGCCGTGTCCGCGCGGAACGGACCGGAGCCCACAGCGTGGAAACCCATATCCTGGTCCCCGTAGGTGTCCAGCGCCTCTGCCGCCACGACGGACCATTCGGGACGGTTCAAGCAATGGATGAACCACGGCGCTGGCAGGGTGAACCGCACCTCGACAGTTCGGGCATTGACGACGGTGATGCCCGAGGGGTGCTCCGCCTGGCCAGCCAGGTACTCGTCGAAACCCTCGATGGGCGGCAGGAATCCCCACGTGCTGTCTTCGTCTTCGATGAAGGAGCGAAACGCTCTTTCGAGGGTGCGCTGGACATCCACCGCGTCCACGGGATGACCCTTGCCGTCGGGCAGGCAGGGATCGTCGTGAAGAATCGCGTCCTCTCGCAGGTGGAATACGAAGCGCCTTCCGCCGTCGTGTTGCTCCCAGCTCTCTGCCAGTGCAGGGCTGGGTTCCCCGCGCCAGTCCAGATCCACGAGGCTGTCGTATATCAGCGCTTCGATCGGGAGGAACACCAGGGTCTTGGCGATGAGGGGGTCCAGCGAAGGAAAGCGCGTCGAGAGCCCGATTCGCAATGTGCCACCACGCACCGGCTCCTCACCCACCACGGCGGCCGCGACTCCCGTCTCACCGGCAGGCTCCGGACGGAACGACGACCCCACCACCCCCGCCACCACCGCGAGCGCCACCGCCGCCGCCACCGTCAGCCCACCCAGCCACCACTTCCGCTGGTCCGATCGTTTCGCCTGTCTCACCTCCAGCGCCTGCGTCTGCTCCGACGCCATGGCGTCGAGCAGCTGCGAGGCCGACGCCCAGCGCTTCTCCGGCTCGATGGCCAGGGCCCGCTCCACGGCGTTGGCCACGTGGAGCGGCACGTCGGGGCAGACCTCGTCGGCCCGCGGCGCGCCGCGGTTGAGGATCTTGGTGATCAGCTCGATCTGGGTGCGCGCCTGGAAGGCCTTGCGCCCGGTGAGGCAGTAGAACAGCACGGCGCCGAGGGAGTAGACGTCGGTGAGGCCTGAGGCGGGCTCCCCCTCGATCTGCTCGGGGGACATGGACGATGGCGTGCCGATGGATGCGCCGGTGCGGGTGAGGTCCGAGTCGCCCTCGACGAGGCGGGAGATGCCGAAGTCGAGGACCTTCAGCGTGCCGTCCTCGCACAGGAACAGGTTGGCGGGCTTGATGTCGCGGTGGACGACCCCCTGGGCGTGCATGCGGTCGATGGCGTCGGCCACGCCGGCGAAGAGCTTGCGGACCTCGCGCACCTCCATTCGGCCGTGCTGCTTGACGTGGGCGTCGAGGTCGTTGCCGCGCAGGAACTCCATGACGATGGCGAGGGAGCCGTCGCCGAGCTCCTCGAGGTCGTACACGGTGACGATGTTGGGGTGGGTCAGGTCCGTGGCGATGGAGGCTTCGCGGCGGAGGCGCTCGATCATCTCGGGCGAGGCAGCGGCGGGCAGCACCTTGACGGCGCGGACGTGGTCGAGCTTGCGGTGGCGGACCTTGAAGACCGTGCCCATGCCGCCGCGGCCGATGTAGCCCAGGACCTTGAACTTGGCCCCGAGCTGAGGCGACGAGACCAGCGCCCGCCGCCGCTCCTTGATGGTGGGGCTGGACTCGGTGACGTCGGACCAGGCCGGCAAGGTCGGTTCGAGGCTGTCGTGGTCGTCCGGCAAAGCGCGCGCTTCCTGTTCCACCCCCGGCGGCCGATCCGATTCTATCGTATGGGACGCGCGGGTTGATAGAACGGGGACTCGACGAGGCTCACGGGGTGGGTTCGGCGCAGCAGCGGTAGCCGGTGGAGTAGTCGTGGTAGCCCCGGCCGTGGGCCGAGGTGCGGTAGGTGCAGCCGGGGCCGTTGATCTCCACGTCCACGTAGAACCCACCGCGGAACACACCGTCGGCGTCGGCCACCCACTCGTGGAGGTTGCCGACGAGGTCGAAGACGCCGAACGCGCTGACACAGCCCGCGTGGTCGCCGGTGTGGGCCAGGGTGCCGGGCTGCTGGTTGATGCCGGGGTCGTTCATGGACTCCGACGTCCATACCCAGGCGTCGGAGGTGCCGAAGTAGTCCACCACCGGGTGGCCGGCGTAGTCGTCGTTGCACACGCCGCTGACGTGCTCGCCGCCGTAGGGCCAGGTGTCACCGGCAGGACCCTGGCAGGCGAGCAGCCACTCGCCGGAGGTGCACAGCCGCTTGCCGGCGGCCGCGCACGCGGCCTCGGCCTGGTCGCCGCTGATGTACCCCTGGGGCGCCACGCCGGGCTCGGAGCGCGCGGCCACGTCCACCCCGTCGACCGGCTCGTAGGGGGACCACGGCGTGCCGCCGGGGAGCTCGTCGCAGGCCGCCTCCCAGAGATCGATGCAGAATCGCAGCGAGCCGTCGTCCACCAGGGCCATCTCCGGCGCGCACGGCCCCGGGGGCTGGGTGTCGTCGTCATCGTCTGCGGTGGCGTCGTCGTCGTCTGCCGTGACGTCGTCGTCCAATGCGGTGTCGTCATCGCCCACGGGAGCGCTGTCGTCGTCCCCGGGTGTGTCCAGGTGTTCGGGCGCGCAGGCCCCCATGGGCCACGCGACCGCGAGGGCGACAGCGGCGATCCAGCGGCTTCCCATGGCACCTCCCCGGCGCGGACAGCTGCAGTGTACCCCGAATTCTCCACCCCGGACCGCTGCTGGGATAAGCTTCGTGGGACAGCGAAGGGAGGCGTCATGCCGTTCGTCGAGATGTTCGACGTCCAGGAGCGGGAGCCGGTCCCCGGATACCGCGTGAAGTTCGTCCACTCCGGGACCATGACCCTGGCCTACTGGGACGTGGAGGCGGGCGCCGCGTTGCCGGAGCACTCGCACCCCCACGAGCAGGTGAGCACCGTGATCGAGGGAACGTTCGAGATGACCCTGGACGGTCGGACGCGGCAGCTGGACCCGGGCACGGTGGCGGTGATCCCGTCCGACGTGCTCCATTGCGGCGTGGCCCTCACCCACTGCCGGATCATCGACGCGTTCCACCCGGTTCGCGAGGACTACCGCTAGGGGGACAGCATGCGTGGGAGCTGGATCTGGATCGCGGCGGTCGCCCTGGGGATGGCCGGATGCCAGGGGGGCGGCACCCTGGTGAGCGACGACGACGACGTCGCTGCGGACGACGACACGAACGGGGACGACGACGACACGTCGAGCAGTGACGACGACACGTCGAGCGGTGACGACGATACCTCGCCGCCCGACGCGGACGGGGACGGCTACCCCGAGGACGAGGACTGCGACGACGCGGACCCGGAGATGTACCCCGGTGTCACCCTTTGCGACGACACCGAGGTGCTCGAGTGCAGCGACGCCGGCGAACTCGTGGCGCTGATGGACTGTAGCCCCGGCGCCTGCGTGGACGGCCAGTGCGACACGCTCAGCTGCGACGGCGCCGCGATCCTCGATTCGCACCTGGGCTGCCGGTTCTACGCGTTCGACATGAAGCAGTACGAGGGCTTCGACGAGAACCAGCTGGCGGTGGTGGTGACCAACCCATCCGCCGGCTATCCGGTCACCGTGACCGTCGAGGACCGCTCGTCGGGGATCTGGACCGAATCGCAGTCCGCCGAGGTCGCGCCCCTGTCCGAGGCGATCCTGCGGCTGCCGGACCAGGCCGTCGGCGGCTCGGCGCTGCTACCCGGCGCGGCATGGCGGATACGGTCGGATCTGCCCCTGACCGCGCTGCAGTTCAACGGCCTGGACTACGTCTACACCGCCGACGCGTCGCTGCTGCTGCCCCACGCGGGCCTCGACGACGAGTACGTCCTGCCCGGTCATCCGCACGGCGCCTACGGCGAGAGCACCGCCGTGGTGATCGCCGGCGAGGACGGCGTGGAGGTCGTGGTGACCCCCTCGTGCGCCACGGCGGCGGGCCCTGGCGTCCCGGCTGGCGCGGCCGGGGTGGCCATGGCCCCGATCACGCTGGACGAGGGCGACGCCCTGCAGCTGCTCAGCGCGTCCGCGGGCCTCGACCTGAGCGGCTCCCTCGTGACCTCGACCGGGCCGGTGGTGGTCCTGGCCGGCCACCCCTGCGTGAACGTGCCCGAGGACCAGGGCTACTGCGATCACCTGGAGGAACAGGTGCCCGGCACCCGGCGCTGGGGCACCACCGCCGTGGCGGCCCGCCTCCCCGCGCGCGCCGAGCCCCCGGAGATCGCCGTGTGGCAGGTGGTCGCCGGCACCGCGGGCACCACGGTGTCCTTCGACGCGGGCGCTGATGTTCACGGACTGCCCGCCGCGGACCTGGTGATGGGCTCCCGCGAGGTGGCGTACCTGGCCGTGTCCGGCAGCAGCTCGGACCCGGGGGACTTCCTCGCCGAGGGCACCGAGCCGTTCCTGCTGTCCCAGTTCCTCTCCGGCAACGCGGTGGCGGGCGTCGGCGATCCGTGCATGACCCTGACCACCCCCGCGGAGCAGATGCGGGAGTCCTACCTCGTCTACGCGGACCCCCACATGGAGTCCAACCACGCGGCCATCACCCGGTCCGCCGGCGCCACGGTGGAGGTGGACGGCGTGGACGTGGACGCCTGGCCAGCAGGGGTCCAGCTCGTCGCGCTCGGAGGTGGATGGGAGGTGGTGCGGATCGCCCTCGATCCGGGCCCCCACGTCCTGGCCGGTTCCGCGCCCTTCGGCGCCACCCTGGGCGGCTGGTCCGAGTACGTGTCCGTCTGCTTCCCGGCCGGTTTCTGATCCCTCGCCCGAGGCGCTACAATCCCGGGCCATGAACACCGCCAAGCCCGTCGAGAAATTCCGCAAGGACTACCGCGCGCCCGACTTCGAGTTCGACTCGGTGCAGCTGCAGTTCGACATCCACGACTCGCACACCCTCGTGCACGGCCGCATCGAGGTGCGCCGCGCCGGCGATCCCGTCGCCTCGCTGGAGCTCCACGGGGAGGATCTGACGCTGGAGAACGTGGCCATCGACGGACGCGAACTCGACGCCGCGGACTACCAGCTCGACGCGGAGCACCTGACCCTGCTGGACGTGCCCGACGCATTCGTGCTCGAGACCCGGGTGCGCATCGATCCGGCGGCCAACACCCAGCTCAGCGGCCTGTACAAGTCCAGCGGCATGTACTGCACCCAGTGCGAGGCCGAGGGCTTCCGGCGGATCACCTACTTCCAGGACCGCCCGGACGTGATGACCGTGTTCCGCGTGCGCGTCGAGGCAGACCGGGGCGCGTGCCCCGTGCTGCTGTCCAACGGCAACCTCGTGGAGTCTGGGGACGCGGGAGACGGACGCCACTTCGCCGAGTGGGACGACCCCTTCAAGAAGCCGTCCTACCTCTTCGCCCTGGTCGCGGGGGATCTGGGCCACGTCCACGACACGTTCACCACCGTGGGCGGCACCGTGGTGGACCTGTACGTGTACTCCGAGCACGAGAACGTGGATCGCCTCGGCCACTCCATGGCGTGCCTCATCAGCGCCATGCGCTGGGACGAGGAGGCGTTCGGCCGCGAGTACGACCTGGAGATCTACAACATCGTCGCGGTCAACGACTTCAACATGGGCGCGATGGAGAACAAGAGCCTCAACGTCTTCAACTCCGCGCGGGTCCTGGCCAGCCCGGACACGGCCACGGACGGCGACTACGAGGTGATCGACGGGGTCGTGGCCCACGAGTACTTCCACAACTGGACGGGCAACCGGGTCACCTGCCGGGACTGGTTCCAGCTCACGCTCAAGGAGGGGCTGACGGTCTTCCGCGATCAGCAGTACTCGGCGGACATGACGTCGGCGGCGGTGAAGCGGATCGAGGACGTGCGTGTGTTGCGCGGCTACCAGTACCCCGAAGACGCGGGCCCCATGGCCCACCCCATCCGGCCCGAGTCCTACATCGCCATGGACAACTTCTACACGGTGACCGTGTACGACAAGGGCGCCGAGGTCATCCGGCTCTACCACACCCTGCTGGGCACCGACGGCTTCCGCAAGGGCATGGACCTGTACTTCGAGCGTCACGACGGTAGCGCCGTGACCTGCGACGACTTCCGTGCGGCCATGGCCGACGCCAACGGCGCCGACCTGACCCAGCTCGATCGCTGGTACTCCCAGGCCGGCACCCCCGTGGTGCGCGCCGAGGGGGCCTGGGACGAGGCCGCCCAGACCTACACCCTGACCCTGGAGCAGTCCTGCCCGGCCACACCGGGCCAGCCCGACAAGGAGCCGTTCCACATCCCCGTGGCGTGCGGCCTGCTCGACGCGGCCGGCGACGACCTGGTGGGCACGCGCGTGCTGGAGCTGCGCGAGGCGCGTCAGGAGTTCGTGTTCGATGGCGTCACCTCCGAGCCGACGCCCTCGCTGCTGCGCAACTACTCCGCCCCGGTGAAGCTGCGGGTGGACCTGACCGACGATCAGCTGGCGTTCCTGCTGGCCCACGACAGCGACGCGTTCAACCGCTGGGAGGCGGGCCAGATGCTGGGCACCCGGGTGGTGCTCGGGCTCGTGGACGACGTGAAGGCGGGCCTGCCGCTGTCCCTGGACGAGGGGCTCGTCGCCGCATTCCACCAGACGCTGCGCGCCACCGACATCGACAGGTCGCTGCAGGCGTACGCGCTGCGCCTCCCCGGCGAGCGGACCCTGGGCGAGGAGATGGACGTGGTGCTCCCCCACGAGCTGCACGCCGCGCGGGAGCACGCCGTGAAGACCCTCGCGCGGGCGCTGCAGGGGGATCTGCTCGACATCTACGAGCGGGAAGCGCCCCAGGGGCCCTACCGCTACTCCCCCGCCGAGGCGGGCCGGCGGCGGCTGCGCAACCTCTGCCTGGGCTACCTGTCCTCCCTGGAGACGGACGAGGCCATCGCGCTGTGCGAGCGCCAGTTCGAGGCCGCCGACAACATGACGGATCAGCTGACGGCCCTGGCGTGCCTGGCCTCCATCCCCGGCCCGGCGTGCGACCGCGCCCTGGACGCGTTCTACGACCAGTGGAAGGACGTCCCGCTGGTGGTGGACAAGTGGCTGTCCGTGCAGGCGGGCGCGGATCGCGACGACACGTTGCAGCGGGTGGACGCGCTGCTGAGCCACCCGGCCTACGACATCCGCAACCCCAACAAGGTGCGCGCGCTCGTGCGGGTGTACTTCCGCAACCAGGCGGCCTTCCACGCCGCTGGCGGCGACGGGTATCGGTGGGTGGCGGATCGTATCCTGGAGCTCGACGCGCTCAACCCCCAGATGTCCGCGCGCACGGCGGACGCCTTCACACCCTGGCGGCGCTTCGACGCCGGGATACAGGGGATGATGAAGGCGCAGCTCGAGCGCATCGCCGGCCGCGAGGGCATCTCCAAGAACCTGTTCGAGATCGTGTCCAAGAGCCTCGCTTCGTGAGCCGGGCGCGGCTGACGCTGCTGTGCGCGCTGGTCGTCGCGGCCGGGTGCGCGGACGATCCCCCCGTCGAGGACGATGACGACGACGACACCGTGGTGGAGCACGGCGAGCCGTTCTCCCTGGTCGTCATCCCCGACATCCAGTACGTCACGTTGGGCTACCCCGACATCCTCACCGCGACCACCGAGTGGATCGCGGACGAGCGCGATGAGCTGGACATCGCCTACGTGCTGCAGGAGGGGGACCTCACCCACGAGAACTCCCTGGACGAGTGGACGGCGGCCGACGACGGCTTCGGCGAGCTCGACGGGGTGGTGCCCTACGCCCTGTGTGTGGGCAACCACGACATGGACGAGGACGGGGACACCGGCGGGTTCAACGACACCTTCCCCGCGTCGCGGTTCGAGGGGATCGCCGGGCTCGGGGGGACCTACGAGGCCGGCGTCATGGACAACGCGTGGCTCGAGTTCGACGCCGGCGGGGTGGACTGGCTGGTGCTGTCGTTGACGTACAACCCGAGCGAGGACGCCATCGCCTGGGCCGATTCGGTGGCGGCAGACCACCCGGATCACCGCGGCATCGTGCTCACCCACGCCTACCTCGGTCCGTCGGGCGAGCGCACGTTCATGGGCGAGCGCATCTGGGAGGGACTGGTCCGCCGCCACAGCAGCATGACGTTGGTGTTCAACGGCCACTACATCGACGCCGAGGCGGCCTACCTGGCCAGCGAGGGGGACCACGGCAACACGGTCCACCAGCTGTTCGCCAACTTCCAGGACCGGCCCTTCGGCGGCGCCGGGTTGGTGCGGATCCTAGCCCTGGATCCCGCGGCGGGCGAGGTCTCGGTCCGCACGTACTCGCCGTGGCTGGATTTCGACGAGACGGACGAGGCCCACGAGTTCCTGATCGAGGACGTGGACCTCGGCGCCCCTTGAGCGGTGTTTCGAGATAGGCTGTGTGCCGGGCCCCCGGGAGAATCCACCATGCGTTCGTCTTCGTCCTACCCGCTGCTGTTCGTCCTCGCGCTGCTCGCCGGCTGCTTCGGCTCCGGCGACCAGGAGCCGATCATCCAGGACACCGTGTTCACCGAGCCCCAGGTCGAGGACGTGGCCTGGGCGCTGGTGGAGGACTTCGAGTCCGTGGTGCGGGTGACCTGGGAGCAGCTCGAGCCCGCCACCATCCGGGTCGAGTTCATCGTGGACGAGGGCGAGATCCGGTCGTCGCCGACGCGCGAGGTGGAGGCCGGCCCCGTCGAGGAGCTGCTGCTCGGGGTGCCCTTCGAGACCGACGTGGAGTTCGTCGTGGTCAACGACTTCGGCGACGCCCCCCTGTTCACCGATCCGGTCATTGCCACCACCGGCGCGCCCCCCGAGGACCTCAACGTCCCGACCCTGGGGTGGTCCGAGCCCGAACTGCAGGACCCGTCGATGCAGTTCGTGATCACCGGGGCCAGCGACGTCCGCGGCTGGACGATCATCTTCGACCGCCAGGCGCGCGTGGTCTGGGCCCGGCAGACGCCGGGGCTCAACGCGACGCTGTACACGCGCCCTTCCCACGACGGCACGGACCTCCTCATCGACCACAACACCTACTGGGCCACCTTCGACGACGGCGCCGGCTCGCAGATCGTGCGCATGAAGATCGACGGCACCGAGGTCGCCACCTACGACACCCCGGGCCTGCACCACCCCTTCACCGAGCTCGCCGACGGCACGCTGGTCTGGGGCGCAGCCGATGGCCTCAACGAGACCCTGGAGAAGCTCCCCCCCGAGGGCGAGCAGGAGCGCATCTGGGACTGCGCGGACTTCCACGAGCTCGAGGGCGGGGAGCACGTGTACTGCCAGTCCAACACCCTGTTCCACGTCGAGGACACCGACACCTTCTTGTTCTCCCTGTACTCCGACGAGACCATCATCGAGATCGACCACGAGACCGGCGCGTCCCTGCGCTGGTTCGGCCAGGACGAGGGATCGTGGGCCTTCGATCCGCCCGAGTCGGCGTTCCACTGGCAGCACGGCGGCCACTTCACCGCCGAGGGCACCTTGCTGACGTCGTCCCACGTGGACGGCACGAGCGACGAGTGCGTGGTGCGTGAGTACGAGCTGGACGAGGACACCGAGACCCTGGTCGAGGTGTGGAGCTTCGGCGTCGGCCTCGAGCGCGAGGCCGAGACCATGGGGGAGGCCCACCGCCTGCCCAACGGCAACACCCTGCACAACTACGGCTCCGGCGGGAAGCTGCTGGAGGTGACACCGGGCGGCGAGGTCGTGTGGGAGATCTCCTGGCACGTGGAGTCGCTGGGCGGCTATCACCTGGGCCGCACCACGCCGGTGGAGGACCTGTACGCATTCGCGCCGTGAGGGGAGGCTGCATGCATCGCTGGATCATCTGGGCTGCACTCGCGGTGGCGGTGGGCTGTGGCGACGAGCCCGACGACGACTCGGCCGCCGGCGACGACGACATCGGCTGGCCAGGGGACGACGACGACACCTACGTCGAGGACGATCTGTTCTGTCCGGGCACCGAGGACCTCGCGGCCTGGGTCGATCCGATGATCGGCACCGACGGATCGGGCAACTCGATCCCGGGCGCCCTGGTCCCCCACGGCCTGGTCCGCGTCAGCCCGGACACGGTCAACGACGGCGGCGCGGTGGACGCGTACGAGTACGACAACACCCACATCGAGGGCTTCACCCACACGGCATGGCAGGGTCCGGGCGGGGGCAGCAACGGCTACTCCCAGATCCTGCTGATGCCGTTCACCGGAGACCTGAACGACGAGTTCGGCGCGTACGCCTCGACCTTCTCCCACGACACCGAGGACGCCTCGCCCGGCTACTACTCGGTCGTCCTGGAGGCCCCCGACGTCGAGGTCGAGCTGACGGCCACCGGTCTGGCCGGCCTGCACCGATACACCTTCCGTCAGGGCGGCCACGCCGGCGTACTCCTCGATCTGGGGCACTCCCTCGGCGAATCGCGCGACGGCCTCGTCGAGGTGGTCGACGACCGCACCCTGCGCGGCTACGGCAAGTACAACGTCCACCCCATGTTCGACCTGATCTTCAACCTGGACGGCGGCACGTCGGGCGAGCGGACCCTGTACTTCCACGCCACCTTCGACCAGCCGTTCGAGGCCCACGGCACGTTCGTCCGCGATCGCGACGAGATGACCTACACCGAGGGCTCCGGCACCGAGGACGGCGACTGGATCGGCGCCTACGTCACCTTCGACCTGGCCGTGGGAGCCCTGGTGGAGGTCCGCGTCGGCGTGTCCAACATCAGCGCCGAGCAGGCCCAGCTCAACCTCGAGACCCAGGTGGGCGCGCAGACGTTCGAAGAGGTCCATCAGGCGGCCCGCGACGCGTGGAACTGCCACCTCAACCGCGTCGAGCTCGCCGGCGGCACCGACGCCGAGCGCACGAGCTTCTACACGGCGCTCTACCACACGCTGATGCAGCCGGCCGACCACACCGAGGTGGGGTGGGTGTTCTACTCCTCGGCCGACGAGGCCGGCGCGGTCACCCAGAACCCCGGCCGCCACTTCTACACCGACGACTGGTGCTCCTGGGACACCTTCCGCACCTCGCGGCCCCTCGCCACGCTGGTCGAGCCGGCCACCGTCGACGACGTGGTGTACTCGTACCTGCACCTGTACGAGCAGGGGGGGTGGCTGCCCAAGTGCACGTGGCAGGCGGACGGGTACTCGCGGGTGATGATCGGCAACCACGGCGTGTCCATCGTGGCCGACGCCCTGGACAAGGGATTCGTCGGCTACGACACCGACGTCGCCTGGGACGCGCTGCTGAAGTCCGCCGTCGAGGACAACGCCGAGGAGTTCTCCCAGGGGCTGTGCGGGTACGCCAACCTCGGCACCCCGCCGGAGTACATCGATCTGGGCTACGTGCCCCACGAGTGCGACACGTCGCAGTCGGTGTCGATGACCCTGGAGTACGCGTACAACGACTGGTGCATCGCCCGCGCCGCCGGCCACCTGGGCCTCGACGCGGAGCGCGAGGCGTTCGAGGCCCGCGCCGGGTACTTCGCCAACCACTGGGACGAGGACACCGGCTTCATGCGTGGCCGCAACCGCGACGGCTCGTGGACCGACCCCTTCGACCCCACCGACGACTCGGACTTCAACGACTTCTGCGAGGCCGACAGCTGGATCTACAGCTGGTTCGTGCCCC
>CAYRNR010000060.1:0-47784 GCA_964425605.1 uncultured Rickettsiales bacterium | reverse complement strand
GTTGGCCTGCCCGCGGGGCATTCCAAGCTCCGCGCGGGCGTCAACGCTGGTCAACGTCTGGTTCTTGTCGTCTTTTCCTCGCGTACGCCCCTGCTGGCGCCGATGCGGCTCGTGGCAGGCACGGATTGCGACCCACCTCTCCACTGGAAAGACGCAAGACCAGACTTGACCAGGCACCGCCCCCAAGGAGATCCGATCCGCGAACCAAGCCCCTCCTCCACAACCTTTCCAGTCGCCCCGACCCACGTCGCGCGGGAAAGAGAGGGCTACCTGGCGCCCCGGAAGCCGACGTGTCGGCTTCCGGGGCACCTTGATGCAGTGAGGACGATTGGCTTCGCTTCGCGTCGACTCGCTGGGGTCAAGTCTGGTCTTGGACCTTTTCGGATCGCGTGGGGGGTAGGGACTCCATCTCAGGGATGATAGAGCGACGGGACCACAAGGGGCGTCGGCCAGGCGAAAAGGCCGTAAGACCAGACGTTGACCCCGGACCGTTTGGGGCCGGCGAGCCCTTCGGGCTCGCGGGGCCCGGTTGATTGGCGGACCGGGACGATCGGTTGGCCTGTTGGACTGCCTGCGGGGCATACCCACCCCCGCCTACGGCAACCCCTCGATCACCTTCTTCTCCCCGGCTTCCTCGGCGGCCGCGATGGCCTCTTTCTCGAGGCGCTTGGCGCGCTTCTCGTCGTCCTGCTGGCGGGCGATCTTGGCCTGGAAGGCCTTGCCGAGGGCGATGACGCGGTGGGCGTCGGCCTTGCGGGCGCGGCGGATGCCCTGCTTGAGGATGCGGGCGCCGTCGGTGCTGGCGCGCTTCATCTGGCGTAGGTAGCCGATGTAGACCTCGTTGAGGGCGCGGCCCTCGGCCCAGCTGTTGTCCTTGGCGACGGTGAGGGAGCGTTTGAAGTAGCGACCGGCCTTCTTGCGATCGCCGTTGCGGAGGTGGACCTCGCCGATGCGATTGAGGTCGAGGGTCATTCCCTGGAAGAGATCGATCTTCTTGCGGTGGCGGTAGGCGCGCTGGAAGGCCTGCAGGGCGGTGGCGAGATCGTTGTCGAGGATCAGAGCCTCGCCGCGCAGGTGGTGGAGCTGGCCGAGGAGAGCGCGGTCGCCGGAGCCCTTGAGGATCTGGCAGGCGATGTCGAGTCGAGTGGCGGCCTCGGCCGGGGCGTTGCGGTCGAGATCCACCTCGGCGAGGGCGCGGAGGATGAGGGACTGGCGGCGCACGTCCTGGGCGTCCTGGCTGACCTCGAGGGCGATCTCGAGGTTGTGCAGGGCGCGCTTGGCGTCGCCCTGGAGCACGAGGATCTCGGCGAGCTCGCGGCGGATGTCGGCCTCGAGGGCGGCGTCGGCGAGCTGGCTGCCCAGATCCTCGAGGCGCTCGAGGTAGGCGGCGACGGTGCCCTTGTGGCCGAGGGCGGTCTCGACACGACAGAGGACGAGCAGTGCTGCGGCCTCCTGGATGACGGCCTCGCAGTCGGTGGCGTAGTCGAGGGCCATGTTGCCGTGGCGCTTGGCGGCGCGGTAGTCGCCGTCGTTGTGGCTGAGCTCGGAGAGGCGGCAGTAGATGGAGGAGAGGCGGCGATCCACGTCGCGCTCGTCGGAACCGTCGCCGGCGCTGCGGAGCAGCAAGATGGCCTGCTGGAACCGGCGTATGGCCTCCTGGGTGTAGTTACGTTCGGCGTGGAGCCGTCCGGCTTCCTCGGCGTAGATGGCGGCGCGGGCCATCTCACCGCCCTCGGAGAAGTGGGCGCAGAGGACGTCGAGGTGGGGTGTGAGCGCGTCCTGGTAGAGGGCCTCGATGGCCTCGCCGACGCGGCAGTGTAGCTCCCTGCGGCGGACGGAGATGAGGCCGCGGTAGGTCACCTCCCAGGTGAGGTTGTTGCGGAACTGGTAGGTGGCGGAGGCTCCCTCGCCGGTGCGGGGCCGGATCAGGTCGGTGGCGACGAGGTCCTCGAAGGCCTCCTCGGCTTGCTCGGCGGTCAGGGAGAGCACCGCGGTGACCTCGTCGAAGGCGAACATCTTGCCCACGACCGAGGCCACCTCGAGGGCGAGGCGTTGCTGCTTGTCGAGGGCGTCGAGCCGGCTCTTGATCAGATTCTGTACGGAGTCGGGCACGGAGGAGCGCTTGAGCTCGCCCTCGATGCGCAGGACGCCGTCCTCGCAGGCGACGAGGCCCTCGCGGGCGAGGCTGCGTAGCAGCTCCTTGACGAACAGGGCGTTGCCGCCGCTGGCGTCGAGCACGAAGGAGACGAGATCCGCGGGGACGTCGGTGGCGGCGAGGAACTCGGCGCAGAAGGCCTCGACCTCCTGCTTGCGCCAGCCGGGGAGGCGTACCTCGGAGCCGGTGGACTCGTCGAAGGGGTACGGGTCCTCGGGACGGCCGGTGACCACGAGCAGCACCTTGGCGTCGCCGAGCTCCCGGTGGAGGTGCTTGACCAGCTCGCGGGTGAGGCGATCGACCCACTGCAGGTTGTGGATGGCCAGCACGAGGGGCTGGGTGGCGGCGCGGCGCACGAGCAGCCGTGTGAGGGCGCGGAAGAGTTCGGCGAGGCGCTGGTCGCCGGCGAGGTAGCGCAGGCTCGAGTCGGCGAAGCTCAGACCGAGCAGCGTGCCCAGCAGGTGGACCTCCATGGAGGACAGGTCGAAGCGCGAGGCGAGGTTGGTGAGCTTGTCCCGGCAAGCCTCCGCGTCGCTGCCGGAATCCAGCCCCGCGAGCTGGCGGACCACGTCGGCCATGGGCAACAGGGGCTCCTGGGCGCGGTGCACGCGGCCCTTGCCCATCTGGAACGAGAAGCCCTGCTCGGTCGCGAGGCGGCCGAGCTCCATGAGGAACCGGGTCTTGCCGGAGCCCGCCTCGGCCACGACGCTCAGGCCCTGGCTCTTGCCTCCGGAGACGGTCTCGAACAGCTGCTGGACGCGGCTGACCTCGTCCCCGCGGGCGATCCAGCTGCCGCTCGGCGGCGGCGTGACGACCTCGTCGGGCTGGGGCAGGAGGAGGTGGACGGGGATCGGCGTGTCCCAGCCCTTGATCAGGCGGGGCTCGAGGGCCTCGAACCGCTGCCCCTCGGACTGGGTGGCGACCCGGTCGCTGGCCAGCACCTGATCCGGCTCGGCGATCTCGCACAACCGCGTGGCGAGCTTCAGGGTGTCGCCCAGCGGCACGAAGCGCCGGAGCCGGCCGCCGTCGCGGGTCGCGCCCGCGGCGAGGGTGCCGCGGTGGACGCCCATGCAGAGGTGTACGGTGTCCTTGGCGCCGGTGCGGAAGGTGGAGCCGAACTCGGCCAGCGCCCGGGCACAGTCCAGGCACAGCTCCAGATCTCGCTCCGAGGTCCGCTTCAGCCCCCAGAAGATCAGGAAGCGGTCGTTGTAGAAACGGTCCAGGGTGCCCTTGTGGCGGCGGACGATGGTGACCAGGGAACGCAGGAAGCGGTAGTTGAACTTCAGCAGCGCCGCCTCGTCCAGATGCCCGGAGAGCCGATCGATGCCCAGCACGTCCGCGGCGAGGATGTACACCTCGCGGCGTTCCCCCTCGGCGAGCCGCTCGCGCTTTCGACGACGCTCCCCCCCCTCGGCGGCCAGGCTCGCCGCGGACACGGCCGAGAACGAGACGCTGTCCTCGCCCAATCCGCCGTCGGTGGTCTCCGGAGGTCGGGTGGTGCGCTGGCCGGATTGCTTCTTCTCCGTCTTCGGCTTCGTCTTCCTCTTGGTCTTCGGTTTCGTCTTCGGTTTCGTCTTCGGTTTCGTCTTCGGTTTCGTCTTCGGCTTCGTCTTCGGCTTCGTCGCCGGGCGGCTGCCCGTCTTCCGCTGCGGCAGGGAGGACTCGGCGTCACCCTCGCCGTCACCCGAGAGGGAGAGCCCGAGGGGGGCCTTGGGGCGGCCGACGTCGGGATTGGCGAGGGGATCGAACTGGGGCTCGAAGTTGTTGATGACCGACCCGGCCGCGGCCTCCTTCTCGTACTCCTCGGCGAACAGCTGCTTGAGGTACACCCCCAGGTCTGCGCGGCTCGCCTTGGTGCCGGCATGGAACAGGTAGTCCTGCAGCGCCTCGTGCAGCTCCATGGCGCTCTGGAAGCGCAACTTGGGCTGCCGGGCCAGGGCCGTGAAGATGATCTCCTCGAGGCCGCTGTCCATGGGCGCCAGCGAGGAGGGCCGGGGGATGGTCCCCTTGAGGATCGCCTCTTTCTTCTCCTCCACGCTCATGCCGGCGTAGAGCCGCTTGCCCGTGGCCAGCTCGAACAGGACGATGCCGGCCGAGTACACGTCGGAGCGGGCGTCCACCGGGGAGGCGCCGAGGTGCTCGGGCGACATGTAGCCGTACTTGCCCCCGGCAGGGCGTCCCTCTTGCTCTCCGAGATCCCGGCCCACCTGGGCGATGCCGAAGTCGAGCAGCTTGACGTCGCCCTCGTACCCCAGCATCACGTTGTGCGGCGAGACGTCGCGGTGCACCACGTTCAGGGGATGGCCCGCGGGATCGCGCAGGTGGTGGGCGTAGTCCAGGCCTCGCGCGATCTCGGAGACGATGTAGCAGCCCAGGGAGGCCCCGATGGACATCTGGGTGCGTCGGGCCATGCGGATGGCGCGCATCAGATCGGGGCCGTGGATGTACTCCATGGCGATGAAGTAGTCGGTGCCCACCACCCCGAGGTCGTAGACCTGGATGATGTTGGCGTGGTTGAGGGAGACCGAGACCTTGGCCTCGTTGACGAACAGGGAGACGAACTCCTCGTTCTGGGACAGGTGGGGCAGGATCTTCTTGATCACCAGCAGCTTCTCGAACCCCATCACCCCGTAGGACTTGGCCTTGTACACCTCGGCCATGCCGCCCGTGGCGATCTTCTCGATCAGCAGATACTTGCCGAAGCGAACAGGTTCGAACATGCGCCTGCGCCCGTGTGGGCCTTCCTCCGCCGCCTCCGAAAGGGAGGGCGGATCGATTCTAACGTCAGGCGCCCACATTGTCGTTGCCCAAACGTTTCCAGGGTCCTAGCATGACCCCTCCGGTGGGACCTACGACCCCCGATCGCACGCCCCGCCAGGGAACTTCCATGCAGCGACACTGGATCATCCTGTTGGCCGTGCTCTCGTTCGTCGCAGGCCTCTGGCTCGCGCCGTGGGTGTATCGCTGGACGTCCCCGCCACCGCCGGCGACCGCCGGCTCCTCAGCGGCGGACTCCACCCCCTTCGTCATCTCCGCGCCCCACGCGGGCGACCGGGAGCTCCCCGTGCTCTCGGAGCTGTACGAGCAGCTCAGCCCGTCGGTGGTGAACATCTCCGTGCTCATCGCCGAGCAGCGCCGGGGCCGTCGCTCGGGCATGGACTCGTTCCAGCCCATGCGGGAGAGCCGCGGATCGGGGCTCGTGCTGACCCCGGAGGGTTCGGTCCTCACCAACCACCACGTGGTGGCCGGCGCGCAGCGCGTGCAGGTGCAGCTCGCCGACGGGCGGAACTTCGGCGCGTCGGTCGTGGGCTCCCACGAGGCCACCGACCTCGCCCTGCTGCAGATCGAGAGCGATCAGCCCCTGAAGCTCCAGCCGGCGGTCCTCGGCAGCTCCGAGGACCTGAGCGTGGGCGAGTGGGTGTTCGCCATCGGCAACCCGTTCGGCCTGAACCACTCCCTGACCACGGGCATCGTCAGCTACATCGGCCGCCCGCCCGGGGACGACGACCTGCTGTTCGACTTCATCCAGACCGACACCGCCATCAACCCGGGCAACAGCGGCGGCCCGCTGTTCAACCTGTCCGGGGAGGTGGTCGGGATCAGCACGGCCATCCTGGGGGACGCCGAGGGCATCGGCTTCTGCATCCCCATCGACATCGCCCGCACCGTGGTGCCCGTCCTGCGCGAGGAGGGGGAGTTCCACCGGGGCTACCTCGGCGTCTCCCTCGCCGCCAACCACCCCCAGCACACGGGCCAGGGCGCGCCGCTGGCCCAGGTGTTCGACGAGAGCCCCGCAGCGCTGGCCGGTCTCCAGGCGGGCGACGTGCTGCTGCAGCTGGGCTCGCACTCCGTCAGAGGCCCCGAGGACGTGCCCAAGGTGGTCGCCCTGACCCCACCGGGCACCTCCCTGCAGATCACCTTCTCCCGGGGCGACGAGCAGCTCCTGACCACCGTGATCGTCGGCGATCTCGACGAGGTGGCGGAGGTGGCCGAGAACCGGGTGGAGGTCCTCGGAATCGCAGTCCGCGCGAGCACCGAGGGGGAGCGCCGGACCGCGCGCCTCGCCGGCGGAGGCGGCCTCACCATCGTCGAGGTGGACGCGGGCGGGCCGTCTTCGCGCAGCCTCGCCCCCGGAGACGTGATCGTCGAGCTCGACTACGAACCCGTCGAGGACGCCACCGCGTTCACCACCGCCCTGCGACAGCCCGGGCGCCACCTGCTCCTGATCAGCCGCCGCGGCTGGGTCTTCCCCCTGTGGGTCTGAGCCATGAATCCGACACCTGTCTCCCTGCCCCCTGACGCCCTCGTCCTCCCCGTCTCCGAGGAGGTGGTGCTGCCCGGGGCCTTGACCTCGTTCCAGATCCAGCAGTCCAAGGTGATCCGCGCCATGGGGGGGCTCGACGACGCGGGCTTCCCCGCGGTCTTCGCGCCGGTGCGCGATCCCTCCCGCACGTCGGTGATCCGGTCCAACCTGCACGACGTGGCCTGCCTCGGACGTGTGCTCAAGTCGCTGCGCCTACCCGACGACTCCTACCGTGTCCTCGTGGAAGGGGTGGTGCGCGTCAGGCTGGGCAAGATCACGCGCAAGTCCCCGTCCATGTGGGTGCAGGTCCACGCCCACGACATCGACATGGAGATGGATCCCCACGTGGCAGCGCTCGCCGAGGCGACCCGCGAGGCCTTCCAGTCCCTGTTCGCCCTGCTCCCCGGGCTACCGCCGGACATGGACCAGTTCCTGCCCACGCCGGATCAGCCGCTGAGGCTCGCCGACTACGTGATGGGCAACCTGGATCTGGAGTGGGACGAGGCGCAGGCCTACCTGGCCCTCTCGGACCCGGCGCAGCGCCTCAGGGCTGCCCTCGAGGGGGCGACCCAGCGGCGGGAGGTCGCCCAGCTGCAGGCGGACATCCAGACCAAGGTCCAGCTGGCCATGGACCGCAGCCAGCGCGAGTACTACCTCAAGGAGCAGCTGCGCGCGATTCGCGGCGAGCTGGGGGAGGTCAGCGCCCTGGAGGGAGAGACCGACCTGTTCCGCTCCCGCATCGCCAAGGCGGGCATGCCCGAGAAGGTCCGCCAGGAGGCCGAGCTCGAGCTCGAGCGGATGACCCGGATGCACCCCGAGGCGGCGGAGTACTCGGTGGCCCGCACGTACCTGGACTGGCTGCTGCAGATGCCGTGGAAGAAGGTCACCCGCGATCGCCTCGACCTGGCGAAGTCGGAGGCCATCCTCGACAAGGACCACGCCGGGCTCGACAAGGTCAAGGAGCGCGTGGCCGAGTACCTGGCCGTGCGGCAGCTCAAGCCCGACATGAAGGGCCCGATCCTGTGCTTCCTCGGCCCGCCGGGGGTGGGGAAGACCTCGCTGGGTCGCGCCATCGCCCGCGCCCTGGGCCGCAAGTTCGAGCGGATCTCCCTGGGCGGGGTCAAGGACGAGAGCGAGATCCGCGGACACCGCCGCACGTACATCGGCTCCATGCCGGGCCGCATCGCCCAGGCCGTGCGCCGCGCCGGAACGCGCAACCCCGTGCTGATGTTCGACGAGATCGACAAGGTGGGGCACGACTTCCGCGGCGATCCGGCGTCGGCCCTGCTCGAGGCCCTGGACCCCGAGCAGAACCATGCGTTCATCGATCACTACCTGGACGTGCCCTTCGATCTGAGCCAGGTGGTGTTCCTGCTCACGGCCAACGTGGGCGAGACCATCCCCTCGGCCCTGCTGGATCGCCTCGAGATCATCGAGCTGCCCGGGTACATGGAGGAGGAGAAGCACGCCATCGCCCGCCTGCACCTGGTGCCCAAGCAGATCAAGGAGCACGGGCTCAAGCGGTCCCAGATCGTGTTCCAGGACGACACGCTGCTGGCGATGATCCGCAACTACACCATGGAGGCCGGGGTGCGCGGTATGGAGCGGTCCCTGGCGCGCTGCTGCCGCAAGGTGGCGCGGGAGATCGTCCGCCGCAACAAGCGCAAGGTCGTCGTCACGCCGGACCTGCTGGTGGATCTGCTGGGGCCGCGGCGGTACTTCCCCGACATCGCCGAGCGCACGGACCTGCCCGGAATCGCCGTGGGCCTCGCCTGGACCCCCGTGGGTGGCGAGATCCTGTTCATCGAGGCCACCCGCATGGCCGGCGGCAAGCACTTCCGCGTCACGGGCCAGCTCGGGGACGTGATGAAGGAGTCCGCGGAGGCCGCGCTGAGCTACATCCGGACCAACGCCGGCAAGCTGGGCATCGACCCGGGCTTCTGGGAGACCGCGGACCTGCACGTCCACGTCCCGGCTGGCGCGATCCCCAAGGACGGCCCCTCGGCGGGGATTCCCCTGACCATCGCCCTGGTCTCGTTGCTCACCGAGCGCAAGGTGCGCAGTGACGTGGCCATGACCGGCGAGATCACCCTGCGGGGCAAGGTGCTCCCGGTGGGAGGGATCAAGGAGAAGGTGCTCGCCGCTCGGCGAGCCGGACTGGAGCGGGTGATCCTGCCCGCGGACAACGACAAGGATCTGCTGGATATCCCCGCCGAGCTGCGGGACACCATGAAGTACACGTTCGTCGAGCGGATCTCCCAGGTGATCGAGGTGGCGCTGGAGGCGTGAAATGTCACGGCCGCCATCGGCGTACAGAGGTTCATGACACCCTTGGAAGAAGACACCCAGGCAACCGAATCGTCGAGCATGCTCCCCCGGGCCGCGTGGTTCGTGGGGCGCGTACTGGTCACCCTGCTGTCCCTGCTGCTGGCGGCCCACTGGCTCGGCGGGTTCTGGTCCAGCGGCTGGTTCCAGCTCACCGCGGCGCTGGCGCTGTGCGTAGGCCTCCCGGTGGGATTCCACCTGCTGATCCGCAGGCAGATCAGGGCCCGCGGTGGCGAGGCCCGGTTCCAGCTGCTGACGGTGATGGCGGTGCTCAACACCCCGGGATTGCTCTGGACGGCGGCGCAGCACCCAGCGGTGTACGTGGACGCGGTGCGGGACGAGGGCCTCGGGTCCCTCGAGTGGGCGGCCATCCAGGTGGGCGCCCGGGAGCAGATCCCCGACGCCGGTTCCGTGGGCGAGGATCCCGCCTCGGCAGCGACCGAGGGCGAGATCGCGGCGGAGACCCCCGTCGAGGCCGCCGTGCCCCACGTCGAGGGTGAGGACGCCCCGGTCCCGGATCACGCTGCCGAGGTCGCAGCCGCGGCCGCAGTCCTCGAGTTCGAGTCGCGGTCGGGCCAGATGGTGATCCCCGCGGCCGTGAACGGCCAACCCCCGATGTCCTTCGTGCTCGACACGGGCGCGTCGTACTCCACCCTCGACCAGGCGGCCCTGACCGCCCTGGGCATCGAGATACCCGCGGACGCGCCGGTCCGGACCATCCAGACCGCGGGGGGCGAGTCCGAGGGGCGTCTGGTGCTGGTGGACAGCGTCGACGTGGGTGGCCAGCGGCGCGAGGGCGTCGCCTTCTGGGTCTGTGAGCCGTGCGCCCTCGGCGAGACGGTGGGGCTGATGGGGCTCAACGTCTGGCAGGGATATCTGCTGACCATCGATCCACTGGAGCAGACCGTCCAACTCCAGCCGCGCACCAGCCCCATGAGCAGGACCGTGGACGTGGAGCCCTTCGTCGACATCGAGGCCACCTCCAGCCGGATGGCGGACGGCCAGCTGATCGTCGACCTCTCGCTGACCAACCGTAGCCGCCGGCCCGTGCGACAGGCCGTGCTCCTCGTGACCGCGCTGGACGCCCAGGGGCGCGAGGTGGGCGCGTTCACCGTGGACGCCGGCCAGGTCCCCGCGAAGCAGAGCAAGGCCACCAGCGGCAGCATGCCCCAGGCCATCCAGGTGGATCAGGTCAGGTTGGAGCTCCTCGACGCCTGGTGGTAGGGCGCGTCAGCCCGTTCCCCACAACCCCTCTCGCGGATCGAACTGTGTGCGCTCGTCGATGGCGGCGAGGGCCTGCTTCTCCTCGTCGGTGAGGTCGGCAGGCAGGACGATCTGGAGCTCCACGTACTGGTGGCCGCGGGAGCCCTTGCCGCGGGGATCCCGGAGACCCTTGCCGCGAAGTCGCAGGCGCTGGCCGCTGCGGACGCCCGGCGGGATGGTGAGCTTGGTGGTGCCGTCGAGGGTGGGGACGGTCACCTTGGCGCCGTTGACGGCTTCGGCGGGGGTGATCGGGCAGGTGACGCGGACGTCCTTGCCGTCGCGCACCAGGTAGGGGTGCTTGCGCACCTCGAGCTCGATGAGCAGGTCGCCGGGCCAGCCGCCGCGCGTGCCCGCGTTGCCCTTGCCGTTGAGCCGGATCTTGCCCCGGTCGCCGACCCCCTCGGGGATCTTGACCGTCAGCTTCTCTCGACCCTCGAGGCGGCCTTCCCCCTCGCAGCCGGCGCACTGGGTGAGGCTGGTCTTGCCGGTCCCGGCGCAGGTGGTGCAGGTCTGTTCCACCTGCAGCGGCCCCTGGCGGACGTTCACCTTGCCCCGCCCTCCACACTGGGGGCAGCCGCGGAGGGTTCCACCGGCCACCTTGCCCGATCCGCCGCAGTCGCCGCAGGGCACCTGGCGGCGGTACTCGATCTGCCGCGATCCGCCGCGACCCGCCACCTCGAAGTCCACGTTCAGCGTCAGGTGGAGGTCCGCGCCACGGGACGGCGGGGCCTCGCGGGGACCGGCGGTGTGAGCCTGGAACCCCGATCCCATGCCGTTGAACATGTCCTCGAAGCCTGCGCCCGGGGCCGGGCCACCCCCCGGCGAACCGCCGCCGCCGAACCCATGACTGCCGCCGAAGCCGCCCGCTCGCCCGAAGCCGGCGAACCGGCCCAGGATCTCGTCCAGGCTGCCGAAGCCCGAGGGATCGAACCCGGGGGGCGGGCCCTGGTGGCCGTACTGATCGTAGTTCTGACGAAGATCCTCCTTGGAGAGCACCTCGTAGGCCTCGTTGATCTCCTTGAAGCGGTCCTCCGCCTCCTTGTCGCCGCCGGTCACGTCGGGGTGGTACTTGCGTGCAAGTTTGCGGAATGCCTTCTTGATCTCGTCGTCGTTGGCATCCCTGCCGACGCCCAGCACCTCGTAGTAGTCTCGCTTCGCCATCGCGCCGTCCTAGCCGTTCAGTCGCATCCCTCGAAAGATAGTCATCCAAGAGACTAGTGCAATCGGACCGAAAGGGGGGCAGACAGGTATAATCCCGCGCCAGGATCGACCCATGGACCCACCCGACCGCCGTCCGGAACCCCGCTGCAGCTTCTGCGGCAAGAGCCACCGCGAGGTGAACCGCGTCATCGCGGGTCCAGGGGTCTACATCTGCTCCGAGTGCGTGGCGCTGTGCAACGACATCATCCACGAGACCCCGGTGCGCAAGTCGTTCGGCATGGACAGCGGTCGCATCCCGCTGCCGAGGGAGATCGCCGACCACCTCCACCAGTACGTGGTGGGGCAGGACCGCGTGAAGCGGACGCTGTCGGTGGCGGTCCACAATCACTACAAGCGCATCCTCGACCGGGACTCCGAGGACGACGTCGAGATCGCCAAGAGCAACGTGCTGCTGATCGGCCCCACCGGCACCGGCAAGACGCTGCTGGCCCAGACCCTGGCCCGCTACCTGGACGTGCCGCTGGTGCTCGCCGACGCCACCACGCTGACCGAGGTGGGGTACGTGGGCGAGGACGCCGACCACATGGTCCAGCAGCTCTACGAGGCCAGCGACCGCAACGTACAGCGGGCCACGCGGGGCATCATCTACATCGACGAGATCGACAAGATCGCGCGCCGCAACTACCACCAGTCCGTGGCGCGGGACGTCAGCGGCGAGGGGGTGCAGCAGGCCCTGCTGCGGATCATCGAGGGGACCACGTCCAACGTCTCGGTGAAGGGCAAGCGACGGCTCCCCAGCCCGGAGACGGTCCAGGTGGACACCACCGACGTGCTGTTCATCTGCGGCGGCTCCTTCGAGGGGCTCGAGGAGATCGTGGGCCGCCGCCTGGGCCAGAAGCGCATCGGCTACGGCGGCGAGGTCTCGTCGTCCTCGGTGCAGCAGTCCGAGACCCTGCGTCAGGTCAACCCGGACGACCTCGAGGAGTTCGGGCTGATCCCCGAGATCATCGGCCGGCTCCCCGTGGTCTCCTGCCTCGACGATCTGTCCGAGGAGGACCTCGTGGAGATCCTCGTGCGGCCTCGAAACAGCCTCGTGCGCCAGTACACCAAGCTGTTGAAGATGGACGACGTGGACCTCTCCTTCACCGACGAGGCGCTCAGGCAGGTGGCGCGGCGCAGCCACACGTTCGGCTCCGGCGCGCGCGGTCTGCGCACCATCCTCGAGCAGGCGATGCTCGAGATCATGTACGAGCTGCCGGGTCGAGAGGCCATCGACCACTGCACCATCGACGAGAAGGTCATCGACGGCACCGGAGAGCCGGAGCTGTCCTCGATCCCGGCGGAAGGCGGACCATGATCCACCGATGGACGGCATCCACCCTGGCCCTCGCCGCGGCGTGTCTGTTCCCGGCGTGCGGGTGCGGACCGGACGAGCCCGAGGGCCCGCCCGCGGTGGAGGCGCAGCCCGAGCCCCAGCTCACCCGCGCACCCGTGGAGGTGTTCCACGAGGTGGCGGAGGGCGAGACGTTCGGGGAGATCTGCTCGACCCACGGCATCCCCTACGCCGAGATGCTCGAGATGGTCGCGGCCAGCGAGGAGGTCCACGAGCTGACGCGCATCCGCTCCGGACGCGTGGTCCAGATGCGGTTCGATCCGGCCACCGACGACCTGCTGGATCTGGCCTATCCCATGGGAGAAGACTCGTGGATCGTCGTCGAGGGCAGCCCGGACTACACGGTCACCGTGGAGGAGGTCCCCTACCAGATCGAGACCGTGGCCGTGGCCGGCGAGGTGACCTCGTCGTTCTGGGGCATGGGCACCACCATGGGGCTGCGCGCCGGGGACATCATCGCCCTGTCCGAGATCTTCGAGTACGACATCGACTTCGCCACCGAGGTCCGCGGCGGTGACAAGCTGGGCGTGTGGATCGAGGCGCTGTCCCTCGACGGCAACTTCGTCAAGTACGGCGCCGTGCACGCGGCGCGCTACATCAACGACGGAGAGGCCACCGAGGCCTACCTGTTCACCCCCACCGACGACAAGGCGGGCTACTACACCGACGAGGGCATGTCCACGCGCAAGAAGTTCCTGCGGTCGCCGCTGAAGTTCAGCCGCGTGGCCAGCCACTTCTCACGCAGCCGGTTCCACCCGATCCTCAAGAAGAACCGCCCGCACGTGGGCACGGACTTCTCCGCGCCCACCGGCACGCCCATCCGGGCCCTGGGCAACGGCAGGGTCACCTTCGCCGGATGGCGGGGGGGCTACGGCAACCTCGTGATCATCCAGCACGACGAGAAGTACTCCACCCGCTACGGCCACATCTCCAAGTTCGGCAAGGGGATCAAGAACGGCACCAACGTGGAGCAGGGTCAGATCATCGGCACCGTGGGCGCCACCGGCCTGGCCACGGGGCCCCACCTGCACTTCGAGTTCCGCGTCCACGGCGAGCCCGTGGACTTCATGAGACAGGACTTCCCCAACACCGAACCCGTGTCCAAGGCGGACATGCCCCGCTTCGAGCTCGAGCGCGACGCCGTGCGTCCGCACCTGGACAAGCTGCTGCCGGTCGGCGTCCCGGACGACCCCGAGCCGGCGGAATAACCCCGAGGCGCCGGACGTTGTGACGTTGGGCGCCCCCCAATCGTGATAATTTGCCGACATGACTGAAGAAGAGATCACCCGTATCCCCCGTTCTCGCATGCCCTGGCTCCTCCTGGCGATCGGTATCGGCGCCTCCGTCCTGGTCTGGGCGTCCACCGGCATCTGGAAGAGCAACCCCGAGGAGTTCGCCGAGGACATCAAGGCCACGTACGCCCGCTGCGAGGGCAACGAGATCCGCCTGCTGGCGGCCAAGCACAACCTGCAGCTGGTGTTCGAGCCGTGCGGGAGCAACAACTTCCTGCACTACCAGTGGTCGCCGTCCGGTCTGGAGCTGTACTACCAGACCAACTCCGGGCCCTGGCTGCTCAACGGCGACACGGGCGAGCACCGCGCCCTGCCCGTGGGCTTCCCCATCGCCAACGCGGTGTGGTTCAACGACGAGCTGATCGCGTTCCCGGAGAAGGGCGTGAAGTCGTACAACATCGACGTGTACGACGTGCGCAAGAACGTCATCAACATCACCGGCATCAAGCTCGTCGCACCGGACACGCTGGTGCGCGGCGCCGGGGTGGACGAGGTCCTGTTCCTGGCCGCGGAGCGGGAGGCCGATCCGCTCGACCCCGACGACCACCCGGACCGCTCCATCCACCGCCTCTCGGCCAACACGGGCCACATCGAGCCCGCGTTCGAGTGGCTCACCGAGCCGGTGCTGGACTTCACCTACAACCCCCACGTGGATCTGGTGGCCTACACCACCGCCACCTCCAACGGCGTGATCGTGGCCGAGGGTGCCACCGGCGCCCAGCGCCACACCTTCCCCGGCATGGAGCGCGCCAGCGTCAGCGCGGACGGTCGCTTCATCGCCGTGGAGGGCCTGGGCGAGGCCATCCCCATCTTCTACCAGAAGACCGAGGAGGACGAGGTGGACGGCGAGGCGCAGACCGAAGCCCCGCCCATGGACCTGCCCGACTACATGCCCACCGAGGTCCAGCCCCCGACCCTGTGGATCTACGACACCCGCGACGACAAGCAGGTGAAGCTCCCCGACGTGTTCGGCTACAAGTTCCAGTGGTACGAGGCCCAGCCCTACTACTCCAGCTTCGTGCTGTGGGGCATGGAGAACAAGGAGTTCAACCGCAACGTCGTGCTGACCGACCTGACGTCCGTGCTCAAGTCCCTGGACATCGAGATCGACATGGCCGAGGTGTTGGGCGCGTCCGCCGAGGAAGAGTAGAAGGGGTCTGGAGAAATCTGAAATCTGAAATCTGAAATCCCCTCCCCTACCCCCCCAGCGCCCCCTTCAGCGCCTTCCTCGCCTTCTTGTTCCCCTTGATCGGCGCCGGCCAGACATCCCCGTCGCGGTTCAGCTCGAGCACCTTGCCGAAGGGATCGTGGCACACGAGGCTCGGACCGAGCTCGGCGTCGTCATCCGCGCCGGTGACCGCGCCCCACAGGCAGCGGCATTCGGTGTGCGGATCCCAGAGCTCCAGGGTCAGCCCGAAGCTGAGCACCCGCAGGTCGTAGCGCTCGCCCACGGAGGTCCGGTACCCCTCGATGCCGCGGAGATAGGCGTCGAGGGGGGCCGGGTCCAGGATCTCGCTGTCCGAGAAGGTCTTGCCCGTGGCGGCCAGCAGGGCCTCGCCGTCGGGCACCAGCATGGAGATCGTCCCGGTGACCGTCTCCTCGTCCCACACCACCTTGATGGTCGCCGACCTGGAGTCCACGTGGGGGCCCAGATCCCGGGCGAGCTGCTCCTTCAGGGGGGGATCGGAGAAGAACCCCTTGTACAAGGGAGAGAGCCCCTCCATCTGCAGATCGATGGTCAGGGTCTGGTCCGGGGGTCGCGGCGGCGGCGTGGCGGATTCGGTGGGTGCGTCCGCCCCGTCGGGGGTGGCCGCTTCGGTGTCCTCGGGGGCGGTCCCCTCGCCACACGCCACCAGCAGGCACAGGGCGGCGAGGAGGAGGGCGCGCACGGTCGAGGGGCCGGCTAGGCCTCCAGGCCCTTCTTGCGCTTGATCTCCTCGATGGCCTTCTTGTACTCGAACTCCCACTCGTCGGTGCCCTCGCGGACGTTCTTGATGCGGGCGCGCGCCTCCTTGTCGAGGTCGGCCTCGTCCACGAGGATGCGGCGGAACAGGACCATCATCTTGCGCCGCATGAGGAAGTCCTCGGAGTACACCTCCTCCACGTGGTTGCTGATCATGAACGCCTCGATGATCTGGCCCACGATCCAGCGAATCCCGTCGTCGCCCGTGGGGTGGCCGCGCTCGTCGGCCAGCTGCCCCTTGACCTTGCCGAACTGGTCGTAGGTGATCTGGCGTTCGTGCATGTAGTCGCGGACGTCCTGGACGACCTTGGTCTCCTGACGAAGGTACTCGTCCAGGATCGATCGCACGTCCAGGATGGCCTCTTCCCGGTTCTGGGGTTCCACCTCGATGTCGCCTTCGAGGCTCAGGGTGTCGACGATCTCCTCGCCGAGCCTGGGGACCTGGGAACGATAAATCCTCACGTGAACTCCGGTTCCTCCCGATCGAGCGGGCTACGGGGTCAGAACAGCCACTCGAAGCCGCCGCCCAGCACGAACTCCTCGATCTTGTAGGGCTCGTGGTGGGCGTAGTGCCCGTCGGTGGAGTACGTGAGATAGGCCGGGTCCCCGTCGATCCCCGAGGCGTCATCCGGCTTGAGGCCGGTGCCGTCCGAGGGGACGTCGACCAGGAAGAAGCCCATCTCGTAGTTGATGCGGAACTTCTCCGCCAGGTTGAAGTGGAACCCGCCGAAGAGATTGAAACCCGGGCCGAACTGCGTGGACCACGGGTCGTGGTCGGCCACGGGGTTGGCGCCCCGGTAGGCCTCGTTCTCGATGAGGATGGCCATCGTGTCGGGGAGATCGGTGTGGGTGCGCGTCCAGATGAGCCCCACGCCGGTGCCGATGTAGGGCTGGATCCACTTGAAGAACCGATAGGCGGGATCCGCCTTGGCCACGGTGACCTCGTACTTGAAGTTGATGGTCATCCCGTAGGAGAAGACGTAGGCCGGCACCCGCTGGGTGACGACGCTGCCGGGATCGTCCCGTTCGGCGAAGTAGGTCACGTCCACACCGGCGATCTGGTTGCCGTAGCTGCCGTGGGCGCCCTGGTGGTAGTGCACCACGAAGCCGAGCCGTATCCCCAGGCCGTACTTGAAGATCGCGTCGAAGTGGGGCAACACCACGGCCGCACCCGGCTTGAGCACGGCGTGATCGCAGCCGCAGCGGTCGAACGCCCCGTACCCGTTGAAGCCGATGCGGAAGTGGTACTCCTGCTCGACCTCCCCCACGGGCTCCACCACGGGCGGCAGCGGCTCCAGCGGCGCCTCCTGGGCAGAAGCGCCGAGGCAGGTCAGCAGGGTTGCCAGGGTCAACCAGGTCATCGGATGTCGCACGCTCTCACCTCCCCGGTCAGGCGACCGCAGTTTTAGCAGCGCGCGGGCGCGGGTGTCCACAGGAACGCGCACGAGGGCTCACGGGAACGGCCTTCATCACGCCTCCCTGCCGGAGAAGTCGGCCTCGCGGCTGCAGTCCGGGGTCCCGTCTGGCTGCTGGTTGCCGTCCACGTCCTCGTGGTCCACCTCGATGATCGCCGTCCCCTCGACGCGCTTGTGGCCGTTGTCGGCGGCGTCGGGGCCTGCGATCCCCGTGGCCGAGACGACGATGTCCGCGCCCTCGGCCGACGTGGTGCATTCGCCGCCGAAGTAGAACGCCCCCTCGGTGTCGAGGGTGCCGAAGAACTCGCACTCGCCGAAGAACACCGTGATGTCGGACCCCTCCTGGACCAGCTCCACCTCGCCGTAGGTCCCGTCGCCGCCCATCCAGGTGACGAAGGAGTCTGCGAAGATGGTGTCGCCGTCCGGGTAGCAGTCCCCGTCCACCAGGGCCACCGTCACCGGGTACACCCCCTGGACGGCGGGCACCTCGGGCTCCGGCTCGGGGCACCCAGCGACCAGCAGTCCACCCACGACGAGCCACAGAACAGTCCTCATGCGACCTCCTCCGTAGGCCCGCAGCCGGTGGGGCGAGCGGGCTAGCGGGAGTGGTACCGCTTCAGACCAGCTCGCGCAAGATGGCAGTGGCGTCGGGCAGGGAAATGGGAGCCGGGCGGGAACCGTCGGCCGGCACCTTGCCATACCGGGTCCCCATGGGCAGGAAGGCCTCCTCGACCTTGTCGCAGACGAACTGCCGCAGGGCGACCTCCACCTCCAACGCCCCCCCCTCGTCCGTGGGCAGGATGTACTGGTGCAGGTCGAACAGCGTATCGTCCACCAGCCGGCCGAACCAGAACTCCGCGTCGCCCTGGACCACCCGGACCACGTAGTGGTAGTCGCTGAGCATGTCCTCGAGATCGGCACCCGAGATCCCGTCGGGATCCTCCTCTGGCATCGGCGGCGCGTCCCCGCCGACAGGAGAGAGGTGCTCGAGCCCCACCTCGATGAGGTGGGCCAGGCGCGCGGCGAATCCGTCGTCCAGGGGCCCCAGCAGGCTGCCGCCGGGGACGGTTCCAGGGGGTTCGATTCGAGGCGCTGACACCGGCTCACCCGCCGAGCGCAGGGGCTGCGATGGGGTCGCCGGGATCGGGATCGAGTCGAGATCGGGCTCGCTCATGGCCTGGTGCCAGGCGTCCGCCGGATCGCCGGCCTCGGCGGTGTCCATGGACCCGTGCAACGAGTCCACGGCATCGACGCTGTCGCCGTCGTCCGACAGGGCGGAGAGCATGTCCCGCATGTACGACTGGAGTTCGCGATCGGACCACTCGTCGTCCTCGACGGCGGGTGGGTTCCCCGAGGGTTCCGGCGGCGACGCGACCGGCGGCTGGGGCAGGCTCGGCAGGTTGTCCTCGGAGTCGTCGAGGTCCGACCAGCTGTCCGCCTCCGGGCCCAGATCATCCGAGTCCTCGAGACCGCCGAGGCTCACGTCGAGGGAGAATCGATCGCTGCGCTCCGCGAACCCGTCGTCCTCCGACGCCTCCGCATCCTCCTCCGGCTCGGACACGGCGGTCGCGTCCCGGTGCTCGTCCGAGGGGCGATTGTAGAGATACCCCGGCAGGTCCGCCGACAGCTCCTCCCCGGTCTCCACCCCCAGCGGCTTGCCCAGATCGTCGCCGAGCTCGCCGAAGTGTCCGACCACGCCCGACGTGCTGGCCAGCTCCTCGGCACCGGTCGACAGGCTGGAGGAGGCGCTGGACGCGCCCGAGGACGTGCTCTCGTCGGCGTGCAGGGCCTCCCGCTCCAGGAACTCGATGTACTCCTCCTCGGTGAACATCAGCGCCTCGGTGACCACGGACTCTGCGCGGCTCAGGCCCTTGAGCTTGGGCACGCGCTTGAGCCGCCGCAGGGCGAACACGTCGTGGTGCTCCACGTCGTGGAACACCAGATCGAACTCGTAGAGCTTCGGGCCGCCATCGCGGCCGCCGATCTCGAAGGTGTGGTCGCCGTGGGGCAACCAGAACGGCAACTCGTTGCGCCGCACGACGCTCTTGAGCTCGTCGTAGGTCGTCAGGTCCAGGCAGATTCCGGTGTTGTTGAGATCCTCGTCGAGGATGGTCACCTGGTACAGGTCGAAGGGATCGTTGGTCTGCTCGCGGGCGTCCTCACGGGTCATCGTGAGGTAGTGCTCCATTGCGCCCTTCTTGCCCGTGTTGAGCCGGCTGGCCTTGTTGATGGAGGGGCCGATGGCGCGCAGCTTTCCGCGCGGCTCGCCAGCCGAGTCCAGGTCCGGGACGTTGACCAGGGTGTACTCACCCGTGGCGATGCCGACCCGGAAGCCGTCCATGGCGAAGGGGTTCTTGACCGCCTTGGACAGGGGCCTGAACTGGACCTCGAGGTTGTCGTTGAAGTTGCGGCGGAAAAGGGCCACGTAACGCAGCGCGCTGAGGGGTTCGGTGAAGAGGTCGAGGATGGCGTCGCCCTCGAAGCCCTCCGGCCGGCCACCGAAGGCGTTGAGCTCCTGACGCGCCCGGAACAGGCGCTCCAGGGCGAGGGCGGCGAGCTCGCCACGATCGTTCTTCTCCATGTCCCGGCCCGCGCTCCCCTGGGAGCGGCCGAAGAACAGGTCGCGGGCCTTGGCCGTGAATCCGATGAGATCGATGAACACCGCCGTCCCGGCCCGGTTTCGCCGGAAGGTCTCGTAGTAGCTGCCCAGATCGAGGGGGACCGCGGTGGGGCGCAGCTGCTCGTCCCCGAGGAAGTAGGTGCCCCGCCGCTCGCTGACCTCCACCAGGAAGGACTGCAGCGAGTCGAAGAGGTCCAGCGTGCGGACCTGACGGGCCATCTCCAGGATGCGTCCCTGCATTCCCCGGAGGCGCTCAGGCGTGCTCAGGGTGCGCAGGAACTTGCTCGAGAACTCGCTGTGCTTGCCGGTGAGGGCGCGGCGCACGTTGAGCTGTTCCAGCTGACTCAGGAGGTACCTCAGCACCTCGTCGCGGAACACCAGCGACCACCCGACCTTGAACGAGAGCACACTCTCGGCGTCGCCGCCAGCGGCGGCCTCACCGTCGGGCAACCTCAGGATGTCCAGGGAGTCCGCCGCGGTGAGGATCTCGTCGCCGAAGTACTGGGAGGCGAAGAACTGCTCGGCGCCCGACAACGCTCGTTCGTCCCGATGCGCGTACAGATCCTCGACGATGGCGCGGATCGCCCGCACCAGATCGTTCACCTGCGTGGCCCTCAGTCCGAAGTCCTTGACCGACACCAGGGTCCTGGCGTGGAACTGCCCCAGGAAACCGGGCGGCAGCAGGAAGACCAGGCGGTTGGCCACCATCGCCTGGTGCAGGGCGTTGGGCTGATCGTCGCCGACCAACCGCGCCACCGAACGGTTGGCGAACTCGTTGCGGGCGATGAGCTGGCGCAGCGCCGCGCGGCGGATGTCGATCAGGCCGCTGTCGGCGTTGGCCTCGCGCTCCTGCAGCCGGCCCAGCGCCACCAGCGCCTCGCCGCGCACGCCGGGGCACAGGTCCCTCACCCACTGGAGGAACTCCTCGTCGGGGTGCAGGAAGTGGGTCATCAACCTCGACAGATGGATCCAGAGCACGCTGTCGAGGCGGAACACGGTCCCGTGGGCGCGGGTCTCGGCCACCAGCTCCACCAGCTCGGTGAAGTAGGGTTCCTCCTGGAACCGGTCCATGTCCGCGTGGATGCGGCTCTTGCCGCTGGCGGCCCCGGAGAACGCGTCCTCCACGGCGTCGCCCATGAACTGGGCCAGCAGCTCGGTGAGGTCCGGGCCGGAGACCACGGGGTAGCCCCGCAGCACCTCGCCCACGCGCGCCTCCTTGAGGGACAGCTCCGTCAGCGGAGGCACGGCGTCCTTCAGGCCGGGGACGGTGGCCTCCAGCTCGCGCACACCTCCCAGGAAGCGACAGCGGTCGAGGATCAGCGAGATGGTGTCGGTTCTGGCCATGGGGGAGCGTCCCCATTATCCCACGGGGCTCCCCCAAAGGGGAGGGGCGGCGGACGAAGGGCCGAGCTGGAACCGATCAGGGGAAGAGCATGCGGGCCAGATTCTCCCGCTGCTCCGGCGTGAGGGTCGGGGGCAGATGGAGCAGCAGGAAGTCGCGGGGACGGGGGCGGACGAAGACGATGGGATAGAGGATCACGCGGCTGCCCTGGTCGTCCCGCACGAAGACCAGCGGGTACGCCACCTCCATGGGATCGCCGTCGTGCTCGTCGAAGGTCATCTTCTCGGCCACGTCGACCAGACACTCACGCAGGTCGTCCAGCTCGGGATCGATCTCGACGAAGACCTCCTCTGGGTTCCCCTCCCGGGTGACCTCTAGCGAGAGGGTCACCTCGCCCGCCTCCTTGGCTCCGAGGTGGACGATGTAGCAATCGAGGAAGAACTTCGTGGATCGGTGCAGGACGTCCCGCACCTCGCCCACGGTCAGGTATCGGTCGGTCCGCTCCCCCGTGTGGCCCAGCTTGTCCGACGCGGCCGCGGGAGCAGCTGTCAGCGTGGCGAGCGCCAGCGCCAGCGCCAGCGACACCAGTACCAGTCGCCTCACAGGACCCTCCGCAGCGTCGTGGTGTTGTGGTCGGTCTGCTGGATCACCGCGCGGACCGCCCCCTCCTCGCCCTCGTCCGGGTCGTACGGCCCCTCGAACGTGCGGATCGTCCGGGTCATCTGCACCTCGTAGGTGTGGTCCTGGAAGTCCCCCTTGTCCACGGCGAACAGCATCCGGCCGGTGATCTCCCCCTCGCCCTCGATCTCCGTGAACCGCGACGGATCGCGGTTGCCGCCGAGTTCGGTGACCTTGCCGCTGTACTGGAGCTCTACGCAGGAGTTGCCCAACACGCACGGCGCGGGCTCACCCACGCGGGTGTAGGCCAGATCCATGGTCTGGCGGACCAGGGTGAACTTGTCCACCCGGTACGGCACCGAGCTGCGCACCGTGATCTCCGCGCCGGGATCTGGCAGGGCCACGGGCAGCCGCAGGTTCAGCTGCGAGAAGATGTCCGCGAACAGCCCTCCGAACCGGCCGAACCCGGTGAAGTGCTCGTATCCGAGGGTCTCGAAGACCTCGCCGCTGGAGAACGTCCGCAGCGCGACCGACTTGCCCAGCAGCCCCTCCGCGTCCAGCCCCTTCAGCCCCTCCGGCGTCCTCTGCCCGCCCGACACGCTGACGACCCGCACCACCACGCCGGCGGTGCCGTCGTCGAAGTACTGCGCCTTGTACCGCTCCACCTCGCCCCGGATCTCGAAGGTCTCCGCGCCGAGCTCCTCCTTCAGCTCGTCCAGCGCCTCGGCCTCCAGCACCGGCGGCACCTGTTCGAGGCTCGTGCTCAGCTCGTGGACCGACTCGAAGCTGTACCTCAGGATCGTGTCGTCCGGGAGGTTCCAGCGCAGGGATCGAAGGCTCCAGCCGCACGCCACCACGGGGACGCACAGCAACAGCACCAGGGGGCGGAGGGCTCGCATGGCTGAGCATGATAGCGGTAACCGCGCGGGCGGGAGGGAAAAAGCTGTCCCCTGCCCCACCGCGGGATCCCGGATCGGGGACTTTCTGCGCCCTGCTCGTCCAATCCACCGGAATCACACGGGATTCAAACTGCCTAATTATTAGGCAATCCGCAGCACCCCCCATGCTGCCGTAGCGAATCCGTCACAATCATCAGAAAGCCCACAGAGTTATCCACAGCGCGTTGTGGGGAGAGGAAGAAGGGGAGGAACAATCGACAGTTGACAGGCGGTGGGCCTTGCTTTAGAAATCGCTCCCGCCGGTGGCTCAGTAGCTCAGCTGGTTAGAGCGTGCGACTCATAATCGCAAGGTCGGCGGTTCAAGTCCACCCTGAGCCACCAGCTAAAAACCCAACGAACCCGCCCACTTGGGCGGGTTTCTTGGTTCTGCCCCCCGCGCTTGCGCCCGGCCCCACAGACTGTACAATTGTTCAGTATGAGCCACGAGGTCCTCGTGGGGTGCAGCGGCTACTCCTACCCGGAGTGGATCGGACCGTTCTACCCCGACGGCACGCCACGCAGCCGCCTGCTCGAGCGCTACTGCGAGCAGTTCGACGTGCTCGAGGTCAACTACACCTACTACCGGATGCCCACCGCCGCCTCCATGCACAAGATGGTCCAGAGGACCGGCGGCGGCATGTCCTTCGTGGTCAAGGCCAACTCCGCCATGACCCACGACCGCACCGGCGACGACGCGGTGGTCCAGGCCTTCGTCGAGGCCCTCCAGCCCCTGCGCGACGCCGGCGTGCTCGGCGCCGTCCTCGCCCAGTTCCCCCAGTCCTTCCACGCCGATCGTCCGTCCGCCAGATACGTCAACTGGCTGCACGGCCAGCTGGGCGACCTCCCCCTGGTCGTCGAGCTCCGAAACGGCGGCTGGGCCCGGCGCGAGGTCTACGCCTGGCTCGGACGCAAGGGCGTGGCCCTGTGCAACGTGGATCAACCCCGGCTCCCCGCCCTGTTCCCCATCACCTCCATCGTCACCTCCGGCACCGCCTACGTGCGCTTCCACGGCCGCAACGCCGAGAGCTGGTACCAGCCCGAGGACCCCGGCGACCGCTACGCCTACCGCTACTCCGAGGAGGAACTCCTGCCCTGGGTCGAGCGCATCCGCCAGCTCGTCCAGCGCGCCGACCGCACCTTCGTGCTGTTCAACAACCACCGCGACGGCTTCGCGCCGGCCAACGCGAGGACGTTCCAGGGCTTGCTGCGGCAGAACGGGATCGGGGGATAAATCTCCCGCTCCCGCTCCTACTACTCGTTCCGACGGTCCCCCGTCGGAACGTCCTTCCTCGGCGCTCCAGCGCCGTTTCCGGATCACCCCCCCCACGAGAGGGCCGCAGCCGCCTCACGCCTTGTTTCCGCATCGAGGAGGTACCAGCTCCCGGCCCTCCAACCTCCCACTTCCTACCTCCCCCTCCACCTCCCCCTCCATCTCCACCTTCTCCTCTGCTCTCCGTTGCGTCGTCGCGTCCGTTGCGGCGTTGCGTGCTTCTTCCTAGCGTGGTTTCCGAGACCATCGATCTATCGGCGACGCGCGACCAGGCCAGCGAGCAGGAACAGCATCGTCAGAAGCACGGAAGGCCGGGGCATCCCATTCGTGGACGCGAGCGCGCACGTCCCTCCATCCGGCTCGCCATCCGGCCCGTCTTCGGTCGGGCTGGTGCCGAACTTGTCCACGGTCACCTCGTCCCAGTTTCCGCTGGCGTCGTAGAATCTGACGAGCAGGCTGGTCCCTGGTTCGATGCCCATGGTCCATTCGGTGAAATCCACGACGGCTTCACCGGGGGTGATGCCGAAGAAGTCGTTGTCGACGCCATCCGACCTGCTCGTGCTCACCAACACCACCGGCTCATCGCTCTCGTATTCGAAGCGCAGGCCCGGGTCGGCGTCGTCCTCCCCGGCCACGAACGCCGGGGCCTGCTCATCGAAGTCCTCGCCCGTGGTGAAGCTGGCCAGCAGCTCCCCCTCCAACAGCACCTCGTAGACCGTATTCGGCTCGAGAGGCTCCTCGGGGAAGCCTGCAGTGAAGCACTCACCTTCCACCAGGTCGGTCCCCCAGGCGTCCACGATGTTGCCGTCCTCGTCCACCAGCTCCAGGAAGCCGGGGTTGGTGTACTGATAGGCATCGTACACCGACGGATACAGGAGCATCGGGTTGAGGGGCACGTCGATGGAACCGTCTGCCGGGGACGCCTCGTACTCCTCTGTGCACCACACGAAGTACCCAGCCTGGGCAGGCAAGACCCACAGGATGAGTCCCATGGCCGTGATGAGTGGGACGAGACGATGTGGATGGATGCTGGAAAGGGTCATGGCGTCTCCCTCGTGAGCGAATCGTGCGGGCCGTTGGCACAGGATCGAATGTATCGGACTCGGGGAAATGCAATCCGGATGCCAGGGCGGGGTGTTCGATGGGTGTTGCACCCGCACCAGCTCCCGAATCAACCGCCCCAACGAAGGCCGCAGCCGCCTCACGCCTGGCCGGTCGGCGTTCGGCTCACCCCCTTCCGCTAGTGGGCCGCCATCCACTCCGCGGGTCGTCGCTCCTGTCGGGAGGGCTGGGATCTGACGACCAGGACGACACCATCTTCCCCGGCGCCGAGGAGGTCTGCGGCGACGGGCCCGAGGCCTCCCAAAGGCGTAGAGGTGTGAGCGTCCCTTTTCCGCCCAACTTCAGCCGTCCCTTTCCCTCAAACTCCTACCCCCGAAGTGGGGACATACATGAGCTGGTCACACTCGAAGTCTCGATCCGCCTCCTTCCCACCGGACCAGGTCATGTGTGTCCCCGATCCTGCCCCCAAGGAGCCCCGATCCGCCCGCGAAGACACGCGATTGCCCGCTAGCAGGTGAAGGTGAACGCGGTGGCAGATCTAGGAGAAATCAGGGAACGACAGCCCCGCCGTCCCCCACCCCCAACGCCTGCTCCACCGCATCCAGGTTCCGGCGGATTCGATCCGTGTACCCGCTGTCCGGGAACTCCGCGAGCAGGCCCGCCAGCACGGATCGCGCCGACTCGAGCAGCTCGACGCGCCGCTCGGGATCGGTCTCTTGCTGTGCCGCCACGAACAGATCCCCGGCCCGCCGCCGCTCCTCGCGCACGAGGATGTCCAGGGTCCGCGCCGCCGCCTGCCGGGCCTCGTCCTCGCGATCGGTGCCGTCGAAGCGGGCGTAGAGGGCCGCGGCGTCGCGGAAGCGCTCCTCGGCCACCAACGACTGCGCCTCGTCCACGGCCCGGCCCCAGGAGACGTCGAGCTCCGCGGTCTCCCCCGTGTGGACGAGGGCCTCGGCCGCCTCGATGGCGCGGTTCAGCTCGGAGGCGACGGCCTCGGCCCCGTGCTCGGCGATGCGGACGGCGCAGTCTCGGGCGAGGTCGAAGGGGACGCCGTCGGCCAGGTCCTGCCCGGCGCGGCGGCGTAGCTCGTCGACCACCGAGGCGCGGGCGAGCTCCGACTCGGAGACGAGGAATCCGGCCTCGCGCCGGGCGTCGGGATCCATCGAGCCCTCGGCGACCTCGCGGCCGGCCGCGCCGGCGCCGGCGATGTCGCCCATCTCCAGCAGCACCCACCCGTGGGCCAGGCGATCCCGCTCCGGTCCGTCGGCGAGGGTGGTGAGGAGGTCGATCTGCTCGTCCATCAGGCGGGCCCGATCGGCCATGTCCGCTGCGAGCTGCTGGGCGGTCTGGACGGACTGCAGGGCCTCCTGGGCCAGCTCGTACTCCCCCAGGGCCAGCTGCCAAAGGCCGAGGCGGTAGCGCGTGTAGGCGGTCAGGGCCGTGTGCGCGTCGTCGGCGGGTAGGCGCTCGAGCAGGGCCTCGGCGGCTGCCACTGCCTCGCTGTACCGACCCTCTGCAGCCAGGGCTTCGGCCGCGGCGAGCACCGCGTCGTAGCTCACGCGCACGGTCTGTGGTGTCTCGACCTCGGCGTCGGGGAGGGCGGCGAGGGCGCGGGAGACCGCGGCGAGGTAGGCCCTCAGGATGGTGGCCTCCCGTTCGCGGCCGTCGGCGCCGGACAGATCGTGCTGCTGCTGGAGCGCCGCGAGCTGCACCCACAGCTCCTCGGCGTGGGCGGCGAGATCCTGTCGCACCCCCTCGGACGCTCCGGCGTCCCGGCGAGCCGCGGCCAGGCCGCTGCGCACGTCCGACGGCGCGAACAGGGGTTCGTACAGATCCCGGGTCGTGTCCGGCGGCTGGACGGGACGGCAGCCCGCCAGGGAGCACAGGAGGGCAGCGAGGAGGATCAGCGGGGAGGACGTTCGCATGGATTCACCTCGGCTCGAACGGGCTGTACTTGCCACCGCCGCCGGCCACCCGGTACAGGGTCACGCCGTCGCCGCCGGGTTGGATGGGCAGGCCGGCGGTGGGATCGACCACGACGGGCTCGAGCCCGCGGCCGAGGACGATATCTTGCGGATCGTTCGGGCGGGGCTCGAAGTGGTCGGACACGCCGCGGGCGGCGCCGAGCCAGGCGGGGAGGCTGCCCGTGGCGCCGGCGAGGCGGATGGAGCCGCGCGCCATCTTGCGGTTGTCGTCGTACCCGACGTAGCTGGCGACGACGACGCCCTCGCGCAGCGACCACCCACCCTCCACGGGACGGGGGACGACGCCCGCGAAGGCGGCGTTGCGGTACGAGTTGGTGGTGCCGGTCTTCCCGGCCAGGGGGACGCCGGGGAGCTCGGTGGCCGCGCTGCGCCCGGTCCCCCGCAGCACGACGTTGCGCAGGACCTGGCCCACGGCGTCGGTCGTGGCGCCGTCCGTCAATGCGTGCCGTTCGCCCTCGGCGCGGTAGACCACCTCGCCGTCGCGGAGCCGGATCTCGTGGATGACGGCGGTCGGGCGCTGCTCCTCGCCGAAGACGATGGCCTGGCCGTCCCGCATCGTCTGGTACATCAGGGCCAGCTCCAGCAGGGTGATCTCGCTGCTGCCCAGGGGCAGGCTCATCCCGGTGGCCAGGCCGCTCTCGACCCCCATCTGCTCCGCCAGCGCGATGACGTACCGGATGGCGACGAGGGTGCGGAAGTCCCGCAGCAGCGACAGGGTGGACAGGGTGTACAGGTCCCCGTCCTCCACCGAGGCCGCGCGCGCGTCGATCTCGTCGGCGATGCCCGAGAGGGTCCCCAGGGAGATCTTCCCGCGCACGAGCACGGACTCGTCGGCCAGCGCCTGGCCGAGCTCGCCGCGGCTGGCCAGGTTGCCGATGTGCTCGCCCTTCAGCGGCGCCCAGCCCTCGCCGGAGTCCCCGCAGGACAGGGTCATCCGACCGTCGGACATGCCCGCGAACCAGCCAGAGACCGGGGCGGCCGGGCCGTCGCCCGCGCTGCGCAGCCGCTCCACCTCCCGGCGGCACCCCTTTGCCTCGTCGGCGAGCGCGAGGAACGACGACTGCAACAGCGCCCTGCGGTCCGCGTCCCGCTGGCGGTTGAACTCGTCGTCGAACTTGAGCCCGTAGTGCAGGCGATCCAGGGCAGCCAGCTCGTCCGCGCGGCCGTCGAACTGCAGGTCCACGCGCACGTCCTCGCGCACCCGGTCGAACAACCCCTCGCGGATCCGGTCCGCGGTGGGCACGATCCCCTCCTTGTCGCGGATGCGGCCGATGTACTGCTCGCGGCTCTCGTCCCGACCGCGCGTCAGCCCGGCGAGCCCGGCGACCTCCTGGAACTGGGCCTCGTTGAGGTGGTCGGTGAGGTGGTAGAGCAGCCAGACGCTCGCGAGGTTCTCCGAGTGGACGCCCGCCCACGCGAGGCTCACCTCGTCCGGGGCGTTCTCGTGGTCGGGCCGGGGGTAGTAGAAGCTGCCCTCGAAGGGGAACACGTCGCGACGGTTGTCCAGCGCGTCGGTGAGGGTCCACCCCAGCTGGATCGCGGCGTAGTACAGCAGTGGCTTGAACGTGGAGCCGAACTGGCGCCGCGCCTGGACCGCGCGGTTGAAGTCGCGGTTGCGGTTGCCGCCGACCATGGCGAGGATCTCGCCGTCGTCCAGCGCCACGAGCCCCCCCTGCAGCTCGGTGAGGTGCTCCACGTCCAGCACGAGGCCCTGGTCGTCCTCCTCGCGCACCGAAACCCACAGGGTCTGGCCGCGCTTCACCTTCCGCAACATCGCCGTGGTCTCGGCGTTGTTGGCCTGGGCCCAGCGGTTCCGATCGGCCGCCCGCTTGAGGACGGTGGCCAGCCGGGTCGTCCCGGTGGAGTCCACCACGCCGCGGGTGCCCCCGAGATCCACCTCGATGGTGCGCCGCTGGGGATCCACCGCCACCACCTGGCCCCAGTGGGTCGTGTGGGCGCGGATGTCGGCCCGGGCCACCGGCCGGATCTCCCGCGCCGGCTGCAGCACGTCGTCCAGGGTGACGCCCTCGAGCGGAATGCCCACCTCGGTGAGGTGATGTCGCATCCCGTACAGGGACTCCCGCTGCACGTGCGCGTCGAGGGTCGTGACGATCTCGATGCCCGCCGTGGAGGGGTTGTCGATCCCGTGGCTCTCCATCACGTCGAGGAACTGCTCGCTGTCCAGCTCCCGCGCAACGGCGTCGAGGACCACGCCGTAGGGGAAGCGGAAGCGGCCCCGCTCGAAGGGGATGTCCTGCTCGACGAGGGACGCGTGCTCGCCGGCGGTGACGTACCCCTCCTCCAGCATTCGGTCGAGCACGTACCGGGTGCGGTCCTTCGACCGCCCGCGGGCGTCCTGGCGCTTCTCCTCGGTGTCGCCGATGAACGGATCGAAGCGGGACGGCGACTGCACCACGCCGGCGAGGAACGCGCATTCGAGGGTGTCGAGCTGCTCCACGTCCTTGTCGAAGAAGTAGCGCGCGGCGATGCCGAGCCCGCGCCCGTTGCCGTTGACGTAGAACTGGTTGGAGTAGAACTCGAGGATGTCCTCCTTGGTGAAGTGGTGCTCCAGCCGCATGGAGTCCAACGCCTCGTGCGCCTTGTCCCGCCACGTGAACGCCCGGCGAGCGTAGAACAGGTTCTCCGCGGTCTGCTGGGTCAGGGTCGAGCCGCCCTCGACCACCTTGCCGGCCTGGACGTTGTGGAGCATGGCCCGGGCGATGCCGGAGCCGTCGAACCCGTGGTGCTCGAAGAAGGTCTGGTCCTCGGACGCGACGATGGCATGCACGAACGCCGCGGGGATCCGCTCGTAGGGGACGTACTGGCGGTGCTGCTCGTCGAAGAACACCCCGATCTTGGTCTCGCCGTCGCGGTAGTAGACGGGGCTCTCCTGGGAGATGGCCGCGAGGATCCACTCCCGCTCCAGGTGCGGGCCGGGGTGGGCGATCACGTGGTGTCGATACACCAGCGCCGCGGCCACGAGGCCGGCGGCCGACAGCACCAGCACCACGGTGAGCCGGCGGCGCCAGCGGCGGAAGAACCCGCCCTTGCGCGCGGCCTTCTTGCCGCGCTTCGCCTTTTTCTTGCGCTTGCTCGCCCTTGGGCTCACCCGCGTCCTCCGGAGGCCGCGACCTCCCGGTAGAGGGCCTCCACGCGTTCGAAGTTGGCCAGGTCGCGATTCTCCAGCGCCACCTCCCTGGCGGCGACCCTCAGGCGAGCCTGGTCCGGATGCTCAAGAAACTCCCTAACGGCGCCGGCCATTCCGTCCACGTCCTCGGCGTCCTCCACCACGCGCACCGCCTCGCACTCGCGGAGCACCTCGGCCGCGCCGTTGGTGGAGGTGGTCACGACGGGGACCTCGGACGCGAGGGCCTCGAGCGTGACGTTGGCGAAGGGGTCGTAGCGGGTGGGCAGCAGCATCAGGTCGGCGCCGGCGTAGACCCGCTCCATTCGATCCACCGCGCCGGTGAAGTGGACCTGCTCGAGCACGCCCAGGGACCGGGCCATCTCCGTGAACTGCTCGAAGCGCCGGTCCTCGCCCGCGACGAGGAGCTTCACGTCGGGCATGTCGGCCAGGGTCGCGAGCACCTTCAGCGCCACGTCGAGGCCCTTGCGCTCCCAGTCGCTGGCCACGAACAGCACCACCGTGTCCTCGGGCACCAGGTGGTACTGCTCCCGCACCTCGGTGAAGAACAGCGGACGGTTCTTGGGGTGGAAGCGCTGCGTGTCCACGCCGTTGTGGATCACCTCCAGCCGTTCGCCGGCCGACGGGAAGTACTGCAACAGCTCGCGACGGCTCTGCTCGCTCACCAGCTGCAGCCGGTGCACCCGCGCGTCGGTGAGTTGGCGCCGCTCCAGCCACAGCAACCACCCGTGGCGCGGGCTGAGCTTCACCAGCCACTGACGCCACGCCTCGGTCGTGCGCTTCAGCAGCCCCTGCAGGTACGTGCGGTGGCAGCCGCCCCCCAGCCGGTGCAGGTGGTGTCCCGTGGTACGCCCGAACCCGTGGACCACGTCGAACTCGCCGGGCTTGACCAGCACCTGCGTCGCCACCCAAGTCGCCAGCAGCCGCAGCAGCCCCCCGAGGCGCGGGATCCACATCCGGTGGAAGTTGAGCCCCCGGATACCCGCCAGCACCGGATCCACGTGCGTGCTGAACACGTGGACGTCGTGCCCCCGCTCCGCGAGGAAGCACGCGAGCCCCACCACGTACCGTTCGGTGCCGCCCTGCAGGGTGAAGCGTTGGTGTACCAGTGCGATTTTCACAGGCGGAATGGTCCCCGAGATCAGGGTACGGGTCAAGGAGAGGAGGGAAGAGAAATGGAGGCGCCGACCGGATTTGAACCGGTGAATGGAGGTTTTGCAGACCTCTGCCTTACCACTTGGCTACGGCGCCCCTTGAGAGAGAACAGGGCACGCAGCATGGCGTCATGAATCGGAGCTGTCAAGACCCTGTGTCCCGGGCGGGACGGAAGCGGTGCGGCGGTGGGGTGTTGTGGGGCAGGTGCCGGGGCGTCGCGGCAGCGGCGTATGCCCTTGCGCATGGACGGTCGATGGGCTACCAAGGTACGGGCCTGTTGTGGCCCTCCGCGGGCACGGCCGGAGAGGAGTGGGGATGAGCGTCGTCGAGACCCTGTTGATGCAGTTTTTCCTGTTCGTCGGGGCCAAGTGGATCCTCTGGCTGCTGATCGTCCTGTCCGTGATCCTCGTGGCGATCGTGGTGGAGCGCGCCGTGTTCTTCGGGCGCAACTCGGCGGACTTCGCGCGCCTGTCCGCGCGAATCAATGATCTGATGGAATCGGGTGACCTCGGCAAGTTCCGCACCGAGGTGGACAAGCTGCGCGGCGTGGAGGCCGTCGTGCTCAAACGTTCGCTGCAGTCGCTGGAGCGGGGCGTCGAGTCGGTGGAGGAGGTCATGGACGGGGTGCTGTCCCTGGAGCGCAAGCGGATGGAGCGCGGCCTGACCTTCCTGGGCACCGTGGGCGCCAACGCCCCGTTCATCGGCCTGCTGGGCACCGTGCTGGGCATCATCCGCGCGTTCCGCGACCTCAGCACGTCCATCGGCGCGGCCCAGGGCGCGTCCGCGGTCATGGCCGGACTCTCGGAGGCCCTCGTGGCGACGGCCGCGGGCCTGTTCGTGGCCATCCCCGCCGTGGTCGCGTTCAACTACTTCCAGCGACACATCAAGTCGGTGGTCACCAACTCGGCGAGCATGAACCGCTTCGTGCTGTCCCAGATCCGCGGGCCGAGGAGCTGACCGACCATGTCCGCCAAGTTCGACGCAGAAGAAGGCATCAACGACATCAACGTCACCCCCCTGGTGGACATCATGCTGGTGCTGCTGATCATCTTCATGGTCACCACCACGACCATCGTCGCGCCGTCCATCAAGATCGAGCTGCCCGAGGCGTCCACGGGCGGCCCCACCGAGAGCTCCATGCTCGGGCTGATCCTCGGCGAGGACGGCACCCTGCTGCTCAACGGTGAGGAGATCACCGAGGAAGGCCTTCGCGCGTACATCCAGGGCCCCGACTCCGGAGATCCTGCCGAGATGCAGGCGATCATCGCCGCCGACGCGGAGTGCCGCCACGGCGCCGTCGTTCACCTGATCGACCTGATCAAGCAGGAGGGCGTCATCCAGTTCGCCATCAACATCGAGATGTCCCCAGAGGCGCTGGAAGCCCTCAGGGACGATCCCGAGGGAGAAGCGGACGCCGGATGATCCAGCGGGGCCAGCTCCAGGTCGTGCAGGGCGGTCAGGCCACCGCACGCGCCGTGCCGCCCCCGGACGATCGACCGCCCCGCAAGCCGATCCCGGTCATCCCGCCGCCGAGCTACGGCTGGCTCTGGCTGACCCTGGGGGTCATCGCGTCCCTGCTCGTGCACGGCGTCATCGTCTACATCGCCATCAAGGCTCCGGCGCTGCTGCGCCAGCGCGAGGACACCATCGTGCGCATGTTCGTCGTCGAGCAGGCGCCCCCCGAGCCCGAGGTGGAGGAGGAGGAGGCCACCGAGGCCCCCGCAGAGGAGCCCGAGGAGGTGGACTACCAGGACGCGGTGGTCGCCGAGGCGCCGCCGCCCGATGCGCTGCCCCAGGAGCAGGAGCCCGCGAAGCCGGTGTTCGGCGTGAGCATGAACTCCACGGTGGCCGAAGGGGGCAGCTGGGGTCTGACGGTGGGCAACACCGTCGGGATCGATCCCGAGGACTCCGCCGATCCCGAGGAACTCGTGGACGACGGGGCCCCCACGGTGAAGTACGAGTACATCGACCGCGAGCCGGTGGTCACGCGCCGTCACCAGCCCCCCTACCCCGCGGCCTCCAAGGAGGCGGGCATCGAGGGCGACGTGGTGCTCTACCTCACCATCGACGAGAACGGCGACGTGGCGGACGCGGCGGTGGTCAGCGGCCCCAACAAGGAGCTCAACGACGCCGCGCGCGCCGCCATGTTCAAGCACAGGTTCCGGCCCGCGACCCAGGGGGGAAAACCGGTGGTCGTGACCCGCTACCCCTACATCTTCACCTGGATCATCGAGGAGTAGCGGCGCTGGCGCCGGGCGGTCACCTGCGCCAGAATGCGCTCCAGACGAGAGAGACCCGGGACCGATGTACCGACTGTTGTTGCCCCTGTTCGTCCTGCTCGCCGCCGCGGCGCCGGTGTCCGCGCAGGACGAGAACGCCCCCGGCGCCGAGGAACCGGCGCTCGCGGCGGTCCTGCCCCCGGTCCTCCTGGCCCACCCCGAGCCGGTCTTCCCGGGCGGGGCCCTCGACGCGCAGGTCGAGGGCACGGCCGTGCTGCGCATCGACGTGGCCGCCGACGGCTCGGTGACCGCGGCGGTGCTGGTGCGCGATCCCGGCCACGGCCTGGGTGAGGCGGCACAAACCGCCGCGCTCGCCGCCTCGTTCGAACCCGCCACCCTCGCCGGCGAGCCCGTCCCCTTCGAGGATCTCTACTTCAAGGTCCGGCTGGACCACCCCGACGTCGAACCCCCTCCCCTGCCCGACGGCGTGATGGCCGAGGAGCTCACCCGCATGCCCGAGCTCGTCGAGTTCGAGCCCGCGGTGTACCCCCCCGAGAAGCTGGAGGCGGGGATCGAGGGCTCGGTCCTGCTCCAGATCCTCATCGACGAGCGCGGCGAGGTCACCCAGGTCAGGGTGGTCCGCTCCGGCGGCGACGACTTCGACCTCGCGACCCTGGACGCGGTCTGGGCCTTCCGCTTCTCCCCCGGCTACGCCGGCGAGGTCCCCGTCTCCGTGGCCATCGACTACGACTACGTGTTCGAGCTGCACGAGAAGGTGGTGGAGACCGTGGCCGAGACCGGCTACGACGCCATCGATCCGGAGGGCCCCGAGAACTTCGTCGGGATCGTGCGCGAACGCGGCACCCGAAATCCCATGCCGCTCGTGGAGGTCTACATCGAGGAGTTCGAGACCTCGGTGTTCACCGACGACCGGGGCCGATTCACCTTCCGCGGCGTACCCGTGGGCACGTGGCACGTGCTGATCCTCGCGCCCGGCTTCGAGCCGTTCCGCACCGAGGAGGACATCGTCCAGGGGGAGCTGACCGACGTCGTCTACTTCGTGCGCCCCTCCCCCACCGGGATCAACCGGACCGTCGTGCGCACCAAGAAGGAGCGCAAGGAGGTCAGCCGCACCGCCCTGACCATCGAGGAGATCCAGCGGGTCGCGGGCACCTTCGGCGACCCGATCAAGGTGGTCCAGAACCTGCCCGGCGTGGCCCGCAGCCCCTTCGACTTCGGCATCCTGATCGTCCGCGGCTCCGGGCCCGAGGACACCGGCGAGTACGTGGACGGCCTGCGGGTCCCGCTGCTGTACCACTTCGGCGGGTTCCGCTCCGTGATCTCGCCGATCATGATCGACGCCATCGAGTTCTATCCGGGCGGATACAGCGCGCGTTGGGGCCGCACCCAGGGTGGCGTCATGAACGTGTCCACGCGCAACGAGTGGCCCGACCAGGTCCACGGCCTGGTGCGCATCGACCTCATCGACGCCGAGGCCGCCCTCATCGGCCCGTTCAAGAAGGACGGGGACAAGGTGGGCGGCTTCGGGATCGCGGGCAGGCGCAGCTACCTGGACCTGATGCTCCCGGCCCTGGCGCCCCCCTCGGTGGACCTGGCCAACACCGTGCTGCCCCAGTGGTGGGACGTACAGACCAAGCTCGCCATCCAGCCCGACCCCCGCGTCGATCTGTGGACGATGCTGTACGCCAGCGACGACAAGACGTCCACGGTCAGCGACAAGCCCACCAGCGAGCTGTCCGCCGAGAGCGGCGGGTACTCCGGGTTCCGCACCAGCTTCGTCCGCGCCACCGTCGGCGGCGCCCTGCGGCCCCACCGCAAGCTCACCTTCGACTGGTCGTTCGGGTACTCCTACGACGCCATCCGCATGAGCCTCGGCTCCACCTTCGGCGGCGGCACCGCGTCCCACTTCCTCTACGGCCGCTTCGAGGCGAGCCACGAGCCCACGGACTGGTTCACCGGCCACGCGGGCCTCGACTACGCCGGCGGCAAGGACCGCTTCGAGCTGTTCACCTCCATGGTGACCCAGGCCCTGGGCAACGATCCCACCGCCGAGAGCGAGACGCTCGTGATCGTCGGCGACATCGTCGGGCACGCGCCCGCCCTGTACGCCGAGGGGGTCTTCAAGCCCCTGCGCGACGAGCGCCTCAAGATCATCCCGGGGTTGCGCTACGACTACTACTGGATCGACGGCCTGAGCTCGTTCTCCACCGTGGATCCGCGCCTGGCGATCCGCGGCCAGATCACCCCCACGACGGTCCTCAAGGGCAGCGCAGGGCTCTTCCACCAGAACCCCCAGCCCTGGGAGCTGTTCGAGGGGCTGGGGAATCCCGATCTGGACCCGGAGCGCTCCTACCAGTTCGTGGCGGGCGTCGAGCAGAACTTCACGCCGTACCTGAGCCTGGACGCCCAGTTCTTCTACAAGCACCTGACCAACATGGTCGTCATCGGCTTCGGCGAGGTGGACTCGGCCGCGGACGTCTGGCGCAACGGCGGGCTCGGCAAGGTCGTCGGCGGCGAGTTCATGCTGCGGTGGTCCCCCCACCTCAACTTCATGGGGTGGATCGCGTACACCCTGTCCAAGAGCACCCGCCAGGACCGGCCCGAGGAGGACTGGTACACCTTCGAGTTCGACCAGACCCACATCCTCGACGTGGTGGCGTCGTACGAGTTCCCGTACCACATCACCCTCGGCGCGCGGTTCCGGCTCGTCACCGGCAACCCCTCCACCTCCATGCTCGGCGCCATGTTCGACGTGGACAGCCCCCTGTACATGCCCATGTCCGGCGAGTACATGGGCGTGCGGGTGCCGCCGTTCCACCAGCTCGACATCCGCATCGACAAGGAGTTCATCTTCCGCAAGTGGCGGCTGACCGCCTACCTCGAGATCATGAACGTCTACAACCGGGCCAACCCCGAGACGATCATCTACAACTTCGACTACACGGAGCAGGACTACGTCAACGGCCTGCCCTTCATCCCCAACATGGGCGTCCGGGCGGAGTTCTGAGATGCGTGTACTCCACCACAGCGGCCTGTTCCTCCTGCTGTTCGCCGTCCTCACCCAGGGCTGCAACCCCCTCGACTTCACCACGCCCTCCGAGGTGGTCCGCCTGCGCGTCCTGGCCATCGAGGCCGAGCCCGCAGAGATCGGCTTCGGCGACGCCATCCACCTGAACCCGGTCATCGCCGATCCCTGGGACGAGGGCTACTCCGTCCAGTGGATGCCCTGCGTCGAGGCCTCCATCGGCGGCTTCGCCGCCTGCGACTTCGAGAACATGCTCGTGGATCTGGGCAACCCCCTGTCCCTGATGTCCCTGACCCAGGAGGAGCTCGAGTTCACCGTGGATCAGCAGCAGGTCTACGATCTCCTCGCCGAGCGCGACCCCGTGGACCGCGCCGAGGGCATCGGCCTGCAGTTCATCCTGATGCTGCTGCCCCGCGGCAAGACCTTCCTCGACTACATGCCCGAGTTCGACGTGGACCGCATCGACGATCCCGACTACCTCGACGAGTACGGCCAGCAGGCCTCCGACGCCCTCAACGGCGTGTTCGAGGCCCTCATCCGCCAGAGCCGCATCGCCTACAAGCGCGTCGTCGTCTCCGACCTCGACTCCATCGGCATCGCCCTGCACGACGAGGGCGACTGCGCCGATCTCCCCGGCCTCGTGCCCAACGAGCGCCCCCACCTCGGCGGCTTCCTCGCCCAGCTCGAGCTCGGCGACCGCATCGGCCACCCCGCCGGCGCCACCCTCCAGGTCCCCGTTGGCGACACCATCGCCCTCGAGCCCCTGTGGAACTCCGACGACCGCCAGCCGTACTACCACGTCGCCTGGAGCGGCGAGACCGAGTGCCGCCTCGAGAACCCCTTCTTCGGCTGGTACGCCACCGCAGGCAGCTACGACGATCCCGACGGATTCGCCTCCGACTACTCCTACCTCGACGAGAACGGCGCCCCCATGCCCATCAACTGGCGCGCGCCACGGGAGATCCCGGAGCGAAACCCGGTGGAGGCATGGTTGGTGGTCTGGGACCGCAGGGGCGGGATGTCACACGTGGAGTTCGCGTTCGAGGTGGTCGAGGCGCAGGACTAGCCTCCTCCACCCACCCGATAGCTCCCCGAATACACCGTCGTGAAGTCGTCGCAGCGCGAATGACTCAGCGGCAACCCCTCGTTGCAGCCCCAGCCGTAGACGACGGACAGGCGGTAGATGCCCTTGTCGTCGGTGCTGGTCTGGTAGTTGAACTCGTGCTTGCCGGGGGGGAGGGTGGCGGCAGTGCCTTCCCAGGTGCAGGGCTCGCGCTTGACGCGGGTGTAGGCGTCGTTGCGGAACTCCTCGACCTCGAAGGGGTGGCAGCCGGGGACGTAGATGGGCTTGCCGGAGTCGTTCTCGATGTAGACGGAGACGAGATCGCCGGCGGCGAAGATCTCCTGGGAGGCGGAGACGAGGACGTCGTCGGCGGAGAGCCCGGCTCGGGGCGCGAGGAGGACGATGAGTCCGGTCAGCAGTGATCCGATCCAGGCGTGGCGCATCGTGTCGTCCCTTTCGGTTGCACCTTTATACCGCTCGCGCGAGGCGCCGAGCAAGACCAGCTGGCGCGGAGGCGGGCCCATTCGCCCGGTGAATCGCCCATGAAATCAAGGATTTAGCGAGGGTGTTTTTTGGGCTCTGGGAGGGGGACGCAAGCTTGACAGGCTTCCGACGCGTCAGGTAGAACCCACGCTGCGTTTTTGTACGGTAAATGGGGCACATGTACGGTGTGGTAAGCCGCCCGCCGAGGCCCTGGCCGAGGGAGTCGCAGACGCGGATATCGCCTTGTGCGCGGGCTTTTTCAGCCTATCGAGCTGTGAGGTGAGCGAACGTTGACGACGATCCTCCAAAGGACGCTCCACCCGGCGGCTGGCCGCCGTCGGCTCTTTTGCCGTGTAAAAGTACTGTTAAAAGCTGGCGGTCACGAAACGTGTTTGGCCGCCGTTCGTTGACGAATTGTGTGGTGGTGCCCGGTGGGTTCCACCGCTTCTCGCGGGCTCGAAGGAGTGGACGATGCGAAGTTGGCCCCTGCTGCTTGCGCTGATGGTGACGCTTAGCTTGGTGGTCACCCCTGCGCACGGTGCCTCTGGCGACGACGACGATGAAGGTGGAACCACCATCGTCACGTCGCGCGGACCGGAAGACCGCGGCCTCAAGGTCCGCAACAAGTTCTTCCACAAGCGCGGCCGGCTGGAGATCACGCCGACCTTCGGCTTCATCTCCAACAACGAGTTCAACACCGACATGACCGGCGGCGTGGACTTCGCGATCCACCTGACGGAGCGCTTCGCCATCGAGTTCGGCGGCAAGTACGCGTTCCTCGGCGGGAGCAACCAGAAGGACCTGTCGCTGGCGGTGCTCAAGCTCACCGAGGAGTACTTCCTCGAGGCCACGGAGCCCGGCGCGTTCGTCCACGCCGGCGTCCTGTGGAGCCCCATGTACGGGAAGATCAACCCGATGGGGCTCGCGGTCATCAACCTCGACTTCTTCTTCGCGCTGGGCTTCGCCTACGTGTACGAGGAGGTGGAGCTGCTCCAGATCAACTGGGAGACCGCCTCCTCCGAGGTCGCCTTCGACGAGAACAAGGGCGTGCCGGCGAGCTACCAGAACCATCTGCCCGCGCTGCACCTGGGCTTCGGCATGAAGATCTTCGCGACGCGGGGGTTCAGCCTGCGGATCGACGGTCGCTTCTACATGTCCCCGGACAAGATCCTCGACTTCAGCAACGCCGGGAACGCGGACACGAACCAGACCCTCATCGGCGGTTCCAATCCCAACCCGTACCTCAACCGTCTCGACTGCGACAACAACTCCGGCGCTGCGTGCGTGCTCACCATGAACACCACGTTCCTGGTCTCCATCGGCGGCAGCATCTGGGTCCCCAAGCCCAAGGCCGAGGACTACTGAGGAGGTGGGTACCGTGCAGAATCGAATTCATTTCGTCGGTCTACACAGCTTCGCCCTGGGCCTGGTCGCAGCGGCCCTGGTCTTCCTTCCCACCCGCGCGGCACAGGCCGCGGGCGATGCCGGCGGCGAGGACGCGTTCGCGTCGATCCAGCCGGAAGACATCCAGCTGAATGCGCGCGGCGACGAGGATGACGACGAGGAGGCCGACAGCGGCCGCATCTCCAGCGACGACGACAACCGCGCGACCCGCGGCGCCACCGGCCGCAAGCGGATCATCAAGGTCGTCCAGCGCCGGCACTTCATGAAGCTGCACCGCCTGGAGACCACCTTCCCGTCCATCGGGCTGGTCACCAACGACCCGTTCCTGCGCCGCATCATGTTCGCGGGCAAGTTCGAGTTCCACCTCACCGAGATCTCCTCCATCGGCGCCTACCTCTGCTTCTCGCCGAACATGGGGGACAGCGACCTCAAGCAGCTCACCAGCAAGTTGCAGGAGCAGAAGGAGGTGGTGCCCGACATCTCGCGCATCATCTTCGTCGGTGTCGTCGATCTGGGCTTCAGCCCGATCTTCGGAAAGGTCGAGCTGGGCACGACCCGGATCATCAACTACGACCTCTACCTGGCCGCTGGCGCAGGCGTCCTGTACACGCAGGACGACGAGGAGTTGATCACCGGCGGCCGCCCCGAGTACTTCAAGCAGGTCCACCCGGTGACGAGCCTGGCTTTCGGGTTCCGCATCGCATTCAACGAGTGGTTCGGCGTCCGCCTCGAGGCGCGCCTGCTCACCCACATCGAGCAGGTCCATCGCGACGACGGGATGAACCTCGAGATGAAGAACAACTTCGCCGTACAGTTCGGCCCGAGCTTCTTCCTTCCCCCGAAGATGAAGACTGCGGCCAGGTAGGAGAGGAAAGACCATGCACAGCAAGAGGTTGTTCCTCAAGGTTTTCGTCGCCGCCATCGCGCTGCTGTGGATCACCGCCGCGTGCGCCCTGAGCAAGGACGACATCATCAACATGAAGAGCGTGGGGGTGCCCGACAGCATCATCATCTCCACGATCCAGTCCTCGGACGCGGTGTTCAACCTGTCTGCCGAGGACATCATCGAGCTGAAGAAGGCTGGCATCAGCGACACGGTCATCGAGGCCATGCAGTCCACCTCCGGCGACATCAGCCGCGAGAGCCGCAGGGTCGTCGAGGAGCCCACGCCGCGCGAGGAGGTCCGATCCTCCGGGAGCGACGATCGCGCTGGCGACGACGATGATGACGAGGAAGAGACGCGCTCGAGCACGCGTACACGTTCGCGCGGCGACGACGACGAGGACGACGACGACATGATCCGCGGCCGCCGCACGCGGCGCGACGATCGTGAGGACGACCGCGACGATCGCGGCGAGGCCAAGGCCCTGGCCTACACGCCCCCCGAGATCAAGGAGGCGATCGGCCAGTACAAGTCCAAGAAGTACCTGAGCTCCAGCTACAACCTGTACAACATCCTCGACTCGCGGAAGTACCCGGAGCAGGACGTCAAGATCTACTACTACCTCGCCGACAGCCTCTACAAGATGGAGCTGTACCACTCGGCGCAGGTCTACTTCATCAAGGTCGTGGGCCAGGGCTCCGGCACCTACTTCGCCCCCGCGCTGACCAAGCTGGTCTACATCTGGCGCAAGACCAACGACCCCACGGCGCTGGTGCAGCTCATCGGCGAGGTCAACCCCGAGGACTTCCCGTCCAAGGTGCGCTCCGACCTGATGTACCTGCTGGGACGTCGCCAGTTCGACGAGCAGAACTACCGCCAGGCCCTGAAGTTCCTCGAGCAGGTCTCCGACCGCTCGGACCACTACATCCAGGCCCAGTACATCCAGGGCGTCATCTACAACCGCCAGGGCAAGCTCAAGCAGTCCGTGGGCAAGTTCGTGGACATCCTCAAGGAGACCACGGTCTACGGCGACCCCACCGAGATCGAGAAGACCCGGCACCTGGCCCTGCTGAACATCGGCCGCATCTACTACGGCATCGAGCAGTTCGACAAGGCCGCCGACAAGTACTACACGCACGTCCCCCGGGAGAGCGAGTACTGGCCCGCCGCCCTGTTCGAGGAGTCCTGGGCCCACTTCATGACCGAGGGCCGCGAGAACCGCGCCCTGGGTCACATCATGACCCTGGAGTCCCCCTTCTTCGCCGACAGCTACTGGATGCCCGAGATGGTCATCCTCAAGGCCCTCATCTACTACCGCATCTGCGAGTACGAGGAGGTCGGCGCGATCCTGGACGGCTTCGAGGCCGAGTACGGCCAGGTCGCCGAGGAGATCAAGACCTTCATCAAGCCCTACGCCGACCGCGAGCTGCCCCCCGAGCACGCGTACAAGACCATCTACGGCAAGCGCTCGACCTACTACGACTCGCTGCCCCAGGCCATCTACGCGCACATCGAGCTGGACCAGCAGTTCATGGGGCCGCACCAGCACGTGATCCAGATCGAGCGCGAGCTCGAGGTCATCCGCTCGATGAAGCCCCAGTGGAAGGCCTCCCCCATCGGCCAGGCCCTGGTGGACCGGCTCCGCGAAGACCGCGGGCGCTACATGAAGCGCGCGGGCATCGTGCTGATCAACAAGCTCAACGACGTGCGCAAGAACCTCGAGGGCCTGATGGGCCAGTCCGCGCTCATCCGCTTCGAGGTGGCGTCCGGTGAGTACCGCAAGTACACGGAGATGTTCCGCAACCCCGACGCGGTCGACATCTACGAGAAACTCGAGTTCGAGTTCGCGACCAACCCCGAGTTCGTTTACTGGCCCTTCAACGATGAGTTCTGGGACGACGAGCTGGGGTACTACATCTTCACCGAGAAGGGCAGCTGCGAGCAGTAGCGACCCCGCGAGGTAAGGAATCGCCCATCTGGAGGACGAGGATGCCCATCCCGATCTGGAGACGGATTGCACTGGTTCTGTGCCTGGTGCTTACCGCCACCTCTGCACTCCCGGCACTTGCCCAGAGCCGGTCCGAGGAAAAAGAGGAAGAGAAGCGCAAAGGAATCATTTCCCGTAGGCAGTACCAGGAAGAGGCTGACCGCGCTCGCTACAGCGAGATGGCCCACGAGGCGCTGCAGGAGCAGATCTCGAAGGCCAAGGAGCTGCTGCGCAACGAGAGCTACGTGGTCGACGAGTCGCTCAAGGCCGAGCTGCTCATGCGCCTCGCCGTCGCCTACGAGGAGATGGCCAAGTACGAGTGGGCCATGGAGATGGACACGTACGACACCACCCTCGAGGCGTGCTTCGACGAGGGGCGTGACGATTGCGACGAGTCCATCCAGCTCGATCGCACGCGTTCTTCTCAGTACAACAAGAAGGCCGTCAGCTCGTACCAGAACCTCCTGGCGAACTACCAGAACTTCAACCGCCTGGACGAGGTCCTCTTCCGCATGGCGGTGACGCTGGAGGAGCTGGGCGAGCGCAAGGAGGCGCTGCAGACGTACACCAAGCTGGTCAAGCAGTACCAGACCAGCCGGTACGTCCCCGACTCCTACAACGCCATCGGCGAGTACTACTTCGACAACAACAACGCGTACAAGGCGCTGCAGGCCTACAAGAAGGCCGCGGCGTTCCGCGACTCCGACATCTACACCTTCGCCCTCTACAAGCTGGGCTGGTGCTACTACAACGTCGGGGAGTTCGACACCGCCATCGAGACGATGAAGACGGTGATCTCCGAGACCGACCGGCTCATCGAGTCCGGCGCCTCGGTGGGTATCTCGCTCAAGGAGGAGGCCCTCAAGGACCTCGTCCAGTTCTTCTCGGAAGAGGGGAACCTCGAGGAGGCCAAGGAGTACTTCACCCGCTACGGCCAGAAGAAGTACTACCGCAAGATGCTCCAGCGCCTCGCGGTCATCTACTACGAGCAGGGCAAGAACGAGCTCACCATCCAGACCTACAAGACCCTGATCCACGAGGAGCCGATGGCTCCGGACAACCCCGAGTACCAGGACTCCATCATCAAGTCCTACTGGGAGCGCGACCGCTTCGAGGAGGCCAACCGCGAGATCGACGCGATGATGGAGATGTTCGGCCACAGCTCCCGCTGGGCCCAGGCCAACGCGGACAACACCGCCGCCCTGGAAGAGGCCGACAACCTCATCGAGCGCAACCTGCGCAAGGCCGCGGTGGACTCGTTCCAGCAGGCCATCAAGCGCAAGAGCAAGGAGCTGCTGCTCCTGGCCGAGATCGAGTACAAGAAGTACCTGGACTACTTCCCCGAGTCGAAGAAGGCCTACGAGATGCGCTTCTGGTACGGGGAGGTCCTGTACAAGCTCAAGAAGTACGACCTGTCCGCCGAGCAGTACGAGATCGTCGTGGGCATGGACCCCAACGGCAAGTACCTCAAGGACGCCGCGTCCAACACCATCTTCTCCATCGAGAAGTACATCGGCCGCAAGCAGGACGAGTGGGACCGCGAGGCCAAGGCCCAGCGAGCGGCCATGGAGCGCGAGACCGATCCGACCCTGCGCTACGCGGCCATCGAGCTCAACGAGTGGGAGAAGCGGCTCATCACGGCCTGCGACACCTACGCGCGCACGCTGCCCAACGAGGAGAACACCTACCAGGTGCTCTACAAGGCGGCCTACCTGCTGGACACTCGTAACCACTTCCAGGACGCCAACCAGCGCTACCTGGAGATCGTCCGCGCCAAGCCGCGGACCGAGACGGCCCAGTTCGCCGTCCACCGGATGCTCTCGTCCTACGAGGCCATCGAGGACTGGGAGAACCTCAACAAGGTCGCCCGCGAGTTCCACCAGAACCCGGACGTCGGCAAGTCCGAGAAGTTCAAGAAGGAGCTCTTCGTCATCTTCCAGAACGCCACGGTGAAGCTCGCCGAGGTCAAGGCCAAGGAGGCCGTGGAGATGAACGACCCGTCGAAGTTCGCCGAGGCGGCCGACGCCTACTACGGCTTCTTCGAGGAGTTCCCGGACGCCAAGATCTCCCCGCTGGCGCTCTACAACTCCGCCCTGTTCCAGTACAAGGCGGGCAACAAGGCCAAGTCCATCGAGCTGCGCCACCAGTTCGTCGATACCTTCCCCGACGAGCTCAAGGACAAGGAGATGGCCGAGCGCCGCCTCTACCAGAAGAGCGTGTCCGTGCTCGCCGAGCACTACGACGTCCTCACCGACTTCGACACGGCCGTGGAATACTTCCACATCCTGTACGAGCGCGACCCCGAGTTCGGCACCCGCGAGGGTGAAGACGGCTTCCTGACCGCAGACCTCGCGCTGCAGCGCGCGGCCCGCTACCAGCTGGCCATGGGCCTGTACGACGAGGCCGCGGTGGACTACCACAAGTGGATCGAGGCGCACCCCGAGGACGAGACGGTCCCCGGCATCCTGCTGCGCATCGCCGAGGCCTACCTCAAGGCCGAGCAGTACGACAAGGCGATCGACGCGTACAAGGACGTCTACTCCGACAAGCGCACCGTCAAGCTCGACCCCGACATGGTCGTGTACTCGCGCAAGATGCACGGCGAGATCCTGATGCGGCAGGGCAAGGAGAGCGACGCTCGCAAGGTCTGGGAGAAGGCGGTCGCCGAGTACAACCGCATCGCCAAGTCCGGCGCCACGCTCAAGCGCGCCCCGGTGGACGCCGCCGAGATGCGCTTCTACCTGCTGCAGCCGGAGTTCGACGCGTTCGACTCCATGACCATCAGCAGCGACGAGAAGCAGGGCCGACAGGACCTCAAGGAGAAGACCGCGAAGATGGACCGTCTCAAGGAGAAGTACCTGGAGATGGCCAAGGACGAGAACGCGGGCGCCTGGTCCATCGCAGCCGCCTACATGGCCGGCCGCGTCGTGCTGGACCTGTACGATGACCTGATGGGCGCCGAGTGCCCGCCGACCCTCGACGAGGACCAGTGCGACATGTACCTCCAGGGTCTGCAGATCGTCGCCTACGAGCGCTACCTGTTCCCCACCCTGGACGCCTACCGCGAGGTGCTGACCTCGGCCGCCGAGGTCAACGTCTACAACGAGTACACCGTCAAGGCGATGGACAAGCTCGGCGAGCTGGCCCCCGAAGAGTTCCCACCCACGGTCGAACAGATGCCGGAGACGGACTTCATCACCAGCATCTGGACCACCATGGACTACGCGCAGTAGCGGGCAGGAGAAGAGCGATGATGAAGACGCACCACATCCTGTTTACGCTGTTGGCCCTCGTGGCCATCAGCTCCATGTCCTGCAAGACCGGCGGGACCCCTCGCGGCGACCTGCAGGAGGAGTCGGACACGGATCCGGATCCCTCGTACCGCAACGGCGTGGCCGTTCTGAACGCGGGCGCCGACGGCGGCCGTACCGACTACGAGAAGGCCTTCGGGTACTTCGACAACGCGTGCCAGATCGCCACGCCGCACAACGTCTCGGAGGATCCCGAGAACCCGCGGATGAGCAAGGACCTGCGCAAGCCCGAGTTCTTCTACAACGCCGCGTGGACCGCCCAGCGCCTCGGCCGCGACAGCGACGCCGAGGACTTCTACCAGCGTGCCCTCGAGGTGGACGGCGCCTACCAGCCCGCCCTGATCAACCTCGCGCACCTCTACGCCAGCAGCGGCCGCCCCGGCAAGGCCGCAGACATCTACGAGCAGTACCTCTCGTCCAACGAAAAGGACGTGGCGATGATGCTCAACCTCGCCGGCGCCCTGGGCGAGTCCGGCGACCTCGAAGGCGCGGAGAAGTGGATCCAGCAGGTCCTGTTCGAGGACCCCGAGAACGACCAGGCGTACAAGGTGCTGGCCCGCGCGTACTACCAGCTCGGCAAGTACGACATGGCGCTGTTGCTCAACGAGATGGCCTCCAACATCAAGGAGGAGGACTCGGAGATCCGCAACACCATGGGGCTGACCTACATGCGTCAGGACGACGAGGTCCGCGCCGGTGAGCAGTTCCAGAAGGCCCGCGAGCTGGACCCGACCAACCTCGAGGCCAACCTCAACCTGGGGTTCCTGGCGCTGGGCTCTGGTGACTTCCAGCTCGCCGCCGAGTGCTTCAACGCCGTGCTGCAGCGGTACCCCGGCGACATCGACGCCCACCTGGGCCTCGCCGTGGCGTACCGCGGGATCGCCGACTTCGACTCGGCCATCGCCGAGTACGACACCATCCTGGGGATCGACAGCTGCAACAAGCTGGCCCTGATCAACAAGGCCTCCATCCAGGACATCCTCCAGCAGAAGTACCAGGAGTCGCTCAAGACCCTGGACATCTTCGTGCAGTGCCACGGCACCCCCGAGGTGGCCGAGCAGATCTCCATGGTCACCCAGCACAAGATGGACCTGGAGGAGCAGCAGCGCCAGGCGGCCGAGATCGAGCGGCTCACCAAGGAGCGCATGGCCCAGGCCAAGATCGAGGGCGAGGCGCTCCAGAAGCTGATCGAGCGCGCCTACATGCTCTACGACCTGTTCGGCGAGCGCGCCGACGAGATCGACTTCTCCTTCAACGAGGCCCTGAACTTCTACGTGCTGCAGGCCGAGGACTCCATCGCCCTGGGCGACGACCCCGACTACATCAAGGCCTGCAACGGCTACCTCGGCACCTTCATCCTCGAGGAGTACCTCAGGGCGCTGGAGGAGAACGAGAAGCTCGAGGACTGGGACCGGCCCCGCGAGGACCTGTGGAACGACCCCAAGGCGCTCGAGTCGGTGAAGACCCAGCGCGAGGGTGGCGGTGAAGCTGATGGCAGCCCCGTGGCCCCGCCCGCTGAGGGTGGCGAGGAGGCTCCGCCTGCCGAGGGTGGCGAGGAAGCTCCGCCTGCCGAGGGTGGCGAGGAGGCTCCGCCGGTAGAGCCTTCGGCCGAGGAAGCTCCGGTTGAAGAGGCTCCGGCAGAGGAGGCTCCGGTCGAGCCTTCGGCTGAAGAGGCTGATGGCAGCCCCGCCCCGGCTGAAGAGGCTGATGGCAGCCCCGCCCCGGTTGAAGAGGCTGATGGTAGCCCCGCCCCGGTTGAAGAGGCTCCGGCTGAAGAGGCTCCGGCCGAAGAGGCTCCGGCCGAAGAGGCTCCGACCGAGTAAAAAGCCCCGATCCGGGGGTTTTCCCCCACTCCCGCCCCGGTTCCCGCCCGATCCCCGCAGAAAAAAAGTAAAGAAATGGTCAGGGGGCGGCGAAACTGTCCACCCCGACCCTCGTTACTGTATAAAGAATGAAGCGCCCACCACCGAGGTGGAAAGGACA
>CAYRNR010000059.1:0-47840 GCA_964425605.1 uncultured Rickettsiales bacterium | reverse complement strand
CTTTTTTCCCGGCTCCCCCCCGGACCCGCGTAGAATCCAGGGCAGAGCAAAGGGGGAAGTTCATGCACCCACGAGCCGCACTGCTGGCGATGGCCGCAATCATCCTGTCCACGGCGGCACCACCGGCTGCGGCCGTCGAGGGACGCGCCGTGATCCTCTCGGGCACCGCCGTCGCGACGAGGGAGCTCAGCTCGACACGCCGGGCGCTGGTCACCGGAGATCCCATCGAGGTGGGGGACACGGTCGCTTTCGAGGAGGGATCGCTGGCCGGGATCGCGCTGGAGGATGGGACGCGTGTGTTCACCACCAACGGGATGCTGGTGAGGATCGGCGAGAACCGCGGTACCCGGGAGCTGACGCTGCTGTACGGCGAGGCGCTGGTCGTGGCCGACACCGTGCCGGTCCGGTTGCAGCTGATGGACGGGGTGGTGAACCTGCCTGACTCGGCGACCGTGCTGGTGACCGCCGACGTGGACCGCAGCGAGCACGTCGACCTCCTGGAGGGCGCCGCGCAGGTGCGCTGGTCCACGGGCTCGTTCCTGCTGACCGAGAACCAGCGGGCGTGGCCGATCGCCGCGGACCTCCCGTGGGGGAAGCGCACGCTGGGTAGACGAGAGCTGTCGCGCCGCAGCCGGCTACTGGCATCCCAGGGATGGCCCGAGGGGTTCGTGCCCCAGGTCACGGTGGCGGGTGGGGTGTTCCCGACGGAGCCGAACTACCGGGCCACCGAGCTGTGTGACGACGACTGGCACCGCTTCCCGTGGATCGAGTGCCGCCTGTCGGGCTACGGCTGCTCGTGCTGGGACGCGCGGAACTGGCGCGGCTTCGACAGCCGCCTGGAGGAGGCGCCCGATGTGTCCGCCGTCGACTACGCCCACTCGATCGCCGGCACGACCGGCGGCGGGAGCGGTGGCGGGAGCGGCGACGGAGAGGCTGAAGAGAAGGACCTCCCCGAGGAGCCCGGAGAAAGCCCTGACATCGCCCCGATCGACGGCGTCGGCGATCCTCCCCTCGTCGTGGTCCTGGGGACCAAGCCGGACGGCACCACCGTGGTGTGGCGGGGCCGCAGCGCGACCGCGAAGGCCCGCTCCGCCGAGCAGCAGACCCGGCTGCTGTCCGACGCGCACTCTTCCGGATCCGGGAGGTCCAGCTTCTCGACCTCGATGCTGTCCAGCTCGATCCGCGCGTCCTCGTCCTACACGAGTTCGAGCACCAGGAGTTCTTACCGCGGGACCCCGACGTCCACGCGTTCGTCTGACCTGCGGCGGTCGGATCCACGAAAGAAACGCAAGAAGTAGGGAGAGCCATGGGACTCCGGCCGCACGCCGACCTCGTCGCGGTGCTGCTCACCGCGTGCATCGCGCACACCGCGTACGCCACGGAGGGCCGAGTGACCGCCCTCTCCGGTACGGTGCTGGTCACGTCGGACCACGATGCCACCCAGGAACTCCTCGCCATCGGGGACGCCATTCCCGCCGGCTCCACCGTCGGCGGAGCCGACGGCGCGCAGCTGGGCGTCGCGTTCGGCGACGGCACCCGTGTCACGAGCACCGGGGGGATGCTCCTGTGGATCGGCGACTCCGAGGGCGCCGCGCACTTCACGCTGCTGTACGGCGAGGTGGAGGTCCGCGCGGGAGCCGCCGGCGCGGAGCTACAGCTCGTGGATGCCGTCGTCGAGATGGAGCCGGACACGCTGGTCCGCGCCGCGGGCGACCGCGATCGAACCGATCGTGTCGATGTGCTGGACGGGAGCGCCGACATCCGCTGTCCCCGGGGCACCATGACAGCTGCCGGGGGCATGCGCGCGTGGCCGGTCGGTGAGGGTTTGCCGTGGGCCCAGGACCGGCTCCCGCGCCCCAGAGTCCTTCCCGACACCCGCCCCTACGCCCCCTCCTATCCCCGCCGCGATCCCACGCCCCAGTGCGACCGTTCCAGCGACTCGGCGCCCTGGATCCAGTGCGAGGACTCCGGGACCGGCTGTATCTGCCACGACTCGCGATACGGCCGGCGCTTCTACATCGAGTCAGACCGGCCGACGGTCGTCCCGGGCCCACGTGAGATCGCGGACAGCGACCCGGCGACCGACTCCGACGAGCAATCCGACACGGTCAAGGATCTCCCCGAAGGTAGCGCCGACCGCCCCGATCGCTCCCCCGTGGCCGAGGGTGATCCCTCGGGGGACACCGTCGTGCTCGGCGTGGACAGCCGCGGTCGCGCCGTGACCTGGAGCGGCGCCTCGGCCACGACCGCCGCCCGCGACGCACGGGAGTACTCTCGCCATCACGTCGACAGCTTCGCGCCGTCCTCCCGCGGGGGTCGGTCCTCGTGCTCCCATTCGTCCTGGTCCGATCCATCCCCGCGCTCCATGGACAGCTACGGCAGCTGGTCCTCCTCGCCCTCGTCCGGGTATCAGGGCGTTCCCGCCGGCACGAGCGGCGGCAGGACCTATGCGCCCTCCACGAGCATTCGCAAGAAGCGGTAGACCCCTCCGATGCTCGTCGCCCTCACCGGCGCCTCCGGCCACGTCGGAGGCAACCTCGCCCGCGCCATCCTCGATGCAGGCCACGAGGTCCGCGCCCTGGCCCGGTCCGACACCCGCGCCATCGACGGCCTCGGCATCGACGTCGTCCCGGGCGACGTCCTCGATCCGGATTCCCTGCTACAGGCGTTCGCCGGCGCCGGCGTGGTCCACCACCTGGCCGGTCGCATCAGCATCACGGGTGATCCGGACGGTATGGTGGAGCGGATCAACGTCGAGGGGGTGGAGAACGTGATCCGCGCTTGCCGCGAGGCGGGCGTCGGCCGCCTGGTCCACTACGGCACGCTGCACTCCTACGATCCCGATCCTCCCGGCGAGGTCATCGACGAGAGACGCGCCCTCGCGCGGCCCGGTCACGGCACGGCCTACGACATCACCAAGGCCGAGGGGCAGCGGAGGGTGCTGGCCGCGGCGGCAGACGGACTCGACGCGGTGGTCGCCGTCCCCGCAGCGGTCCTGGGGCCCCTTGATCACAAACCGTCGCGCGCGGGAGAGATGTTGCTGGACCTGGCGCGGGGCGCGATGCCGGCGCTGGTCGAGGGTGGATTCAACTGGGTCGACGCCCGCGATGTCGCACTCGGCGGCATGGCGGCCGCGGATCGCGGGCGCAGTGGGGAGGCGTACTTCCTGTGCGGGCGCTGGGCGTCACTGGCTGAGCTGGCTGAGCTGGTCCGCCTGGTCCATCCGGAGGTTCGCCGTCCTCCGGTGGCTCCCATGTCCCTCGCACGGATCTGGGCGCCGGTCTCGTCCACGTTCGCCCGGCTGCGTGGAAGCCGCCCCCGCTTCACCAGCGAGGCCCTGCTGGCGCTGCGGGGCCACCGGAATGTGTCACACGAAAAAGCTGCCGCCGAACTCGCCTACACGCCCCGCGCCCTCCAGGACACGGTCCGGGACACGCTGTCGTGGTTCGCGCAGGTTGGACTGCTGACTCGCCCCGGCGAGTAGCCGAACCGGCCGGCGGCGATGGCGCGCATGGTCGCTCCGGTACCGCGATGCTATCCTGGACCGGACGCTGCGACCCAGGTGGATGGACCACCCCGGCGCGGCGCGGGATCGCTCCATGGCTCGTGCCCTCGCGCTCCAGCTCGCCCTCGCGATCCTCCTGGTCGGCTGTAGCGGGGAAAAGAAGCCGGCCGACGCGCGCCCCGACGTCCTGCTGATCATCATCGATGCCGCGCGCGCCGATCACTACAGCGCTTACGGGTACTCTCAGCGGACCTCACCGAGGCTCGACGCATTCGCCCGCGAGGCGGTCCGCTTCGAGCGCGCTTACTCCCACTCGGGCTGGACGCTCCCCTCCATCGCGTCGCTCTACACGGGCCTGCACCCGCACGAGCACCGCGCCGTCCACAACAGGGCCGTGGAGAGCAGCTTCGGTCGGATCGACGAGCAGACGTCGACCCTGGCGAGCCTGTTCGCGGGCCAGGGGTACGCCACGGGTGCGTTCGTCAACAACACGTTCCTGGAGCCCATCTTCGGCATGGGGCAGGGGTTCGAGCACTACGACTGCGTGGGGGCGTCGAACCAGGAGCACCGCAGCGCCGCGGACACGGTGGACGCCGCGCTGGCGTGGGTGTCCGAGCTACCCGGGGATCGACCGATCTTCCTCGTGGTCCACATGATGGAGCCCCACACCAACTACGACCCGCCCGCAGCCACGCGCGGACGTTTCACCGGGGACGGGGAACCGCCCGTCGAGGTGCCGTTCGCCAGCCCGGAGACGATCGGGGCCCTCATCATGGGGGAGACGGTCCCGACCGAGGAACAGCAACGATACATCCGGCTACTGTACGACGAGGAGATCCTGGCCACTGACCTGGCGTTCGGGCAGCTGCTGGACGGCTGGCCGAAGCGGGGCCGCGACCGCTGGACCGCGTTCACCGCGGACCACGGCGAGGAGTTCTGGGACCACGGGGGGTTCGAGCACGGCCACTCCCTGGCGACCGAGCTGACACGGGTCCCGCTCGTGTTGCAGGCGCCGGGGTGGGAGCCAGCCGTCGTGTCCACGCCGGTGCAGCAGACAGACCTCTTCCGGACCCTCGTCGACGTCTCGGCGGCGCCGCGCCCGGAAGGAACCCACGGCGCCCCCCTCCAGGGCATGATCCTAGGTGAGGTCCCTGCGCGGCCCATCCTGCAGGAGGATCGCCTGTACGGGACGATGGTGGCCGGGGTGATCCACGACGGGTACCGCCTCGACGTGGATTTGATCACGGCGGAGGAGGCGCTGTGGAAGCTGGACGAGCAGGGCCAGAACGGCGTGCTCGTGACCGACCCCGCGATCCTGGAGACGGAGGGGCAGATCCTTCACAGGATGCTGGGGGAGATGCGGGGCGGGTTCGCCCCCTACCCGGCCCGGTCCGTCGAGCTGGAGGGCGAGGACGAGATCCTCGAGCAGCTGAAGAGCCTGGGATACGTGGACCGCTGAGGCCGGCCTCTCAGTCCACCGTGATGGTCAGGTCGTAGTCCCCGGTCGCGCCGTTGTACCCGTAGATCCGCACGTAGACCTTGTCGTCGGCGCCCTCCGCCTCCTCGGAGTCCGAGGTGCTGGCGGACGAACTGATCTGCGAACCGCTGCTGTCGAGCAGCTCCATGTCCAGGTCGCCGGCGGAGTGGGAGAAGTCGATGCGCGCGGTGACCGTCGAGCCGTCGGCGTCCACGACGAACCAGTCCTCGTCGCCGGAGCCGATGTTCAGGCCGGAGTAGCCGCCCTCGCCGATCTCGGTGGCGTCGGAGGAGCTCTCGTTGGGCTCGTAGGTGTCACCGTCGGTGTCGGTGTCGGTGTCGGTGTCGGTGTCGGTGTCGCCGCTGCCCTCGTTGCCCAGGATCGAGTCCTCGATGTCGCAGTAGTCGGCCCAGTCGTGGTCGGCCTCGGAGTCGTCGGAGACGCCGGCCTGGGGGCAGGACTCGTCGGCGGACCACTCGACCCACTGGTCGCCGCGGCCGGTGGAGACGGCGTAGTCGTGGAACAGGGAGTATCCGCCGTCCTCGGCCTTGAAGACCACAGGATCCACGCAGGTGTCGGGGTCGGCTTCCACCAGGTCGGTGTTGTACTCCATGATGATGTCGTACATCTCGGGCGTGGTGCTGTTCCAGCAGCAGGTCTTGGACTCGTTGTAGACCAACTCGGCGAAGACGTAGTCCTCGAGGGTGCGGTACTCCTCGTCGGTGCGCTGGCGGTCCCAGCCGTACTCGCGCTGCGTCAGATCGTAGACCTGCTCGAAGTACTGCTCGCGGGCCTCGCGGGCGGAGCAGGAGGCGGGGTAGTTGCGCAGGTGCTCGCGCTTCTCCTCCACCAGGGACAGCAGCTCGCCCATGAGTTCGTCGGCGTCGGCCTCGGCGAGCAGGTCCTCGAAGATGGCGGGGCGGGCCTTGCGGGTGTCCTTGTCCGAGGTGGGAATCCACTGGTCGAGGCGGGCCTCGGGCACGGCGTTTCGCCAGTAGCCGTTCACCTCGACGGTGGACAGGAAGCTCTTGAGGCCGCCGCCGAGGTCCACGTAGGCGTCGCCGTCGTAGTTGCTGCCCTCACCGCCGGTGTACTCGCTGGTGAAGTACATCTTGGCCGCGGTGGAGCTCTCCCACTTGGGCTGGCGACGGGGCATGGAGCCGCTGACGATCTCGGCGGCGGCGCTGTCGGTGCCCAGCCACTGGACCTCCTTGACCACCATCACGTGCCCGGTGCCGGTCTGCTGCCAGCGCTTGATCAGCACGTCGCCGGGGACGAGCTGGTTGGCCTCGACGTGCCACGAGATGCCGTCGTCGGCGAAGTGGATGGACCCGAAGTACGGCAGCAACAGCATCATGAAGTAGCCGACCCGCTTGTTGAGCAGCAGCTCGTCGAAGTAGGCGCCGAAGTGGGCATCCGCGCCCAGGAAGGGCTGCTCGTCGGACGAGCCCCACAGCTGGCGGTCGGCCAGGCTGCTGTCGCTGGGCCAGCCCTGGGACGCGATGTCCGCGGCGGTCATGTCCGAGTGGTCGGCGTAGTTGGCGAAGTTGGGGGTCGAGCCGTAGCGCGATCCGTCGGAGTGGATGAACCCGAAGTGGCCCAGGAAGATGCGGTCGCCGTTGCCGTCCACGGCCTCGACGTAGAACGGCAGGTGATACCACGACGCGAACAGGGCGCGCATGAAGTAGGCGGTCTCGGCGCACTCGAGGTACGGCGCCTGGACGACCTTGCCCGTGGGGGTCTCGATCTCGTAGGTCGTCCCGCTGCCGGAGTACAGCGGCGTGGCGGCCAGGGCGTCGACCCACAGGGAGTACTTCTGGTCCCAGTTCAGGCCGGAGTCCTCGCGCCAGGCCAGCCCGGCGGCCTTGGCGGCCTGGGTGTCCGTGTCGGACCAGGCGTTCTCGACGGACCACACCTCGGTGCTGGCGTACTCGATGGCCTTGGGTCCCGCCGGGCCCACACCCTGGGAGCTCAGCACCTCGCCGGTGGCCTGCAGCGGCTCGACGATGCCGTAGTCGTCGGGCGGCGGCGGCGGGCAGCCGGCGATGCCGGAGACGGTGAGCACGAGGAGCGCTGCGAGGGTGCGAGGGGCGCTGGGCATGGGTTCTTCCTCCTGGCCCGCGAAAGTAGCAAGGTCCATGCCAGAACGTATTTCCTCCGTATCTACAGCGACTTGCAGATCAGACACAGCGACTGTGACACACGCGTGGCACAGGGTTCGGCGACGAGTGTGTCGCAGCCGTTGCTTCGCGCGCGCGCTGGGTCCATAATGCCGCGCGCCGGGCGCTTAATTTGAAGAGCGCGCGCTCACGGGCGCACCCGACCACGAACAACCCACTCTCATCAGGAGCGTGACATGTCTTTTTCCAAAGCTTTTGTTCCGTACAAGGGGTACTGGAGCACGCCGTTTTGCAAGTGGCAGGGCCAGTTCGCCAACCTGCATCCGCTGAAGATGGCGGGCCAGGTCGGCGCCAAGGCGCTCGCAGACAAGAACATCGATCCCAAGGTGTTCGACTCGGTCTTCCTCGGCTGGACCATTCCGTCGGTCTCGTGCTTCTACGGCGGCCCCTGGGTCGCGGCCCTGGTGGGCTCCGACCACGTCACCGGCCCCATCTTCAGCCAGGCGTGCGCCACCTCGTCACGGATGGTCACCTCCTCGGCGCTGGAGATCGAGGGCGGCACCCTGGACTGCGTGCTGAACGTGGCCGCGGACAAGTGCTCCAACGGTCCGCACCTGGTGTACCCCAACCCGATGGGTCCGGGCGGCCAGCCCAAGTCCGACGACTGGGTCATGGACAACTTCGGCTTCGATCCGTGGGCCAAGTTCCCCATGTTCGTCACCGGCGAGAACGTGGCGCGCGAGAACGAGATCGGCCGCGAGGAGCAGGATGACATCGCTTTCCTGCGCAGCGAGCAGTACCAGGCGGCCCTGGCCGACGGCCGCGCGTTCCAGAAGCGCTACATGGTGGACGTGGAGGTCAACCCCTCCGGCCGCAAGGTGCTCGGCGTGGTCGAGGGCGACGAGGGCGTTTTCCCCACCACCCGCGAGGGCCTTTCCAAGCTGCGGCCCGTGGCCAAGGACGGCACCATCACCTTCGGCTCCCAGACCCACCCGGCCGACGGCAACACCGGCATGATCGTCACCACCCGCGCCAAGGCGGCCGAGCTGTCCGCGGACAGCGGCGTCACCATCCAGGTTCTCTCGTCGGGCCAGTACCGCACCAAGAAGGGCTTCATGGCCGCCGCCGTGGTCCCCGCGGCGCTGCAGGCGTGCGATCGCGCCGGCGTGGACGTCAAGGACTGCGCCATCAAGACCCACAACCCCTTCGCGGTCAACGACGCGTTCTTCTGCAAGGAGACCGGCGTCGCCCCCGAAGCCATGAACAACTACGGTTCGTCCATGGTCTACGGCCACCCCCAGGGTCCCACCGGCATGCGCCTGATGATGGAGCTCATCGAGGAGCTGGTCATGAACGGCGGCGGGTACGGCCTGTTCGCCGGCTGCGCGGCCGGCGACTCCGCCATGGCCAACGTGTTCAAGGTGGACGTGGCCTGATTCGCGGCTCGATTCGCGGCCTGATCCCACCCGTCCCCGGCCTGGATATTCCTTCACTAGGTACTTGGTATATACCTACGAATTACTGTATCCTTGATCAGTATCTACCGAGTAACTACATGGCCAACAAGCGTATCCTGACCGAGACGGACATGGCTCGCCTGCTGGCGGTCGACGTCCAGGATCTGATCGCCGCGTTCCGGCGCGGCGAGGTGCCGGGGTTCGAGATGAGCCCCGGCGTGCTGCGCTGCACCGAGCCGGCCTTCTTCGACTGGGCCGAGGAGCGTTCCCGCGAGGCCAACGCGACCCCCTCCCCCCGGGATCTGGCCGAGCGGGCCGAGGCCGCGTACTCCGAGCACCACCCGGATCACTTCGCGGCCCTCGCCATCGGCCCGCTGCCGGCGCTGGTGGGCCGGGAGCTGTCCACGCCCGATCGCCGGCGCAGCCGCCCCTTCCGCCTCGACGCCGTGGATCTGGATCGCCCGGGGCTGCTGGTGTCCCCCCTGGAGAACCGGGCAGCCCACCCCATGTGGATCCGCGCCGAGGCGGTCAACCGTTGCCTGACGTTCCTCGAGGAGCACGTCCCATCGGGCGAGCCCGTGGCGATCCAGGCCTCACAGAACAATCCCGGGCCCCTGGCCCGCTTCACCCGACGGGGCAACGGCGGCGTCCGTTGCCTACACTACCTCCTGCCGATCCTCCAGCAGTGTGGGCGCGTCTCCATAGACGGCGACACCCGCCCCAACACCGTGATGCTGGATGCGCAGAGCCCCCGTAGAAAGGCCCGACGGCATGGCTGATCCACGCGACTCCCAGCTGTCCCTGCTCGACAGGTCCAAGGCACCGCCGCCTGACCCGCCCGGACCGCCCGATCCTCCGGATCTGGCCGAGGGCGAGGTGGCGCTCCACGAGACCACCCGCCAGCGCTACCTGAACTACGCCCTGTCGGTGATCACGTCCCGCGCCCTGCCCGACATCCGCGACGGCCTCAAGCCGGTCCAGCGCCGCATCCTCTACGCCATGTTCCACAACCTGCACCTGGCCCCCGACGGACGCTTCCGCAAGAGCGCTGCCGTGGTGGGCGAGGTGATGGCCAAGTACCACCCCCACGGCGACCAGGCGATCTACGACGCCATGGTGCGCATGGCCCAGAGCTTCTCCCTGCGCTACCCGCTGGTGAACGGACACGGCAACTTCGGCTCCCTCGACGGCGATCCTCCGGCCGCCATGCGCTACACCGAGGCCAAGCTGCAGCGCCTCTCCCTCGACCTGCTGTCCGAGCTCAAGAAGCAGGTCGTGGACACCCGCGACACCTACGACGGCTCCACCAACGAGCCCGTGGTGCTCCCCGCCCAGATCCCCCAGCTGCTGATCAACGGCTCCACCGGCATCGCGGTGGGCATGGCCACCAACATCCCGCCCCACAACCTCGGCGAGGTCGTCGAGGCGCTGGTCGCCCTCATCGACGATCCCGACCTCGAGCTCGACGAGATCATGGAGATGGTCCCCGGCCCGGACTTCCCCACGGGGTGCCGGATCGAGACCAGCCCCGAGGAGATGCGGAGCATGTACGAGACGGGCGGCGGCCCGGTGACCATGGCCGGCGAGTACGAGGTGGAGACCATCGAGCGGCGCAAGTTCGCGGTGATCAAGTCCATCCCCTACGGCCTCAAGAAGGGCGACCTGATCTCCAAGATCGCCGAGCTGATCGTCCGCAAGAGGGTGCCCCAGATCGTGGACGTGCGCGACGAGTCCACCGACGACGTGCGCATCGTGCTGGAGCTCAAGGGCAGGGCCAAGCCCGAAGTGGCGATGGCCTACCTGTACAAGCACACCCCCCTGCGCTGCAATTTCCACGTCAACCTCACCTGCCTGGTGCCCACGGACAACCCCCTCGTGCCCGGCCCGGCCAAGGTGGACCTCAAGACGATCCTCACGGCGTTCCTCGCGTTCCGCATGGAGGTGGTGACCCGGCGGTTCCAGTTCGAGCTCGCCGAGCTCGAGAAGCGCATCCACATCCTCGAGGGCTTCGCCAAGGTCTTCGACGCCCTGGACGTGGCCATCCGCATCATCCGCCAGTCCGAGGACAAGAAGGACGCGTCGGTGAAGCTGCAGGCCCGCTTCGACATCGACGAGATCCAGGCCGAGGCCGTGCTGGAGACCAAGCTGTACAAGCTGGCGAGGATGGAGATCCAGGCCATCCTCGACGAGCTGGAGGCCAAGCAGGCCGAGGCGGACCGTATCCGCATGATCCTGTCCAGCGAGGGCATGCGCTGGGAGGTGATCCGGTCCGAGCTGGAGTCGATCCGCGCCCGCTACGCCGACGATCGCCGCAGTAAGCTGGAGCGGGCCGCCACGGTCGAGGCATTCGATCCCGAGGCCTACATCGTCAAGGAGAACGCCTGGGTCATCGTCACCCGCGACGGCTGGATCAAGCGCCAGCGAGGGTACAAGGACGTCTCCGCGATCCGCGTGCGCGAGGACGACGAGGTGCGCTGGTTGATGCGCGGGTCCACGCGCGAGTGCGTGGCCCTGTTCACCGACCAGGGCGCCTGCTACGTCATGCGCATCGACGACGTCCCGGCCACGACGGGGTACGGCGAGCCGGTCCAGCGGTTCTTCAACTTCGCCGACGGCGAGAAGGTGGTGGGCGCGACGGTCACGGATGCTCGCTCCCTGCCCGAAGCCCCCGAGGGCGCCGAGGACCTGGGCTGGCCGCTGATGCTGGCGGTGACCCGCAAGGGCAAGTGCCTGCGCTTCCCCCTGGCTCCCCACTCGACCCCGAGCACGAAGTCCGGGCGCCGCTACGCCCGGCTGGACAAGCGCGGCGACGGCGTCGTGGCGGTGGTCGTCACCGTGGGCCACGAGAACATCTGTCTGGCCTCTCACAAGGCCCGCTGCCTGATCTTCCCGGTGGACGAGGTCAACGTGCTCGCCGGCGCGGGCAAGGGGGTCCAGGCCATCAAGCTCGGCGACGGTGACTACGTGCTGGGGTACGACATCGCGACGGCGGCGCGCCAGGGCTGCGAGGTGGAGACCAACCGCGGCGCGACCATCATCGTGCGCACCACCAAGTACGAGGTGACCAGGCGCGGCGGGCGGGGTCGGCAGATGCTGAAGCGGGGCACCCTGATGAAGTGGGTGCACGGCCCGGTCCAGCCGGTGAGCTGGGGCGAGGACAGCGAAGAGATGGAAGAGTACGGCGAAGAGGACGAGCAAGCGCAGGAGTAGACATGGCCAAGGGCGCCTATACAGCCAAGGACATCACCGTCCTCGAGGGGCTGGATCCGGTCCGCAAGCGACCGGGCATGTACATCGGCGGGGTGGGCAAGGCGGGCCTGCATCACCTGCTGTGGGAGCTGGTGGACAACGGCGTGGACGAGGCCATCAACGGCTACGCCACGAGCCTCACCGTCACCCTCCACCACGGGCACGGCTCGGTCACCGTCAGTGACAACGGCCGCGGCATCCCCGTGGACGAGCACCCGGTGCACAAGCGCAGCGCCCTCGAGATCGTGATGACGACGCTGCACGCCGGCGGCAAGTTCGACCAGAACAACTACATCAAGTCCGGCGGCCTGCACGGGGTGGGCTCGTCCGTGGTCAACGCCCTGTCCCAGCGCCTGACCGTCACGGTCAAGCGCGACGGCTACGAGTACCGCCAGAGCTACCGCCGCGGCCGGCCCACCGCCCCGGTCAAGCCCTTCCGCCCCGCCCGCGGGAGCGGCACGACCATCCACTTCGTCCCCGACGAGACCATCTTCGAGCGCGCGATCTTCGACGCGGACATGGTGTACGAGCAGCTAGAGACCAAGGCGTTCCTGACCAAGGGGCTGCGCATCGTCTTCCGCGACGAGGAGACCGGCAAGTCCGAGGAGTTCCAGCACGACGGCGGCGTCGTGGACTTCCTGACCCACATCGAGAACAAGCACGGCAGCCGTCCGGTGGTGGATCCGCCCTTCGTGCTCGAGCGCGACAACGGCATGCGCGTGGAGCTGGCTCTGCGCTGGACCGAATCCACCCGCGAGCGCGTCCGCAGCTTCGTCAACGGCATCCCCACCACCGACGGCGGGACCCACGAGGTGGGCTTCCGCGACGGCCTCGTCAAGGCGCTGCGCGGCTTCATCGAGATGCACAACCTCGCCCCCAAGGGCGTCACGCTCACCGCCGAGGACCTGCGCGAGGGGCTCGTGGCCGTGGTCTCGGTGTTCATGCTCGAGCCCCAGTTCCAGGGCCAGACCAAGGAGAAGCTCAACAACCCCGAAGCGCGCAACTCCATGTCCAACGCCGTGCGCACGGCGCTCGAGCAGTACATCCACGCCAACACCACCTGGGGTGAGGCCGTGGTCGCGCGTGCCATCCAGTCGGCCAAGGCCCGGGCCGCCAGCCGCAAGGCCGCCCAGACCGTGCGCCGCAAGACCGCCATCAGCCGGCGCCTCAACCTCCCCGGCAAGCTCGCCGACTGCGCCAGCGGCGACCCGACCGAGTGCGAGCTCTTCATCGTCGAGGGAGACAGCGCCGGCGGGTCCGCCAAGCAGGGCCGCGACCGTCGCACCCAGGCCATCCTGCCCCTGCGCGGCAAGGTCCTCAACTCCGAGCAGGTCTCCCTCACCAAGGCGCTCAAGCACCGCGAGCTCGGCGACATCGAGAAGGCCCTCGGCTGCGGCGCCGGCAACAACATGGACCTGACCAACCTGCGCTACCACAAGGTCATCCTGCTGATGGACGCAGACAGCGACGGCCACCACATCTCCACGCTGCTGCTCACCTTCTTCTACCGCCACATGCGCCCCCTCATCGACGCCGGCCACGTCTACCTCGCCCAGCCCCCGCTGTACCGCGTCGACGTCGGCAAGCAGACCTACTGGGCCATCGACGACGCCCACCGCGACCGCATCCTCAAGGCCCAGAACGCCCGCGCCAAGCCCATCATCCAGCGCTTCAAGGGTCTCGGCGAGATGATGCCCGACACCCTGCGCGAGACCACCCTCGACGCCGAGAACCGCCGCCTGCTCAAGGTCATGATCCCCGACGGCACCCGCGTCGAGACCGAGCAGGTGGTCACCGATCTGATGGGTCGGGACGCGTCGGCGCGGTTCCGGTTCATCATGGATCGGGCGGCCGAGGTGGACGAGCTGGACGTGTGACTCCCCTCCTCCGTTGGTTTCCGCTGGCCCTCGTCGCTGCGGCGAGTGCCCCGAGCTGCACGGATCCCTGCTGGCTCGTCAGTCGGGAGGCCCATGCGCTGAAACACGAGTACTCGCGCTGCCAGACCGATGATCAGTGCGCCGCCTATCGTTTCGGGAGCGGCTTCAACAACTGCATTCCCGGTTTCGAGTGCGCGCAAGCTCTCTCGGTGCGTGAGGACATCTATGAGTACCGCCGGCAGCTCCAGGACCTCTCCGAGCAGTACATATCCGCCTGCGGACATTGCGGGATGGCCATGTGCCAGGGGATCGACCGGGCGTACTGCGACGAGAACGGGATGTGCGCGCTCGGTTCGGGACCCGACGCCCAGATGGTGATCACTCCGACGTCCCTCGACTTCGGCACTCTCTTCCCCGGGACGTTCCAGACGCTGACCGTGGATGTGGCGAGCGTCGGCGAGGACACCGTGTTCATCGACGAGATCCGCCTGGAGGACCTCCACGGTTCGGAGCCGAGCTCCTTCCGTTCCAACATCGACGAAGTCGACCGCATCCTCAGGCCGGGTGAGAGCGTGACCTTGACCGTGACGTGCGTACCCGAAGAACCCGGTATCCACGAGGCCGAGCTGCTCGTCTACTCCAACGGTCTTCACGAGGAAACCGCGATCATCTCCATGTCGTGCGAAGGTAGTTGACGGTTTTCCCCGTCGTTCTTCCTCGCGGCTTCGTGTCTCCATCCGTGACGGTTGTAGAATCCAGATGGGCTACATCGACACTCCATGAGAAGCATCGCTCGCTACCCCGTCCTCGTTCCCCCTCTCTTCCTGCTGGCCTGTGTCGACTATGGATTGGTTTCGGGTCCCTGCGATCTGTTGCCGCCCGTGGAGGAGGGCTGCGACCTCGTCCTGGAGTGCATGGGCGAGAACCCGGGGACAGTAGCGGAGCCGTGGGCCTTCGAGGTCGAGTGGCGGCACTCCGTCGTGGATGGCTCGGGCGTCGTGGTGATGCCGGCCGTCGGGAACATGACCGATGACGATGGTGACGGTGTGGTGGACGACAGGGACGTCCCCGACATCGCGTTCACCACGTTCATGACCGATACCCTCGTCCTGCTGTCCGGCGATGGTTCAGGCACTCTCTTCGATGTGGCCGGGTACAGCGGCACGACGGGTGTCGCCATGGGGGACGTGGACGGCGACGGGCGCACCGACATCGTCTCCGTCACCACGCGCGACACGGTCGCGGCGCTGGACGGAGCCGGCGTCGTCCTCTGGGAGTCGCCGACGCTGAGCCTGGGGGACTATGCGCAGCCCACGTTCGCGGATCTCGAAGGCGACGGCACGGTGGAGATCATCGTGGACGGCCGCGTCCTCGATGGGGTCACGGGAACTCTCGAGTTCTCTCTCTCGGACGAGTACCACGGCGCGGTGCCCGCTCCGGTGATCGCCGACCTGGACGGCGATGGGTACAAGGAGATCCTCGCCTGCGACAACGTGTTCTCATCCGCGGGTGCATTCCTGTGGACCGCGGGGTACGCGGGATCGGGAGTAACGGTATTCCCGGTGGTCGTGAACGTGGACTCGGATCCGTGGGGGGAGGTCGCGTTCGTCGCCCAGTCCGAGATCATCTTGTTCGACCAGGACGGAACGCGGATGGATTCCTTCCAGTACCCCGGGCGGAGCCCCGGTCCCCCCTGCGCTGCCGATTTCCACAGTGCCGAGGGCATCGAGATCGCCGTCCCTGCCCAGGACGAGCTGTCCCTCATGAGCGTCGACGGCGAGATCCTCTGGACCGCGCCCATCTCCGACGAGACCGGCATCGCCGGGTGCTCGGGATTCGACTTCGACGCGGACGGACTGCTCGAGATCCTCCAGGCGGACGAGGAGTCGTTTCGACTGTTCGATGGAGACGACGGCGAGGTGCTGTTCGAGTACGACGAGCACGGATCGGGGACGGCGATCGAGTTCCCGGTGGTCGCGGATGTGGACAGGGATGGCTCAGCGGAGGTCGTCCTGGTCTCGAACTCCGGCGACGTGACGACACACCTCACCGTGTTCGGCCAGGTGGACGACCAGTGGCCCAGGTCAGGGGCAAGCTGGGGCAGACACGACTTCCACCCGATCTCTTCCGAGGCCGAAGATGGCGAGGCCGACGAGGTCGTCCTGCCGTGGAACGTCCACAACGTGTTCAGGGCGAGACCGAGCGTCGATCACCCCGGGATACCCGATCTGGAACCGTTCGTCTCCGACCTCTGCGCTCCCTCCTGCGAGCTGGGACCGCTGCAGATCGCGTATGGCCTACACAACCACGGGTATGCCGACGTGGCCGAGGGCAGCCTCGTGCGTCTGTTCGCTCGCGTCCACGGACAAGACGTTCTGATGGAGACGGCCACGATCGGATCGGTGCCTTCCGGTCGCTCTGTACCCGGCGGTGTGTTCGATCTGGGCTCGAACGACTGGAGCGAAGGTATCTCCATCTCCGTGGATGTCGTCCTCGACGGATCTGGAGAAGCCATCGAGTGCAACCCCGAGAACAACGTGATCTACCTCGACGATCTGCTGTGCGAAGATGGCCCATCTTCCTGAGTCAGAGCCGAATCAGGAGCCGCCCCCCCCTCCTCTCAAACGTCGCGTCGCAGCGCCGTTGCGTGCTTCCCTCGACCTTGGATTCTGTAGGCCAGACGGCGGACGTCATCGAGCCCGCTCAGGACGGTACGGATACGGAAGGTGCCGGAGGTTAAACGGAAGGTGCCGGAGATTAACGCTTAAGCCTTTTCAGCCCGCTCACGGAGCTTTCAGATTTCGCCGGGGAGGTCGTCGATCCACGTCGCGAGCGAGGGGAGACTCAGCAGCCGAAGCCTGGGAACACGGTCTCGTCGAAGTCATCGCAGTCCCAGCCTTCGTCGGGATAGCTGGTGTGGTCATAGGAGCCGGGCTGCCACCAGAGGGGGTAGCCATCCCAATCCAGATCCCACAACTCTGCGCCAGCTCCGCCGAAAGCGCCGATGTCGGATGAGGAACCATCAGGATCGAGGATCGCGGGATCGCCAACGTCGACCAGGGGAGAAGAGTCGCCCAGATGGAGATCCCAGTCGAGGGGATCGGGTGAGGTGGTGCCCAGGAACACGGGATCCTGGGCTGTATTGCCGTTGGTTCCTGTGGGATCGGTCATACCGAAGTAGTCGTCCGGTAGGTTGTTCCAGATGTTCGAGAACGACAGTGAAGCCGTGCCCGCGTGCTCGTCCGCCTCGAAGACTCCGCCGCCTACAGCACCTGTCCGGTTCTCGGTAATGACCACATTGGTCAACGTCGGTTCACACTCTCCATCCAGAGAGATCCCGCCGCCTTCCCCCGCCGACGAGTTCCCGGTGATGACCACATTGGTCAGCTGCGGAGACGACAAGGAGGCAACGGCGATCCCACCGCCCACACCGCCCGCGTCGTTTCCCACGATGGCGACGTTGGTCGACGTCGAGTACGAGTACCACGCCTCGTAGAGTCCACCACCCGCTCCTGCGGTCGAGTTTCCACTGACTCGGACGTTCTCGAAGCTGGCGGCAGAATCGTAGAGATAGACACCACCACCACCCCAACCAAGGGCGACGTTGTCGGAGATGACCACGTTCGACAGCGTGGGTTCGGTGAATTGCCCGACATACAGGCCCCCACCCTCGCTCGCCGTGTTCCCCGTGATGATCGAGTCCTCGATCGACGAAAAGCAATTGTTCGAGACGCCGATACCCCCACCGTTGTCCGTCGCCTCATTCCCGTTGACCATCACCTCTACGAGCAGCGGAGAGCTGAAGTCCCTGATGAAGATCCCACCGCCGTCGAAGGCCGCATTGTCGGTGACGGTCACGTTCGTGAGGGTGGGCGAACTGACATCGTCGATCAGGATGCCGCCGCCTTCTCGCGCCGCGGAGTTTCCAGCGATGGTCACGCTAGACAGCGCAGGTTCCGAACCGAGAATCCGGATCCCGCCGCCGTGGGCGTGCGAGGTGTTGTCCGAGACGACGACATCGGTGATTGATGGATTGGATTGTTCACGAATGGACACGCCACCGCCATCAGTCGCCGTATTCCCGGTAACGACGAGGTTAGCCAGAGTTGGGCTGGAGCTGTTGCTGATGGTGATCCCACCGCCGCAGGCCGCCGATCCGTGCGTGAGCGTGAACCCCTCGAGCGCGGTATCCGAACCCTCGCCGTTCCAGAACTCGACGACCGGCCCCACCGTGCCACCGTCGATAGTGGTGTAGGCCGGACCATCGACACCGACCAACCTCACACGGGCGCCGCCAAAGGTGATGTTCTCGTGATAGGTGCCTGGATCCACACAGATGATCATCCCGTCGGTGGCACCGTCGATGGCGTCCTGGATCGATGAGAAGTCCGAGGGGACCGAGACATCGCAGTCCGCACTGTCGTCATCGCCCGCGCTGTCGTCGTCGTCCGCACTGTCGTCGTCGTCTGCGCTGTCGTCGTCGTCTGCGATGTCGTCGTCTGCGATGTCGTCGTCGTCCTCGCTGTCATCGTCGTCCCCGGCAACATCGTCGTCGTCCGCCGAAATGTCGTCATCTTCCTCCGACGGGCATCCAACCGGCGTGAGCAGGACACCGAACGAAACCACCAAGTAGAGAAATCTCAGCATGGCTCCCTCCCTCACCCCCGAGAATAGCACCCTGACTGTCGGTGGCCGAACCCCGGTCCGGGGGTAGGAAAGGGTACGGGTAGAAGGTAGGGGGTAAGGTAGGGGTAGGTGCCGGAGGTTAGTGCTTTTTTCTTTTTCAGCCCGCTCACGAAGCTCCTACATTCAGCTGGCAGGCGGCTCCACTTGATCCTCGGCCTCAGGTGCCCGGGCAACCATCTGGCTGACACGGACGCGACCGATCCCGAGGATCCTCGCCACCTCGACACCGCTCAGCCTGTCGCGCCGGCGTAGCCACCACGCCGTCACCCAACGGGCTCTGCAGTCGAGTCGGGGGGATCTGGGCATGAGGATGCAAAAGCAGGAAAGCTCAATACTTAACCTCCGGTGCCTTCGTCGGCGGTCGCCTCGGGTCCCACCCGCTACAGGAGGTCTCCCAGGTTCCGGGTCAATCATTCGACGCGCGCCGTCCCCAACCACCCCGACAGGCCCGACGGGTGCATAGGCTCGCTGCTTCCCCGTCGGTTCCAGGCTTCACCACCTTAGGAAGGCTGGCCACCTGCAAATGCGTCACGAGGCCGAATCGGGTTCACTTCATTACGGCTCACGTCTTCGCCTTCGAGGGCTTCGACGACAAGGTCACCCCGGCCGCCGCCTCGTCGGCTACATGTGCGAGCGAGCGATTCACATGGCTGACTCCTTTCATTCAGCGTGATTGACCAGGCTTCGCCTGGCGCACCCAAGACGCAAAGGGGAAAAGGGAGGGAGGAGGAAGGGGTGGGGACGGGAGATGAACTCGCCACTCGCGTCCCTGCTGCCCCTCTCTTCCCCTCTGTTTCTCCTCTTCTTGGCGGCTTGGCTCCTTGGCGGCTTGGCGTGATTCTCCCGGACGAAATCACATCTCCCCCGGCAGCTTCTCCACCCACGTCGTGTACCCGAACCCCGATCCGATCCCCAGGTTCAGCAACCACTCCCTCTCCCCGTCGGCGCCGAGCAGCTCCATCTCCCCGGCCGTGGCCCAGGTGATCAGGGTCTCGCCGCTGTCGAAGCGGGTGACGTCGCCGAGGCTGTAGACCGCGCGGGGCGGATCGGGGAGGTGGGTCCAGACGGGGGTGGCGGTCCAGGTGGACTCGTCGAGGTGGTACTGGACGATGCGGGTCTCGCCGGCGCCCTCTTCGCCGTTGTCGAAGACGAGGATACCGTCGTCGAGGATCTGGAAGTGGTGCTGGTTGCGGAACAGGTCCGTGCCGCCGCCGGGGAGCTGGAAGTCGCTGTCCGCGCCGCCGAGCTGCCACAGCACGGCGCCGCTGTGGCGGTCGATCTTGACGATGGTATCGAGCAGGCGCAGGGAGACGAGGTAGGCGTCGTCGGCCTCGTCGTGGCGGATGGCGTTGGCGTGGCTGTAGTCCGTGCCGTCGCCGTAGTCGCCGCCCGGGTCGGGGCTCGTGGTGTCCCACAACGACCACACCTCGACCTCGTCGCCGCCGGGGAGGAGCTCGACGACACGATCGCCGACGACCTCGACCCCCTCCCACTGGATGGGATCGTAGGCGAGCAGGGCCAGCGTGCCGTCGGCCAGCTCCACGAAGTCGTGGTGGGCGCCCGCCACCGGGATGGTGTCCACCTGGCTGCCGTCGAGGGAGACGCGGACGAGATCGCGGTCGTCGGTGCAGTCCAGGCCCGGGTACTGGGGGGTCCAGGTCAGGAAGAGCATGGACTCGCCGTCGCGGGACAGGGCGTTGCGGGTGACCATCTCGTTGCCGCTGGGCAGCGAGTCGAACCCCACCTCGTACCACCAGACGTACTCGCCGTCGGCGTCGAGGATGGCCACGACCGACGGCACGTGCACCAGGGACGTCACGGCGTACCCGTCGGGCGCGGAGCCCTGGACGTCTGTCCAGGCGAGGGACAGCGGTGGCGCGCCGGTGGCGAAGGTGCGGTCCTCGCTGGAGAGTTCATCGTCCTCCAAAACGCGGAAGTGGTAGCGGCTCGAAGGGCGGAGGCCGACCAGCGTGGCCACGAAACGGTCCCCGATCCGCTCGGCGGAGAAGCGGCGACCGTAGGTCTCGTCCTCGCCCAGGTCCACCACCGCCGTGTCGCCCTGGACCGCTGTCCAGCTCACCTCCACCACGGTCCCGATGGTCCCGCTGACCGACACCTCGATGTCGAACCCGTCCTGCGGGGCGGGCGAGCACCCGATGACACAGGCCAGCACCCACGGGACGACCCACGAGGTGCGATGGCCCGACAGCACGGTTGCCTCCCTGGCCCAGCAGTGAAACGATGGGCGATCGGGGGGGATGATAGCACCGCGGCGTCGAGGGATCGGCGCGCGCTCGGCCGGCCGCCGGGAGGGAGCCAACATGATCCGGAACCTGTTGTTCGCGCTGGGGTTGCTCGTGATGCTCGCGCCCGCCGGGTGCGCCGACGAGGGGGGTTCGAGCTACGACATCGGCGTCCTCGACGTGACGCCCGAGTCCATGGACTTCGGCGTGGCCGCCACCGGCACGCAGATGTGGCGCGACATGACCCTGTCCAACTCTGGCGCCGGGATGCTCGAGATCCGTGCGCTGGACGTCACCCTGGACCCTGCCGACGTCTTCGCCGTCAGCGCCGATGCGACCGCAATGCTGCCGGTCACCCTGGACGCGGGCGAGGCGTGGACCTTCGACGTGATCTTCACGGCGTTCCCGGACGGGGATCACGACGCGATCCTCGAGATCGAGATACACGACTGCGGCGGCTCGGAGCTGTGCGGCGAGGTCCTGACGCACGAGGTGGTCCTTCGAGGCACCGCCGAGCAGGATCCCGACATGCTGGACGGGGACGGCGACGGGTTCCCCGCCGGCGACGACTGCGACGACACGGACCCGGCCACGTACCCCGGCGCCGCCGAGCTCTGCGACGGCGTGGACAACGACTGCGACGAGGTGGTGCCCGACGACGAGGCCGACGATGACGGCGACGGCTGGCGCGTGTGCGATGACGACTGCGACGACGGCAACGCAGAGACCTGGCCCGGTGCCCCCGAGTTGTGCGACGGCCTGGACAACGACTGCGACGGCGTCGTGGGCGACGAGGACGACGCCGACGGCGACGGTCAGTCCCCCTGCGACGGGGACTGCGACGACACGGATCCCGCGGTGTTCGACGGCGCGCCCGAGCTGTGCGACGGCGTGGACGGCGACTGCGACGGCGTGATCCCCGACGACGAGCTGGACCTCGACGGCGACGGGATCGCCGGCTGCGACGGCGACTGCGACGACACCAACGCCGACACCTGGCCCGACGCGCCGGAGCTGTGCGACGGCGAGGACAACGACTGCGACGGCTCGGTGGACGAGCTGGTGGCCGACGACCTGGACGGCGACGGGTTCAGCCCCTGTGACGGCGACTGCGACGACGCCGATCCAGCCCGCTACCCCACGGCGACCGAGATCTGCGACGGCCTGGACAACGACTGCGACGGTGTCGTGCCCGCCGACGAGGTGGACGACGACGGCGACTCCCTGGCCGAGTGCGCCGGGGACTGCGACGACACCGACCCGGACACCCACCCCGGCGCGGTGGAGCTCTGTGACGGCCTCGACAACGACTGCGACGGCTACGTCACCGACAACCTGGACCTCGATGGCGACGGCTTCAGCCCCTGCGATGGCGACTGCGACGACACCCGCGCTGCCGTGTATCCCGGCGCGGCAGAGGCCTGCGACGGCCTCGACAGCGACTGCGACGGCACCGTCCCCGCGGACGAGGCGGACGCGGACGGCGACGGCGTGGCGAGCTGTGCTGGGGACTGCGATGACGCGGATCCCACCGTGTACGCCGGAGCCCCCGAGCTGTGCGACGGCCTGGACAACGACTGCGACGGCACCGCGGCCGACGAGGACGAGGACACCGACGGCGACGGCCTGACTGCGTGTCAGGGCGACTGCGACGACACCGACGACGCGGTCCACCCCGGCGCGCCCGAGATCTGCGACGGCGTGGACAGTGACTGCGACGGGATCGTCCCCCCCGGTGAGGTGGACGGCGACGGCGACGGCTTCTCGGTGTGCGAGGGCGACTGCGACGACGTGGTGGTGACCGTGTACCCGGGCGCCCCCGAGATCTGTGACGGCCTCGACAACGACTGCGACGGGGCGACCACGGAGTTCGACGACCTCGACGGCGACGGGATCACCGTGTGCGATGGGGACTGCGACGACGGCGACGCCGACCGTTTCCCGGGCGCGGTGGAGATCTGCGACGGCCTCGACGACGACTGCGACGGCGTGCTCCTCGCGGACGAGGTGGACGCGGACGGGGACGGGGTCCTGATCTGCGAAGGCGACTGCGACGACACCGTGGCCGACACCTACCCGGGCGCGCCCGAGCTGTGCGACGGCCTCGACAACGACTGCGACGGCGTCGCGGGGGACGAGGACGACGCGGACGGCGATGGGGTGGCCCCGTGCGCCGGAGACTGCGACGACACCAACCCCGCTGTGTACCTCGGCGCGCCCGAGGTCTGCGACGGCTGGGACAACAACTGCAACGGCGTCACCCCCACCGAGGAGGCCGACGACGACGCCGACGGGCAGCTGGTCTGCGAGGGGGACTGCGACGACGCAGACGCTTCGACCTACATCGGCGCCCCCGAGATCTGCGACGGCGCCGACAACGACTGCGACGGCGCCGTGCCCGCGGACGAGGACGACGCCGATGGCGACGGGGTCCTGGCCTGCGGCGGCGACTGCGACGACACCGACGTCACGGTCTGGCCCGGCGCGCCCGAGCTGTGCGACGGCCTCGACAACGACTGCGACGGTGGGCCCGATCCCTTCGAGCAGATCGACCTCGACGCCGACGGCGTGGTGTGGTGCCTCGACTGCGACGACCTCGACGCCGCGACCCACCCGGGGGCGGCGGAGATCTGCGACGGCGCGGACAACGACTGTGACGGCGCGGTCCCGGCGGACGAGGACGACGGCGACGGCGACGGAGTCCTGCTCTGTGAGGGAGACTGCGACGACGCAGATCCCTCGGTACACCCCGGCGCCGTGGAGATCTGCAACGGCCTCGACGACGACTGCGACGGCACCGTCCCCACGAACGAGGGCGACGCGGACGGCGACGGGTTCGCCGTTTGCGAGGGGGACTGCGACGACGCCGACGCAGCCGTGTACCCGGGCGCGCCCGAGCTGTGCAACGGCCTCGACGACGACTGCGACGGACAACCCGAGGCTGCAGAGGTCCTCGACGCCGACGCCGACGGATTCGTCCACTGCGACGACTGCGACGACACCGACGCCACGGTCTATCCAGGCGCCACGGAGCTCTGTGACGGCCTGGACAACGACTGCGACGGCGCCCTGCCCGCGAACGAGGTGGACGGCGACGGCGACGGCTCGCGGCTGTGCGACGGCGACTGCGACGACGCGGACGCGGCCACCTACCCGGGCGCGCCCGAGGCGTGCGACGCCATCGACAACGACTGCGACGGCGCCGCGGTGGACGACGAGATCGACGACGACGGCGACGGCCTGTCCGAGTGCGAGGGGGACTGCGACGACGCGGATCCGGCCGTGTTCCCCGGCGCCGCCGAGCAGTGCAACGGCCTCGACGACGACTGCGACGGCCAGACGCCGCCGGAGGAGCTGGTGGACGCGGACGGCGACGGATCGGTCAACTGCGAGGACTGCGACGACACCGAGCCCCTGCGATACCCCGGCGCGGTGGAGGTCTGCGACGGCCTGGACAACGACTGCGACGGCGTCGTGCCCGTCGACGAGAACGACGACGACGGCGACGGCATGCGCACCTGCGAGGGGGACTGCGACGACGCCGACGGCACCGTGTACCTGGACGCGCCCGAGCTCTACGACCAGCTGGACAACGACTGCGACGGCGACGTGGACGAGGACCTGTGGATCGGGACGGGGATCGACGGCGAGCTCACCGTGACCGGCGTCACCGACCTCTCGGTGGACCCCTCCGGGAGCCGGGTGTTCGCCGACGCCGTCGCCTACACGGTCACGGGCCTCGGCGCGGACACCATCACCGCGATGGACACGGTCGAGGGCATCGCGCCGGGCGACGAGGTGCTGCTGATCAACCTCCAGGGATCGCCCACCGCGTACTCCGCCGTCGGCACCCACGAGTTCGCCTCGGTGGCAGGGGTGTCGGGCGACCAGATCACCCTGGCCGACGACCTCCAGGAGATCTACGGCGAGGTGGACAACGGCGATCTCACCGACCAGGTGGTGGCCGTCCAGCGCGTGCCCCACTACACCGACGTCACGGTCCAGGCCGGGGCCACGCTCACGACCTCCGCATGGGACGGCGACGGCGGCGGCGTCCTCGCCTTCCGCGCCACGGGCACCGTGACCGTGGAACCGAGCGGCACCATCACCGCGAGCGAGCTGGGCTACGCTGCGGGCGGCACGGGTACGTGCACCAACTGCGACGCCTTCCAGGGCGAGAGCTACGCCGGGCTCGGCGACGGCAACATCCCCGGCTCCTACTCACCGCCGTACAACCAGTACAACGGCGCCTACGCGCCCAACTTCGGCGGCGGTGGGGCCAACGTCACCGGCGCCGGAGGCAACCACGGCGGCGGCGCCACGGATGGCGACTCCTGGACCGGCGGCAGCTACAGCCCGCCCGAGGCGGGCGAGACCTACGGCGAGGTGACGCTGGCGACGGCATTCCTGGGTTCGGGCGGCGGCGGCGTGTGGAACGGCGGCTACGACGATCCAGGCGAAGATCCGGGCCCGGGCGGCGACGGCGGCGGCATCCTCTACATCGGAGCCGCGGCCGTGTCCGCCACGGACGCGGGCGCCATCGTGTCGCTGGGTGGCACCACCTATCACTGGGCCGACGGCACCTGGACCTACGGCGCTGGCGGCGGCGCCGGCGGCAGCATCTACCTGCTCGCCTCGGTGCTCGACCTCGCCCCGGACGCCATCGACGCCACCGGCGGGTTCGGCGAGGACACCCACACGCGCATCGGCGGCGACGGCGGCGAGGGCCGCATCCGCCTCGACTACGAGACCTGCAACGGGTATCTCCACGGATCGCCCGAGGCCCAGATCGAGATCGACGCGGCGGCGGCTCCCGATCCCGGCTACTCGCAGCCACCCCAGTGACGCCGTCGGTGTAGACTGGACCGCTGGAGTGACGATGGCCGACAGGTGGCTCGAGAAGCGGATTCGCGGCGTGGTCGTCGATCCCGAGGTGCGCGAGCGGGTCCAGCGGCTGCAGCTGCCGTTCAACCGCTACGGCCTCGACCCCTATGGCATCTCCCAGGACCACCTGGAGGTCTTCTTCTCCGCGCTGGGGTGGTTCTACAGGCGCTACTTCCGCGTCGAGGTCAGCGGCATCGAGCACGTGCCCGCCACCGGTCGAGCCATGCTCGTGGGCAACCACTCCGGCGGCGTGGCCATCGACGGCGCCATGGTGCTGTGCTCGTTGCTGATGGAGATGGAGCCGCCGCGGCTGGCGCTGGGCATGGCGAGAAGTTCCTGGCCAGCTGGCCCGTCGCGTCGCCGTGGCTCAGCCGCGTCGGCCAGATCACGGGCCTGCCCGAACACGCAGCGAGGATGCTCGAGGACGACCGGGTGCTGATGGTCTTCCCCGAGGGCGCGCGCGGCACGGCCAAGCTGTACCGGCACCGTTACTCGCTGGTGCGGTTCGGCACGGGGTTCGTGCGGCTGGCGCTGCAGACGAACACACCCATCGTACCCCTGGCGTTCATCGGCGCCGGATCGGCGCTGCCGACGGTGTTCAACGTGCGGTCCCTGGGCCGCCTGGTCGGCGCGCCCTACGTCCCGGTGACCCGTTACCTGCTCCCCATCCCGCGGCCGGTGAAGTGCCGCATCCACTACGGCGAGCCCATGTCCTTCGAGGGCAACGGCGACGAGGACGACGAGCTCATCGCCGGCTACGTGGATGAGGTCAAGGCACGCATCGCCGACCTCATCGTGGAGGGCCGCGAGGCCAACCGCCCCGGCAGCCGCCTGCGCGCGTTCTCGCCGTCGATGGAGGACGGGTCGTGAAGGTCCTCGTCACCGGCGTCTCGGGCAAGCTCGGCCGCATGGTCGCGGTGCACCTGCACGGCCAGGGTCACCAGGTCCTGGGCATCGACGGACGCCCCTGGCCCGACGCCCCCCGGGGGGTGCAGACGTTCAAGACGGACATCCGCAAGCGGCCCGCCGCCGAGGTGTTCCGCCGCGAGCGCCCCGACGCCGTCATCCACATGGGCACCGTCACCCACTTCACCACCCGCACCGAGGAGCGCTACCGGATCAACCTCGGCGGTACGCGGGCCGTGTTCAAGCACTGCGACAAGTACGGAGTGAAGCAGGCCATCTTCCTGGGCCGGCACACCTACTACGGCGCAGCGCCCGACGCGCCGATGTACCACGACGAGACCGATCCGCCCCTGGCCGTGTCCACCTTCCCCGAGCTCGCGGACCTGGTGGCCGCGGACCTGTACGCGGGCACCGCCCTGTGGCGCAGCCCGGACATCGCCACGTCGGTGCTGCGGCTGTGTTACACCCTCGGCCCGTCGCGCCACGGCACCCTCGCCACCTACCTGAGGCGGCGCAACGTGCCCACGGTGATGGGCTTCGATCCCCTGTTCCAGTTCGTCCACGACGCCGACGCCGTGCAGGCCATCGGCCTGGCCCTCGACACGAAGCTGCGCGGCGTGTTCAACGTCGCCGGCCCCCAGCCCGTGCCCCTGTCGCTGCTCATCCGCGTCACGGGCAGGCACGCCATCCCGCTGCCCGAGCCGGTGTTCCGCCGCGCCGTGGGCCGGTTCGGGCTGCCGTGGCTCCCCCGCGGTGCCGTGAACCACATCAAGTTCCCGGTGGTGGTAGACGACCGGAGGTTCCGCGAAGCGACCGGATACCAACCGGACTACGACGAGACGGAGACCATGGAGTCGTTCAGATACGCCTGAGGTGGGTCCGGACCGCGTTCTCTACTGCAGACCTGCGATGTCCAGCAGCGGCTCGGGGTGGTCTCCGCCCTGGCCGGAGTAGCCGTCGCGGCCACCGGCGATGAGGGCGTCGTAGGTGTCGTACGCCGAGGCGCCGGGGTTGGCGGCCATGTAGGCGGCGGCGACGCCGGCGACGTGGGGGGTGGCCATGGAGGTGCCGGAGATGGCGGCGTACTCGCCGCCGGGCCACGTGGAGGTGATGTTCACGCCCGGGGCGGCGATGTCCACGGCGTCGCCGTAGTTGGAGAAGGAGGCGTAGCCGTTCTCGGCGCCGTTCTGGGCGTCGTAGGCGCTCACGACGATGCCCACGTCGTAACCGGCGGGGATGAACCCGTTGGTGTCGGAGCCCTCGTTGCCCGCGGCGATGCACACGGCCACACCCTCGGCCTCGAGGGCCTCGATGGCGTCCTGCAGCGGCTGCGGCGGGCTCGGGTCCGACGCGCCGCCCAGCGACATGTTGACCACGTTGATGTTGGGCTCGCTCAGCACGTACTCCAGCCCGGCGATGATGTCGGCGATGGTGCCCGATCCGTTGGCGTCCAGCACGCGCACCGCGTACAGATCCACACCCGGCGCGGCGCCGTAGACGCCCTCGCCGATGCCGCCGATGGTGCCGGCCACGTGGGTGCCGTGGCCGTTGAGGTCGTCGCCGCCCGAATCCTCACCGCCCGCGGCGCCCACGGCGTCGTACGCGTCGATCACGTTGAGGTCCGGGTGGTCCAGATCGATGCCCGTGTCCACCACGGCCACGCCGATCCCGGACGTGTCCACCCCCCAGGGACCGTTGATGAACGCGATCCCGTCGGGCACGTTGTCGTCGTTGAAGTTCGGCTCCTCGTCGCTCGGCGGCTCGGGAGCCCGCTCCTCGGGCGGATCGATGATGATGTAGTCGATCTCGTCGAACATGTCGGCGAGCTCCTCGGACAGCCCGATGGGGAGCTTGAGCGAGAAACCCTGGGTGGCGTTCTCGAAGATGTGCAGCGGCTCGAACTCGAAGATCTCCGAGAAGTCCGTCTGGATCGTGTCCACGGCCGTGACCACCGCGCCGGGCTCCGCATCCAGCTTCACGATGTAGCTCTCGAAGAACAGATCCTCGGCCTCCTCCAGGGTGCAGCCGCCGAGGGCGCCCGCCGCCAGCAGCAGCAGCACGGTCCAGACCAGGGTACTTCGCTTCGTCATGGTGTCTCCTCGTACCGGCTACACGCGTGGCGCCGGTCTTCCCGTTCCCAATACCTTAACGCCGGATCTCCCGGCAGCAACCTGTCTCGTCATCGATGCACTGGCCCTCGGGGCACTTGCACCCCGCGGTCATGGCCTGGCCGCACATCATCATCTCCTCCATGGCCTTGCACTTGCCCACGCAGGTGTTGCCGAAGGTGTGCACCACCGCGCCGGCGGCCGCACAACGATCTTCGAGGGGCAATGCGGCGTCCACTTGCTTGCACGCGGACGCGGCCTCCAGCACCTCTGCGTCCGTGGGGTCCTCCTCGCCGGCGGTGGGGTCCTCCTCGCCGGCGGTGGGCTCCTCGGGGCCGGGCGTCTCGGGGCTGCCATCAGCCTCGTCCTGTTGTGGTGTCGGTTCCGACTCGGGCTCCGCCCCCGACGTCTTCGCGGCGCAACCCCCGAGCAGCAGCCCCAGCAGGGCACAGGACACGACGATGAACCTCATGGAGGAACTCCCTTCGCGGCGATCGTACCTCGACGGGCACACCGCGGCCAGCAGCCCATCGAGCACGGACTCTTGGACGCGGATGGCGACCGGTTATTCAGGCCTTGGTCTTGAAGTCCTTGCCGATCCAGCCCTTGGCCAGGACCAGCAGCACCGTGGACATCATGGCGATGCAGGCGTAGATGAGCCACATCAACTGGGTGTTGGTCTCGCCCTCGGCGGGGCAGTAGCGGTCCATCATCCAGCCGGTGAGCAGCAGCGGCGCGAGGACCTTGGTGAGGAACCACGGCAGCTGGGCCACGCCCATGTACTCGCCGGTGCGGCCCTCCGGCGCGATCTCGGCGGCGTACTGCAGGAACCGCGGCTGCCACATGGCCTCGCCGATGGTCATGATCACGATGTACGGGAACAGGGTCCACCAGTAGGGGCCGATGACCAGCAGGAAGGCCGGGGCGGCCATGACCAGGGTCCCGGTGATCATCATGTTGTAGACGTTGGCCTTGCGGGTCGCCGCGGCGATGATCGGCACGGCGATGAAGATCAGGATGGGGTTGAAGTTTGCCGCGACCTCGAAGTACTCGCCGATCCACCCGGTGAACGAACGGTTGATGTACTGGGGCAGCACCATCCAGTTGTAGACGAACAGGGTCTGGACCGGAATCAGCGCGAAGATGAAGAAGAAGAACTTGAGGTCGGCCAGGGGGTGGCGCGCGATCCAGCGCTTCACCTTGGGCACGGTGAACATCAGCGCCATGACGACCAGGACCACGCCCAGGCCGATGTGGGCGTAGGGCATGGGCAGACGCCAGTAGGACGCGGCCACGATGCCGGCGAAGACCAGGTAGATCTGGGCCGGGATCTTGGGCTGCTGTTCCGCCAGGTCCGCTGCGGCCTTGGCCTTGACCTTGGCGGCCTTCTCGTCCGCCTTCTGCTCGTCGCTCTTGCCCTTCTCGGCCTCCGCCTCGATCTTGGCCGTCTCCTCCTTGGCGGTGCGGATCGCCTTCTCCACGGTCTTGCGGGTGAGGATCAGGATCGTGAGGACCAGGGCGGCCGCCGTGATGCCCGTGTAGACCAGGTAGGTCCCCGGGATACCCAGGCCGGCGAACTTCTCGTCCCGGAGCAGGAACGCGAACGTGGGCAGATACCCGCCCAGGTTCATCAGGGCGTAGAGCATCGCGAAGCCCATGGCCGCTGTCTTGGGTGTGGTGAACTGCTTCACCGCGGCGTACGCCGACGGCTGGTACATGCCGTAGCCGACCACCACGAAGAAGATGCCGACCATGGTGGTCAGGTGGAGCGGTGACCAGGGCGCCCCGGTCGGCTCCATCCCCAGGAAGGTCGGCGCGCCGGATATCAGCAGTCGTCCGGTCAGCAGCAGGCAGAACGCCAGGATCAGGGCCCTGCGGATGCCCCACTTGTCGCAGACCCAGCCCAGCGCGACCATGGACAGGGTGATGCCCGCGGTGAGCACCGTGACCATGCCGTGGGACCACTCGTCCGGATGCTCCACCCCCTTGAAGATGAAGTCCGAGAAGTGCATCGCCAGGTAGCCGAGCATCCCGAAGTAGACGAGGCCTTCGAGCACGTAGGCGAGGTTGATCCCCCACAGGGCCCTCGGCGCCCGGATCAGGTCCTTGAACGGCTGGACGATTTCCTTGAGCGGATTGGTCGGTTCGTTGCCTGCAGCGGGTGCACCCATGTTCAGCTCTCCAGCGGTGAGTCGGCCCCGGCCCGGGCCCGGAGCGGGGCGCAGTCTACCCGCGGGGCCTGGTGGGGTCCAGTATTCAGAAGCGCGCGTTCTATAGGGCCGGCTACAGGATCACGTCGATCAACGAACGATCGTTGAACAGGATCTCCTGCTTGAGGGAGTGGACCTGGGGCAGCAGGTGGCGCGCGAAGAAGTGCGCGGTCTGGATCTTGTTGAAGTAGAACACCGCGTTGTCGTTGCGCTTCAGCAGCGCCTTGCGCTCGTCGTCGGTGGTGCAGCCCTCGTCGGCCTCGATCTTGTCGAGGGCTTCGCGGGCCACCAGGGCCTGCTCGCCGAGCAGCACGGCCATGACCACGCGGGACATCAGCTCGAGGTACGGTGTGGCGTTGATGACGGGGTAGAGGGGATCCGAGGCCCCCTTCATGGCGAGGTTGCCCGTGGTCTCGACCAGCGCCTTGTTGCCCTCGAGCAGCAGCCCGGCGAGCTCGTCGTAGTGGCCGGACTCCTTGATCTTGGCCACGCCGTTGCCGATGCGCGCCATCAACGCGCGGGCCGGGGCGCCCTCGCGGATGCGGAGCTTGCGGCCGACCAGGTCCAGGGCCTGGATGCCGTTGGTGCCCTCGACGATGGCGTAGATCTTCACGTCGCGCAGGTACTGCTCGACCGGGTACTCCTGGCAGTAGCCGTAGCCGCCGTGCAGCTGGATGGCGCGGTCGCAGACCCAGAAGCCCGCGTCGGTGCAGAAGGACTTGCACAGCGGCGTGAGCGCCTCGACCAGGTCGATGTAGGTCTGGGCGTCGTCGCGGTCGGCGAGGTTGTGGCCGAGGTCCTCGTACAGGGCGGTCTCGTACAGCAGGGCGCGCATGCCCTCGGTGTAGGCCTTCATCTCCATGAGCATCCGGCGCACGTCGGGGTGGCCGATGATCGGGGCCTGGCCGCCGTCGGCGGGGTTCATGCCCAGGAAGCTCTTGCCCTGGCCGCGCTCGCGGGCGTAGTCCAGCGACGCGAGGTAGGCGGCCGAGGCGATGGCCGCGCCGTGCACGCCGCACTGGATGCGCGCCTCGTTCATCATCTGGAACATGTGGGCGAGGCCCTTCTCGGGCTCGCCGATCAGGTAACCCTCGGTGGGGCCGCCGTCGCCGAAGTTGATCAGGCAGGTGGGCGATCCGTGGATGCCCATCTTGTGCTCGATGTTGGCGCACCGGATGTTGTTGAACTCGCCGGGCTCGCCGTTGTCGTCCAGGCGGTACTTGGGCACCAGGAACAGGCTGATGCCGCGGGAGCCGGGGGGGGCGCCCTCGATGCGGGCGATGACCAGGTGGACGATGTTGCCGGTGAGGTCGTGCTCGGCGTTGGTGATGAAGATCTTGGTGCCCTCGAGGAGGTAGTGGTCCCCCTCGGGGATCGCCTTGGTGGTCAGGGCGCCCACGTTGGAGCCCGCGTGGGGCTCGGTGAGGCCCATGGTGCCGCCCCACTGGCCCGTGTACATCTTCTCCAGGTACGCCGCCTTGAGCTCCTCGGTGCCGAAGGACTCGATCAGGTGCGCCGCGCCCACGGTCAGCATCGGGATCAGCCCGAAGGCCGGGCTCGCCGCGTCGATGAACTCGTTGCACGCGAAGCCCACCGGCTCGGGCAGACCCATGCCGCCGTACATGGGGTTGTTCAGCGGCGCCCACCAGCCCGCCTCGCAGAAGGTGGGGTAGAGGTCGTAGAACTCCGGGGGGAACTTGACCTCGCCGTCGGAGTAGACGGCGCCGACCTCGTCCGCGGGCTTGTTGACCGGGGCCACCTGCTCGACCATGAACTTCGCGGCCTCACGAACGATCATCTCGCAGGTCTCGCGGTCGTAGTCGGCGTACTTGTCCACCGCCAGCAGCTTGTCCAGGTCCAGGTACTCGAACAACACGAATGCGGCGTCGCGCTCGTCCACTCGGAATTCGGCCATCTCGCACTCCCTTGAGGTCTGTCTCGCTGTCCTGAATGAGGGTTCATTCACTCGAAAACCCAGGGCATGCATGCTACCGTCGCCCGGTCGTCGACGCAACGATCCCGGCGCAGGAAGGAGGGCGTCTTGCCCCGCTCCAATCGACTCGGTTCCCCCCGCGGATGGGCCCTCACAGCGGCGCTGTCCTGGATGCTGCTCCAGGGGGCCTGCGACATCCGCATCGTCGGCGCGTCGGTGGTCTCCGGACCCGACGCGGACGGCGCGACCACGGTACGCCTGGATCTGGAGCTCCCCGAGGTGGATCCGCCCGCCGAGGGGGAGCAGCCCCAGATCATGTCCAACCAGCTCGGCTACCTGGCCGTGGCCACCTCCCCCGGGATCGCGGTCACCGGCGCACGGCTGCTGGGCGAGACCGCCCTCGTGGGCCCGGCCGGGAAGCGTCGCATGGGCCCTGCGCCCCAGGTGGTCCAGGCGTTCCAGCGCGAGTACGTCGAGGGGGACCAGCTCGCCTGGAGCGCGTTCCACGTGATGGTGGACCAGGTGGACCCCTACGTGCATAACGCATTCGCCGTGGAGGTGGACCTCGTGTCCGTGCCCGACGGTGAGACCACCTTGCTGGTCGCCCCCGGGATCATCGACGCGGGCACCACCGACGTGGAGGCTGCCGCGGTCACCCGCCTGATGCTCGTCAGCGGCGGCGGCAAGGGCCTGATCCGCGTGGAGGGGAAATGATGCGCGCGCGCACGACCTTGTGGGTCCTCGCGGCCCTGGTCGGCCTGGCCACCGTGCTCGGCTGCCCCACGGTCAAGCTGATCTCCGTGGCGATCACCTCCGTGGGCAAGGACGACGCCGTGTTCGCCGTCCAGATCCAGGTGGACAACCCCGATCCCGACACCTCCTCGTCCGCCGCGCTGAGCGTGGGCGTGGATCCGTCCTGGTCCGTCGAGGAGATCCGCTACCAGATCCCCGGCGAGGCCCTGGTCCGCCGCGCCCGGCCGGCCCCGGCCGTGGCAGCCCAGACCGACTGGGTCTACACGGCCGACGACGTGGCCTGGTGGGGCTTCAAGACGTCGTCCGTGGACATCCCCCAGGGCACCAGCACGTACACCATCGACGTCCGCGTGAGCACGCCGCGCCGCGCGAAGTCCGGCCCCCTCGCGCTGGTGATCGGCGATCCCGGCCCGGACGCAGCCGCGGGTCGCTACGAGGTGCAGCTGCGGCCGAAGCGTCTGGTCAGCGCGACGCAGGTGCTCGCCCTGAACCCGGACAGCCAGATGGGATCGGCCAGCGAGGCCGGCGGCGACCTCCAGGAGGCCATCTCCGGCCTCGCCGAGGGCGCACCCACGCTGGGCGAGCCCCTCCCCGACTTCCGCGAGCTCGGCACCCTGCTGGGGCTGGACACCGGAGCCCGCGGCTACCGCGAGCCCTGGATCGACGAGCACACCGAGGCCGGCGCCATCCACCTCGCAGGGGCCTCCCTGGCGCTGCCCGACGACTGGTCCGTGGTCGGCGATCCCCCCACCGGCCCCGAGATGGCCCTCGTGGTCATGCCCCCGGGCACGCCCTGCGTCCTCGGCGTCGAGATCGTCCCCGACCTGGACGAGGCCGTCGCCCAGGAGGTCTTCGAGCGCGAGATCACCACGGCCCTGCAGGACTTCGCGGACAGCGGCACGCCGGGTACGGTCGTCGACGTGGAGCGGATCACCCCCATGGGTCGCAAGGTCGCCGGCAAGGAGATCCACTACACCGACGACCTGGGCCCCGGCCGCCTGCTGATGCTGAAGCGGTACGGCAACCAGACGCTGGTCCTCGCCGTGACGTTCGGTGATCCCGGCTCCATGGCCGTCGCCGAGCCCTACCTCGAGGCGCTGGTGGACGCCGTCGTCTTCGAGGTAGTCCCCGAGTAGGTCTGGTGGACGCGACCCGCCCGTCGTAGGATGGCCCCGAGGGAGGCTTCCATGCGACACGTGCCATCGATCCTGCTGACGATCCTGCTCACCGCACCCGCTCTCGCCGAAGAGCCCCTCGACCTCGGGGTCGAGCTCCAGAACGCGGCCAACAACCAGCTCTTCTTCGCAGTCCCCGAAGGGGAACAGCGCTACATCGTCCAGGACCAGGAGTACTGGGGCGTCGGGTTCGACGAGGGCGGCCTCACGGAGAAGTACGCACCCACCGAGTGGGCCGCCTTCGAGCTCGACGGCGTCGAGGCCGGACGCTCCCGCGCCGTGGCCCTGATCGGCCTCAACGACCACTCCCGCGAGCTGGTCGACTTCCTCGAGGACGGCGACTCGTACACCTTGACGCTCACGTACAAGGACCGCGTCGAGTACATGTGGACCGACGTGGTGCTGGACAAGGAGGAGACGCGCGAGCTCGTGCTGTTCGAGGTGGAGACGCTGAGCTACGCCCTGCCACGGATCGAGGGGTACTCGGTGCTGTGGTACGACCGCCGCGCGCCCGACAAGGTCACCCAGCGCACGCACCTGAGCCTCGGCACGCTGTCCGACCGCGGCCTCTCCCGGGCCACCGGACCGGGCGCGGAGCTCGACATCGAGCTCGAGCCCGGCAACATCGCCGTGCTCTTCGTCCCCGAGGGGGACTACCCCGCCCTGCCGCTGACGTTCGAGACCAAGGACACGGGCGAGCTCGTGTTCGGCGTCCTCTCCGGCCGCATGGGGATGCGCGTCCTCGACGCCGGCGTCCCCGAACGCGGCGACCGCGGCGAGCAGGTCGTCAGCCTCGGTGTCCCCGGCGACCTCGAAGCCAAGCAGATCTTCCTCGTCCGCGACCAGCCCTCCATCACCTTCTACCTTCTGCATGTCCCCCAGGGGGACGGGCCCGCGCTGAAGATGAAGATGAGCGTGGGTGAGGTGCCACCCGAACCGGTCGAGGAGCCCGAGCCGATCGAGGAGCCGGAACCCGTAGAGGAGCCCGAGCCCGTAGAGGAGCCCGAGCCCGTAGAGGAGCCGGAACCCGTCGAGGAGCCGGAACCCGTCGAGGAGCCGGAACCCGTCGAGGAGCCCGTGCCCGTCGAGGAGCCCGAGCCCGTCGAGGTCGAGGAAGAGGTCGAGGAAGAGGTCGAGGAAGAGGTCGAGGGAGAGCCCGAGACCGAGTAGGTCAGTCCCGCTTGGTGTTCAACGCCGTCCGCCGCTTCTCGCGGTTGCGCTTGCGAAGCGGCGCGGTCTTCTCGGTCATGCGCCAGATGGGCCGCACGCCGTACTTGCGCACAGCCCAGATGAGGAAGGCGTCGTCCCCGTCGACCAGGTCGCCCGGGGCGAGCCAGCGGTCGTTGAGCCGGATCTCCTCGATGAGCTCCTCGGAGTCCTGCTCCGTGAGGTCCTTCGAGAAGTAGAACCTCGGCTCGATCAGCGGATCGTCGGCGTCCACGTAGCCCTGCTCCCGGGCCAGCCGCTCGAGCTCGGTACCGGGGTAGATCCGCATGCCGAAGGTGAAGATGACCGCCTCGACCTGGGGGAAGCGGCGGATGAACTCCAGGGACCGCTGAGCCGAGGCGCGGGTCTCGCCCGGGCCGCCGAGCAGCGCGTAGAGGCCGATGTAGATACCGTGGTCGTGGAACAGCTCGATGGAGCGCTCCAGGGCAGACAGCCCGAAGCCCTTGCGGGTCTTGGCGAGCATCTCCTCGTCGGCCACGTCCACGCCGAGCTCCACCGCGTGGCAGCCGCCGCGGGCCATGGCCTCGACGAGGTCCTCGCGGATGTCGGAGGGGTTGACGTAGGCGGTCCAGCGGGCGCCCATGTCGCGACGGCCGACGGCCTCGGCGACCTCGATGGCGTGCTTGCGGGGGAACGAGAAAACGCTGTCGGTGAAGCCGAAGTCGACGATGCCCTGGGTCTCCACCACGGCCTGCATCTCGTCGGCGATCTGCTCGGGGTCGCGTCGCCGGTAGTGGTGTCCCTCGAGGACAGGATAGATGCAGTACACGCAGTCGAAGGCGCAGCCGCGCTTGGTCTGGATGCCGCACCCGCCGCCGTCGCGCACGTAGGGCGCGTAGTCGATGAGGTCGTGGGCGGGGGGGAAGTGGTCCCAGATGTCGGCGTGGGCCGGCGGGTTGACGCAGTGGCCCAGGTGATGGACCCCGGGGATGTGATCGAGGGAGGCGCCGCGGCTGATGGCGTCCACCACGTCGGCGACCACCAGCTCGCCCTCGCCCACCACGGCGACCTCGAGGTCCAGGGCGCGCAGGATGTCCTCGGTGACCAGGGACGGCCCGGCGCCGCCGAGGATGATGGGGCAGTCCACCTGCGCGCGGACCAGATCGGTCAGGCGGCGGGCCTCGGGCACGGCCCAGTTGGGCTGGTGCATCCAGGTGGAGTCCACGTTGCGCAGGGACAGCGCCACGAGCTCGGGGCGGTGCTCGGCCACCGCGGTGGTGATGGCGGCGTCCACGTCATCGACGTACATCAGGTCGAGCAACCGCACGTCGTGCCCGGCGCGCCGCAGGGCGGCGGCCACCCAGGCGGTACCCACCGGAGGCGCCGGCTCGGGCCAGCGTTCGCGGTTGAGACAGAACATCAGGATGCGCAAGGTTGCCTTCCTCACCGATCCGCGCGTGGCCGCTTCAGGTGCGCACGCGCAGGTCCAGGTTCGCTTCTAGCACGGCGCCCGGCCCCAGCTCCACCCGGCGCAGGACGACGACGCAGCTGCCCTGGTAGATGGTGTCCACGCCGGCCTCGGACTGACTCAGGGTGTGCACGCCGAAGGAGGACCAGTGGGGCGCGCCGTCGGCCTCGAGCCGCACGGCGATGCCGAGCCCGTCGTCCACGAGCTCCAGGCCGGGGGCGGCCAGGGGATCGAGGCGGGCCTCCAGGGGATACTCCTCGCCGCCCAGGACGTTCAGCCGGCGCTGGTCGCCCTCGTCCGACTGGAGCTTGACGTTGCACTCGACGCCCCACCACGCGGCCACGGGGCTGGAGCCAGTGTTGGTGATGCGGTGGCTGCAGCTGACGTGGGGTTCGCCCGCGTGCACGCGCACGATCTTCTCCAGACGCAGGGGCTGGGCGTCGCCGCCGCGCCACCACAGATGCCCGTCCCGCGTCATGGTGACGCTCACCTCGTCCTCGGTCCGGCTCACCGTGTGCTCGTAGGGCAGCGCCACGAAGTCGCCCAGCTCGTGGGCGTCGAGATCGTTCAGGGCCGCGGCGGTGGGCAGGCCGGCGTGGAAGTGGTCGATGAGGCTGAGCCGACGATACCAGTCGTAGGTCAGCTTCTCGCCCGGCGGCAGCGCGCGGACGATCTTGTGGATGTTGCCCTCCTGCTGGGGCGGCGCGTCCTCGGCGGAGACCCACTCGGCGTGGTAGCCCTCGCGCCGCCGGGTCAGCACGTCGTGCAGGGCGTGGGCCGGCTCGTGGAGGTCCCACAGCAGCAGCGCCCCCCCTTCGGCGGGCTTGACGCCGGCGGTGTGCGCGGGGGTGTCCACCACGACCACGGCCCCGCCGTCCACCTCCAGGTCCAGCTCCTCCACCTCCAGGGCCGGGGCGTCACCGGCGGCCTCGCGCGACCGCCACAGCTCGGCCTCGGCGAGGATGCGCGCCGACTGGATGGCAGAGCGCAGGTGGGGCAGGTAGATGCCGCCGAACACGCCGTGCCAGTACGCGCAGTTACACTGGGCCCGCATCATCTGGTCGATGGCGCGGGTGCGGTGGGGTTCGGCGGCGGTGCGCACGCGCACCGAGGTCCGCTGGGTCAGCTTCTGCTGGAGGTTGGACTCGGCGTACTTGGCCAGGAACCCGCGCCAGAACCCGCCGGCCAGGAAGGGGCGCAGCTGCTCGATACGGCCGCTCTCCTCGGCTTCGTGCACCAGGTGCGCGAACCGCTCGGCGAGCTCGGGCGGCAGCGTCCACTCGCTCATCTCGAAGTACGACGCGGCGGGCAGGTACACGCGGCCGCTCGGTGGCTCGGCGAGGACCTCGCTGGGCAGCGCGGTGGTCACCCCGGAGTCCGGATCCGAGAGCATGGTGAAGAACCGCTCGAGCCAGCCGTCGTCGTACACCGGCCCGTGGGTGTGGGGCCACACGCCGAACTTCTCGCCGTCGTCGAAGAAGCTCAGGGCCGCCCCTTCGGGCACCGGCGCCTCCACGCAGACCCGCCGCACCTCGTCGGGATCGGCGAAGGGGATGCGGTAGCGCAGCTCCTGGGAGATGGGGAAGATCGCCACCGGATCGCCGCCATCCTCGGTGAGGTAGGTGCCGTGGAGGCGGGAGGGGTCCATGCCGGCGCGGGCGAAGTGGTAGTCGTCCAGCGCCACGTAGCGCACCCCGGCGCGGCTGAGCGTACCGGCGAGGTGGGGCTCCCAGATCCGCTCCGCCAGCCACGCCCCGCGGGCGCGGCGGCCGAAGTGCTTCTCCAGGAACTGGCCCATCCACTCCAGCTGCTCGAGGCGGTCCTCCTCGGACAGGACCACCAGGATCGGCTCGAAGAAGCCGCCGCCGATGAGCTCCACGCGCCCGGCCTCCACCAGGGCGGCGACGCGCTTGAGGTAGTCGGGCCGGTTCGCGGCCATCCACTCCAGCAGCGGGCCGGTGTGATGCATGCCGATCTTGACCGCCTCGTACCCCTCGAACACGTCCAGGAAGGGCGCATACGCGTTGTCGTAGGCCCAGGCGAACACGTGGTCGAAGTTCCCCACGGGCTGGTGGTCGTGGATGCCGATGACCAGGCGCCTTGGTGCATTCATGGTGCGTTTCCTCGTGGTCCGCGCGCGTGCGGGCGGGGTTCGAATTGTCGTGGATCCTCGGCCGAATGTCATCCAAGACCGGGCGCCGAGGCGACGATTGAAGAAAACCGGGGACCGGCCCGTCTATGGGGTGTCGCAGGGCCCCGGGGAATGCCGGGTGGCATTGACAGCAGGGATCGGGGGCGCGACGATACCATCACCCCATGTGAGGAGGATTCCATGACCCGACTGACCCTGTTGCTCGCCCTCGCCCTGACCCTGACGTGCGCCACCACCGCGTGGGCCCAGGACTCCGAAGGCCAGCCAGAGAGCCCCTGCTTCGACCAGGACGGCGACGCCCTGAAGACCTGCCTGCAAGAGGCCCTCGACCGCGGCGTCAACATCGTCGTGCCGCCGTGCCTGCAGGAGGACGAGGCCGAGAAGGGCGCCTGCATCGCCCGCCGCGCCGACTACCAGCGCCTGCTCGCCGAGCTCACGGGCCAGCCGTGCGCCGGCTTCATCGCCGAGGAGAAGCAGGTCTGCGAGGCAGCCCAGACCACCGAGGAGGCTGCGCCTCCCAAGAAGAAGGGCCTGTCCAAGCACGAGGGCACCAAGATGGAGCGGCTCGAAGGAACGGGCGACGAGGACGAGTAGCCCGGTCCACGCCCCCCCTGCCCCCCCACCCCACCGAACAGCCCCAGGAGACCCGCCCATGAGCGACAGCCCCGAAGGTGCGTCCTGTCCCATGCCCGACCGAACCCACGACGACGAGCTGCGTGAGATGCTCGGACGGCCCCGCGTGGTGGCCGTGGTGGGCATGTCCCCCAAGGTGGAGCGCCCCAGCCACGAGGTGGGGGTGTACATGGCCGAGCACGGCTTCCAGGTGATCCCCGTCCACCCGAAGGCCAGCGAGGTCGCGGGGCTGAAGGCCTGCGCCGACCTGCGCTCCATCCCCGGCGACACCCATGTGGACATCGTGGACCTCTTCGTGTCCGGTGACCGCCTGCTCGGCGTGGTGGACCAGGCCGCCGAGATCGGCGCGGACGTGGTGTGGTTCCAGCCCGGCGCCGAGCACGCGGGCGCCGAGCAGCGCGCGCGGGCCGCGGGCATGAAGGTCGTCTCGGGCATCTGCACCAAGGCCGAGCATCGCCGCCTGTTCCCGTCGTGAGCCGGACCATCCTGGTCACCGGCGCGAGCACCGGCATCGGCCGGGCCGTCGTCGACCGCCTCGCGCTGCGCGGGGATCGGGTCTTCGCCGGCGTCCGGGGCCCCGAGGACCGGGATACGCTGGACGCGATCCCGGGCGTTCACGCCGTACAGCTGGACGTGACCTCGGACGAGGAGGTCGCGGCCGCGGTCGAATCGATCCGGCCCCACGGCCTCGACGCGCTGGTCAACAACGCCGGCGTCGCCGTCCCGGCCCCCCTGGTCGAGCTCGAGACCGAGTCCCTGAGCGAGCAGCTCGACGTGAACCTGGTGGGCGTCCACCGCGCAGTGCGGGCCTGCTTTCCGTTGCTGACCGCGAGCCGCGGCCGGATCGTCCAGATCTCCTCCACCAACGGCCTGGCCGGTGCGCCGTTCCTGGGCGGCTACAGCGCCTCCAAGCGGGCCCTGGAGGCCTACAGCGAGGTGTTGCGGCTGGAGGTGGTGGGATGGGGGATCCACGTGGCGGTGGTCAACCCAGGCTCGTTCCGCTCGCGCGCCTGGATCAAGGGGCTGGAGATCGCCCGGGAGCGGGCCAGGGGATCGGTCTACCAGGGTACGTTCCGCAAGCAGATCGCCGCGCTCGAGGCCAGGATCGACAACCTCCCCGCGCCGACGCCCGTGGTGGACGCCGTGGAGCACGCCATCCACTCCGCCGCACCGCGGACGCGCTACCTCCCGGCCTCGTCACAGGCCGTGGACGACGTGCGTGACGCCATCGGCGCCCTGCTCGCGGAGATCGAGGCCGCGATCCAGCCGATCTAGAACGTGGTCTCGCCCTGGAAGGCCTCGTCGGGCAGCTCCCGGGGCAACAGGACCACGAACCTCGCGCCCTGTGTGTAGAAGGGATCCACCTCGATGGTCCCGCAGTGGGCGGCGATGATGTTGTAGCTGAGGCTCAGCCCCAGCCCGGTGCCTTCCCCCTGTCCCTTGGTGGTGAAGAACGGCTCGAAGATGCGGGTGCGCAGATCTCCAGGCACGCCGGGGCCGGTGTCCGAGACCGCGATCTCCACCGAATCGTTCCCGGCCGCGCGGGCGGCGATGGACAGGGTCCCGCGGCCGTCCATGGCCTGCAGTCCGTTGAGCAGCAGGTTCATGATCACCTGGTTGATCAGGGCCGGGAAGCACTCGACCACCGGGAGATCGGCCAGCTCGCAGGCCACCTCCACGTCGCTGCGCGCGATCGTCGGCTCCAGGATCTGCAGCGTCGTCTCGATGTTGTGGCGCAGGTCCACGTACTCCGGATCGCGCTGGCTGGGGCGGGAGAAGTCGCGCAGGCTCTGCACGATGCTCGCCGCCCGCTCCGCGGCCTGGTTGCACAGGCGGGCGGACTTGACCGTGGACGCCTGGAGCTGCTCGCCCATCTGGGCCAGGGCCTCGGCCACGCGCTGGGACGACGAGACCACCACCCCCAGGGGTGTGTTCAGCTCGTGGGCCACGCTCGCGGCCAGGAGCCCCACCGAGGCCATCTTCTCGGACTGGTACAGCTGCAACCTCGCCTGCTCCAACTCGGCGGTGCGGTCCTGCACCCGCTGCTCCAGCTCCTCGTTCATCAGCTGGATGGTCTCGAACGCCAGGGCATGGCTCAGGGCCAGGGCCAGGGCCGCGGCCACGTTGGCCAGCGCGGCCACGTCGTCGGCCGCGAACAGACGCTTGCCCCGGGGCGCGGCGCAGGCCATCACGCCGACCACCTGCTCGGCCACCATGAGGGGGAGGACAAGATCCAGGCCCGATCGCCGCATCCACACGTGGAGGTCGTCGAGGCTGTTCTGATCGCGGAGCACCGGCGCACCCACCGCGCGCAGTGTCTCCCAGACCTCGTCGTCGCGAGGGGGTTCGGTCTGGCCGCGGATCCAGCTCCCGGCGCGCTCCTGGTCGGGGGCGAGTGCCACCACCATCCGGGGGACCTCCATGGATCCGCAGACCTGGTCCAGGACGATCCGGGCCGCCATCACCGGTTCGCGCGTCTCGGACAGCTCGTTGGGCAGCCGCCCCAGCAGCTGCCGGTAGTGGAACCGGTTGCGGAAGAACACCCGGTCCAGCCCGCCGGTGAGCGCCTGCTGGGCCGGCTGGAGCAGGAAGGTGAAGATCACGGCGGTGAGGAACACCGCCATGAACGACGAGCTGTACGCGCCCGTAGCGCCCGCCAGACCCCCGGCGAACAGGGCGATCACGAGGTGGTAGACGAACAAGAAGACGGTGACGACCGCCGCGCCGACGAGGGTGCGGCGGATCACCACCTCGATGTTCATCAACCCGTAGCGCAGGACCGCCACGCCGATGCCGGCGGGGATGGTGACCGCCGACAGGGTGACCAGGGTGTCGGTGGGATCGGCGCCGGGGGAGGGGAACAGCACTGTGGGCAGGCGCGCGATCACGAACACGATCAGCGGCACGGCGAGGCCCCAGGCGGTCCAGCGGACCTGCAGCCGCTGGACCTGCCCCTGCGCTCGCCATGCGCCGCGGATCATCAACACGATGGCCGTCGCCGCGCACAGCAGCAGCCACAGGATGGTCAACTGGTAGCCCACCCCCGCGAGGTCCAGAGCCACGATCGCCCCGGAGACCACCCCTACCGCCGGTGCGAACCATCGCTGCACCGTGGCGGGGAACTGGGGGATCGGGAACCGGCCGACCAGCCCGAGCAGCGTCGCGGCGATGATCGCCACGCCGATGATGTTGACCACGTACATCGCCCAGGCGATCCCCGGGTCGTAGCACAGGGCCGTCGAGGTGTTGGGGATGGTCAACCAGATGGTGATCACGATGCCGTGGCAGAACAGGAACAGCGTCCGCGCCGTGGGCAGATCGGGCCGGCGGAGATAGACGAACGTACCGATGAACAGCAGGGCCACGCCCACGAGGGGGAAGGGCATCAGCCGGACCCAGTCGTGGGCGAAGAGCGACCGTTCGATCGGCAGGATCACCGGCCGCCGCGGCCCGCCCGCGCGTGAGACCTCTACCGTGACCTCCTCCAGGTCACCGAGGGCTCTGGACAGGGCGTTCTGGTCCTCGAACCAGCGGTCGAAGGCCCCCCGGTCCTCCAGGTACGCGGGCTCCCGGACCAGGCTGCCCGAGTCGAGCTCCACGCCGCCGATGCTGTGCAGACAGACGGGCTCGGCCGACGTGTCCTCGGACGCCCCGGACGGGACGTAGCTGAACGCCCACGCGCAGCCGGCCGCGCGACGCTCGGGATCCACGGGGAACACGGGGGCTCGCGAGAGAACCACGGCCACCGTGCTGGCCAGGGCCACGCTCGCCAGGCCGAACGCGATGACCAGCACCAGGGCGATCGACCGCCCCGGCAGCTGTGAATTCATGGGATCAGGTGATGGTCGGCTCGGGCTCGGGGCCCGGATCGGGCGGGTCGCCGTCGTCGGGGTCCACCGGGAAGATCGAGGCTGCCTGATCCGGCGTCAGCTGCACGCCGTGCTCGCCGGCGAGGGCCACGAGGCGCTCGGCCTTGGCGGCCTGGGGCGCGGCGCTGTCGGCGATGGCCATCACCCCGTGCCACAGGCCGGGATCCGCCGCGGCCTTCTTGACCAGCACGAACTTGGGATCGTGGACCACCTGGAGCATGTCGGCGGACAGCGTGGCGAGGGTGTCCTTGCCGACCCACTTCAGATCCCGGTCGGCGGCCCAGGCCTTGGCATCCCCGTCCGGAGCCAGGAGCAGCGGCAGGGCGCGCCGGAACGCCTCGTGGTTGTCCTGGCAGTGGCGGATCAGCTTCTTTCTGGATGACATCGTTTCCTCCCACACGTGTGCGTTGTGACCGCTAAGGTATCACGTCCCAGGCCGGGCTTCCCAGAACCCGCGCGCACCACCCGTCGTCCCCGAGGATGGGGTGTCCGCGGCCCGCGACCACGGCGCGGCAGTGCCCACACAGGGCGACCTCGTCGCAGTCGCGGCAGCCGTCGAAGTCCCGTCGCCCGATGGCCCGGTACAGGGGGTGGCGCATCAGGCGGGACAGCAGGTTGGGACCGACCGGGACGAGGCGTTGCTGGCTCGGGTGACACGGGCTCACCCAGCCGTCGGCCTGGACGCAGAACCGGCCTCGCCCCGCGCCGCACGTGTGCAGCTGGTCCGGCGGGACGCCGTGGCGCAGGAGCAGGGGGTTGAGCAGGGGGTAGTCGGCCACGGACACACGCTCGCCAGCGAGGATCAGCGCCGCGATCTGCCGGGCGGCCTCCCGCAGGTGGCGGGGCTGCGCCAGATGCCCCACGGCTCCGGCGGGGACCTCCTGGTCTGGGCGGACGAACAGGGGGAACAGGGCCAGCGGGATCCCACGGCCGAGATCACCGCACAGCCGCTCGTGCCAGGCGCCGATCCCGAACTCCACGAGCTCCGCCGTCAGCACGCTCGCCGGGCGGGCGTCGATCCCCCGGGACGCCGCGCCGGCCAGGGCCGACCGCGCTCCATCCGCGGCACCCTCGCCGCGCGCGCGATCGTGGGCGCCGGGGGGACCATCCAGGCTGACCAGCATCAGGAGGTCGAGGTCCAGGGCGGCCAGGCGGTCCAGGGCCGGCCCGTCCAGGGCGAGGCCGTGGGTATTGATCACCACCTTGGAGAAGCCGTCGCGCGAGGCGCTGAGGAGCAACTCGTCGATCCCGGGGTGGAGGAAGGGTTCGCCCCCGGTGAGGTGAAGCACGGTCCGGGCCACCGGGAGCTGCGCCATCACATCGAGGATCTCGGCCGTGGTCAGCTCGAGCTGCGCGTGGGGCTGGGCGCGGACGAAGCAGGTGGGGCAGGTCAGGTCGCAGCGCCGGGTGATCTCGATGTCGGCCTGCAACGCCCTCATGGGGGCCCCGCGAACACGGCCCGCGTCGTCAGGGCGACCACCGTGTCCCGCAGCGCCGCGATGCGCCCGTCGAGGTGGCGCGAGAGCCGGTCGCCGAGGAGGTCGGCGAGGGGTTCCGTGCTGGATCGGTACGAGGTGATGATCAGGTCCAGGTACTCGTCCAGGGTCCCATCGCCAGCGGCACGGGCGAGGGCGGGCAGGACGTCGGCGGGCCCGTGATCGCCCGCGCGGACGCCCAGCCTGGAGAGCAGGGGGCTGCCGAGGCCGCATTCCACGTCGTGCTCGGCGGCCACGAGGTCGTTGCTCAGCTGCAACCCCAGCCCCAGGCGCTGGACCGTCTCGAGCACGTCCTCGGCCCGGTCGGCGCGCCCGGCGCGGACCAGCAACGCGGTCAGCGGCGCGGCCATGGGGAGGAACTTGCGGCCCTGCACGGCGATGGCCCGGGGAGACCACCGGGCCTCGGGGTCGCACCTCAGCTGCGCGTCCTCGGTGGCGGTCTCGGTGAACCGCAGGGCCTGCTCCTCCCAGACCGCCAGGAACGCCCCGGGGTCCTCGCTCACCTCCACCTGGAGGCGGATCGCCCGGCACAGGAACGCCTGGGCGAGGTAGGTCCACAGGGGGTTGGCGTCCACCTCGTCCACCAGATCGTCCTGGCAGCGCACGGCCACGTAGTTGCACAGCATGGACTCGCCGGCGGCGGCCACGCCGGGATCGGCGGCGGGATCGCCGGTCACGGCCTCGGCCACCCAGGCCAGGAGATGGAAGGCGGGCGTGCCGGCCGGTCCGAGGAACAGGTTCTGTGGAGACGACGCGCGACGGGCCAGGCCCGACTGCACCTCGGACCAGCTCCCGTCGAGGGCGGTGGGCAACCCCTCGCTGTAGCTCGACAGGTCGTCGAGGGCGCGCGCGAGCAGGCGGGCGGCCAGGTCTGCGTCCGGGCCGGTGGGCAGGCGCGAGCGCCAGGAAGACAACGGTGACGTGGGCATGGTTCCCCCGGGCGTCAGTCCTCGTCGGCGGCCAGGACCTCCTCGGCGGCGAGATCCGCCTCGAGGGTCGTGGTGCCGGTGTCGTCCCAGGACATGGGGGGGACGAAGGAGCGCGCGAGCCCCTCCACCGAGGGGCTGTGCAGGCTGTCGAAGTCGTCGGGCAGCGCGGCGCAGAAGGCCTCGACCACCTCCCGGTCGAACTGTTGCCCCGCGCAGGCGCGCAGCTCGCTCACCGCGTCGTCGCGGGGCATGGCCGGGCGATAGGCGCGGTCCGACGTCATGGCGTCGAAGGCGTCGGCCAGGGCGATGATCCGCCCGCCAAGCGGGATCTCGTCCCCCACCAGCCCGTCCGGGTAGCCCGATCCGTCCAGGCTCTCGTGGTGGGACACCACCAGCGGGATGATGGGCTCGAGGAAACCTGCCTCCTCCAGCAACCGGGCGCCGACGGTCACGTGGGTCTGGACGCTGGTCCACTCCTCGTCGGTGAGGGGCCCCACCTTGTCCAGGTAGCGGTTGTCCACGCCGATCTTGCCGATGTCGTGGAGCTGGGCCGCGAGGATGACGTTGTCGCAGTCACGGCTGCGCAGGCCCATGGTGTGGGCGATCACCTCGGAGTACCGCGTGACCCGGGTCGAATGCCCCGAGGTGTACGGGTGGCTCGCCTCCAGGGCGAGCACCAGCAGCCGGATGGCGCCCTGGAACCGGGTGCGCGCCTCGAGGGTCCGGTCCCGGTAGTCGATGGCGCGGGTGACCAGGGCCACCACGTGGTGGTTGTCCCAGGGCTTGCGGATGTAGTACCAGACCTTGCCCTTGTTGATGGCCTGGACGACCGTGTCCAGGTCCGTGTACCCGGTCAGCAGGATCCGGATGGTATCGGGGGACCGCTCCAGGGCCCACGACAGCAGATCCACGCCGCTCTCTCGAGGCATGCGCTGGTCGGAGACGATCACAGCGATGTTCTCGCGCTCGAGGACCTCGCGGCCCTCGGCGGCCGAACCCGCGGTGAACACCTCCCAGTGATCGCCGAGGATCATGTCGAGGGCGTCGAGGACCATGGGATCGTCGTCGACGACGAGCACGCGGTCGCGGTCCTTGTTCGGGGGCATGGCGGCTGTCCTACCTCCTCAGGCGAGCACGAGACGGGTGTAGGCGCCCACGAAGAACGTCAGGATGATCACCCCGAACAGCACCTCGAGGACGTTGAGCCAGCGGAAGTAGCGGTTGCGCCCGATATCCCAGCCGATGTCCATGCTCAGCAGGCTCATCATGCTCAGGAAGAACGCCTGGCGGTACGTCAGGTGCTTGAACTGGGTCTCGAAGCCGTTGAACTCGATGTGGGCCTCGGGGCAGACCCACTTGTAGAGGAAGCCGAAGATGAACACGACCACGAAGGAGGCCAGCAGCAGGTTCTGCAGCTTGACGCCCCAGCCGAACATCAGCTCGAACAGGAACCAGCGACCGAACCCCTGGGCGCGCTCGGCGATCCCGCCGTGCCACAGGGCGTGCATGGTCTCGTGGTGCTTGCCGTACCAGTAGGCCCAGT
>CAYRNR010000058.1:0-47903 GCA_964425605.1 uncultured Rickettsiales bacterium | reverse complement strand
CGATGACCACCGAGCCCAGGATCAGGCTCTGGATGGCCATCCAGACCATGGGCATGTCCAGCACGCGCTCGTCGATCACCACGAGCAGCCCGAGCACGACGCTCACGATCACCAGCGGGACCAGCACCACCCAGACCGTCGCGACCAGGTACAGCAGGGCCCGCACCCACGGCAGGATGATCCGTCCGTCGGCGTCCGGGGCGCGGTAGACCCGCCACACGTACAGGGGCAGCCCCACCGGGGTGAACAGGCCCGTGACGACGCCCCAGCCCACCGCCGAGCGAGCGGTCCCCCTGCGCGAGGCGTCCACGAACACGCCCACGCCGGCTCCGGCGGCCAGCGCGAACACCGTCGCCAGCCCCAGCAGCGCACCCCAAAGCGTGACGCCTTGGTCCTCCATCGGACGACCCGCTCCAATCCCCTCGGAACCGTTCCACATCGCGCCTGTCCTACGTGGAATAGGACGGCATCGATTGGTATTGTACTGACAACCCCTCGCGAGAGGCCCGATCATGGATTCACTTCTCTCACCGCCCGACGAGCTGCGGCGGCTGCTGGACCGCGTGGCGCGCCGGCTCCGTGTGCGGCACGCCATCCGCGGGGCCGCATTCGGGCTCTGGGCGGGCTGTGCCGCCGGCGTGGTCGTCGTGCTGGCGTCCAAGGCGATCTGGCTCGGCGTCCCGGGCCTGGTCCTGGCCGGCGCCTGCGTGGTCCTGGGGCTGCTCGCGGGGCTGCTGATCGGGCTGTCCCGCCGCGTGCTGACCGAGACCGGGCTGGCGCTGCTCGTGGACCGGGGGCTGGGCACCCGCGAGCAGATCGTGTCTGCCCTGGAGGCCTCCCTGGTGGTGGGCGATCCAGACTCGGTGGACATGGCCGATCAGCTCGTCCAGCGGGGCCGCGCCCTCGCCGAGGAGCTGGAGCCGGCCAGGGCCGTGCCCTTCGTGCGCCGCAACGAGGCGCGCCCCTTCTACTTCCTCCCTCTGGCCCTGGCGCTGGTCCCGGCGCTGACGCTCCTGCCGCCCTTCCGCGGCATCGCGGATCCCACCCGCCGCGGCATGGACGAGGAGGTGGTGGAGGAGGGCGAGGCCCTCGAGGAGCGCATCGAGGAGATGCAGCAGGAGATGGAGGCGGAGCTCCCCGAGGACATCCGCGAGGAGCTCGCCGAGCTGACCGAGGACCTGCAGACCGAGCAGCTCGACGCCGAGGAGGCGCTGGAGAAGCTCGAGGAGATGCAGGAACAGCTGGAGGAGTTCCAGGAGGAGCTGGCGGAGAAGAGCCCGGCGGACGAGCTCCAGGAGGCGGCCGAGCAGCTGTCCCAGAGCGAACTGACCCAGGACCTGGCCGAGGCCCTGGCCGAGCCGGACCTGGAGAAGGCCGCCGAGGCGGCGGAGAAGCTCGCGGAGAAGGCGGGCGAGGCCAGCGCCGCCGAGCAGCAGGCCGCGGCCCAGGCCATGCAGCAGGCGGCCGACGCCCTGGCCGAGTCCAACCCGGAGCTGTCCCAGCAGATGCAACAGGCGGCCCAGCAGATGCAGCAGATGGCCGAGAACCAGCAGTCGGGCGGCTCCGAGGGCATGACCCCGGAGCAGCAGCAGGCCATGCAGCAGATGGCCCAGCAGCTCGAGCAGATGCAGCAGTCCGGGCTGGCCGAGCAGATGGCCCAGGACGAGGAGCTGATGGCCATGTCCCAGCGCCTCAACGGCGCCCTCGAATCCTCCACGTGAACTCTGGGCGGATCTTGCCAGTTGGCAAGCGGACAGGGTGAGGGCGAGGGCGAAGGACAGACCGGCGCGCAGGCGGGCACGGGCCACACCTGGGACGAGGCGGAGAGCTACCAGACCGGGGACCACAACGACAGCTATCGGATCTCCGAGCGCACGTCGGAGTGGGAGGAGGAGTTCCAGGATCTGTACGATCCAGACCGCCTCCGCGACGCCGAGGCCCTGATCACGGGCGTGGAGGGGCAGCTGGACACCGAGGGGCACATCGACACGCTGCCCATCCGGCTGCTCCCCGGGGACAACGAGCAGGTCAACCTGCCGTCTGTCGCCATGCCGGAGGCGTACCGCGAGGCCGCGGCCGACGCCCTCGACGACGAGTCCATCCCCCCGGGCTACCGGCAGCAGGTCAAGGAGTACTTCGACTCGGTGGGTGGGGGACAGTAGGATCGGTCGGGCGTGGGAGGCCACGCTTCGCGTGGAGACGCGCAGACGGCGGTTCGGGTTTCAGACTTCAGTCTTCAGATTTCGAGTGACGGATCGGGTTGCGGCAGGGAGTGAACCATGGATGAGAACGTCGCTTTCTTCTCGGATCGGTTCCAGCGTCTGCGGGACGCCATGGGCCAGGTCATCGTCGGGCAGGGGGAGGTGCTCGACGGCCTCCTGACGTGCCTGGTGGCCGACGGCCACGTGCTCCTCGAGGGTGTGCCCGGGCTGGGCAAGACGCTGATGGTGCGCACCCTGGCCACGGCGCTGGGGCTCGACTATGCGCGCATCCAGTTCACCCCGGACCTGATGCCGGCGGACATCATCGGCACGCACATCATCGCCGAGGACGACGACGGCAACCGCTCGCTGCGGTTCGAGTCGGGGCCGATCTTCACCCAGGTCCTCCTCGCCGACGAGATCAACCGCGCGACCCCCAAGACCCAGTCCGCCATGCTCGAGGCGATGCAGGAGCGGCAGGTCACCATCGGCGGGCAGCGCCGGTTGTTGCCCAAGCCGTTCTTCGTGCTGGCGACACAGAACCCCCTGGAGATGGAGGGGACGTACCCCCTGCCCGAGGCGCAGCTCGACCGCTTCTTCTACAAGGTGCTCGTGCCGTTCCCGGACCTGGACGAGCTCGTGGAGATCGTGGACCGCACCACGGGCAACGTGGCGTCCAAGGCGGACAAGTGCCTCGATCTGGACGACCTGATGCGGATGCGCCACCTGGTGCGCGAGGTGCCGGTGGCCGAGCCGGTCAAGCGGTACGCCATGCGCCTGGTGCTGGCGACCCACCCGGACTCCAAGCACGCCGCGGACACCACCAAGCGGTTCCTGCGTTACGGCGCGAGCCCCCGCGGGGCCCAGACCATGATCCTCGGGGCCCGGGTCAAGGCGCTGCTCGACGGCAGGGTCAACGTGAGCTTCGCCGACGTGCGGGCCGTGGCCCTGGCGGCGCTGCGCCACCGCGTCATCCGCAACTTCGAGGGTGAGGCCGAGGGCGTGAGCCCGGACACCATCGTCACGCGCATCGTCGAGGAGGTTCCGGAGCTCTCCCGCGAGGTGGCTCGCGAGGCCACCTCCGCGTGACCGAGCAGCTGCTCTCCCCCACCTTCCTCGCCAAGCTCGCCACGTTGACCGTGCGGGCCCGGCGGAAGGGGGCGGGGGTGCGCCGCGGCGAGCGCCGGTCCATCCGCCGCGGCCAGTCCCAGGAGTTCGCGGACCACCGCGCCTACGTGCCCGGCGACGACCTGCGGCACCTGGACTGGCACCTGCTGGGGCGGCTGGACCAGCTCTTCATCAAGCTGTTCGAGGAGCGCGAGGATCGCACGGTCCAGGTGTTCGTGGACGCCAGCGCGTCCATGCAGGGTGACAAGCTGCAGGTGGCGCGGCAGGTGGGCGCGGCCCTGTCCTTCGTGGCGCTGGGGAGCATGGACCGCGTGTGCGTGGCCGACTTCGCCGAGGGGCTGCGCCGCGTCCGGCCCCCCGTCCGCGGGCGATCGGCCATCCACGCCATCTTCAAGCACCTGACCGAGGTCGCGCCCGTGGGTGAGACCGATCTGGTCCAGGCGCTGCGCACCTACCCCCGGCGCCAGGGCAAGGGCATCGGCATCCTGTTGACCGACTTCCTCTACCCGGGCGGCTACGAGGAGCCGCTGAAGCGGCTGCTCCACCTGGACCTGGAGCTGTACGCCTTCCACGTCATCTCGCCGTCCGAGCTGCGGCCCGACCTCGACGGGGACATCCTGCTGGTGGACCTCGAGGACGGCGCCGAGGTGCCGCTGACCGTGGACGACGAGGTCCTGGACCGTTACGAGCGGACGGTGCTGGCCTACTGCGAGGGGGTGGAGGCGTTCTGCCGCCGCATGGGCATCGGGTACGCGCGGCTGGAGGCCGACACGGACGTCGAGGCCTTCGTCATGGGGACGCTGCGGCGCCAGGGGATGATCCTTTGAGCCTGCTCAACCCCCTCGCCCTGTGGCTGCTGGGCCTGTCGGTGCCCCTGCTGGCCCTGTACTTCCTCAAGCTGCGCCGGCAGCGGGTGCAGGTGCCGTCGGTGTTGCTGTGGCAGGAGTTCATCCGCAGCGAGCAGCTGGCGACCCCGTTCCAGCGCTTCAAGCGCAACCTGCTGTTGCTGCTGCAGCTGCTGATCCTGCTGCTGCTGATCCTGGCCCTGGCGAGGCCGTTCCTCGACGGCGGCGTCTCCCAGCGTCGGTCCGTGGTGATCGTGCTGGACACCTCGGCGTCCATGCAGGCCACCGACGTCTCGCCGAGCCGCTTCGACGCGGCCATCGAGGCGGCCGAGGACGTGGTCGAGGGCCTCGAGGGGGCCGACGAGGCCATGGTCGTGGAGGCGGGCCCGGCCACCCGCGTGGCGTGCAGCTTCTCGCGGGACAAGGAGCGGCTGAACCAGACGCTCGGCCGCCTGGACGCGTCCGGGGCCGAGGGCTCGCTGTGCGACGCCTTGACCCTGGCCCTGAGCCTGACCCAGGACCGCCCGGACCGCGAGGTCGTGGTCATCAGCGACGGCAGCGGCGAGACCCTCACCGATCTGCAGGTGCGCGAGGGCGCCATCCGCTACGTGCGCGTCGGACGATCGGCGGCCAACCTCGGGATCACGGCGCTGGACCTGCGGCGCAGCCCGGTCAGCGAGCTGGACCACCAGCTGTTCGTCACCGTGGAGAACTTCGGCACCGATCCGTCCGAGGCGCGCGTGGAGGTGTACCTGGACGACGAGATCACGGGCCGCGAGGCCCTCGCGCTGGAGTCGGGCGCGAGCGCGCCGCTGGTGTTCGAGCTGGTGGGCGGCCAGTCCGGCACGCTGCGGGTCGAGCTGCACGCCAAGGGGGACAAGCTGCCGGCGGACGACGTGGCCTGGGCCCTGCTGCGGCCCGCAGAGCGCCGCAAGGTCCTCGCGGTGGGGGTGAACGCCCTGGTGCTCAAGGTGCTGGCGAGCGATCCAAGGCTGGTCGTGGACTACGTCGCTCCGGCCAACTACACCTCCTCGGCCGGCTACCACTGCACCTTCTTCGAGGGATTCCTGCCCAACAAGGGCCTCGACGGCGCGAGCTACGCGGTCCTTTCGCCCCCGACCACGGGCGGCCCGGTCCAGCTCGGACCGGAGATCCGCGCCCCCCAGGTGCTCGACTGGCAGCGGACCCACGACGTGCTGCGGTTCGTGGACCTGACGGAGCTCCACGTGGCCAAGGCCCGCAAGGTCGTCACCGACGGCACGCTGCAGGCCATCGTGGAGGGGGACCAGGGGCCGCTGATCCTGGCGGGCGAGCGCCACGGCGGGCGCGTGCTCTACCTGACCTTCGATCCGTTGCAGAGTGATCTGCCCCTGCGGGTGGCCTTCCCGGTGATGCTGCTCAACGCGGCCACGTGGATGACCGAGGGCATCGGCGGGAGCGACGTGGGCGGGCTCGTCGCGACAGGCTCGTCCTACACGTTGCCCGTGCCCGGCGAGGAGCCCGCGGTGAAGGTGGTCAAGCCCTCGGGCAAGACCCTGGACGGGACCGTCACCGCCGGCCTGCTGCGGTTCAACGGCGTGGACGAGGCCGGCATCTACCACGTGGAGCTGCCCGGCGAGCGGGTCAGCTTCGCGGCCAACCTGGCGTCGCGCCGCGAGTCGCGCATCGCGCCGATGCGGGACCTCGGGCTGGGCCAGGCCCAGGCGGTCAAGGCGGCCAGCGCGGCCGCGGGCCGACGTGAGATCTGGCGCGAGCTGGCCCTGGCTGGCGTGGCGTTCTTGTTGCTGGAGTGGTTCGTCTGGAACCGGAGGAAGCGCGGCTGATGCTGGAGACCCTCCAGTTCGAGCATCCGTCCGCCCTGTGGCTGCTGCTGGGCGTGCCCCTGCTGGTGGTCATGGCGGTGTTCTCGCGCCGCCGGATCTCCAGGGGCAGGCTGTGGATGGCCACGGCGGTGCGCATCGCGCTGCTGCTGCTGCTGGTCACCGCCCTGTCCGAGCTCACCTACGGCCACATGGTCGACGACCTGGGCGTGGTGTTCGTGGTGGACCGCTCCGCCAGCGTGTCCGACCAGGGCCGCAAGACCGCCAAGGGCTTCATCCAGCAGTCCATGAAGAGCATGGAGGAGGGGGATCGCGCCGCGGTGGTGGTGTTCGGCGCCGACGCCTACGTGGAGCGCGAGATGTCCCCGGACACCGCGTTCCACGGCGTGGAGACCGACCCGGGCGTCCACCACACCGACATCGCCGCAGGGTTGCGCCTCGCCCAGGCCACCTTGCCGTCGGACGCGGCCCACCGCGTGGTGCTGCTCAGCGACGGCGAGGAGACGCGCGGCGACGCGGCCGGTCAGGTGCTCCTGGGCAGCGGCGACGAGCTGTCCGTGGTGCCGCTGGGGCGCGGCGCGCTGCCCGAGGTGGTCCTCGAGAGCCTCATCGTGCCCGACAAGGTCGACGACGGCTCCGGGTTCGAGATCCGCGTGGTCGCGCGGTCCGTTCGCGAGGGCGACGCGGTGTTGCGGCTGTACCGCAACGAGCGCTACCTCGGTGACGTCCCCGTGGAGCTCAGCGGCGGCCGCGCAGACGTCTTCACGTTCCGTCAGGTGGCCGACGAGCCGGGGCTGCTGCGCTACCGCGCCATCCTCGAAGTCGACGACGGCGACCTCGACGCCCTGCCCCAGAACAACGAGGTGATGGCCACGGTCCAGGTCTCGGGCAGCCCCACGGTGCTGTACGTGGAGGGCACCAGCGGCCAGTCCGGCCACCTGACCACCGCCCTGCGCGGCGACGGGATCGACGTGGACGTGGTGGGCCCGGGCGAGTTCCCCGCGACCCTGGCGAACATGCGGCCCTACGCCGCCATCATCATGTCCGACGTGCCCGCGCACGTGCTGACCAGTGTCCAGATGGACGCCCTGCACAGCTACGTGCGGGACCTGGGGCGCGGCTTCGTGATGGTCGGCGGCGAGAACTCCTTCGGCGTGGGCGGCTACTACAAGACACCCGTGGAGGAGCTGCTCCCGGTCCAGATGGACATCGAGGACAAGAAGCACTTTCCCTCCCTGGCCATGGTCCTGGCCATCGACCGATCCGGCTCCATGGCGGGCGCCGGGCAGGCCTCGAAGATCGGCATGGCCAAGGAGGCGGCCATCCGCTCGGTGGAGCTGATGACCGAGCGGGACATGGTCGGGGTCGTGACCTTCGACTCGGCCGGCTCCTGGGCGGTCCCGCTGCAGAACCTGACCGACAAGCAGGGCGTGATGCAGCGCATCGCGTCGATCCGCGCCGGCGGCGGCACCGACATCTACCCCGCGCTGAAGATCGCCAACGCCAAGCTCGCTGGCAGCGGCGCCGCGCTCAAGCACGTGGTCCTGCTGTCCGACGGCATCACCGGCGACGCCGCCTTCGAGGCGCTGATCCGCGAGGCGTACGAGAAGCACAACATCACCCTGACCGCCATCGCGGTGGGCTCGGACGCCGACCGCATGACCATGCGCCAGTTCGCCCAGTGGGGTGGGGGGCGCTACTACCTGGTCACGGACCCCCACGCCATCCCGCAGATCTTCACGCGAGAGACCATGCTCGCGTCGCGGTCGTTCGTGGTGGAGGAGGACTTCCGCCCCACCCCCAAGGACCCGTCGACCCTGATCAAGGGGCTCGACGCCGCCAACCTGCCGGTGCTCCACGGCTACGTGGCCACCGGCCCCAAGGCGCGCGCGTCGGTGCCCCTGCTCGCCACCAACGACGCCCCCCTGCTCGCCCACTGGCGGTACGGCCTGGGCAAGTCCGTGGCCTTCACGTCGGACTGCAAGGCCCGCTGGGGTCGCAGCTGGATCCACACCCCCGAGTACACCAAGCTGTGGTCCCAGACGGTCCGCTGGGTCATGGGGGACCCCCTCGGCGGCGACCTGCAGGTGGTCACCGAGATCGACCGCGGCGTCCTGCGCGTGACCGTGGACGCGTTCGACGAGAGCGGCGGGTTCCGCAACTTCCTCGACGGATCGGCGCGCGTGGTGGCCCCGGATCTGACCGTGCGCGAGCTCCCCCTGCGGCAGGTGGCCCCCGGCCGCTATGTGGCGACCATGGAGGTGGACCAGGACGGCTCCTACCTCGCCGGCATCGCCATGAGCGCCGGGGACAAGCCCGTGGGGCAGGTGGTGGCCGAGGCCGTGCAGCCCTACTCGCCGGAGTACCGCACGCCCGCCGTCGGCTCGTCCCTGCTGCCCGAGCTGGCGCGCCTGGGGGGAGGCGCGGTACTCTCTGACCCCGCGGAGGTGTTCGAGCGGCCCGACGAGGCGCGGCGTGTGCCCCAGCCCCTGTGGCCCCCCCTGCTCCTCCTCGCGCTGGTGTTGTTGCTGATGGACGTGGCGTTGCGACGACTGGATCTCTCCCGCCGAGCCGGTGTGGTGACCACCGTGCAGTCCATCGCTGCGCGCCCCGCGCCCCGTCCGCCCGCCGCCGAGGTCGCCGCTGCCACGGCCGCCGCGGCCGAGGTGGAGACGCCCGAGACCCCGGACGAACCCCCGGCGAGGATCGCCGTCACGCCCGTGGGCCAGGAGCACGAGGAGGCCCCGAAGGAGGGTGACGGGAGCTATGTGGGCGGTCTGCTCGCCGCGCGACGCCGGGCCAAGGACCGGCTGGAGGACGAATGATCCGCGTCCTCTCCCTCGCGCTCGCGCTGGCGCTGCTGCCGGTGCTGGCCGTCTCCGCCCAGGAGGCGGACGAGGCGGGCGAGGACAAGTACAACGCCTTCGGCATCCACATGGCCGCAGAGGTGGTGTTCGACGGCCGCATCCAGTCCAACCAGTGGGCCTGCGTCCAGGTGGAGGTGGAGAACGTCGGCGACCCCGTGGACGGCCTGCTCGAGATCTACACCACGGGCGTGGATCTCTCGGTGGAGCCCAAGCGCTACGCCCGCCAGCTCGACGTGGGCCGCAAGGCGCGCAAGCGCGTGTTCCTCTACTTCGAGGCCGAGGGGTACGCGTCCGAGTGGACCGTGCAGCTCGTGGACCGGCGCGGCAAGGGCGCCGTGGTGGCCGCCTCGGTGTTCCGCACCACCAACAAGGAGCCCGACGACGTGGTCGTCGGGGTCGTCGGGGACGATCCGCTGGGGCTCACCGTGGTGCGCGAAGCCTGGTCGGGCGCCGTGCCCGGTCACGCCAAGGTGTCCGACTGGGAGCGGCGCCGCGTGTTGCTGTCGCTGGTCCGTCCGCAGGACATGCCGGACCGCTGGATCGGCTACAACGTCGTCGACATCCTGATCTGGCGCCAGCCCGATCCCACCGGCATGGATCCCGAGCAGCTCACTGCCCTGGCCCACTTCGTGGGCATGGGCGGGACCCTGGTGGTCCCGGTCACGGACCACTGGCAACAGGTGCGGGACTCGGCCCTGGCGCCGCTGCTGCCCGTGGATCTGAAGGGCAGCGCCCAGCTCGCCAACGCCGACGCGCTGCTGAGCGTCCTGGACCTGGCCGCCGTCCCCATGGCCGAGGACGAGTCGATCCTGATCTCCAGTGCGCGGGCGCGCGAGGGCGCCACCGTGCGCGCGAGCGACGGCGAGCAGGTCCTGTGGGCCCACTGGCCCTACGGCCTGGGCGAGGTGGTCTACCTCGGCATGGACCCGGCCCTGTACCCCATCAAGGGGGAGGTGGAGCGCGCCACGTTCTGGCGCCGGCTGATGTGGCTGCCCGAGCCCGAGGGGGGGCAGCGCGAGCAGATCACCCGCGAGGCCTACCTCCACGACCAGCTCGCCGAGGCGGGCTACACCGTGCCGGTGGACGCGTACACCGGCGGCGAGTTCGCCCTACCGGCGCAGCAGCCCATCTCCGAGTGCCTCTACGACGCCGACGAGATGGGGACGGCCAACAACTTCGCGTTCTCCAGCGGCTACTACTACGGAACCAGCGCCGTGGACTCGTGGTTCCGGGAGGTCCGGCGCAAGCTCAACGAGATCCCGGCGCTCAAGCCGCTGCCCCTGGGCTGGCTCGCCCTGTTCGCGGTGGTCTACCTGCTGTGCATCGGCCCCCTGGACTACCTGATCCTGCGCGTCATCGGGCGCCAGGAGTGGACCTGGCTGACCTTCCCCGCGCTGATCGCGGTGTTCTTCACCGCGGCGGTCATCGGCACCACCATGGCCAAGGGCCGCAAGGCGGTGATGACCCGCCTCGAGGTCGTGGACGTGATCGAGCCCGAGGGGTTGTGGCGGGGCCAGTCCTTCGTCGGCGTCTTCGCGAGCCAGCGCACGGACCTGGTCTTGCGCAGCGTCCAGCCCCACAGCGTGATCGCGCCGACGCGGTACGTGCCCCAGACGGGCTGGTACATGACCGACGAGCTCGACGAGGGCTACATGAAGCGCCCCGCGGTGCAGGTGGGACCGGGCGCCGGCGCCATGGCCTACGGCGCGGACACCTGGACGATGGCCTACCTCAACTCCGCGTGGGTGGACCACCGCGCCGACCGCGGTCACTTCACCGTGCGCGAGGACGGCGAGGGGCTGATCAGCATCGTCAATGGCACGGACGTCAACCTGTACAGCGCGATGCTCCTGCACGGCCGCCAGCCGCGGGAGGCGCGGTCGTACTACGACGATCTCTACCGGTACGCCCAGTACGGCGCGTCCCCCTACGACGGCGGCTGGTCCGTCCACCCCCTGGGCGCCCTGACGGCGGGCGGCTCGGTGCAGGTGGACTGGAAGACCGTCGAGGACACCACCGCCCTGGCCTGGCCCACGCCGCCGGCCGAGTCCATGGTCCGGCCCCACGACCAGGAGGACTGGAATCACTTCCGCGAGATGCCCGAATTCTGGGGCGAGCGCGGCCACTTGGACCTGACCCGGGCGATGATGGACGGCCAGCTCGTCCTCGTGGGGTTCACGGCCTCCCCCGTGGAGCAGTTCCAGCTCGAGGGCCTCGATCCCGTGAGCGAGCCGCGGGCCATGGTCCGCGTGCTGCTCGGAGACGATCCGAGGCTCGCAGACCTCCGCGCTGCCAGGGACCAGTACGACCCGCTGCAGCCGTCGGAGTTCGAGCGTGAGGGGCTGATGCCCCAGGTCGTCGGCTCCCTGAGCCGGGACCACATCCAGACGGTGGTGAGGGCCCGGGCGCCCGCCATCCGGGACTGCTACGAACGCGCGCTGGAGCGCCAGGGCCCCGGCTTTGCCGGGGACGTGAGCATCAAGTTCGAGATCGACGCCAGCGGATACGTCTGGTCCGTGTACGTGGCCAGCAGCACGCTCGATGACTGGGACATGGAGCAGTGCGTGGTGAACGAGTTCTGGGGCATGGTCTTCCCGCCGCCCAGCGGTGGTGGGAGCGTGTCCGTCACCTACCCGTTCGTGTTCGCGCCCGGCTGACCGGGGCACGATGGGATAGGGAGCGAGTGATGAGCGACGAGACCGAGGTCGAGAGCAGCGAGACGGCGGCGGAGGAGACCCCCTCGCCCGAGCCCGCCGACACCGATGCCGATAGGTCGGACCCGTCGGACCAGCCCGAGCCGATGATCCGCACGGTCAACCTCCGCAAGGAGTACTCCGGCGTGATCGCCCTCAAGGGCATCGACCTGACCGTGGAGAAGGGCGACCTCTTCGGCTTCATCGGCCCCAACGGCGCCGGCAAGACCACCACCATCAAGATCCTCACCACCCTGCTCGAACCCACGTCCGGCGACGCCTACGTCTCCGGGTACAGCGTCTGGGACCGCAAGGACGAGATCCGCGGCATCATCGGCTACATGCCCGACAGCTTCGGCGTGTACCGCGACATGAAGGTCTCGGAGTACCTGCAGTTCTTCGCCGCCGCGTACGGCGTGCCCGGCAAGGACCGCGACGGGCTGGTGGACGGCCTGCTCGAACTCACCGATCTGACCTACAAGCGCGACGCCCTCATCGACACCCTCAGCCGCGGCATGCAGCAGCGCCTGGGCCTCGCGCGCACCCTGGTCCACGATCCGGCGGTGCTGATCCTCGACGAGCCGGCGTCGGGCCTCGACCCCCGCGCCCGGGTCGAGATCCGCGAGATCCTGCTGGAGCTCAAGCGCATGGGCAAGACCATCTTGCTGAGCTCGCACATCCTCTCGGAGCTCGCCGAGATCTGTAACAAGATCGCCATCATCGAGCGCGGCGAGATGGTCGCCCAGGGCACCATCGATGAGATCATGGCCAAGGTGGAGGACCGCTCCCTGGTCATGCTGGGGGTGGATCACCCCCGCCAGGCGGTCACGCTGTTGCGCGATCATCACCAGGTCGAGGGCGTGGAGTTCATCGAGGAGGAGAACCTCGTCCGGGTCGACCTCTACGGGTCCGAGCCCGACGTGGCGTGGCTCCCCGAGCTGATGATCCAGCACGGCCTCAAGGTGGACTACATCAACCGCGAGCAGCTCACCCTCGAGGAGGTGTTCATGAAGCTCACGAAGGGACTGGTGGCGTAGCACCATGAAGGCCTCAGGCAGCGCCATCTTCTTCCGGGAAGCCTTCCGCAACGCGCGGCGCTGGCAGACGTATGCCAGCCGGGCGGGGTTCGCGGGGGTGATGCTCGGGATGGTCCTGCTGATCTGGTACTTCCAGGTCGAGTCGGAGTCCTTCGACCCGGGTCGCATGGGGAAGGTGGGCCGCACCATCTTCGAGTTCTACAGCTACATCCAGTTCTGGCTGATGTGCATCCTGGCCCCCATCGTCGTGTCGCAGGGAATCGTCGAGGAGAAGGAGGACCGCACCCTCGACATGCTCGCGATCACCCGGCTCAGCCCGGGCCAGATCGTCCGGGGCAAGCTGTTCAGCCGCCTGCTGGTCCTGCTGGTGATCATCGCCTCGGGCACCCCCGTGATGGCGCTGATCATGAGCTTCGGTGGTGTGGACCCCTGGGAGATCGTCTCGGTGGTCGTGAACACCTGCGTGGCCGTGGTCATCACCGGCACCATGGCCGCGTTCCTGTCGCTGTTCGCCCGTGGCGCGATCCTGCCGTCCATGATCGCGTTCCTGTACACGATCCCGGCGTTCTTCGTGGCGCCGGGAGCCCACTTCGCCGTCTCCATCGCCCACGACGAGCAGGGGTACTTCCGCTTCACCCCCGCGCTCTCCACCGTCTCCGACTGGGTCGGTATCTGGCTGCCCGCGGTCGCGTTCCTGCCCGTGGTGATCATGACCCTGCGCATCTCGGGGCCCCTGTTCGAGATGGTCACCTCCGGCGGCGACGATCCCGAGGAGGGCGGCTTCGGCTACCTCAGCTACCACCTGTGGACCTTCGAGCGCTTCAAGAAGTGGGGCGGGCTGCTCTCCGTGGCCGTGATGCTCACCTTCCCCCTGGCCCTCGGCCTCCACGCCATCCCCGGCGTCGGCGCCGTCTGGGCCACCGGCTTCCTCACGGCCGGCACCTGGCTCTACCTGCTCGTGGCCATGCGCATCGTGATCTTCCTCGACAAGACCCTGGCCAAGGTCCCCACCGGCGGCCTCACCGCCGACGCCCTGTCGCAGCCCGACGCCCTCAAGAAGAAGAAGAAGGCCCCCACTGTCCGCCGCCGCCTCCTCGGCATGGTCTGGGGCAACCCCGTGGCCTGGCGCGAGTGCGCCACCCGCGCCTACGGCGGCATCACCCTGTTCATCATCCCCGCCTACCTCGTGTACGGCGCTTTTTTGTGTCTCTTCGTCTTCGTGCTGCTGGTGGACCTGCGCGCCGCCTACGTCACCTGCGCCATCCTCGGCGCCATCGTCTCCGGCGTCGCCATCCTCGCCATGGTCCTCAACGCCACCGCCTCCGTCGTCACCGAGCGCCGCGCCGGTACCCTGGGCCTCCTCGCCTCCACCACCATGCCCTCCTACCGCATCGTCATGGGCAAGACCCTCGGCGTCCTCGCCTACACCGGCCCGCTGCTCTTCAGCGCCTTCGCCCTGCTCATGTTCGGCTCCGCCATCGAGCTGCTCGAGCGCGGCTTCTACCACGGCCAGACCATCTCCTGGACCGTCTTCTCCGGCAACCCCCTGATGAAGGCCTGGTGGACCACCGTGTGGATCATGGTCGTCTACATGACTATGATGCTCATCTCCTTCCTCAGCGCCCTGCGCCTGCGCAGCCCCGGCTTCGCCTACGGCGTCAACCTGTTCCTCACCCTGATCCTGCTGCTGTTCCCTGCGTTCGTGGCGCTGTTGTTCGGCGGGACCATCTGGGTGGATCTGCCGACATCCCTCGCGATGCCGTTGCTCAGCGATCGCTACATGGGATCGCCGGGTGCGACACCGATCGAGCTGCTGGCGTCGATCGCGCTGTACGGGACGCTGGGGCTGACGGTGTTCTCGGTGATCTGCTGGCGGTTGAGGCCGTGGATCGGGGCGACGCTGCGCTGAGTTCTGGTGTTTGAGTTGGTTGTTCTTGCGCGTCTGTCCGCCAGACGTACACAACTCGGCTTCTGGCCTGTCAGACCGTGAGTTTCGTCCGTCGGCCCGGGCGCACCCAGCCGAGGCGGCAGAGCATCGTGTCCGTGCCCCGCTTCCCACGTTCCACTCCCTCCCTCTCCGCTGCTATCCTCTCGCCAGCGCCGTGAAATACCTCCACATCACCCTCGGCGACCAGCGCTCGTTGGCGTACAGCGACTCCGGCGATCCCTCCGGTTCGCCGATCCTCTACCTCCACGGACTGCCGAGCTGCCGGCTGGCCCACCCCGACGACGGGTTGTCTCGGGAGCTGGGGGTGCGCGTCCTGACACCGGACCGCCCTGGCTTCGGGCGCTCCGATCCCGACCCAGGTCGCTCCCTTCTCGACTGGGCCGATGACGTAGCAGAATTCGCCGACGTTCTCTGCCTGGACCGATTCGCGGTCGTCGGCGTGTCTGGCGGTGGGCCCTTTGCCCTGGCCTGCGCTCACGCCCTGGGATCCCGCGTATCTGCGGTGGCGGTGCTCGGTGGCTCCGGCCCGACGACGACGCCTGGGGCCATGGAGGGGATGGCGCTGGAACGACGCGCCGGGTACTGGCTGGCGCGAAACACGCCGAATCTCTTCGAGCGGATCGTGGGGTTCAGGGGCGATCCGAGGAAGGACCCGGAGGGCTTCTACAGGAATTACACGCGACACAATCCACCGTCGGATCAGGCGATCCTGTCGCGGGCCGAGGTCAAGGAACAGTACCTGGCCAGCTATGCCGAGGCGACCCGGCAGGGGCTCGATGCGTTCGTGTGGGAGGTCCAGCTGGTGTCCAGGGACTGGGGGTTCGAGCTGGAGGAGATCGAGGTGCCGGTGTGGATCTGGCACGGAGAGCAGGACAACAGCACGCCGGTGGGGATGGCGCGGGAGATGGCGGGGCAGATCCCGGGGGCCGAGCTCAGGATCGTGCAGGGGGTGGGGCACATGCTGGTGGCGACGCGCTGGGAGGCAGTGGTTCGATCGTTCCAGGACTGCGAGAGCTGGCCGGAGCCGTCGGCCTGAGCCTCCTCCCCGTCGGAATCCCCTGCAGGACCGGATGTACGTGGCGGGGAAATCCCCTATGCTCGGACCACACCGCGGGGAGGCCGAACCATGACACCGATCATCTCGAAGCTCGCAACCTTGACCGTCGCAGTCGCGCTGATGTGGCCCGCGACAGCGCAGTGCCAGGAGCTGGACCGTACCGAACAGCAGATATGGAGCCTGGAGGAGTCCTACTGGGCCGCGGTGCAGAGCGGAGATCTCGACGCGGCCATGGAGCTGTGGCACGAGGACGCCATCGTGTGGCCCGCGACTTCTCGTGTGCCCCAGAGCCGGGAGCAGCTGGCGACGTCCCTGGGCGAGGCGGTGGCGAACCTGGCGGATGGGGACCTCGAGCTCCAGGCCGAGCTGCTGGCGATCCACGTGGAGGGCGGCGTCGCGGCGGTGGCGATCGGGATCACGGGCCACAGGACCTCCTCTCGGGGCCGGAAGATCCCGCTGGACGACCGGACCGTGCACACGTGGATCAAGGTGAAGAAGCAGTGGCGGATCGTGAGCGGCATGGCTGCCCCGCGGATGGCTGAGCCGCAGGAGGATCCGCGGGTCGCCCTGGACGACGCCAGGCGCCTGGCGAGCGAAGGGCGCTACGCGGAGGCGCTGGAGAAGCACCTGTGGTTCCACGAGAACGCGCTCGGGATCCGATCCTCGCTGGCCGGGGTCCGGCTCTCGTTCGCCCTCGGTGCCTGGATCGAGCTCGGCGACGACTACCCGGAGGCCATCGACGCGATGGTCGCGCTCCGCGACGAGAAGACGGCGATCCTGGCAGGGGGTGGGACCCACCCCGATCTGTTCATGGACGTGGACGCGTACAACCGCGTGCTCGGGCAGCGCGACAGGTCTCGAGAGCTCTTCCTCTCGATCCACGCCGAGCACCCCGACGCTGCCCGCCTGTACGTCCACGTCGTGCAAGACCTCCTCGTCGAGCACCGCGACTACGAGGTGTGCGCGGCCTACCTCGAGGACCACCGGCTGGAGTTCGAGAGGATCGCGCACCTGCGGGGCTTGAACCTGGAGCACGCGAACCGCGATCCCGACCAGCCCGATCTCCGCATGACCCTGTACGCGGACCAGCGCTTCATCGAGGCCGTGGTCGAGATGGTCGAGGTGTACGCTGGAATCGGCGACCACGAGACCGCCGAGGCCGTGAGCGCCCTGGCCCTGGGCATCCTCGACAACGAGGAGATTCGCGCGGCCCTCGAGGGTGCCACCGCTCGCGCGGGACAGGCGGACTGAGCCTTCACCGAAACACCGGTAGCATCTGGCCACGAACCTGCTATAGTCCGCCGACTTCGCTGCCCGCCACCCTCGTCCCCGCGAAACTCCTTTTGCTCGACGATCTTGCGACACTGAGGCCTTTGTACGTTGACCAGTCCCACCCAGAAGCCGGAATCCGACGCCACCGAGGCGCCCCTGCTGGATCGCGCGGCGCGGCGGCGCGCCAAGAAGATGAGGAAGAAGGCCGAGAAGGCCGCGGCCCGGGCGGCTGCGAGGATGGCGGAGGACGGGCAGGGCGCGACGGCAGAGGTCGAGAGCGGGGGAACCCCGGTGCCCCCGGGCTTTGCAGCCTTCGACCTGAGGCCCGACGTCCTGGCATCGATCGCAGCCCAGGGTTTCGAGGCACCCACCCCGATCCAGGAGGCGGCCATCCCGCCACTGCTTCAGGGGCGCGACGTCATGGGGCAGGCCCAGACCGGCACCGGCAAGACGGCTGCCTATGCGCTGCCGCTCCTGCAACGGATCGATCCCTCCCGTCGGGCCGTCCAGGCGATCGTCCTGGTCCCAACTCGCGAGCTCGCCAACCAGGTGTCGACGGCGCTGACGGCCATGGCTCGCCCCCTCGGGCCCATCGCCGTGCTCGCGGTGTACGGCGGCCAGCCGATTCACATCCAGTTCCAGCAGCTGAACCGCGGGGTCCACATCGTCGTGGGCACGCCGGGCCGCGTCATGGATCACTTGCGGCGCGAGTCCCTGTCCCTTGCCGACGCCACGGCCGTCGTCCTCGACGAGGCCGACGAGATGCTCAAGATGGGGTTCATCGAGGACGTCGAGTGGATCCTCGAACACGCGCCGGGCCCCGAATCTCGCCAGACCGCGCTGTTCTCGGCCACCTTGCCGCCCGCGGTCCTGCGCGTGGCCGACCGCCACCTGAACGATCCGCTCTCCATCGCCATCGAGCCCGACACCCCGGCCATCGCGACCATCGACCAGCGTTTCCTGTGGGCCCACGACGACCAGAAGTTCCAGGCGCTGTGCTGCCTGCTGGAGATCGAGGAGGGGGACTCGACGCTCATCTTCACGCGAACGCGGGTGGATTCTGCGGATCTCGCCGACGCGCTCACCGCCGAGGGGTTCGCCGCCGAGTCCCTGCACGGAGACATGAGCCAGGCGCACCGGGAGAGCGTGCTGCGGAGGCTGCGCCGGGGATCCGTGAGGATCGTCGTGGCGACGGACGTCGCAGCCCGGGGTCTGGACGTCGACACGATCACCATGGTGGTCAACTTCGACGCGCCCGGCGACGCCGAGACCTATGTCCACCGCATCGGCCGCACCGGCCGCGCGGGGCGCGCTGGCGTGTCGGTGATGTTCCTGCACCCGCGCGAGCGGCGGGTACTCGCTGGCGTCCAGCGGTACACCCGACAGCGGCTGCAGCAGATCCAGCCGCCCACGGCGCGCGACGTGGCAGACCATCGTGTGCGCCGCTTCAAGGCCGCCGTCGAGCAGATGCTCGAGTCCGAGGACACCCCCGTCTACCGCCGCATCGTCGAGGACATCGCCCGGGACGGCTCCCATGACATGGCCGCCGTGGCGGCCGCCGTGGCCCAGATCGCCGCCGAACAACGCCCGCTGACACCGATCATCGAACCACCGCACGCGACAGGGCCGGAACCACATGGAGCGCCGCACGCAGGGGAGGCCGGACGCGTCACTGTGGTCCTCTCGGTCGGCAGCGACGCCGGCGTGGGACCCGCGGACATCGTCGGAGCCATCGCGAACGGAGCCGGGGTACCGGGTCGGGCGATCGGCGCCATCCGCATCCACGACCGCTTCACGTTCGCCGACATCGCCGTCCAGCACGTCAAGCGGGTCCTCGACAAGCTCCAGGGGTCGAGGATTCGCGGCTGCCGGACCTACCTGCGCCGCGCACGCCAGGGAGAAGCTCAGGGGCGGGCGCGATCCGGTTCGTCGTCCAGGGATCCGCGCCCAGGAGGCGGATCGAATCGGTGAGTCCTCATTGATGATAGGCTCGGGATTGGACTGGAATTCCTGAGCCATCCGGGGAGGGTGGAGACATGGGCAAGGCGCTGTGGCGGAGTGTGCCCCTGCTGCTGTTCGTGGCTGTGGCGTGGTGGGGATCTCAGCGTGCGACGGGCCTGTTCAAGGGGGGGATCGAGGACAGCGCGAATCAACGAGCGGAGCAGCTGCTGAAGCTCGCGGACGACGAGCTGGCGCCCGGCGAGGTGGACCTGGTCGGGGACGAGATCGTGCCGGCGTTGGAGATGCCGCAGGTCGGCACGTCGCTCCGGCGCTTCGCCGAGGTGTTCGCCCTCAAGGACCTGGTCATCCTCCTGGTGGTGGTCGTGGGGGTGGTGTGGTCGGTGAAGTGGCTGCGCCACCGCAGCCTGATGCGATACCTGCGCGAGGCCGGGGATCGAAAGCAGGCCCTGGAGAGGCACCTGACCGTGGCGCGGGAGAGGGCGCACGAGACCCACGCCGCGGCCAGGGCGGCCACGGTGCCCCGGAGGCCGGCGGCGCCAGTATCGCCTCCGCCGGAGCCGGTCGTGGACGAGGCGTCGCAGAAGGTGCTCGCCGACGCGCACGCGTTGCTGGCGTCCCACCTGGCCACCGAGCTGGCGCTCCAGGGGGCGACGGCGTCACCCGAGCGGACCGTGCGGTTGCTGCGCAAGGCGGGGGTGAAGCTCGCGGAGCGCTGGTCGGGGAGACGCGGGCATCCGGACGACGCCTACGTGGTCGCGGCCGAGCTGGGGCAGGAGGTGCGCCGCCTGATCACCTCGACGCCGCGATATCTCGAGGATCCCCAGACCCAGCGGGTGGCCGACGCGCTGGTCGCGGTGATCCGCGTGCTGGACGGTGGCGCCGAGGGCTCGTGGGCCTGTGACACCATCGAGGGGTTCGTGCTCGGCGTACAGGACGTGGACCAGGCGCGGGCGGGCAGCCGCAAGTTCGCAAACGACCACGGCCCCATGGCGCGCGCCTTCGGCGCGGTGACATCTCCCAAGCACCGCAAGCCGCCCCTGCCCACGGGCGACACCGGCGAGCATTCGCTGGTGCCGCACGAAGCGCCCGAGGGGGGTGGCGAGGTCCCGTCGACGTTCCTCGAGCGCGCCCGCGAGCGTCAGCAGCGCTCCAGGCGAAGCTGACCCTGCCTCGACATTTTTGGTGCAAAGGATTAACCCACTGGGCAGCGCCGGGTCGGTAGCTGTCGTCGGAGCGCCACGTGCGCTCGCGATTCGGGGCAAACCACTGGAGGAATCATGCACCTGGACGTTTCCATTCGCCACACCCCCTGGCTCCTGTCGATGCTGTTGACGGTCCCTCTGCTGATGTTCACGGCCTGCACCGAGGGCGGGTCGGGGGACGACGACGACGCGGCCGCCGATGACGACGACGCGGGCGACGACGACGCCGGCGACGACGACATGTGGGCGGACGACGACGACGCGGCGGACGACGACGCGGCCGGCGACGACGACGACGCGGCGAGCGGCGATCCCTGTTCGGTCTCCTTTGGCCCACCGGAGATGCCCGTGGACCTGTCGGGTACCTGCGAAGAGGAGCCCGGTGATTGTGACGGCGGCTACGACCCGATGGACAGCCAGGGGAGCTGCGCCAGCGGCCTGACCTGCTGCATCCACGATGACCAGTGCGAGACGGCCCTGGGGGGCACGTGCGTGGTGTCGGACGACGACTGCGAGAGCGAGGTGCCGCCCGGCGCGCCGGGATTCCCGGTGTTGGGCTGCTCGCAGGACGCTCCGGTCTGCTGCCTCCCGGAGCCTCCCCAGTGAGGGCCCTGGCGCTCGGAGCGACCCTCGTGCTCGCGCTCGGCGCGTGCACAGAAGCAGCCAACGACGACGATGACGCGGCCGGTGACGGCACCTTCGAGATCGACGCGATCGTCAGCGAGGTGATCCCCACGGTGATCACGGTCGAGTGGTCCGCCGAGATCGAGGCCATCGAGGACGCGTACGTGGAGTTCGGCCCGGATGACTCGTACGGTCGAGTGGCGCCGGCAGACCTCTCCGGTGGCGCGCCGTTCGAGACCGTTCTCCTCGGCTCCAAGCCCACCAGTGACGTGCACTTCCGCGTCGTGGTCGTGGCGGACGGCGAGACCGCGGTGAGCGAGGACGTGAGCGTGACCACCGGCTCGGTGCCCACCGCGCTGCCAGGCGCCACGGCCGAGACGATGGGAGACGTGGACGACGGCTTCATCGTCACGTCCATCTTCGCGGGCTCGCCGGCTGCGGTGATCCTCGATCGTGACGGCGACTACGTGTGGTGGTACGAGGCTCCGAGCGACGACTTCAACGTGAGCCGCACGTCGATGACCGCCGACGGCCAGCACGTGCTCTTCTGGAGCGTGAACCTCTCCCGCCAGCCCGGGGAGGGGGATCAGGCGGACCAGGAGCTGTTCCGGGTGAGCCTCGACGGCACCCAGGTGGACCGGCGCTCGGAGGAGGACGGCCACCACGACTTCGTGGCGATGCCGGACGGCGGCGTCACCATCATCGAGTACGACGTCCGCGACGGCGAGGAGGGGGATCGGCTCGTCGAGATCAGCCCCAGCGGTGAGGAGACGGTGGTGTGGTCGGTGTGGGACGACTTCACCAACGAGGGCGGAAGCGGTGGGATCGGCACGACGTTCTCGCACATCAACGCCATCGACTACTACGAGGACGAGGACGCGTACTACGTCTCTTCGTTGGGCTTCGAGGGGCTGTTCAAGGTCGACCGCGGCAGCGGCGAGCTGCAGTGGACGATGGGGGGCGACGAGAGCGACTTCTCCCTCAGCGGCGGCAGCACCGACCTCTTCGACAAGAACCACCAGTTCCATCGCCTCGACGAGACCCTGCTCGTGTTCGTCAACAGCGACGAGGACACCGCCTGCTCGGAGGCGCGCGAGTACGCCTATGACGAGGGCAGCGGCGAGGCCGAGCTCGTCTGGTCGTACGTACCGGATCCCTGCGTGTACACCTTCAGCCTCGGCGACGCCTCCCGCCTCGATTCGGGCAACACCCTGATGACCTTCTCCAACCAGGGCCAGATCGACGAGGTGAACGAGGCGGGCGACGTGGTCTGGCAGCTCTACGCCGACCTCGGCGGCGCCCTCGGCTACGCCACCTTCCTCGAGGATCTGTACCCGGTCCAATAGGACCCTCGACCCTCGCCCGCTTCCGATGTATACAGAACTCCGCGCGGCGCGCGCCGCTGCATACGGGAGCCGAAGATGAAGGGATTTCTCGCGATTCTGCTGGTGCTGAGCCTGGCGTGGATGCCGGCGTGTCTGCTGCCCAAGGAGCAGCCCGCGGCCGGGATCGACGACGACGACGCGGGTGACGACGACGCGGCAGACGACGACGCCGTGGGCGACGACGACGACGCAGTGGGTGACGACGACGACGCGGTGGGTGACGACGACGACGCGGTGGGTGACGACGACGACGCGGTGGGCGACGACGACGACGCCGTGGGCGACGACGACGACGCGACCACCCCCGACCATCCCGTGGGGGATTTCAGCGTGGTCTGGTCGTGGATCTTCCAGTGGAGCGACCCGGGCATCGGCTCCGAGTACGCGTCCACGGCCGCGGTCTGGGCCATCGCCAACAACGGGATCAACGGCGCGCTGCGCTTCTTCCTGCTCGACGGCAGTCAGCAGGTGGTGTGCGAGTTCGAGCTGACGCTCGCAGGCCAGGAGATGACCCCGGCGTTCCCCGTGGCCACGGCCGCGTGGCAGACCAGCGGTCAGTACGGCTCCGACACCTGCTACCCGGAGAACGTGGGATCATCCACCTCGGCGTTCTTCGCCATCGCGCCGAAGCAGGACGCCTTCCTCCAGATCGAGACCGAGTACGGCATCACGGTGGCCGAACAGATCGCCGCCGAGGACTACGCCCTGAACGAGACCGGCCTGACCGAGACGGACTACTTCATGTACCGGGGTGAGACCGCCGCGGACATGGTCCCCCTCGGGTTCGTCTTCGAACTCTGATCCGCCCCTGATGGGTCAGCCCTCCTTCCTCTCCATCGTCCCGCCCCTGCTGGCGTTGCTCCTCGCGGTGACCACGCGCAACGTGCTGCTGTCGCTGAGCGTGGGTGTGCTCCTGGGCATGACGATGGTCAACGGGTGGGACCCCTGGTCGGGCCTCGTGGACTTCTTCGATCGGGGACTGGTCGCGCAGCTGACCGATCACGCCAACGCCGAGGTCGTGGTGATCATCCTGATCATCGGCGGGTTCGTGCACCTGCTGGACCGCTCCGGGGGCATGGTGGCCTTTGCCCGCCGGATGACACGCGTGGTGGACACGCCGTTCAAGGCGCAGCTCTCGGTCTGGCTGACCGGGCTGGCGATCTTCTTCACCGATTCGGGCAACAGCCTGATCCTGGGCCCCATGTTCCGGCCCATCTTCGGCGGCGTGCGGCTGTGCCGCGAGAAGCTGGCGTTCATCATCGACTCCACCTCCTCACCCGTGTGCGTGCTCGTGCCCGTGATCAGCTGGGGCGTGTACATCATGGGACTGCTCGAACGCTCCTTCAAAGTCCACGGCGTCGGGGTGGAGCCCCTGGACGCGTGCCTGCGCGCGCTGCCGTATCAGCTGTACCCGATCCTCGCCCTGCTGACGGTGCCGGTGCTGGCGCTGACGGGCCTGGAGTACGGACCCATGGCCCGTGCCCAGGAGCGGGCGCTGGCGACCCGTGACCAGGGCGCGGCCGTCGCGGACGACTCCGGCGCGCGTGCCAGCGCCAGGGCGGTCTTGATCCCGCTGGCGGTGCTCCTCGCCACCCTGACCGGGCTGTTCCTCTTCTTCGGAATCCGCGAGGGCGGCCTCCCCGGCGCCAAGGTGCGGCTGTCGCTGATGCTGGCCTACCTGGTCGCCACGGCGGTGTGCGCGCTCATCCTGACGCGCGAGGACGTGGCCACGCTGCGCCAGTCCTGGCAGCACGTGCTCCAGGGTATGGGGAAGCTGATCTTCGTGGTCCTGATCCTCTTGCTGGCCTGGTCGCTCGGCGACGTATGCGAGCTGCTCGGGACCGGGACCTACGTCGCGGGGTTCTTCGACCGTGCCCTGCATCCGGGATTGTTGCCCGCGCTCGTGTTCGTCCTCGGGGCGGTGTTCTCCCTGTCGACCGGCTCCTCGTGGGGGACCTTCGCGCTGCTGATGCCCGTGGCCATCCCCGTGGCACTCGAGACCGGCGCGCCGCTGTACCCGACCATCGCCGCGGTCCTCAGCGGCGGGATCTTCGGCGACCACTGCTCCCCCGTGTCCGACACCACCGTGCTGTCGTCCATGGCCACCGGCTGCGAGCACGCCGATCACGTGAACACCCAGCTGGTCTACGCGGCCCTGACCGGGCTGACCGCGCTGGCGGGATTCCTGGTCGTCGGGTTCACGGGATCGGCCTGGGTGATCCTCGGCGCCGTCGTCGTGCAGATCGTCGCCGTGATCACGGTGACGCGGGTGTTCGGGCGGCCTGCGCTCCCGGGCTAGCCCAGCCGGATCGCGGGATACCGCGGCGCGTCGTCGCTGACCCGGCGGGTCGAGAGATCCAGCCAGGGGCCGCCGCCCTGGGGTGCGAGGTGCAGCTCACCCTGCTGTAGCACATAAATACCGTCGCGTTCGGGGGTGCCCGGGGTCTGCGTCCCCAGCGCAGTGCAGAGGTTGCGCAGCACGCAGGCGCTCGGCCGCAGGTTGCCACGCCGGTCCACGAGGCCGTGGCGTGGGTAGTACCCGCGGTCCTTGTCCACGAAGGTGTCCACGAAGAGGTGCGCGGAGCGGAATGCGCGGGCGGCCACGGCGCCGTCGGCGACGCGGCGAGCCACGGCCTCGTCGTTGGTGTGGGCCTGCCGCTCCGTGCCGCGGGGAAGCTCGAGGTGGCAGACCGCGAAGCGGTCGAGGGCGGTGGCTCGTTCGATGGAGGCCTCCACGCCGCCGTATACGCCCTCGCCCGGGGGTATGCGGAACACGAGGTGGCCCGCGGCGGGGAGCGCGCCGAGGGCGGTCTCGAGGATGCCGGACGATGGCGAGAACCCCTGGGTGGGGAAGTGCGAGAAGTAGCCCCGCTTGCCGTGGTCGCCGTCGTCGATGCACGAGAGGGACAGGGGGATGTCGAGGCTGGGTGGTGAGCCGTGAAGGCTGCTCAGGTCGCCCTCTCGCGCGAGGACCTCGAGCTGGATCAGTCCGTCGCCGCAAGCGCGGATCAGGTCGGCCTGGCGCCGGCCAGGCATGCCGGGGTGGAAGACGACGAACTCGAATCCGAGCGCCGCGAGGTCGCGGACGCGCTGCCGCACGACTGGATCGTCCAGGTCGGTGAGCGGGATACGGAGGCGGCGGATGCGCAGGTCCAGCGCGGCGAGCACGGGGTAGTCGTCGCGTGCGCGCTTGCGGCGGAACTCGTCGAGGTCTCCGCAGGGCAGGCTCACCACTCGGTCCCATCCCCCGCGCATCCAGACGCCGACGCCGGCGTCCGCGGAAGGTTGTTCCCAGGTGAGCTCGTCCGTGGCGGTGCGGACGACCTCGAGGTGGTGCCCGCGCTCGTCGATGTGGAGCAGGACGAGGCCGAGCTTGTCGGTGTCGTTGCGCCCGTTCTCGTCGGCCGGACCGAGGGCGAACAGCTCGCTGTACTCGGGCCGGACGAACGCCGTGGAGGGGATCGTGTAGTACCGCGTGTCGGCGAGTCGTCCCAGGAAGACGTTGTGCGCGTGGCCGGAGAACACGGCCTCGACGTGGTGTCGCTGGAACATCGCCAGCAGCCAGCTGCGAGCGGGCTCGGCGACGTTGTCGTAGTGGGATGGCTCGTCCGGCTCGAGGATGAACGGCGGGTAGTGCATGAACACGAAGATGCGCTCGTGCTCCGGCAGGTCCTGGGCCAGCCACGCGCCCTGGGCCCGTTCCAGCTCGCTGTCGGCGTTGAACAGGGCGCTGTTCAGCACCACGAAGTGGCATTCCCCGATGTCCCACGATTGCCACGAAGGTCCCCACCGCTCCTCGAATCGGCGGCAGCTCCCGGCGTCGACCCGCGGCGCCGTGGCGTGGGAGTCGGGCTTGTCGCCCACGTCGTGGTTCCCGGGCGCGACGGCGAGGGGGCAGGGGAGGGGACGGAAGATCTCCTGCGCCAGATCCATGGCCGCGTCGTAGGTCGGCAGGGACGGCAAGGTGTGGGTGACGTCGCCGAGGTGGATGGCGTGGCGGGGGTGGCGCTGGGCCACCATCCGCACCGCCCTGCGGGCGCGCTCGTTGTGTTCGGCGTCGGACGGGTACCCGGCCTGCGTGTCCAGCGGCTCGGGGCGGATGTGCGTGTCTGCGAACACGGCCACTGTGAACGGTGAGGTCATGTCTCCATGGTAGCTCGCTTGCCCCGCGAATAGGTGCCACCTTGATCCCCGGAGCCCGGACCGATTGAATGGGCCCGAGGAGAATCCATGGGTCGATCCGTGCTGGCTGTCGGTCTCGTCCTCCTTTTCGCGGTGCCCGCGGCAGCCGAGCGCGCGCCGAGATTCGAGCGCGCGAGTCACCTGAACCGGTCGAGCTGGGTCCTGTGGTCCCCGTACACCGACGCCGTGGCCGCGCGGATCAACACCGAGACGGGCGGCTTCGTACCCATCGATGTCAGCGGTTTCTACCATCCCTGGTGTTTCCACCCGGTACAGGGCGCGCCGTCCCAGGGGGGGTGGCTGTACGCCCTGAGCCTGCGACGCGACGGTGACGTGGATCTGGCCCGGATCCGGCTCGAGGGGGGCGGCTCGCCCGAGGTCATGCGGGTGTATCGGCAGAACGAGACCTCGTCCGTGGCCAACATGCTGCGCCCGGGCCCCGGCGGGACGATGGTCACCGGCGTGGAGCGTGACGGCGAGTGGTGGCTCGAGCTCCTCGATCCGTTGACGGCCGCCGTGGTGCAGCAGGTGGGACCGCTGCCGGAGCAGCCGCGGGACGCGGTGCCGTGGAACCAGGGCCGGTGGTTGATCCTCGACCACAGCCGTGTCTGGAGCTGGCCGGACGAGCAGGTGTGGTTCTACAGCACGCAGGGCGCCCCGGAGCGCTGGGACGAGCCGCCTCGCATCCCGCGCTGGGGCTGGCCGGAGTCCCTGCTGTTGCTGTCGGACACCCACCTCCTCGCCGGGGCCTCGACGCGCCTGTTCGAGTTCGAGGGGGACTTCGAGGCCCTGGTCGCGTCCTCCCACTCGCCGCCCGGCGCGGACGTGGACGTCCCATGCGTCGAGGCGCCGGTGGGGTACCTCGGACCGCCCACCCGCGCGGGCACCCGGCTGTTCGTCTGGGATCGTGGCGGGCAGCGCCTGTTGCGGCTGCACGAACACCCGAAGCAGTGGAAGTGGGTCTTCCAGACGATGTACGACGGCGATCCCGGCGCCGAGGACCGCACCGGCGAACCCCACTACTGGTGGGACGTGCCGGATCTGCCGCAGACCGTGGACGAGGTCCTCGAATCCTGGGCGGGGATGCCCTGGGTCGACCTCGAGGGCGAGACGCCGGCGTCGTTCCTGCTGAATCGCCGCCACGAGATGTACGTGCTGGCGTCCCACCTCGACGAGGCCGTGCCGAAGCTGCTCGAGCAGAGGTCGCCCGGCGCAGCGCTGGCCCTGAGCTTGCTGGAGGTCGAAGCGGCCGATCCCTGGCTCAGGGAGCTCGTGATGGATCCAACCCAGTACGGCTGGGAGACCGGGTGCACCTACCCCACCTCCAGCATCGGCATCGCCGCGCTCGAGCAACTCCATCGCTCGCCCGTCCACGAGCTGATCAAGCTCAAGGCCGGCGAGCGCAGGGAGCTGCGCAAGGCAGTGGAGGCCGCGGACCAGCTCGAGGGCATGGATCGGTGGTGTGGCGAAGGTGGCTACGCGAGGCACCTGCTCGAGGCGTTCGAGCAGCCCTGATTCACTCCCACTCGATGGTCCCGGGTGGCTTCGACGTGAGGTCTAGCGCCAGTCCCGAGATTCCCTCCATCGGGAGGATTTGTTGTTTCAGCTCTGATACGAGCTGAGCGGGAAGGCGCGCGGCTCTGGCGGTCATGGCTCGCTGCGAGTGGACGGGTCGCATGATACAGAAATCGCGTCCGTGGCCATCGACGCGGAGGGGGGCCAGCACGGTGGCGCACTGCCAGATGTGGTCGTAGAGGCCGTGCCTGCGCAGGCCCTCCATGACGAGGTGGTCGGCCTCCCGCAACAGGTCGAGGCGGTCGCGGGTCATGGTGGCGGGCACGATCTCGAGGATCCTGGGCGCCGCGTCTCCGAGATTCCACAGGCAGCGGTTGATGCCGCCGAGCTCGTCCAGGACCCGGGACGACGCCCGCATGAGATCGTCCCACGGAGCGTCGCCGGTGAAGAGGACCGGGTGCTCGTAGGATCGCAGGTCGGCCTTGACGCCCACGGAGCGGATGGGCAACACGCACGAGCTCAGGCCGTGTTCGCGCGCGACCGCGGCGACGTCGTCCTCCAGGGGGGACGTGTCCTCTGCCTCGCCGGTCGAGCACAGGACGCGGATGCCCAGGCCCGGGCCGGGGAACGGATGGCGCCAGACCGCGTCGCGGGGAATCCCCAGCTGCTCGCCGAGCTCGCGGACCTCGACCTTGTACAGCTCGGCCAGCGGCTCCACCACTTTGCCCGCGGCGATCATCTCCTCGATGACCGGGACGCGGTTGTGGTGCGTCTTGATGGTGTCGGCGCGCTTGGTGCCGCCGGTCTCGATGGTGTCGGGGTAGATGGTGCCCTGCCCCAGGAGGTGGCCCGCGATTCCCAGGCGGGCGGCCTGTTCCTCGAACACCGCGATGAAGGTGTTGCCGATGATGGCCCGCTTGTGCTCGGGTTCGGTGGCGTCCCCCAGCGCGTCGAGGAAGGTGTCCGAGGCGTCGACGAAGTGGAGGTTGCGGTCCAGGCCCATGGCCGTGAACTCCTCGATCACCCCGCGGCTCTCTTCCTTGCGCATCAGGCCGTTGTCGATGTGGAGCAGGTGGAGGCGATCCGGGCCCAGCGCCTCGCCGAGGAGGCGCGCGGCCACCGTGGAGTCCACCCCACCGGAGGCCAGCAGGAACACCGAGCGGTCACCCACGTGGTCGCGGATGGCCGCGGTCTGCGACTCCAGGTAGCGGGCCATGGTCCACGACGGCTCGCAGCCGCAGATGCCCAGCACGAAGTTGGCGATCATCTCGTCGCCGTGCGCTGTGTCGTCCACCTCGGGGTGGAACTGGAAGCCGTAGCGCCGGTGACGGTCCGAGCCGATGGCGGCGAAGTGATGCACGGGCTCGTCGCCCTTGGCCTCGGTGAAGCCCAGCTCGACGAAGTCGGGGCCCAGCGCCGAGACCGTGTCGAAGTGGCTCATCCAGACCTGCTCCACCGGCCCCAGGCCGTCGAACAGCGGATGATCCCCGGTCAACCTCAGATCCGCGTGGCCCCACTCCCGCCCGCCGTGGATCACCTGGCCGCCGTAGTGCTTGGCGATCTCCTGGTGGCCGAAGCAGAAGCCCAGGATCGGGATGTCCAGGTCGAAGATCTCCTTGGTGTACGCGGAGTCCTCGCCGTGGGACGACAGCGAGGGGCTCCCCGACAGGATGATCCCCCTGTAGGGCGCGAATGCCTCGACCGGGTCCTCGGGCTGGTGGATCTCGGCCAGGACCCGGTTGCGCCGGACCTTGGTGGCGATGAGGTGGGCGTACTGTCCGCCGAAGTCGATGACAGCGATGGCGTCGTGTCGGGCCATGGACGCGCCTCCGCGAGCGGGTTGGGGTTGCCACGGCTATAGCGGATCCAGGCCCCTGTTTGCCAGGGTGGGCCGCTCATTCCAGGAGTGCGTGGCGCCGCAGGAATCGCTCGATGGCTGGCCCGATGATCTCCGGGAACTCCACGAGCCCCATGTGCGTCGCCCCGGGGACGGTGATCAGCTCGCTGTCGGGAAGGCGCGCGTGCATCATCTCTCCCAGGTGAGGCGGGGAGAACAGGTCCTCGCTCCCCGCCACGATCAGCACGGGCACGTCGATGGCGTACAGCAGATCCTCGGCCGAGTGGTTCTGGGCCGAGAGCCCGATCTTGCGGACGGTCGGGGGGTGGATCTGGCCGAAGTGGCGGATGTACGTGGTCAGGTCCTCGTCCGGCGCGGCCGGGCCAGCGATGCGGAGCTTGCGCCCCAGGCGGTGCGCCTGGGGGAGGCGCAGCACGGCGTGGGCTCCGTGGTGCAGCAGCGTGAACCGGCGCGGTCCGGTCAACCGCAGCGCCTGGTGGATCGAGCCGCCGATGCGCGGGTGGATCGCCGTGTCGAGCATCGACTGGTACGGCCCCAGCACCGACACGAGGCTGCGGATGCGCTCCGGGTGGTGTCGCCAGGCCTCGAGGACCACCTGGCTGCCCATGGAGAACCCCAGCAGCGTCGCCTGCTCGACCCCGGCCGCGTCCATCACCCGGATCATGTCGTCCACCAGGGCGCGCATGGTCGTGCCCTCGCGCGACCTCGCCGGCGCGGAGCGGCCGTGCCCCTTGTAGTCCCAGGTCACCAGCTTCGCGTGGGGGAGCAGGTGGTCGTGGACCGAATGCCAGAAGAAGTTCGACGTGGTGTAGCCGTTGGCGAACACCAGCGCGGCCCCCTCCCCGACCACGTTGTAGGCCAGAGAGGTGCCGTCAGCGGCCGGGGTGTAGAGGCTGTTCTCGATCATGTGGGGGCATTCTAGTTCAGAAGGTCCCCTTGAGGGCGACGCCCACGGTGTCGCTGGCGGGATCGAACACCGGCGCGAAGGCCAGGAAGTTGCGCCGCTGGCGGCCGCTGGAGGCCAGGGCCGGCGCCTTCTCGTGGACGACGCCGGCGACGAGCATGGCGAGCCCGCCGGCCATGTACCCGGCGCCCGTGAGGATGGGCACCGCGAGCGCGGTGGTTTCGTTCTCGGTGGGCAGGAGCCGGGACAGCGGGGTGACCACGGCGAGCATGAACACACCCCCGGCGAGGGTGCAGGCGCCGCTGGTGGTGAGGTAGCTCCGGGATACGGGCTCGGAGGTGAGCCCATCGAGCTGCAGCCCGGCGGCGTGGCCGTCGAGGGTCACCAGGATGCCGGCGGCGAGCACGGAGAACCCCACGGCCGGGAGGATGGGCGCGGTGTCACCCAGGGCGTGATCGGTGCCCGCGAGGCGGGCGGCCAGGGTCAGCCCGATCCCACCGGCGAGGGCGCCGGGCACGATGAGGGAGGGGCCCACGGCCGCGGCCCTCGCCCGGAACTTCAGGGTCGAGGGGTCGTCCGAGGCGCGCGCCGTGGCGGCCACGGCGAGCAGGACGAGGAGCAGGCCGGTGAGGGTCGCGCGTGTCACTGTGGTGGTCATCGAATCGCCCCGATCGGCGACATTGGACGCGTGGGTGTAGGTTCTATTCGACCCTGGACGAACTTGTCAGGAGATCGTCCGCACGTTAGGTCAGAATCGTGACCCGACCGGGCGATCGGCCGCCCGGAGAGATGGAGAGACGATGAAGCCCATGCTGGTCCTGCTGATGGCTGTGGCGATCCCGTGGCCCACCCTCGCGAGCGAGGTGTGGCCCCACCTGGACCGCACCTCCATGGCCGCCGACGCCTTCACCCGGGACAACCCCGAGTGGGACGGCCGCGGGGTGGCCATCGCCGTGGTGGACAGCGGCGTGGACGTGGGCGTCCCCGGGCTGCTCACCACGACCACCGGCGAGGTGAAGGTCCTCGATGCGCGGGACTTCACCGGCCAGGGGGACATCGCCCTGACCCGGGCCACCTGGTACGACGGCAAGGCGACGCACGCGGACGACGAGTGGAGCCTGGACGGGCTGGAGGCCGCTGGCGTGCCCGAGGGGCATTCCGACGTCCTGCTCGGCCTGATCGAGGAGGTCCAGTTCGCCGGGAGCCGCGCCCAGGATCTGGACGGCGACGGCGAGCCCACCGGCCGGTGGGCCGTGGCCGCCTACCGCCTGGAGGACCAGTGGTGGCTGCGCGTGGACACCGACGGCGACGGTGACGTGTCCGACGAGGACGCGCTGCAGGACTACGGCGACACCCAGCGGGCCTTCACCCTCAGCGGAGATCCGCTGACCGCTGACGTGGTGGCGACCCCGCTGCACTTCGCGCCCACGCTGCTGGCCGACGAGGACCTGCTCTCGCTGCACTTCGACGACGGGGGCCACGGCACTCACGTGGCCGGGATCGCGGCGGGGCACGCCATCGGTGGCGTCGAGGGGCAGGATGGCGTCGCCCCCGGTGCCTGGGTGCTCAGCCTGAAGATCGGCCACAACCAGCTGCCCGGCGGCGCAACGGTCACCGGCTCCATGCGCAGGGCGTTCGAGTACGGCGCGCAGTGGTCCGAGGAGCACGGTATCCCCGTGGTGTTCAACCTCAGCTACGGCATCTCCTCGGGGATCGAGGGTGCCGGGGGCATGGAGAAGTTCCTCGACGAGCTGGCGGTGGATCACCCCCACCTCGTGGTGGTCACCTCCAACGGCAACGAGGGGCCGGGCCTTTCGACCACCGGCATCCCGGCCGCGGCCGAGAACGTGATCTCCGTGGGCAGCTACTTCACCCGCGAGCTGGCGGTGAACCTGCGCGGCCGCGACATCGGCGCGGACCGGATCGTGTTCTACAGCAGCCGGGGCGGGGAGACGCCCAAGCCCGACGTGGTCGCCCCGGGGCTGGCGTTCTCCACGGTGGCCCCGTGGGACGAGCGGCCGGTCAAGAGCGGCACCTCCATGGCCTCGCCCGCGGCGGCAGGTGCGGTCGCCCTGCTGCTGTCGGCGGCGGCGGCCCGGGACCTGGAGCCCACCTGGGCGCAGGTCCGGCGGGCCCTGTGGGCCTCGGCGAAGGCCGTGCCCGGGTACGGCCCCCTGGATCAGGGCTGGGGCCTCGTGCAGGTCCCGGCGGCCTGGCGGGCGCTGCAGTCGCTGGCCAGGGACCGCGGCGTGCAGCCGTTGACGTTCCACGTCGAGGCCAAGGGCCCCGTGCCCCCCGACTTCGGCGGCCGCAACGCCTACTGGCGCGCGGGCGGTTACGTCCCCGAGGGCCGCAAGGGACAGCAGTTTCACGTGACCCCGGTGTTCGCGTCCGACGTGGCGCCCGACGACCGCGTCGCCCCCACCGTGGACGTGGTCCTGCGCAGCGACGCGTCGTGGCTCGTGTTGGACCGCCCCCGGCTGCAGTTCCAGGGCGAGCAGCGCAAGACCCTCTCCCTGCGCTTCGACGCCGCCCGGATCCGCAAGCCCGGCGCCCACGTGGCCCGCGTGACCGGGACCCCCGTGGGGGATTCCGCGGCCGCATTCCAGATCATGGCCGTGGTGATCGTCCCCGAACGGTTCGACGGTGGGCAGGTCCGGACCTGGCCCAACATCCAGCTCGGCCCCGGGGACACCTATCGGCTGTTCCTGGAGGTCCCGGCCGGCGCCACGGCCATGGAGGCCAGGATCGAGGTGCCCGAAGGCCGTGACGGGAAGTTCTGGACCGAGCTGTACGATCCCATCGGCGATCCCGAGGGGCGCCGGCAGGGCAGGGCGGACAGCGAGCGCGACCGCGAGCTGGTCATCCGCGTGGACCGCGACGACCTGGCCCCCGGCACCTGGGAGCTGGACCTGACCGGCGCCCACGACGCGGTCACCGCCTCGCGCGGCGACGTCCAGGTGCGGTTCTTCGGCCTGGCCGCGACGCCCACGCTGGTCGACGGGCTCGACGGCGGCGCCGACGAACCCGCGTCCGGGTCGCTGTCCGTGGTCAACGTCTTCGGCGAGCCCTTCCTCGGCAAGGCCCAGGGGGCCGTGGATCGGCTGCAGCGCACCTCGGACCAGGAGGCCGGCGCCGAGGGCTGGAGCAAGTCCTTCGAGCTCACCGCAGACCGCCCCCGCGCCGAGTTCCACTTCGACTTCGAGCTCGCCGACTACGGCCAGCTCACCGACTGCGCCCTACGCATCCTCGACAGCGCCGGCGAGCCGGTCCAGCGCGGCTGGGTCGGACCGGGCGGCGGACACATCGCCGTCGACGGCGCGGGCAAGTACACCGTGGAGATGGTCTCGGCCCACAACGAGCTCGCCCCGGCGGACGCGCTGCCCTTCGAGTTGGAGGAGCGCTACTACCTGGCGCGGGCCGCCAAGGTGGCGGTCGAAGACGACGACGGCGGCGACATCGAGCTCTACCCCGGCCTCGTAGCGGAGCTGGAACTCTCGCTGGAGGGTGTCCTGCCGCACACGCAGGACGGGTTCGTGGCCGCGGGGGAGATCGAGTTCGTGAGCGGGCGCGACGACTCGGAGTGGCTGGTGGTGCCGATCCGGGTGCCCTAGCGTCCACGCCGCGCGAGCCAACCCAGGCTCAGCAGCGCAGCGACCCCCACGCCAGGGGCAGCCCTGCCGCCAGCGTCGCACTCGCACCCGTCCGCGTCGTCGTCGCCACCCGGTGTGTCGTCGTCGTCACCCGCGTCGTCGTCGTCGGCCGCGTCGTCGTCGTCACCCGCCGTGTCGTCGTCGTCGCCCTCGCACTCCACCTCCTCGTCCTCGAAGGGGTAGCCGGGCGTCTCCACGCAAGCGTCGAAGGCGCCGCTGTCGGAGAGGTACAGGTGCAGGTCGTCGAAGTACGAGTCGTTGTCGTTGCCGGCGTGGCGGGTCCCGAAGAGCAGGAAATCCACGGCGCGGGTGGACGGGGGGACGGCAGCGTAGGCGGAGACCAGGACCCACTCGCTGAGGGTCGACGTGGAGCGCCCGGTGCGGCCGAGCTCAGCGCCGGCCTCGTCGCGGAACACCAGCTCGATCTCGGGCTGGTCGTCTCCGCCCCAGTTGGAGAGCATGCCGCCGAAGCGGACGACGACGTCGCCAGCGTCGATGGAGGCCGCGTGGGTGTCCACGGCCACGGCCTGGACCGCCTCGCCGAGTTCGTGCGGGTCGCAGACCCCGCCCACGGCGAAGTAGTGGTCGCCGGCGAACGGGGAGATGCCGCCGCACTCTCCGTCGGTGAGCACCTCGAGGGCGCCGGTCACCGCGGTCCAGCCGTCGGCCCCCTCCTCCGCGCCGGGGTTCGTCAGGAGGTTGTCGACCAGGTCACCCGCGGTCGTCCGGAAGGGGACGGCGGCGGACCAGTCGCTCCATGCGAGGCTGCGATCGCGGTGGCGGACGCGCCAGCAGTAGTCGGTCTCGGGGTCCAGATCGCCCGCGGCGAGATCCCCGAGGTGGTCGCCGGCCTGGGTGTCCTCCTCGCCGTACCAGTTCTGGTGCTGGATCCAGCGGTCCACCACGGGCTCGCCGAAGTCGGCGCAGTCGGTGCTCAGCTGCCAGTGGGTGGCCCCGTGCTCGTCGCCGTCCGGATCGCAGTACGGGGAAGCGGCCAGGACGACGCAGTGTGGCGAGGACTCCGTGTTCTCGGCGGGTAGGCGGGCCTCGGGCACGGCCGGCGCGGTGTTGTAGCGCCGAATGGAGATCTCGTCGCGCAGGACGTTGTCCTCGGTCACGTACTCGTCGCCTCGACCGTAGCGACGCAGCGCAAAGGAGGGATCGTTCCCCGCGGTCACGTCCACCAGCACGAACCCGTACTCGTCCTGGCTGACCACGAACTCCTCGTAGTCGATCTGGGCGTACTCGTCCCAGTAGTCGATGTTGCCGCCCGCCGTGGCCACGTTGACCCAGACGTGGACGTGATCCCGGGACTGGCCGCGCGAGTACCCGTGGGTGTGCCCGAAGATGTGGGCCGTGGGCTTGCCGCAGGTGGTGCTGAACGCGTCCAGCAGCGCGATCACCTCGCCGGTGAAGTTCAGCTCGCCGGGAGGCCACAGCTCCGAGAGGTACGGGTGGTGGAGCTGCGCGAACACGAAGTCCAGGTCGTCGTCCACGCAGGCCTCGTCGAGGACCCCCTCGAGCCAGTCGAGCTGATCCGAGTTCGCGAAGATGCTGTTGGAGTCCAGGCCGATCACGCGGACGTTGGCGCGGTCGAAGGTCCAGCTGTGCTCCTCGTACCCCTCCGCGGCGTTGTCGGGGAGGTGGAAGTAGTGGAAGAAGTAGGGCGCGTTGGCCTCGTGGTTGCCCAGCACCGGGTAGAAGGGGACCTCGGCCATCAGATCCTGGCCGGGCGCGAGGAAGTCGTGCCGCCACTGGTCCTGGTTCCAGCCGTTGTCCACCAGATCGCCGGCCACGAGCACGAAGGCGAGGTCCTCGTCGAGATCGCCCCCGTACTGCGCGGCGAGGTGGTCGACGATGCCCTGGTGGAGGACCTCGTCGTACTTGTCGGGGTTGTCCCCGTCCTGCTGCACGTCGCTGACCGCGGCGAACCGGAACGACGCCTCCCGGTCCTGTGGGGGCGTGGTGAAGTGGTGGATGGCGCTGTCGCCGTCCCCCGCGCCGACCGCATAGTAGTAGCGGGTGGCCGGGCTCAGGCCGGTCAGCTGGGCCTCCCGGATGTCCCCGTCGACGGTCTCTCCGCTCTGTTGCTCGCCGAGGTCCGTCGAGGTCCCCCATTCGACCTCACCGGAGCCAGCGGCTTCCCAGAGTATCCAGGCCTCGGACGTGGTCACGTGCTGGACGTAGGGGCCCGCATCGAAGTCCTGAGCGAGCACGGGGGTGGAGGGGAGGAGGGAACCGACGATCGCCAGCAGGAGGGTGCGTCTCATGGAGACGAGGGTAGCAGACTAGTAGGACCCCTCCTCGATCTCCGTCGCGTCGTCACCGCACTGCCCCCAGACGCCGAAGAAGAGCCCGCCGTCCTCGAGCAGCTCGTACCACAGACCGCCGAGCATCCCGGCCCCGTCGCCCGCGTACTGGCCCAGGAACACGCCGTCGCCGTGGCCCATGTCGGCGCCGTAGTAATCCCCGAAGAGCGTGCCGACCTGGCCGTCCGAGGCCTCCCAGTCCCCCTCGAAGACGCCGCCGCCGGCGTCGGGATCGGGCGCGTAGAGGCCGTCGAGGTCACCGCCGAGGCTGCGGTCGAGCTTGAACCAGCGGCCGTGGAGGGTGCCGCCGTCCTCGTCCTCGGACGCCAGGTACACGCCCCCGAGGACGCCGTGCACGTCGCAGCCGTGCTCCTCGGCGAACTCGGCGATCGCCTCGGCCTCCTCGATGAGGCGTGTGTCTTCGAGCAGCGCCGGATCGCGCTCCATCTCGGCCGCGGTGAGCTCCGCGTCGACGTAGGTCATGGCCTCCTCGGCGCTCTGGGTGAGGTCCCCGTCATCCGTGGTGGAGTCCGTGTCGCAGGCGACCAGGCTCAGGGAGAAGATCGTGGCAAAGAGGGTGGTGGTGAGGAATCGCATCGGGTGTCTCCTTTCAGGTTGCTTTCACCCGTTTGGACACACCGGGTCGGAGAAAATGGAAAAACTAAATCAACCTGCCGGGACGCAGTCGACGATGACCGGCACCTCCAGCGGGTTGTTGAGCATGTCGTTGCTCGCGATCTCGATGGTCTCGTTGAGCAGGCCTTCGGCGTGGCACTCCACGGTCACCGCGGGGGATATCGTGTAGTGCGCGCTGGGTCCGATCTCACCGCCGTAGGACGAGATGTCGATGCCGTTGGTGTACAGGGTCTGGCTGACCGAGAGGATGGTCAGCGGGGCGTCGCCGTCGTTGAAGATGGTGAGGTCCGCGGTCGCCGGCAGCTCGTCCAGGACCTCCACCTGCATCGGGATCGACTCGGGATCGACACGTATGATCGGCGTCCCCGTCGCGTCGTCGTCGTCCCCCACGTGGTCGTCGTCGTCGCCCACCTGATCGTCGTCGTCGCCCACGTGGTCGTCGTCGTCACCGGCGCTGTCGTCGTCGTCGTCCCAGATGGGTTCGTAGTTGTCGTCGAAGGACGAACAACCCAGCCACGCCACCAACGCCAACCCCGCCAGTATCCTGATCTTCCCCATGATGTCTCTCCCGCGAAGCTTCGATGGACTCCAGGATAGCTGCATCTCGTGTCCCGATGCTATTTTCAGCCTGTGACCCGCTCCGCGACCCCTCCGAGACTCCGCCGGCGCACCCTGGTGCTGTTCGCGCTGCTCGTCGCACTCGCGACCGGCGTCCTCGGCCTGCGGGAGGGGCGCGGTCACCGTCTGCTGCGCACCCTGGTGAAGGACTACTACGCCCTGGTCGGGGACATGGGCGGCCCCCTGACCGTGGTGGACCGCGGCACCTGGACGGAGCTGGAGCCCGGCCTCGAGCTGCACCGGCTCGTGGTGACCCGGCCGCGGAACCTCTCCGACGTCGAGCTCGTGGCCGTGCGCCTGGATCCGGCCCACTTCCGGTTCACGGTGCGCACGACGTCACCGGCATCGGGGTGGGTCTCCGAGGTGGGGGAGCACTACGGCGCAGCCGCAGCCATCGACGGCGGATACTTCGACGCCGACGGCCAGCCCCTGGGTCTGCTCATCTCCGGCGGCGTCCAGGTCTCCGGGACCCTGGCCCGGAGCCCGGGCCGGGCCGTGTTCGGCGTCCGCGACGGCGTGCCCTTCGTGGCCGACGCGGCCGGCCTGCCCCTCGTGGGTGTGACCGAGGCGCTGCAGACCACGCCGCTGCTGGTGCGCGAGGGCGCGGAGGTGGAGGGCTTCGAGGAGCCCTGGCGCATCGACCGCCGCGCCGCCGTGTGTATCGACGACCGCGGGAGGGTGCTGTTCGCGGTCACCGACACCGTGTTCAACGGCCTGTCGTTCTCGGAGATGGCCCACCTGATGGCCCGTAGCACCGACCGCGGCGGTCTGGGCTGCGAGTACGCCATGACCCTGGACGGGGGCACCTCGGCGCAGCTGTGGGTGGACGGCCACGAGGAGGCCACGGTGCCCGGCTACACCGAGGTCCCCGCCCATATTCTCGCCATCCCGCGCGCGGCCCCTTGACAAAGGGGCCGGATCCATTCACCAATCTTCATCGGGATGGGGCTGGTCGCCGTGGAGGTCAGATGTCCGAATCCGATCGCATCATCGAGGTCACCGAGCGCTTTGGCGCCCACAACTACCACCCTCTGCCCGTGGTCATCGCCAAGGCCGAACACATCTGGGTCGAGGACGTGGACGGCAAGCGGTACATGGACATGCTGTCCTCGTACTCCGCGGTCAACCACGGCCATCGCCACCCCGACATCATCCAGGCCCTGGTGGAGCAGGCTGGCCGCGTCACCCTGACCTCGCGCGCCTTCCACAACGACCAGCTCGGCGCCTTCTTCGAGGAGCTGTGCGAGTACTGTGACGCCGAGATGGCGCTGCCGATGAACACCGGCGCCGAGGCGGTGGAGACGGCCATCAAGATGGTCCGCAAGTGGGGCTATCAGAACCTCGACGTCGAGCCCGACTGCGCCGAGATCATCGTCTGCGACGGCAACTTCCATGGCCGCACCACCACCATCATCAGCTTCTCCTCCGAGGACGAGTACAAGGAGGGCTTCGGCCCCCTGACGCCCGGCTTCGTGCGCATCCCGTACGGTGACGCGGCCGCCCTCGAGGCCGCCATCAACCGCAACACCGTCGCGTTCATGGTCGAGCCGATCCAGGGGGAGGGTGGGGTCATCGTGCCGCCGGACGGCTACCTCCGCGAGGTGCGCGACATCTGCAAGGCCCGCGGCGTCCTCCTCGTCTTCGACGAGATCCAGACCGGCTTCTGCCGCACGGGCCGCAAGTTCTGCTACGAGCACGAGGACGCCAAGCCCGACGTGCTGATCCTGGGCAAGGCCCTCGGCGGCGGCGTCTACCCCGTCTCCGCGGTGGTCACCACCGAGGACATCATGAAGGTCTTCCGACCCGGCGATCACGGCTCCACCTTCGGCGGCAACCCGCTGGGCGCTGCGGTGGGCCGCGAGGCCCTGCGCATCTTCGTCGAGGACAAGCTCGACGAGCGCGCCGAGGAGCTCGGCAAGTACTTCCGGGCGCAGCTGCGTGCCATGGAATCGCCCCTGGTCGACGTGGTGCGCGGTCGCGGCCTGCTGATCGGCGTCGAGCTGAAGAAGTCGGCCGGCGGCGCCCGTCCCTACTGCGAGGCGCTGATGGACCGCGGCCTGCTGTGCAAGGAGACCCACGAGGACGTGATCCGGTTCGCCCCGCCGCTGGTGATCACCCGCGAGGAGATCGACATGGCGATGGAGCACGTGCGGGCGGTCCTGACGGCCTAGCCGTCACCCATGACGATCGCCCTCACCGTCCTCGCGATCCTGGCCCTGCTGCACTGGCTGGCGAGAATCGGCGAGGCCCGCCGTTCGAGCACCTCCCCCTTCCGCATACGCGCCGGACAGTTCGACCCCCACGAGACATCCAGCGCGCCGCTGGTCAGCGTCCTGATCCCCGCCCGCGACGAGGAGAACAACATCGGGCGCTGTGTGCGCGCGGTCCTCGCGCAGGACCACCCGTCGTTCGAGGTCCTCGTGCTGGACGACCGCTCGCGCGATCGGACCTCCGAGATCGTCGGCGATCTCGCAGCGCGTGACACCCGCGTCCGCCGCATCGCCGGCGCGGCGCTGCCCGAGGGCTGGAAGGGGAAGTGCCACGCCCTGCACCAGGCCGTGGCCGAGGCCCGCGGAGAGTGGCTCCTCACGGTCGACGCCGACGTGACCCTGGCCCCCCAGGCGTTGACCTGCGCCCTGGGGGCGGCCGCGGAGCACGACGCCGTGATGGTCTCGTGGTTCGGGAGGCTCCAGACGGTGACGTTCTGGGAGCGGGTCCTCCAGCCGTTCATCCTGGACTTCATCCTGACGCACAGCGATCCGCGCCGGGTCAACGACCTGGCGAGGCCGGACTGCATCGCCAACGGACAGTTCATCCTGGTGCGCGCGGACGCCTACGAGGAGGCGGGCGGCTTCGAGGCGGTCAAGGACAGCATCGTGGAGGACATGGCGTTCGCCAGGCGGGTCAAGGCGAAGGGCCTGCGGTATCGCCTGCTGGACACCCTGGATCTGATGGAGGCGCGGATGTACACGTCCCTGCGCGAGATCCGTGCGGGGTGGACGAAGAACTTCTACGCAGGTCTGCTCGGTCGCGCGCCCGTGGTGATCGCGGCGTTGATTTATCTGCTACTGACCGGGGTCTTGCCGGTCGTCGCGGTGACGGTGGGAATCGCGTTGCTGTGCGCAGGTGCGGTCCATCCGATCCTGCTCGGCGTCTCTGCGGCGGCCGTGTGCGCGCAGGTGGCTTACAGGGTGCTGGTCATCCGGCGCGCCGCGCCACCGTCGGTGCTCTCCATCGTGTTGCATCCCCTCGCCGCGTTGATGCTCGCCGGGATCATCGTGGACTCGGCGCGGCGGGCCGCGACCGGCGGCGCGGTCACCTGGAAGGGGCGGGAGTACGACGCCGGCTGAGGGCGAGCAGTAGCAGCGCTGCCAGCGGCCAGACCGACGATCGTCCCGATGTCGCGCACTCGCACCCGTCCCCAGGCCCGACGCTCACGTCATCGTCCCCCACGGTCGCGTCATCGTCGTCGTCGCCGGTCTCGCTGACGAGCACCTGGAGGTCCCCCACCGCCTCGACCGCGCAAGGTTCGTTGCCCCGGTGGATCCGGATCTGGAGGGGATCGGGGGCCGCGGAGGCGGCGCCGGGGTCCACGTCGAGGCGGAGGTCGAGGCGGGCGCCGTCGTGCTGGACCGGGACCTCGAACTGGAACCACAGCGTGTGATCCACGAGGGCGGCCTGCCCCTCGATGGGATCGCCGTCCAGGTCCACGGCGGCGGTGCCCTCGACCGCGACGAGGGGTTCGGGGAGGAGGACCTCGAGCAGGTCCGCGCCGCGGTCGTCCTCGCCGATCTCCAGCTGGAGCGTGACGGTGAGGGTCTGGGCACCCTGGCCCGCGTGCAGGACAGCGGGCTGCACCGAGCCCTGGGCCGCGGTGACGGGGAGTCCAGCCGTGGCGACGACTGTGGAGCCCAGCTCCCATGGGCCCTGCAGATCGCTCTCGGACCAGGTGATCCACGACGTGCAGTCCCCCAGGGGTGTGATGTGGGGCTGCCGCGCGACGAGGCCGTCCGCGGAGAGCTGACGTTCGTCCACCAGCGTGTCGCCGTCGAGGGCGGCGAGGCGGATGGTCGCCGAGTCGAGGTCGTCGAACTCCGACCACGCCACGTAGAGGCGTTCGCCGTCGGCGGCGACGGTGGGCTCCCAGGCGCCGACCGAGTCGAAGGTGAGGGGGAGGGGAGGGGAGAAGGACTGGCCGCCATCGGGAGACGCGGCGTGGAAGATCTCGAACTCGCCGCTGGCCATGTCCGCCCAGACGAGGTGCAGGTTGCCGTCGGCGTCGGTCGTCATGACCGGCTGGATGGAGGGAGCGGGGTCCTCCAGCATTCGATCCTCGGTGCCCCAGGTCTGGCCCTGGTCCTCGGATCGCTGCCAGAAGATCTCGGTGTTCTCGTTGGGGTCCTTCTCGTTGGGCTCGAACGCCGTGTGCGCGCTGTAGGCCAGCACCCAGGCGCCGTCCGCCTGGGCCAGGCGGGTGTCGCGCGGGAAGTGGCGGCGGATGGTGGACACCTGGATGTTCTCGGACCAGGTGTAGCCGGCGTCGTCGCTGACCCAGGTCCGGAACACCTCGGTCCGCGGGTTGCCCTCGAAGAGGAACAGATCGGTCCCCTCGGGCACGATCAGGACGCTGGCCACCGGCGTCCCGGAGCCGGCCATGGCCTCGTGGAAGACGTCCTCCCACTCGGTGGACTGGGCGCCGAGGCGGAACAGCCGGTGGTACCAGGCCTCGCCCTTGACCGTGTACTCCTGCCAGCCGACGAGGGTGACCTCCCCGTCCGTCCAGGTGATCGGCGACCGCTGCACGGTCAGATCGCCGCCCATCTCGGTGGTGGTCCAGCTCTCACCGCCGTCCAGGGACAGCTCGACGACGACCTGGTGGGCGCCCTCGTTGTCGGCCAGGGAGGTGTCCTGGAACTCGTACGCCCGCACGCGGACGTCCCCCGCCGCAGAGGCGTGGGGGTGGAACGCGCCGCCCGGGCCCGGGTCCACGGAGGCGCCGTCCTGGAGGATCTCGGTGATCACCCGGCCCCGGTGGTAGGGGAAGGGGATGTCCATCAGGTGGGCCACGGTGGGAGCCACGTCGAGGAAGGAGTAGGCCTCGCCGCTGACGTAACCCTGGCGGATGCCGGGTCCCAGCGCGAGCAAGAAGACCTGGCGGCAGCCCGTGCAGGCGTCGCCGTGGCCGATGAAGCCGTTGTCCACGTCGTCCCGGTGGCGTCCGTGGTCGGTGGTGATCAGCAGCACGGTGTTGCCGGCGTAGACCGGATCGGCCTGCAATCGGTTCCAGAACTGGACCGCGGCGTTGGACCCGGCGAGGGACTTCTCCAGGTAGCCGTCCCAGTCCTGGGAGTGGCCCATGCGGTCCACCTCATGGAGGTTGACGAGCATCAGGTCCACCTCGCCCTGCGCCAGCGCCGTCTCCACCTGGTCCCACACCCAGTCGTCGGACTCGGTGTACGAGAAGTCCACCACCGCCGCCGCCGCCCGCTCGAGGTCGTACCCCGGCATCAGCGTGTGTTCGCAGTCGTGTCCCACCAGCGGCGTGTTCGACAGCACCCAGCTCTGCTCGGGGTCTGCGCCGGTGTGCTGGCGGTAGGCGTCGAAGATCGTGGGCACGCGGGGCGCGAGGAACAGGCGGTCCTCGTACGCCCAGGTGTTGCCGCAGTCCGCGTAGGTGCCGGTGACGAAGACCTGGTGAGCGGGCAGGGTCAGGGTCTGGCCGCGCACCTCCAGGTAGCTCAGCAGGGCGCCCTGGGGCAGGAGCTCGTCCACCATCGCGCCGACGAACTGGTGGTCCGGGTCGTCGAAGCCCTCGGCCGCGCGCAGCCCGTCGATGACCACGATGAATACGTGCTCGACCTGGGCGCCGGCGGGCCGGGCGCACAGGAGCGCGCACAGTGCGAGGAGCAGTGAGATCGATGTGCGTGGCCGTTGCATGCCCCGTCCTTGTCGCCGTGTGTACATCTATAGTTGTTGCGTGCGCGTTTGGAAACGCATTTCCCCCGGCGCAGGCTGCGGCGGTATCCTTGGGGGTGAGGGCGGGTTCGAGGGGTCGCCGGCCTTCGCGGGGTGGGCACGAGGAAGACATGGATCTCGAGGAGAGGATCCGACTGCTGTCGGACGCTGGTGAGCGGAGCCTGCGCGACCTCGCCCGCGCCATCGACGAGAAGGATCTGTACACCTGGGGCCACTCGGAGCGCGTGTGCCAGTACGCCGTGTCCCTGGGCCGCGCCCTGGGCCTGGACGAGCCGCGGGTGGACCTGCTGTTCAGGGCCGCGCTGCTCCACGACCTGGGCAAGGTGGAGGTCCCCAGGGAGATCCTCACCAAGCCCGGGCCGCTGACCGACGAGGAGTTCGCCGAGGTGAAGCTGCACCCGGGGCGCGCGGCGGAGCTCGTCGAACGGATTCCCGGCATGGCGGAGACGGCCGAGGTGCTGCGGCACCACCACGAGTGCGTGGACGGCAGCGGCTACCCCGACGGGCTGGTGGGCGGCGACATCCCCCTGGAGTCGCGGGTCCTCGCCGTGGTGGACGCGTACGACGCCATGGTCAGCAACCGCCCCTATCGCCGCCCCCTGTCGGTCGAGGACGCGCTGGAGCGCATCCGCGAGGGCATGGACACCCACTTCGACCCCATGTGCGCCGCCACCTTCGTGCAGTCCCTGCGTGAGAAGCGCATCCTGCGCGCGAGCATGATGGGCGCGGCCACGTTCTTCGCCGAGGTCTCCATCCGGGAGTACGAACGATCCGTGCGCGGGGGCTGGCGGTTCTCCCTGGACGGCGAGGAGGCGTCGATGCCGTCCCTGGCCGACCTGCTCGCGCTGGACTTCCCCGAGCTGACCTCCGAGCAGGCCGAGAAGATCGTCACCGCGGTGCTGTTCCCGGAGCTGCGCATCGACGATCTGTACAGCGAGGACGTCGAATGGGTGAAGGACGACGAGGTGCTCGTGAGGCACCCGGCCCGCATCGACGCCGACGTGCGCAACGTGGTCATCTTCGACCGCGAGATGTTCACCGTGGTGGACGTTCGCAGCCTCGACGACGGTCGCTTCGAGTATCAGCTCAAGCGGTAGTCCTCAGTACAGGGTGAGTCGGTGGGGGCGCGCTGCCGAGCCACTGCGGACGACACCGTCCGCCCCTGTCATCTCGATGAAGTAGTCCACGTCGCGGGCGTCCTCGGGCAGCCAGGCGCCGGTGGGGATGGTCAGGGTGACGGCGCCCCCGTCGCCCCCCTCCACGGCGCGGGTCTGCCAGGCGCCGGACGGTGCCGCGCGGAACCACAGGGTGAACACGGTGCGGCCGGCTGGCGCGACGGTCGCGGGGAGCGCGGTGGCTTGACCGCGTATCCCGCGAGTGACGGGCGTGTGGCCGAGGGTCGTCGGAAGGGCGGGGGCCACGACCGGGTCGGGGGGGGCCTCCGGGGGAGTCACCGGCTCCGGAGTCGGGGCCTCCAACGGCTCCTCGTGGTCGCTGGCGCCGTCATCCGGAGGCGCCGAGGCCGGGTCGAGCGCGGTGTCCGCCTCGACAGGTGGGTCCACGTGGCCGGGCACGGTGCCGACCACCGGATCGGGCTCGTCATCGGCGGCCTCCCCGTCGCCGCCGGAGCTCTGCTGGGTGCGGATGTTCCAGTACATCAGCGCGAGCACGGCCAGCAGCAGCAACGCGACGAGGCCCTTCCACCGCCGGCTGCCCCTCGCGAACCCGCCTTCAGCTGGCGCGCCGTCTCCGTCTTCCCCATCGAGGTCAGCGGAAGCCGGTTCGGGCTCCAGAGCCGGCTGGATCGGAACCGAGACGCTATCCTCGTCGTCGTCGAGCTTGCTCCAGAACTGCTCGATGGGGTTGCGGCGGAGCGCCTCACGCTGGAACTCCACGGCGCGGAACACCTGCGTGGCGAGGGAAGCGACGTGCTCGTCGGCGAACGGCGGCGGTTCGACGTCCTTGAGGGCTTCCACGAGGGCGCCGCCGTGGGCGATGCGGTTCGTGGGATCGGTGAGGAGGCAGTTCTCCAGGACGGGCACGAGGGTCGGGAAGCGCGCGCGCGCCCCCATCAGCGCGTCGCCCACGTCCCCGCGGTCCACGTTACGGACGACCCCCTCGATGGTGCTCGAACCGAACACCGGCCGACCGTTGATCAGCTCGAGGATCGTCGTGCCGAAGGAGAAGATGTCCGAGGCCTGGGTCAGCTCCTGACCACGAGCCTGCTCGGGCGACATGTACAGCGGCGAGCCCAGCGGGCCGTCCGCGGTGATCGTCTCGTACGAATCCGCCGCGTACCGGGCGACCCCGTAGTCGGTGAGCTTGGCCTGACCCGCAGGCGACAGCAGGATGTTGCCGGGTTTGAGGTCGCGGTGGATGGCCCGGATGGGTTGATCGTCCACCACGGCCATGTGCAGGGCGCGCAGGCCGCGTGCGCACTGCATGGCCACGGCCAGGACCACGTCGTCCTCGATGGTCGCGCCGAGATTCGGCGACACCTTGACCAGCTCGGCCAGGCTCGGCCCCTCCACCAGCTCCATGGCGATGTAGAGTCGATCGCCCACGCGGCCGCACTCGTAGAACTCGACCAGGTTCGGGTGCTGTACGGCGGCGCCGAGGCGGGCCTCGTTGAGGAACTCCTGGGACGCGGGCTCGTTGGTGCTGCTCAGCCGGCGCCGCATCACCTTGATCGCCACGCGTTTGCGGAACCCGTAGCTGCTGTGCAGCTCCGCCCTGTACACCGTGGAGAACGCGCCCCGGCCCAGCAAGCTCACGAGCCGGTACTTGCCGAAGATCTTGGGACCGGGTGCTGCGACGTCGCTCACGGGAAACGCATGCCCTCCCATCGGTGTTCGCCGGGCCATTGTACTCCCCTCGCGAGCGTCGCGCCGGGCTCCCGCGGGGGGAGGGAGTGCGGTCCCCTTGTGCTACCATGGACCCGCATGAAAGGGACACCCATGCGCGAGCCGAAGAGCTTGATATGGATGCTGATCACGGGTGTTTTCCTCGCCGCCACGCCAGCCGCCGCCCAGCCGGTGGAGCCGTCGGCGCAGGAACCACGGACCCTGTTCTTCGAGGCCCTCGACCTCAAGGAGGCCGGCGACTTCGAGGGCGCCATCGCGCGCTTCCAGCTCGCCCTGTCCGGCGATCCGAGCCTCGCCCAGGCCATGCTCCACGTGGCCGAGTGCTTCTTCGAGCTCGGCATGTACGAGGAGGCCATCGCCGAGTCCGAGCGCTATCTGGAGGCGGGCTTCGAGATGGCCGAGGTGAACCGCGCCACGGAGCTGATCATCCGCTGCCGCTGGGCCTTGAACAATCAGCCGGCCGGCGGCGGGGAGGCCACGGAGGCGGCCGGGGAGCCGATCACCGGAGAGGGGGCAGGCGAGCCCGCGCCGGTCGAGGCCACTGCGGGTGAGGCCGCAGGTGAGGCCACGAGCGAGGCGACCGCCGAGGTCGTCGTGGAACCCCCGGCGCAGACCGCCTACTGGGCTCCGGTGGCCCTGGAGGCGGGAGCGGTCGTGGAGCACTTCGCCAACAGCGCTGGCCTCACCACGGCGGGCCCCCTGATCGGTGTGCGACTCCTGCCGCTGCGCCGGATCGAGGTCACGGGCCGTGTCCAGCTGGGCCTGGGCGGGTACGAGGAGGGCACCGTCCGCGTGCCGGGGTTCGGCGTGGGCGTCGGGGGATCGATGCCCCTGGGCCGGGTCCGGGTCTCCTTCGGCGGACAGGTGCCGATGGTCCTCAGCGGCTACGGCGGAGAGGCGCGGATCGACGTGGGGATCGGGGGCGAGGTGGGCGTCCGCGTCGCCCTCGGCGAGGGGCGCCTCGTGCTCGGCGCGCAGCTGGGCGGTGGTTATCTCGTGCGCCCCTTCTTCGGGGGAGGCGTTCGCGTGGGTGTACAGCTTGGAGAACTCCGATGAGCTGGTTCGAGAGTGTCCGGTTCGGCGGCGCGCCGACGCGTAGCCTGGGTGTCCTGGCCGCGATGGTCCTGTTCGTGGGTTGCCCCGACCGCGGTGAGGTGGACTGGATCGGATTCTGGGACGGGGGCGACCCCGTGGGTGACGACGACGACATCACCGGCGACGACGACGACATCACCGGCGACGACGACGACATCACCGGCGACGACGACGATATCACCGGCGACGACGACGACATCACCGGCGACGACGACGACATCACCGGCGACGACGACGACATCACCGGCGACG
>CAYRNR010000057.1:0-47996 GCA_964425605.1 uncultured Rickettsiales bacterium | reverse complement strand
CCCAAGAACGTCCAGACCAAGGACGAGCGGGTGAAGCTGGTGTTCGGCGTCGAGGTGGAGCTGGACAACCCCGACGGCTACCTCAAGCCGGGGCTCCCCGCGGACGCGGTCATCGGCTCCGCCCCCGCGACCGTGGCCGAGGTGGGCTGATGGACGAGGCGGTGGCCATCCGCGACCTGCGGCACCAGTACCGGCCCGAGCTGCCCTTCGTGCTCGACGGCGTGAGCCTGTCGATCCGCGCGGGGGAGAGCTTCGGGCTGGTGGGGCCGGACGGCGCGGGCAAGACCACCCTGATCCGCCTGCTGTGCGGTCTCCTGGAGGCCTCCTCGGGCGACATCGACGTCTTCGGCCAGGGGCTCCCGGCGAACATCGACGCCATCAAGCCGCGCATCGGGTACGTCTCCCAGCGGTTCAGCCTGTACGGAGACCTGACCATCGCCGAGAACCTCGACTTCTTCGCCGACATCCACGGCGTGCGCGGCGCCGAGGCGAAGGAGCGCAAGGAGTCGTTGCTGGAGTTCACGCGGCTCGCGCCGTTCCGCGACCGCCTCGCGGACCGCCTCTCCGGCGGTATGCGCCAGAAGCTGTCGTTGATCTGCACGCTGGTGCACGAGCCCGAACTGCTGCTACTGGACGAACCCACCACAGGCGTGGACCCGATCACGCGACGGGACTTCTGGTCCATCCTGACGGCCCTGCTGGGCCGGGGCCTGACCATCGTCATGAGCACGCCGTACCTCGACGAGGCCGAGCGCTGCTCGCGGGTGGCGCTGATGGACCAGGGCCGGGTGCTGGCCTGCGGGGAGCCGGGGCGGCTGCGACAGGACTCGCCGCTGCAGGTCCTCGAGGTGGTGTGCAGCCCTGTGCGTCTCGCCGCCGAGCAGCTCGAGGGCGCGCCAGGGGTGGCCGCGGTCCACTCCTTCGGGGACCGGCTCCACGTGCTGCTGGACCCGGGGGCGCCCGCCGACCAGGCCGCCGACACCTTCACGGAGAGGCTCACGGCCGCCGGCGTGCAGGTGCGCGCGGCCCAGCGGATCACGGCGGGGCTCGAGGACGTGTTCATCGACCTGGTGAAGGAGGCGTCATGAGCCAGGTGACCGTCGCCGCGTGGAACCTCACACGCCGCTTCGGCGACTTCGTCGCCGTGGACGACGTGTCCCTGGCCGTGGAGGCGGGCGAGATCTACGGCTTCCTGGGCTCTAACGGCGCGGGCAAGTCCACGACCATCCGCATGCTGTGCGGGCTGCTGTCCCCCACCGCCGGCAGGGCCGAGGTGGCCGGGTACGACGTGGCCCGTCGCCCCGAGAGCGTCAAGCGCCACATCGGCTACATGTCCCAGCGGTTCTCGCTGTACCTGGACCTCACCGTGCAGGAGAACCTCCGGTTCTTCGGCGGGGTCTACGGGCTCGCGCGCAAGCAGCTGACGTCCCAGGTGGAGTGGGCGCTGGACATGGCCGAGCTGCGCGGCAACGAGGCCGTGCTGGCCAGCGAGCTGTCCGGCGGGTATCGCCAGCGGCTGGCCCTGGCCTGCGCCCTGCTGCACGAACCGCCCGTGGTGTTCCTCGACGAGCCCACCGGCGGGGTGGATCCCGTGGCGAGGCGGCGCTTCTGGGACCAGATCTACCGCCTGTCCGCCGACGGAAAGACCGTGTTCGTGACCACCCACTTCATGGACGAGGCCGAGCACTGCCACCGCATCGCCCTGATGGACGAGGGCCGCGTCGTGGCCGAGGGCAGCCCCACGCAGCTCAAGCAGCAGCTGGGGGATCTGCTCCACCTCGAGGTGGCCTGCCAGCCGGCAGCCCGGGCCCTGGAGCTGCTGCGAGCGCAGCCGTTCGTCCACGGCATCTCCATCTTCGGAACCACCGTCCACGTGAGTACGCCCGACCGCGAGCGCGGCGAGGACCGTATCCGTGGAACCCTGACCGACGCGGGAGTACGCGTGGAGCGCGTGTCTCCCATCCTGCCTTCCCTGGAAGACGTTTTCCTCCACTTGCTGGGCAAGGAGGTCGCTTGATGAGGACGTTGTCGTACCGATTGTTGTGCCTGACCGTCGTGCTGGGAGCAGCCACGGCCGAGGCCCGCACCTACACCCTCCACGAGGCCGTGTCCGACGCGGTGCTGCGCAGCGACGCCGTGGCCGCGGCCGAGGCCAAGACCGACGGAACCCAGGCCCAGGCCGACCAGGCGCTGGCGGCCCTGTTCCCCGCGGTGACCCTCAGCGGTGGCTGGGTCCACATGGACACCGCTCCCTACGTGGAGATGGAGTTCGACCCCACCATGCTGTTCCCCGAATCCGTCCTGGACATGCTCCAGGGGATCCCCGGGGTGTCGATGGACGACTTCGCGCCGTCCACGTTACAGCTCGAGATGGGCCGCCAGGACCACATCCAGTTCCAGCTCCAGGGTGAACAGATCCTCTTCGCCGGCACCGGACTCCACCGCCAGCGCGCCATGGCCGTGGCCCAGCTGCGGTCCGCCCGGGAGGAGGAGCGGGTCACGCGCCACGAGGTCTCCTACCAGACCGAGGAGTTGTTCTGGAAACTGGCCCTCGCCCGACAGGCCCTCGAGGTGACCACCCAGGCCATCGAGACCGCCGAGACCCACGTCGGCCTGCTCGAGAACTTCGTCGAGGTGGGCCTGGCGTCCCAGTCCGATCTGATGGCAGCCCGCGTCCAGCTCGCCTCGCTGAAGCTGACCCAGCTCCAGACGCGCCAGGGGGCCGAACTCGCCGAGAACGCGTTCCGGATGATCGTCCACATCCCCGACGACGAGACCGTGGAGCTCGACACTTCGGGGGGCGGCCTCACCCTGAACCTCCCCGACGATCCCGTCGCCCTGAACGACGTGGCGTTCGAGTCTCGACCCGAGATGCGGGTCCTGGAGCAGCAGTACCTCTCGACCCGCCACGCCGCAGGCGGCGCCTGGGCGTCGTGGCTCCCCTCGTTCGCCCTGTACGGCAACGTCTATCTCAAGAACCCCGACCGGGCCAACGAGCCCGAGTTCTACTGGTCCGCCGACTTCATGGTCGGCATGCAGTGGAAGCTCTGGGACCGCGGCGCCGCCCTCCACAACAACCGGCGCGCCCGCGCAGGGCTCAACCAGATCGACGCCACCCGCCGCCAGCTCGTCGACGGCATCGAGCTCCAGATCGACCAGGCCCAGGCCGCCCGGCGCGAGGCCGACGAGATGGTCGTCGTGGCCAACGAGGCCGTCGCCCTGGCCGAGGAGAGCCTGCGACTGGTGCAGCTGAACTTCGGCGAGGGCATGGCCCGCAACGTGGACGTGCTCGAAGCACAGACGGCGTTGTCGAAGGCGAAGCTGGACGCGCTGGACGCGGAGACGAAGTTGCGGATCGCGGAGGCGGGGATACGGCGGGCGGTGGGGGTGGACGTCGAGTAACCCATGAACCCCATCCGCCTATACGCCATCGCCAGAAAGGAACTCCGCCAGCTGCTCCGCGACTGGCGCACGCTGTTCATCCTCGTCTTCCTCCCCGCGATCCTGCTGCTGGTGTTCGGCTACGCGCTGAGCTTCGACGTCAAGAACGTGCCGCTGGCGGTGCTGGATCAGGACCGGACGCCGGAGAGCCGGCAGGTGATCGAGGCGCTGCTGGGGGCGGAGTCGTTCACGCTGGTGGAGACGCTGGAGGCGGACGGGGACGTGACGCGGGTGCTGGACGGGGGGATCGCGGACGCGGTGGTGGTGATCCCGCGGGGATTCGGGAGGAAGGTGGTGGCGAACGAGGGGGCGACGGTCCAGGCGCTGCTGGACGGCTCGAACTCCCAGTCGGCGTCCACCACCCTGGGCTACCTCAACGCCCACTTCAACACGTTCGCGATGGCCGTGGTGACCGAGCAGGTGGAGCGCACGGGGATGCGGGTGCCGGATGCGCCGCTGAGCGCGGTACCGCGGATCTGGTACAACCCCGAGCTCCGCTCGTCCATGTTCCTGGTGCCGGGGCTGATGGTGTTCGTGCTGATGATCTCGGCGACGATCTCCACGGCGCTGGCCGTGGTGCGGGAGCGGGAGCGCAACACCATCGAGCAGGTGCTGGTGTCGCCGGTCAGGGCGCCGGAGCTGATCCTCGGCAAGACGCTGCCCTACCTGCTGGTCTCGCTGGCCGCGGCCGCGCTGCTGGTGGGCACGGGGTGGGTGCTGTTCGGCGTGGCGGTGCGCGGATCGCTGCTGCTGCTGGGGTTCATGTCGCTGATGTTCTGCCTGGCCGCGCTGGGCCAGGGGCTGTTCATCTCCACGGTGACCGACAGCCAGCAGGTGGCGTTCTTCGCCGCGGTGATCTCGACGCTGCTGCCGACGTTCCTGCTGTCGGGGTTCGTGTTCCCGCTGGACAGCACACCCGCGGTCATCCAGGCCATCAGCTACGCGGTGCCGGCGCGCTACTTCGTGGCGCTGGTGCGTGGCGTGATCCTGCGCGGAGCCGAGATCCAGGACATCTGGCGGCCCCTGCTGTCCCTGTCGATCTTCTCGATGGTCATCCTGGCGCTGGCCTCGGTCCGTGCCTCGAGGATCAAGCTGTGAGGTCGCCATGCTGAGACACCTGATCCGCAAGGAGTTCCTGCAGCTTCGGCGCGACCGGCGGATGTTGCCGATCGTGTTCGTCGCCCCGGCCATCCAGCTGCTGATCTTCGGGTACGCCGCGACCCTGGACGTGGTCGAGATCCCGCTGATGGTGTGCGATCTCGACCGCAGCGAGACCAGCCGCGAGCTGGTGCGACGCCTGGAGGGCTCCAACAACTTCGACCCCATCTCCTACGCGGCCGACCCCGACGACCTCGACGCCCAGCTCACCGCGGGTCAGGTGGGGGTCGGGCTCGTCATCCCCCCGGGCACGGGCAGCGACGTGCTGGCCGGGCGATCCGCCCAGGTCCAGATCCTGGTGGACGGCGCCGACAGCGTGACCGCATCGCAGGGGCTCAGCGCCGCCACCCTGGTGACGAGCCTGTACGGCCGGGACCTGCTCGAGGAGCGCCTGCTCGCCATGGGGTTCCGGCTGCCGGAGATGCCCAGTCTGGAGCCGCGGGTCTGGTACAACCCCGAGCTCAAGAGCCGCAACTACATGGTGCCCGCGGTCATGGGCATGATCCTCGTGATCATGACCCTGATGCTCACCTCCATGGCCCTGGTGAGGGAGAAGGAGGCGGGCACCATGGAGCAGCTGATCGTCACGCCGCTGCGGCCGGTGCAGATGATCCTGGGCAAGCTGATGCCCTTCGTGATCATCGGGTTCGCCCAGTCCACGGTGATCCTGGCGGTGGCCGTGCTGTGGTTCGAGGTGCCGTTCCGGGGCAGCGTGGGCACGCTGTACCTGCTGATCCTGCCGTTCTTGCTCAACACCCTGGGGCTGGGCCTGCTGGTGTCCACCATCACCCACACCCAGCAGCAGGCGATGTTGACGGCGATGTTCTTCTTCATGATGCCGATGATCTACTTCTCGGGCTTCGTGTTCCCCATCGAGTCCATGCCCGCGTGGATCCAGCCGGTGTGCTACCTCGTCCCGCTGAAGTACTTCCTGTCGATCATCCGAGGTATCTTCTTGCGAGGGGTGGGCCTGGAGGTGCTGTGGCCCGACGCCCTGGCGTTGACCGGACTCGGACTCGGCGTCCTGGCCCTGGCCGTGTTCCGGTTTCGCAAGCGATTGGATTGACCGCTGGAGGGGGGAGAGGCTAGCGGTTCTGAAGGGACGTGCGTTCGGCGACCAGGAACGCCTGGACTATCTCCTCGTCCGCGTTGTCCCCGAGCCGCAACATGGTCATCCCGTTGATCTGGATGCGCGCCTCGGGATCGTGCCCCACCGACTCGTGCAGCTGGTAGGCCACCCTGTACCACTCGTCCAGGTTCCGTGCGCTGTCGAACTGGTAGACCTCCGCCTCGACGATGCCGTCGATCTCCACCCGGGTCAGCTCGGTGGCGCGGGTCGGCCCCGTGGACGGGAACGGCGTGCTGGACACGTTGCGTCCCTTGATCTGCAGCTGCCGCACGAACTCGTCCGTGGCCACGCGGAACGACGAGTCCACGCTGAGCTCCGGCACGCCGGACTCCAGCTGGGACGGCGCCCAGGTCCCGCCCGAGCTCGAGACCTTGTCGCGGTCCCTCGCCGTGGGCTGCGACAGCGTCGCGCCGCTGCCGTTGATGGACACGGGGATGACGCCCACGTCGTGGGAGTCCGGCAGGTTCATGGGCGGCGCGTCGCCGATGGGCTCGAGCTCGCCGTCGTGCACCACGTACTCGTGGATGGTCTCCTCGCCATGGCCGTTCTTGACCGTGAACTGGAGCACCTCCCCTTCCGCGGCCAGATCCTGGACGGGTGTGAGCTCCACCTGCGCCTTGAGGTCCTCGTCGTAGGTGGTGGGGTCCTGTCCCTGATCACAGCCCGCCAGCGAAACGACCAGCAGAAGACCGGCTATCCAGGCCATCGTCTTGTAGGTAGTCATCCTATGTCTCCTTTTCCTGGGTCGATTCCGAGGCCTAGTTGGGGGAACCCACAAACGCCGTGGTCGGCGGCTGGTACAGGACCGGCGAACCCGGGTCCTGGCCCATCCAGATCCAGTTGTCCAGCAGGACCGTGGTGTCGAAGATGCCGTCCGACTTGTCGTAGACGGAGAAGCGCACGTGCATCGTCTCACCGGCCGTCACACCGAAGGTGTTGGTCAACCAGGTGGTACCCCCGGAGTCCTCGCCGTAGCCGCCACCGCACAGGCCGTAGTGACCGAAGGAGGTCCCGAAGGACGGGCACGTGTCGGGGTAGTAGTTGGCCCACCAGTTGGGCACGTCGCAGGTGCGCTCGGTGATACCCGTGCTCCAACCGCAGCACCGCTGGTAGCCGGAGTAGACCCAGTCGGGATCGGTGACCGTGGCCTGGGGCACGTGGCCGTTGTGGTCCATGATGTTGTCGAAGGTGGAACAGTCGGTCTCGCTGATGAAGTCGTTGTTCACCCTCAACGGCGTACCGGCGTCGTCGAACGCGACGTTGGCCTCGTAGATCCCGTCGCCGTCGCCGTCACAGGCGTAGCCGGTGAAGTCCTCCTCCAGGACCCACTCGGCGACCTTGGGGTCCTCGAAGACCGCCTCGAAGCCGTCGTTGTAGTAGGTGCCGGCCCACTCGGGGTACTCCTGGGTGAAGAAGGCCACGTCGTAGGACACACCCTCGGCGCCCTCGGGCACCAGGATGTCGAACTCGATGGTGGTGACGTCGTAGCGGCGCTCGGTCTGCGTGCAGCACATGGCGTCCTCGCACAGGCGCTTGTAGTCGGGCAGCGCGTAGTCGATGTAGCCGGTGCTCGAATAGTAGCTCCACCACTCGCCGGAGAAGCCGGACATCCCCTGGGTGTTGCCGCCGATGTCGCCGGTGCTCATCACCACGAGGCGGTCGCCGTTGCGCGGCGGCATGGACGTGCCGTAGTCCGTGCGGACGCCGATGCTGCCACCGTCGGTCACGCCGAGGGCGTAGTCCATGCCGTAGCCGAAGCCGTGGTGCCGGAGGCTGACGTTGGAGACCTCCTCGTCACACAGGTCCAGCGCCCTGAGGAACGCGATCCCGGACGAGTAGTCGCTGGGCTCGTCGAAGTTCTCGATGTCGATGTCACACACGCTGGAGGGGAACTGGGTCGGGTCCGTGTGGTGCCACCGGCTGTCCAGGTCGCAGGCGCACTCGTTGTTCAGCTCCTCGGACAGCACGATGTAGTTGAACTCGGGCACTGACGTGCCGGGCGTCCACAGGATGTTGAAGTCGTTGAGCGGGCTGCCGTTGTCCGGGTGGAGCTCGTCGTCCCAGTTGTGGTCGGAGTCGACCCCGTCGTAGACCACGTAGTACGCACGCACGGTGTAGGCGCTGTTGCCCTCGTAGACCAGCACGTCCTTCCAGCAGGAGTGGCCGTCGTCCTGGGTGCAGTAGTACCCCTCTTCGATGATCCCGACGGCCTCGTCCCAGTCCCCGCTGACGCCGGCGTAGGGCCAGAAGTAGAGGTGACCGATGTTCGCCTCACCGGAGACACCCTCCATGGACGACTCGGTGACGTGGATGACGGGCAGGCCGGTCAGGGTGTCGTACCAGAAGAGGTTCTCCTCCTGGGCTTCCGACCCCTCCTGCTGGTAGCCCCACAGGCTCTCGTCCCAATGCTGGCCCCAGGTCAGGGGGTGATAAGTGACGTCATCGTAGAAAGATCCCGCCGTATCGAACACAAACTCGAGGGATCCTGTATGACAAAAGAGCCCAGCGGTGTCTGTGCCGGTCGAGGGATTCACAAAAGACTGGTACGGATAGTCCTTGTTGAAGTACCAGCCCTGCCACGCATCCTCGACCGAGATGGTCTCCTCGCACATGCTCAGCGCGGCGGCGAACCAGGTCTGCAGGATGAACAGGGACTGGTCCGACGCGTGCATCCGGTAGGTGCTGTCGGCGACCATGTGATCACCGCCGTCGAATCCCGTCCCATAGGCTGGGTACATCCACTCGTGGTCCTCCAGAGCGCCTGCCGTACCAGCGAACCAGCACGAAGCCACGAGGGAGAGCACGATCGCGGACAGCGTCCGGAAATGGCTCCAGTTCTCCATCATCCCATCCTTCCTTGGACGTCACACCGGCGGACGACCAAACCCAGGGCCGCGAGCAGGAGCGCCAGGATCAGGTGCGATCCGTTGCGCGCGGCCGTCCGGTTGTCTTGCTTGCACGAGCACCCCTGGCCGTCGTCGTCCATGCCAGGGTTGTCATCCAGTCCACAGCTGTTCTCTTCGTCGTCCACCAGGCCATCGCAGTCGTTGTCGATGCCGTCGTCGCAGATCTCGGTGGCGTAGGAATTCACCGCCGCGTCGGAGTCGTCGCAGTCGGTGCACGAGTCGTGTCCGTCCGCGTCCGCGTCGGGGAAGTCGTGGTCGGCGCAGTCGTCGTCCTCGCAGTCGTCGAGGCCGTCGGCGTCCTGGTCTCCGGCCTCGTCGCAGTCCTCGAACTCCTGCAGACAGTTCACGGTGATGTCGAACTCGGCCTCGTTGCCGTCGCTCTCGACGATGGCGTAGACGACCGCACCGGAGGTGGGCTCCAGGGACAGGGTCTCGCCCGCGCCAGCGGAGGCCACGCAGTCGAGGTCCTGGTTGCACTCGTCCGTGTCGGCATTCTCCAGGAGGACCACGCCGTCGAGGTCGCCGGAGCTGGGCGTCACGACGACCTCGAGGATGAGGGCGTCGGGCATCGCGAAGGCGGTCTCGGGGTTGAAGGCCGAGTCGGAGCCGTCGCACTCGGAGTGGTCCTGGAAGATGTCGGTGTGGCCGTCGCCGACGCTGGTCCAGCTGTAGGTGTCGCCGCAGCTCAGCTCGGCGATGACGTCGCACAGCCCGGTGCAGTAGGCGTCCTCGATGCAGTCGGGATCGTCGCAGTCGGTCAGACCGTCGAAGTCGTTGTCCACGAAGTCGTTGCACTCGCCGGTCTCGGAGTCCCCGCAGTCCGGGTGGTTCTCGCACTCGGGATCGTCGCAGTCCACGAACCCGTCGCCCTCGTCGTCCACGCCGTTGCCGCAGTCCTCGCCGATGCAGGCGTCCTGCTGGAAGCACTCGCAGTCGTTGCAGTCCACGGCGCCGTCGCCGTCGTCGTCCACGCCGTTGTCGCAGACCTCGCCGCCCCAGCACACGGGGTCACAGGCACAGCTGAGGTCCTCGCAGTCGACCCAGCCGTCGAGGTTGTCGTCCACGCCGTTGGTGCAGTCCTCGTCGGGGCAGGGGAAGTTGGGGCAGTCGCTGTCCTGACAGTCGGTCAGGCCGTCGCCGTCGTTGTCCTCGAGGTCGTCGCACTCGGTCTCGGGGCACATCCCCTGGAAGACGCACCAGGGATCGTCGCAGTCCACCAGGCCGTTGCCGTTGTTGTCGACACCGTCGGTGCAGTCCTCGGGGTCGCAGCCGCCGAAGTGGTCGCAATCCGGGTCGTCGCAGTCCACCAGGCCGTCGCCGTCGTCGTCGATGGTGTTGGTGCAGTTCTCCTGGCTCAGGCAGCCGACGTAGTTCACGCAGTTGGGATCGTCGCACTCCTCGAGGCCGTCGCCGTCCTCGTCACCGGCCATGAAGCAGTTCTCGTACGGGTCGAGGTCACACATGAACGAGACGCTGACCCAGGAGCCGAGGGGGATGGAGGCGTCGGCGTCCACGGCCAGGTAGAAGGTGTCTCCGCCGGTGAGCCCGGACGTGATGTTGCCGTTGCCGGTGTCGCTCCACCATCCGGTGTCGTCGCTGTCGCAGCTGTTGGGGCCCATCAGGAACACGGCGTTGTCCGCGAGGCTCCCGTGGACCACGTCGAGGCGGGAGATCCCCGCGGGCGCCGTCCACTCCATGACGTACTCGCCCGCGTCGTAGCCGCTGACGAAGTAGTAGTCCTCCATGACCGACGTGGCCGAGGGCATCTCCACCGAGATGGTGTCGCCGCAGGTGATGGTGTAGTCCACGTGGTCGCAGGGCACCGCGGCCGCCGGGCCGGCGAGCAGCAGCGCAGTGGCGATGGTCAGCGAGGTCAGGAGGGTACTGCTCTGCATCAGTCGATCCCATCGCAGTTGGAGTCGACCCCGTCGCCGGGGGTGTCGATGGCGCCGGGGTAGACCTGCGGGTTGAAGTCGTCGCAGTCGCCGTCGCAAGTGGTGGCGTAGTCGCCGTCCACGTCGTCGTGGTTCGCTGCCGCGTCGTTGTCGTCGCAGTCCTCGCAGGCGAGGTAGCCGTCCACGTCGTCGTCGGCGAACTCGTCGGGCGAGATGTTGCCGTCGCAGTCGTCGTCCACGCCGTTGCAGGTCTCCATCGCGCCGGGGCTCACCGTGGAGGTCGTGTCGTCGCAGTCCCCGGTGCAGGTGCTCCAGCCGTCGAAGTCGCCGTCCACCAGGTTCATCGCCGGATCGGCGTCGTCACAGTCCTCGCAGCCGATGGCGCCGTCGCCGTCGAGATCCTCGGATTCGTCGGCGGGCACCAGGCCGTCGCAGTCGTCGTCCTCGTCGTTGCACAGCTCGGGCGCTCCCGGGTACTTGTCGGGATCGGCGTCGTCGCAGTCACCGTCGTTCTCGCTGTAGCCGTCGCCGTCGTTGTCCACGTCCAGGATGTCCAGCTGCGCCGTACCCGAGAGCAGGACCGTCAACACGGACGGCTCGCCGTCGGACTGCACGACCACCTCGGCGTAGTGGGTCGCCGGCTCGGTGGGCTCGTACTGCACGTCCACCACCAGGCTGTCCCCGGCCTCGATGACCGTGTCGGCGAGGTCGCCGATGGAGAAGACGTCGGTGTTGGCACCGGAGAGCACCGTCGCGGAGATGGTCACATCGTCCTCGCCGATGGCGCGCAGCTCGAAGCTGTCGGTGTAGGCCTCATCGACGGCCACGACGCCGAAGCTCAGCTCCGCCGGGTCGGCCTCGAGGGTCGGGGCGGTGACCGTGTCGTCGTCGTCGCCGGTGGTGTCGTCGTCGTCGCCGGTGGTGTCGTCGTCGCCCGTGACGTCGTCGTCGTCGCCCGTGACATCGTCGTCGTCGCCGATGGGGTCCTCGGTGTCGGGGCCGCAGCCGAGGAGCAGGACGAGCAGCAGGAGGGGTGTTCCGGTCTGGATCAAGCGACGGAAGCGTCGCGCAAAGGCTCGCTGGAAGTCAGTCTGAAACTCGTAATTTCGTGTTTGCACCTAAAATATCCCGCTCGTTTAAAGATGTTATCAAGCGGTTACAACCAACACAAGCACAACGTGCATTTTTTTGACAACCTCCCCCTGGATCGGGGCACAGCTCTCCCTTTGGGGGAGCTGACTCCGCGCCACGCGAGGGGCTGCCGCACGGGCGGTCTCGGAGAGACCGATCCGGCGCTTGATCGCTGCACGCCGCTCCAATGGAACGTGTGGGACCGCGAATCTGGGGAACGTCAGGAGCGCGCACTCTTGGGAACGGGCGGGGGCGCGGCGTCAGCGGAACGGGTGAGAGCGCGACACCTTTAGGGAACGGGCGGGGGCGCGGCCTACAGGGAACGGGCGGGAGTGCGTACTAGATGGGCCAGCCCTCGGCCGTGCCCTCGAACAGCATCTCCTGGCCGTCGGGGGTCGGGACGCTGCCGGACCAGCTCAGCTCGAAGCCGCCGGGTGTGAACTCGCCGTCGGTCTCGAACGGTCCCTGCTGGGGCATGTTGGCCGGGGCCTGGTACGCCTCACCGATGAAGACGCCGGCGTCCGTGACCTCGCCGGTGATGTCCACCAGGACGACCTCCATCGGAGCATCGACCTCGCCGCTGCAGGTGACCACGCCGAGCGCGCTGACGAGGGCCAGCAGAGGCCCCTGGAAGACCATCGGTCCCTGGGGCGAATCCACGCTCAGCTGGATCTGGCCCTCGTACTCCCCGGCATAGGGGGAGTCGTCGTCGTCCCCCTGCGTATCGTCGTCGTCGGCCGAGCCCGTGTCGTCGTCGTCTCCCTGGGCATCGTCGTCGTCCCCCTGGGCGTCGTCGTCGTCGCCGGTGGCGTCGTCGTCCCCCTGGACGTCGTCGTCGTCGGTCACGAGGAGGCTCCCGCCGGGGCACCCCAGCGAGATCGCCGCGCCGAGGGCCAGCGCGAGGGAGAGGAGCCAGGGGAAGCGGTAGATCATTGCGGTTCTCCTCCGGGAGATCGTGCTTCGGATCGAGGGGGCGCCGGCGCGGTGATCGCCCGGTGGATCTGCCGGGCCAGCAGGCGGTTGCCCTCGGCGTTCAGGTGTCCGTCGCCCGGGATGCGGTACCGGCCGTCCAGAGGAATCAGCAGGTGGTCGATGCCCCGGCTCTGGCACAGGCGCACGTACCCGAGCGTGGTGGGGTAGGTGTCTACGGCGACGAACCAGAACTCCCGGTCCCGCGCGCCACACCGATCCGCGAGATCGAGCAGGGCCTCCGCCGTGTCCCCGGTGGGCTCACCCGCGACCGCGAGGGCGGCGGCGAGGTCCTCGCCCTCGAGGTACTCCTCCATCACCCCGTCCGCGGCCGCCCGCCGGGCCGGGGCGAAGTACGCCGCCCACTTGATGGCGAACGGGATGTTGGCCAGATACGAGAGCCGCCGGAACCCGTCCAGGGCGAACCAGGGGACGTGGCCGAGGTTGGAGCGCGCGGCGACCTCTGCGGTCACTTGGTCGTCGTCGTCGTCGTTGTCACAGAACAGGTAGATCACGACGTCGGGGTTCCGGTCACCCGCCACCCGCCTGCTCTTCTCTGCGGAGGCGAGGAGCCCGTATCCGTCCACGCCGACGTTCGACACCCTGTGGGACGGGCCGAGCAGCTCGCTCAGACGCGCCGGATAGGCCTCGTCGTCCTCCACGCCCCAGCCCATGGTGAACGAGTCCCCGATGCAGTGGACCACGAGCGGCCCCGAGTGCTCGCGGCCGCCGAGGGAGCGTGTGCCCCGCTCGTCCACGGTCACCGTGAAGTCGAACAGCTCGTGGCCGTCCTCGCGCGTCAGGCGGAGGGTACCGCGCGTGGACGGGCGCAGATCTACCTTGGTCCAGGTGGTGTATCCGTGCAGCTGTCGCGCGGTGTGCACGAACTCGAAGATCTCGGGATTGACCAGCCGCAGCAGCAGCTCGGCAGCCAGGACGACGCACGTCAGCACGGAGGCGCTGTACAGGAGCTTTCGATGTGTGGTGAGCGTGCTTGCCACAGGTGGATCAGCCCGCGCGGCGCCTCGTCAGCGCAGCCAGCAACAGCAGCCCGATCCACGCGGGCCCGGAGTGAACGGCAGCTTGACTGCCCACGCAGGTCATCCCCTGAGCCTGACCGTACTCGTTGTTGGTGCGCGGGCTCGGCAGATCGTCGTCGCCCGGGACCACGAAGTCGTCGTCGCCGGCTGAGCCGGTGTCGTCGTCGCCGGCCTGGTCGTCGTCGCCTGGTTGGCCGTCGTCGTCGTCGTCGCCCTGCTGGTCGTCGTCGCCCTGCTGGTCGTCGTCGCCCTGCTGGTCGTCGTCGTCGTCGGCCGCGTCGTCGTCGTCGTCGTCCGGGGTCCAGTTGCCGGTGTATCCATCGACCCACGAGGCGTAGTTGTCCACCTGGATGCTGGCGCCGATGTCGTGGCAGTCGCCGGTGACCCAGGAGTGGACGCCGGCCACGCGCCAGATGCCGGTGTGGTCGGTCATCGCCGGGCCGCCGGAGTCGCCGAAGCAGATGGAGTGGTCGGGGTCCTCGTAGTACAGGAACGTGCCGTCCCAGCTCTGCACGGCGCTCTCGACTTCGCGCTTGGTGCCGGAGTTGTTGAGGTGCTCCTCGGTGACGCCGAAGCCCACCGACGTCAGCGGATTGGACTGGCCCAGCCAGGCGTAGGACGCGTCGTCGCGGTTGATCGGGATGGGATCGGACGAGCCGTTGTGGTTGAGCATGATCACGGCCACGTCGCCGGTCATGGTCTGGTCGTCCCAGTGGGGGTGCTGGTAGTACTGCGACGAGGTCTGCAAGTCCCAGTATCCCGATCCGTAGCAGTCGTTGCACCAGTAGACCTCGAGGGAGCCATTGTGGCCGTCGAGGCAGTGGGCCGCCGTCAGCACCACGTCCGGCGACACCAGCGTGGAGCTGCAGATGCCATCGTCGGTGAGGATCAGCAGCACGGAGTCCCAGCCCGTGGTGGTGTGGCCGCCGACGATGGGCCAGTCCTGGCTCTCGAGGCGACTGCGGAACGCCTCCTGGGGGTCCACCGGTGCGTAGCAACCGAGGACGAGGAGGAGGGTCACCGTGGCCAGGGTCCGAATCCAGTGCATCGTGGCACGCTCCCGGGTCGTCGCGTCCAGGCCCTTCGCCCGACGGTCGCCGGGCCCCTAGATAACACCCCCAGACGGTAGGCGCACGGGCAGATTTCCCCCAGCAAAAACGTTGTAAAACCCTGCGTCGCGCGCGGGCTTATGGTCTAGCATGGTCCCCAGCGAGGTCGAATCATGCGAAACGGGACGCTTCTGTGGGTGCTTCTCCTCTCCCTGGCCTGGTGCGCGGGCTGCCCCGACGAGGGGGACGACGACAGCGCGGGGGATGACGACACGACGGCCGACGACGACGACGCCACCGGCGACGACGACGACACGACGGCGGGGGACGACGACGACTCCGCGGCCTTCGACGACGCGGACGGCGACGGCATCCCCGACGACGTGGAGGGTGAGGACGATCCCGATGGGGACGGCGTCCCCAACTACCTCGACGACGACTCGGACGGGGACGGGGTCCCGGACGCCACCGAGGGGTACGGCGACGTGGACGGCGACGGCGATCCCAACTTCCTCGACCTGGACAGCGACGACGACGGGCTGGGGGACTTCGAGGAGGCGGGGGACGATCCCTCCACCCCCCTGGACAGCGACGGCGACGGCATGCAGGACCTGGAGGACACGGACTCCGACGACGACGGGATCCCGGACAACGAGGAGGCGGATCACGGGACGGACCGCACCCTGCGCGACACGGACGGCGACGGGTACTCCGACCTGGCCGAGGTCACCGTGGGCAGCGATCCCACGGACCCCGCGTCGGGGATCGACGGGTACTACGTGGAGATCGGCAGCAACGAGACCGTGCTCGACGTGGACTTCACCCTGTCCATCCACCAGGCCGACGTGTTCTTCGTGCTCGACACCACCTGCTCCATGGGCGGCGAGCTGTCGGCCATGGCCACCATGTTCGCCCAGGTGGTCAACCAGGTGACCATCCCGGACGTGGCCTTCGGGGTGGCCGAGTTCGACGACTACGTGTACGGCTCCATGGCCGACGCGGCCACGGACGACAAGCCGTTCGCGCTGAGCCAGCAGATCACCACCGACACCGCGCTGGTGCAGACCGCGCTGACGTCGCTGAAGGTGCGCAGCGGAGGCGACTCGCCCGAGTCGAGCATGGAGGCGCTGTACCAGGCCGCGTCGGGGCAGGGCTTCGACCAGAACTGCAACCAGGTGTACGACCCCATCACCGATGTGGTGCCGTTCAACGACCACTTCGGTGACGCCTTCGGCGGCGCGGTGATGGGGGCGTACGACTCCACCGTCCCGGGCACGGGCACCATCGGCGGGGCGGGGTTCCGCGAGGGATCGGTACCCATCATCGTGTACACCACCGACAACGACATGCGTGACCCCGACCTGGGCCACGAGGTCCCCCCCCTGGGATGCTGCAACCCGGCGGGGCACCTCGCCGTGACGGACGCGGTCGGCGCCATCTCGGGCAAGCTCATCGCCGCGGTGGCCAACGGGGGGCCGACCGGCCAGGAGCTCAACCTGGCGGCGTTGACGGGCTCGCTGGCGGACATCGACGCCGACGGCGTGCTCGATCCTCTGGTGTTCCAGGGCAGCGGACCGGCGGTGGTCACGGCGATCATCTCCGGAATCGAGGCGCTGGCGAACTCAGGCGAGTTCGACCTGGAGCTGCTCATCGACGATCCCTACGGGTTCGTGGGGACGATCTACCCGTCGATCCACGTGGACGTGCCCATCAACGACACGGTGACCTACCAGATCGGGATCTACCAGGCGGTGCCTTCGGCGCCCCACGACCAGGTCTTCGTGCTGTCCATGCAGGTGGTCGCCGACGGCGTGTCCGTGGTCGGCGAATTCGATCTGGTGCTGGTCGTCCTGGCGGACCACTAGGGGGATGACGATGCGATACACACTGCTCGCGCTCCCGCTCCTGCTCGCACCGGTCGCTGCCCACGCGGCGACAGGCGGCCCCGACAACTTCGGCTACGCCTACATCGACAGCCAGGAGCCGGACGGGCCGGTCTTCACCTGGTTCGACCTCGCCGGGGTGGGCACCGCAGTGATCCTGGCCGACGACGACCACGCGTCGGTGCCCATCGGCTTCGACTTCCCGTTCTACAACCACACCTATGCCAACGCGTTCATCCAGGCCAACGGCGCGATCACCTTCGGGGGCGGCTCGCTGGGATACAACAACCAGTGCATGCCGGGCAGCGGGACCCCCGCGCGCAAGATCGCGCTGTACTGGGACGACCTGAATCCCCCCGCGGGCGGGGCTGTGTACTACTACACCGAGGGCACCGCGCCCCAGCGGCGGTTCATCGTCCACTACGACGGCATCCCCCACCACTCGAACATGGGCGCCTACGACTTCCAGGTGATCCTGTACGAGAGCGGCATCATCGTCGCGCAGTACCTCGACGTGTCCACGGCCGCCGCCTACGACTACGGCGTCACCGCGTCGGTGGGTATCCAGGACGGGTCCTCGCTGGGGCTGGGCTACGGCTGCAACGAGGCGGTGCTGTCGGACGAGCTGGCCATCCTCTTCGCACCCTGCGACTGGCAGGACGTGGACGGCGACGGATACTCCGAGTGCGACGGCGACTGCGACGAGACCGACGCCGCCATCCATCCCGCCGCGGCGGAGGACTGCGAGGACGGCATCGACTCCAACTGCGACGGCCAGGGCGACGAGGCCCTCGACGCCGACGGCGACGGCTACAGCAACTGCGACGGCGACTGCGACGACTACCTCACCGAGGCCCACCCCGGGAACACCGAGGTCTGTGACCTCATCGACAACGACTGCGACGGCCTCGTGGACGAGGACTTCGACCTGGACATGGACGGGTGGTCCAGCTGCAACGGCGACTGCGACGACACCGACGATCAGATCCACCCCGGCGCGCCCGAGGCGTGCAACGCCATCGACGACGACTGCGACACCCTGATCGACGAGGGCGGCGACGAGGACTGGGACGGGTTCACCCCGTGCGACGGCGACTGCGACGACACCGACGACGACGTCTACCCCGGCGCGCCGGAGCTGTGCGACCAGATCGACAACGACTGCGACGGCATCGCGCCGGTGGACGAGTTCCAGGACGTGGACGCCGACGGCTACTGGGCGTGCGAGGACTGCGACGACACCGATCCCACGGTCAACCCCGAGGGCATCGAGGTCTGCGACGGCATCGACAACGACTGCGACGGCGATCCCGACGACGGATTCGACGACGACGGGGACACGTTCTCCGAGTGCGAGGGGGACTGCGACGAGACGGATCCCACGGTCTACGAGGGCGCCATCGAGCTGTGCGACGAGATCGACAACGACTGCGACGGCCACGTGCCCGAGGACGAGTTCACCGACGAGGACGCCGACGGGTACGTCACCTGCTTGGACTGCAACGACAACGATCCCGCCATCTTCCCAGGGGCCGAGGACCTCTGCGACGGCGTGGACGCCGACTGCGCCGGTGACCTCACCGAGACCGAGGTGGACAACGACTACGACGGGTACGCCGAGTGCGAGGGCGACTGCGACGACGCGGACCCCACGCTGTCACCGGCCGAGCTCGAGAGCTGCGACGGGATCGACAACGACTGCGATCCCGGCACCCTCGAGACCGTGGACGGGGACTGGGACGGGTTCTCCGCCTGCGACGGCGACTGCAACGACACCGACGCCGCCATCCACCCCCTCGCGGCCGAGGACTGCAACTCCGTGGACGACAACTGCGACGGCGACATCGACGAGGACGTGGACTACGACCTCGACGGCTTCCACGGTTGCGGTGCCGAGGACTGCGACGACTACAACCCCAACGTCTACCCGGGCGCCAACGAGATCCCCTACGACGGCGTCGACCAGGACTGCTCCGGCGCCGACCTCGACGATCTCGACTACGACGGCTACGCCGGTGGCATCGGCGATCCCGACTGCAACGACGCTGATCCCAAGATCAACCCTGGCGCCTCGGAGAACTGCGAGAACGGCTACGACGACGACTGCAACGGCTACGCCGACGGTTACGACGAAGCCTGTCAGGAGGGGGAGCCGGGCGACGACGACGACAGCGCCGAGGAGGGGCCGAGCTGCCGGTGCAGCGCCGACGGGGGTGGCGTGGATCATGGGTCGGTCGCGGCGATCGCCCTGCTCGTCCTCCTGGGCTGGCGCCGCCGCTGATTTCTTGACAAACATTTCCCCTGACTGGACCCCAGCACCACGGCTATCATGGTGCGTCTCGAATAGTCGACAAAACCGATTGGAGGACTCGATGAGCAGCAGGTCAGCGGCCCCATGGTGGCTGTCCATCGTCCTGGCCCTGGGGCTGGGACTCTGGGGTTGCCCCGCGGACGAGGGCGACGACGATGACGACGACGTGTCGGGCGACGACGACGACGTGGGTGACGACGACACGGCGCCGGACCCGGACTCGGACAACGACGAGGACGGCTTGACCCTCGCCGAGGAGGAGGAGTTGGGCACGGACCCGGACAACGCCGACTCGGACGCGGACGGCTGGGAAGACGGCCTCGAGGTCGACGAGAACTTCGATCCCATGGACGCCGACGATACGCCCTACATCGGGTTCTACGGCGGCCGCGACGACTGCTACGACGACTACGCCATGGCGGCCTACTCCCCGGGAGACACCGCCAGCGACTTCGTGGGCGTCGATCAGTTCGGCGACGACGTGCACCTGCGGGACTTCTGCGGCAGGGCCGCGTACCTGGAGTTCGGGGCGGACTGGTGACCGGGCTGCAACACCCTCGCCGGTTCGGCGGAGCAGACCTACCAGACCTACCGTGAAGACGGCCTGATCTTCATGTACATCCTCGTGGACGGTAGCGCCCAGACCTGGGCCAACCAGTACGGGATCACCGGCCCGGTGATCGCCGATCCCGCCATGACGATCTACTCCCAGTGGGAGGTCGACGGCTACATCCCCAGCATCTCTCTGGTCGGTGCAGGACTCGAGGTCCTGGTTGTCGACAGCATGAACATCATGCCCGGCCAGATCGAGCAGGCCCTGCCCGAGTCCTGGGAGTCCCCCCCGGAGCGCGAGGCCACGAACTAGACCTCGGCCCAGGCTTCCTTCGTATCCACCTCCTCAGGAATCCATCAGCGCGAGCGGCGTAGGCGTGCCAGTCCGAGCACGAGCAGCACGGTCAGGGCGACCGCGGCGATCCGCTCGAGGGTGACCGCGCCCACCGGGGCGTGATCGGCAGCAGGGCTACCTGCGACGGCATGGCCGGCGAGGAGCACGAGCAGCAGGAGGGCTGGGAACAGACGGGTCACAGCGACAAACGGTATCCGGACTGCGTGGTCCGGCCAAGCGCTTTTTCGTGACAATTCCCTGACTTTTCAGCGCTGGAGCCGCAGAAAACCCCGTATCAACGCGTGGATGTAGCCGCTGTCGCGGGCCGGAAGATCGATGGGCATTTTTGCCACCCGCGGATCGAAGGCCGCGAATGCGTCGAGCAGGGCCTGGCCCTGGGCCGGATCGATCTCCGGGTGGGACTGGACGCCCCAGATGGGCCGCGTCCGGTGGTGGAAGGCGTGGATGGCGCAGCGGGGCGAGCGGGCAGCCACCACCATGTCGCCGGGCAGGGCGCGCACCTCGTCGAAGTGGGTCGAGAACACCCACACGGGGCCCTCGGCGAGGGTGAACATCGGATCGTCGGGGTCCACATCGAGCTCGATCCACCCCAGCTCGGGCTCGGCGGCCCGGCCCACCTCCCCGCCAAAGGCCAGGGCGACCATCTGGTGGCCGTGGCAGCTGCCCAGGATCGGCAGGCCGAGATCGGCGGCGCGGCGCAGGAGATCCACCTGGGGCGGCACCCAGGGATCGTCGTCCAGGATCGAGGCCTCGGAGCCGGTGACGATGACGTGGGTGTACCCGGCCAGATCGTCCGGTGGCGGGTCCTCCCGCATGGCCCGGACCAGCTCCGCCGCGTCGCCCACCGCGCTGTGCCAGTGGTCGAAGGGGAAGTAGTCGGATCGATAGACGGCGTTGTCGAGGACCAGGACGCGCGGGTGGATGGACATGGGCCGCAAGATAGAGGAGCAAACCCTTGAAAGTCCACCGATCCGGTTGCATCATGCCTCCCCTGGATCGGGGCAGCGCGCGCACGCGCAAGAGGCCCTGCAGGGAGTGGCAACCATGGCCGAGTCCCCCACCGACTTCATCCGTCAAATCGTCGCCGAAGACCGGGCTTCGGGGAAGCACGACAAGATCGCCACGCGCTTCCCCCCCGAGCCCAACGGGTACCTGCACATCGGGCACGCCAAGTCCATCTGCCTCAACTTCGGCATCGCCGCCGAGAACGAGGGCGGCACGTGCAACCTGCGGTTCGACGACACCAACCCCTCCACCGAGGACACCGAGTACGTGGACTCCATCAAGGAGGCCATCCGCTGGCTGGGCTTCGACTGGGGGGACCGGGAGTACTACGCGTCGGACTACTTCGAGCAGCTGTACCAGTGGGCCGAGAAGCTGATCACCGACGGCAAGGCCTACGTGTGCAGCCTCACCGCCCAGGAGATCAGCGACCAGCGCGGGTCGTGGCACGACGAGGGCACGCTCAGCCCGTACCGCGACCGCAGCGTCGAGGAGAACCTGGAGCTGTTCCGCAAGATGCGGGGCGGAGACTTCGCCGACGGCGAGCACGTGCTGCGCGCCAAGATCGACATGTCCGCGTCCAATCCCAACCTGCGTGATCCGGTGATGTACCGCATCCGCCACGAGCGCCACCACCGCACGGGCGACGACTGGTGCATCTACCCCAACTACGACTGGGCCCACGGCCAGTCCGACGCCATCGAGGGCATCACCCACTCCCTGTGCTCGCTGGAGTTCGAGGTGCACCGGCCCCTGTACGACTGGTTCACCGAGGCGCTGGAGCTGGTCGATCCGCCCCGTCAGATCGAGTTCGCCCGGCTGGACATCAGCTACACCGTGCTGAGCAAGCGCAAGCTGCTGCGCCTGGTCAAGGAGGGCAAGCTGTCGGGCTGGGACGATCCCCGGATGCCGACCCTGGTGGGCCTGCGGCGGCGCGGCTACACCCCCGTGGCGATCCGCGAGTTCTGCGACCGTATCGGCGTGGCCAAGGCCAACTCCCTGGTGGACATCAAGCTGCTGGACTACTGCCTGCGCCAGGACCTGGAGGAGCGCTCGCCACGGCGCATGGCCGTGCTGAACCCGCTCAAGGTCGTGCTCGAGAACTACCCCGAGGACCAGGTGGACGAGCTGCACTTCCCCGACCACCCGGACCACCCGGAGCGGGGAGAGCGCACGGTGCCGTTCTGCCGCGAGCTGTACATCGAGCGCGACGACTTCATGGAGGAGCCGGTCCGCAAGTTCTTCCGTCTGGCCCCTGGGCGCGAGGTGCGGCTGCGCTGGGCCTACCTGATCACCTGCAACGAGGTGATCAAGGACCCCGAGACGGGCGATATCGTCGAGCTGCGTTGCACCTACGATCCCGAGACCCGCGGCGGCAACGCCCCGGACGGGCGCCGCGTGAAGGGCACCCTGCACTGGGTGTCGGCGCGCCACGCTCTGGACGCCGAGGTCCGCGTCTACGACCACCTCTTCACCGCCGAGAACCCCGACGACGCCCCCGAGGGCAAGGACTTCACCGACTTCCTCAACCCCGACTCGCTGAACGTGCTGCGCGACGCCAAGCTCGAGCCCAGCCTCGCCGAGCCCGACGGGTCCCTGCCGTACCAGTTCGAGCGCAAGGGCTACTTCGTGGTGGACTCCGAGGACAGCGCGCCCGGGGCGCTGGTGTTCAACCGTACCGTGGGCCTCCGCGACGCGTGGGCCCGAAAGCAGAAGCAGCAGCCCAAGGGCGGCAAGAACAAGCAGGGCCGCAAGGGCAAGAAGAACAAGCAGAACCAGCAGAACAGGCAGAACCAGCAGAAACGACAGCCATGACCTACCGACCCGACGCCCCCCCCGTCACCCGTGTAGCCCCCTCCCCCACCGGCGACCCCCACGTGGGGACCGCCTACACGGCCCTGTTCAACTACGCCCTGGCGAGGCGCCACGGCGGCAAGTTCCTGCTGCGCATCGAGGACACGGACCAGGCCCGCTCCACGCCGGCCAGCGAGGCCCAGATCATCGACACGCTGAAGTGGCTGGGGCTGGAGTGGGACGAGGGTCCGGACGTGGGGGGTCCCAACGGCCCCTACCGCCAGAGCGAGCGCACGGCCATCTACCGCGAGCACGCCGACCAGCTGATCGCGAACGGCGGCGCGTACCGATGCTTCTGCACGCCCGAGCGGCTGGCCGAGCTGCACCGCAAGCCCCGCGAGGGTCAGCGGGCGGGCTACGACGGCGCCTGCCGGGCGCTGTCCGCCGACGAGTCCCAGCAGCGCGCCGACGCCGGAGAGCGCCACGTGGTGCGCCTGACCATGCCCCGCGAGGGCCAGACCGTGGTCCACGATCTGGTGCGCGGCGACGTGGTGTTCGAAAACGCCACCGTGGACGACCAGATCCTGATGAAGTCCGACGGGTTCCCCACCTACCACCTGGCCAACGTGGTGGACGACCACCTCATGGGGGTGAACCACGTGATGCGCGGCGAGGAGTGGCTGCCGTCTGCACCCAAACACCTGGTGCTGTACGCGGCCTTCGGCTGGGAGCCGCCGGTGCTGTGCCACCTGCCGCTGCTGCGAAACCCGGACCGCTCCAAGCTGAGCAAGCGCAAGAACCCCACGTCCGCGGGCTACTACCGCCGGCTGGGGATCTTCCCCGAAGCCCTGCTCAACTACCTGGCCCTGATGGGCTGGGCCATGCCCGACGGCAACGAGTTCTTCTCCCTCGACGAGATGATCGCCGAGTTCGATCCCACGCGCATCGCCACGGGCGGGCCGGTATTCGACGTGACCAAGCTGAGGTCGATCAACGGCAAGGTGATCCGCGAGCTGACCCCGCAGCAGCTCCACGACGCGCTGAAGCAGTGGCTGCTCAACGACGAATACCTGGCGTCGATGATCCCCCTGGTCCAGCCGCGCATGGAGTCGCTGAGCGAGTTCATGCCCAAATGCGGGTTCTTCTTCTCAGGCGGCGTGGAGCCCGATCCCGAACTCCTGGTGCCCAAGGGGCGCGAGGCGGCCGACACCCTCAAGGCGCTGATCGTGGTCTCCGCCAAGCTCGAAGAGCTCGAGGGGTGGCGGGCCGACGAGGTGGAGGCCGTGCTGCGGCGGTCCGCCGAGGCGTTCGACTGGCCCCTGCGCGACTTCCTCGCGCCGCTGTTCGTGGCCATCTCCGGCGGCAAGGTCGGCCCGCCGCTGTTCGAGTCCATGGCGATCCTGGGCAAGGACCTGGGGGTGGTGCGGCTGCGCGACGCCCGCAACGCGCTGGGCACCCTCGGCCGCAAGAAGCACGACAAGCTGCTCAAGAAGTTCAACAAGGCCTACACCGCCCTGGAACAGGGGTGATCGTCCGTCCCTTCCAGCCGGGCGACATCGGCCCGGTGACGTCGCTGGTCCGAACCGTACTCGCCACCATGGATCTGCGCGCCGACTACGGCGGCCTGGGCGTGGACGTGCACGCCGTGGGCGAGGGCGAGGCGTCGGGGACGTGGGTCGCGGAGGCGGGCGACGGCGAGCTGATGGGGATGGCCATGGCTCAGGCCGGCGAGGGAGGCGGCTGGGAGCTACGGCGTCTCTACGTGTCCAGCGAGTACGAGGGGCGGGGTGCGGGCAGCGCCCTGCTGGAGCGGGCCTGCGCCTGGGCCCGCGGACGGGGCGCCACGCGGCTGAGGATCGAGCTCGCGGTCCCCCTCCGGGCCGCGGCTCCGTTCTTTGAAGGGAGGGGCTTCGACGGCGAGGACGGGTCGCTGGAGAGGTCGCTGTGACCGACAGCTTTTTTTTGCTCGTCGCCACCCCGAGGTCATACTAAAAGAGCAGCATCGCCCTGGGAGGACGCATGGCCTGGATGAAGAAGAAGTCGCGACGCCCGTCTCCACCTCCCGCAAAGGGAGCGGCACCGGCCGACGGCGTCCTCGACGCCAACCAGGCCCAGATCTACGAGGCCCTCAAGGACGCCTGCCAGTTCCAGCAGCCCACGGTGGTGATCTGCAGCCAGAACCTGGCGGTCTTTCGCGGACGGTTCCGGGACCTCGACGGCGACGCGCTGCTGATCGAACTGGACTTCGAGGGGGAGGATACGCCGTTCAAGCCCACGTCCTACTGCTTCGTCTCCTACGCCCACCAGACGCGCATCGGCGTTTTCATCGCCATGGTGATCCGGACCCGGGTCCGCGAGGAGGGCACGCACCTGGTCCTCGAACCACCCAAGCAGGTGTGCGCTGTGGAGGCCCGCAAGACGTTCCGGGTGCCGGTGCCCCGTTCGGCGAAGATCCGCCTCGCCGGCCGCACGCCAGACGGCAACGTGTGGGCGCTCCGGGCCAAGGACTTGAGCCTCAACGGGGCGCTCGTGGAGTTCCCCGGCGACGATCCCCTCCCGATCCGGGAGGGCCAGGGCATGGACGTGCGCATCGCCATGGGCAAGACCGACCTGACGGTCTACGCCGTGGTCAAGCGGATCGTGGACCGGCAGTGCGGCCTGTTCTTCCCGGACAACGTGGAGGACGGCCGGGTGATCCCCACCGAGGAGCTGCTGACCCTGCTGCAGGCGCTGGAGCGGGTCTGGCTGAAGCAGAAACGCGACGAGGAGGGCGAGGGGGGTTCCTAGGAGCCCTGGCCCACGGGCGTCCAGACGTCCGCGAGCTGCGCAGCGTTGCCCACCAGCGTATCCCCCTGCAGCTCGTTCCCGCCGTCACCGTCGGCGAACATCACCCGAAGGCCGAGATCGCCATCGCGCAGCCGGAACGCGGCCGCAGGCAACCACACCTCGACATCCATGCCGCGGTAGGCCTCGCTGGCGTCGTGGAGGAGGGTCCACGAGGCGCGCGCGCCGGCGAGCCGGGCAGCGGCGGCGGCGGGCAGATCACCCTCGAGTTCGCCTGAACGCGCGAGGGAGACGGGCGTCACGGCGGCGAGGCCGGGGGTGTCCGAGGGGATCACGGCCAGGCGCAACCAGCCGTCCTGACCGCGGACCCAGAGTTCGAGCTGGTCGGCAGCCGGGCCTGCGCCGGTGGCACGCACGTCGTCGAGCACGCGCGCGGCCACCACCCACCCGTCCGGGACCGCGCGCAAACCGACCGCCAGCGAGGCATCCTCGTCTCCGCTCCAGGAGCCTGCCTCACGCTGCCACGCCACGTCGTCCAGCTGGTCCAGCAACAGCAGCGGGTCATCCGCCCATTCGTCCAGCCGGCCGTCGACCACCGGCTCGCTCCCGGGGACGAGCGGCACCGGAAGCAACGCCGTGAAGGCCGCGTCGAGGGGCTCCCGGTGGGCGGTCCGGATGTCGGCCGCGGCCATCCAGTGGACCGCGGCGAGGGGTGGGTCCTCGTCCGTGCCGCCCGGGAGCGAGATCGTCCAGCCGTCCCCCCGGACCGTGCCGTCAACGCCGATCCGCACGTCGGGCGGACCGAACCGGAATCCATCGCCGGGCGCGCCGAGGTCCTCGACGACCACGTCGCCCTGCCGCGGCGGCGGCGCCGGGACCTCCACGGCCACGGTCGTCCCGTGGCAGGACTCGAACGCGGCGGTACCGTGCATCACCCACATCAGCCCGCCGGGGGAGGGGCGCAGGTACGACGACTTGTAGTCGAACTGATGGCAACCGCGGGCCTCCTCGGGCAGGGCGTCCCAGGCCGCGCGCGCGGCGCGAACCAGCTCACGATGGTCGCCGCCGTAGAGGTCGAGGAGATCCTGCTGGTCGCCAAAACGATCGTGGATGACGTACCGTACCGACGCGGTGCCGTGGTCTCCGCCGCGGTACCCCCCCGACCACACGCGCATGCCGCGGAGATCGCCCACGATGCTCACCAGATCCATACCGGAGCGGTCCTCCCAGCGACACACGTCGTCGGGCTCGCAGGGCTCGGCGGGCTCCCCGACGGACGGCGAGAGGAGGCCGTGGTCGTGGATCCAGCGCCCGGTGCCGAGGCCGTCCTCTTCCCAGAGCCGCACCCGCGTCTGGTGATGGGTGTACCCGTTTCCCATCTCCTCGGTGTGGCGCAGCGCCATCCTTCCGAAGCGCGTCAGGGCCCGCCCGTCGTAGAACGCGGCGTGGCTGGCGGCGGCGACCAGCGGGGGCCGGTCCGGCCCCATGCGGATGCGAAAGGCGCGGCCAGCGCCGCCCGAGGTGACCACGAAGAGCTCGTGCTCGAGACCGGAGCGGTCGGGGGGTACGAGGGTGGGGCCGGGATCGCGATCGAGGCGAGTGATGCCCGTGTCCGCTGCAGGGGGCGCCGAGGCCGGGTCGGGGGTCGAACAACCCACCCACGCCAGCGCGATCAGCGCCAGGTGGGGTCTCACTGGCCCACGGGCAGCTTCTTGCCCCGCGTCGGCGTGACGTCGAACAGGAAGACCATGCCGTCGTACAGCTCCGCGGGCCAGGTCCAGACGTGGCCGATGGGCAGGCGGTTGTCGACCCAGAAGGGATCGGAGAAGTCCACCAGGATGACGCTGTTGGGCTTGCGGAAGTCCGCCACGATGGCCTCGAACTCGTCGGGGGTGAAGCCGCCGTCGATGGCCAGGGCCGCGCCCGACTCGTGGTCGAAGTAGCGGCCGGAGTACGCGAAGGCCACCACCGAGTGGACGCGCTCCCAGGTGGGCTCGTAGTACTTGTCGAAGTACTGGGCCAGGGAGATACGGCCGTACCCGGCGCCGGGGGCTCCCTTGTTGCAATGGCCGGAGGCCAGGAAGAACAACACCGGCGAGCCGAGGTCGGCCTCGGCCGCGGTGATGATGTCGGTCATGTTCTGGCGCATGACGCGGGCCCGGGCCTCGAGCACGGGGGGGGTGTCACGGCGGGCGCGGGACTCGGGCTGGTGGTAGAAGATGGAGGTCTTCTCGGTGTCCAGGTAGCGGCGCAGCACCGGGTACAGCTCCGCGGGGAGCTTCTTCTTGAGCGCAGCCACGGCCACACCCTCGTTGAGCCGGTTGATGCCCTGGAGCATGGCCGCGGGGTTGCCCCCGTCGTAGGCGGCGCGCGCCTCGTCGAGGGCCTTGCCCAGGCTCTTGCGGGTCTCCCTGTCCCGCAGGCCGTCGATCCACGCCTGCATCGGCAGCAGGGACTGGGGGCCTTCGAACACGTCGTGGTTGAGGTCGAAGGTGGACACGTGGATGCGCTGGTCCCGGGCGAGGCCCTTGTTGTGGGCGCGGAGGGCCTCGACGAAGGGCTGGAGCTCCTCGGGCAGGGTCAGTCCGTCGGGGGGGGAGGTGCCGTCGACCACGTAGGCGTCGAGGTAGTCGGCGAGCCACCGGGGCGCCTCGAGCGCGACCGTGCGAACGCCTCGGTGCTCGTCGAGGTGGAGCAGGTAGGGCATCAGCAGGGCCGGGATCTCGGCGGTACCGTCCTCGGGGCCGTACCCCAGCAGGAACACCGACGCGTCGGCGATCCCCGCCAGCGGCTCGTCCAGGGCCAGGTCGGCGCCCAGGGAGGTGGTGTCCGCGACCAGCTGCTCGGACACGCTCTTGACGCTGGCGCCGGGCAGGACGGTCCAGTACTCCGGGATGGTGGTGTCGAACTGGCCCCGGGCCTGTACGCCGGCGCCGTTGACCACCACGTAGCCGATCTCGTCGAAGGCGAACTCCGGGGCGTTGTAGATGGCCGCGTCGTTCACGCCGGTGTAGACCACGGCGTAGTGGCCCGGGTTGAAGGGGTTGATCACCGCGAACGTGGCAGCCACGTCCTCGCCCGACACGGTCTCCTTGCCCACGGTGACGCCGTCCGTGGCCACCTGCAGCGGGAAGCTGCCCTCGTACAGGGTCAAGATGACGTTGCTCGACGGCGTCCCCACCAGGAACAGGGCGCACCCGCCGAGCTCGGGGAGGCTGACCTCGCTGTCCGGCCGCAGGGTGATCGGCCAGCCCGCGCCGGACATCTTGCCCTCGAGCTCGGCCTTGAGCTCGGTGGCGAACTGCTTCAGCCCGGCGGTGACCGTCTCGTCCCCGCCCGTGCCGTACACGATGAGCACGGCCTCGGAGATCAGGGCCTCGCGGAACCCCTTGTCCGTGACCTCCTCGTCCAGGCCGGGGAGCGCCTCCTGCGCGGTGGCGGTGGCCAACAGGGCAAGGGCGAACGCGGCGGCGAAACAGGTTCGAAGGTGTGTGAGCATCTCGGCCCTCCCAGGGTCAGAAGAGGGCGTAGTTTACTGCAACCGCGGGGGGAGCGGGAGACGGGGACCAGAGGTTGTGTATCAGTTCGCTCGCGCGAGGGGGCTCGGCAGCAGCGGGGCCGGAGACTTGCGGCCGGACTTCGGACCGATCTCCATCTCGGAGATCAGCACCATCGACGGCGTGCTCAGGGTCACCGGCACGCCGGTGGTGGGACCGGCCACCCAGCTGGTGCCGCCGTGGAGCACCGGCGGCGCCAGGTAGTCGTGCTCGGTCTGGACGTTGCCCGTGGCGACGATGTCGCGCAAGACGCGGTGATCACCCAGCAGGAAGGTGGCGCCGCGCACCGGGACCTCGGTGCCGTCGGCGTACAGCCGCACCACCTGCAGCGGATCGCTCAGGGCCGGGCCGTCGTCGCTGCCGAAGCGGATGCGGCGGACCGTGGAGGCCGTGCGCAGGGCCGGGTCGTCCAGGGACCGGACCAGCAGCACGTGGTCGAGGCCCGACTGCCGGGCCATGCGGTGAGCTTGCTTGAGCAGCCGCTGCCGGGAGCGGCCTCCGTGGCCCGCCACCGTCATCGCGCCGGGCATGCCCACGGTGCGAGACGAGATCCCACCGCGCCCGTGACCGTTGGACCGCTCGATATCGTCGCGCGGCGTGCGGGACATGAGCAGGGACTGGACGACCCCGTCGTCGACCAGCTCCACGCGCTGGGCCGGGACCCCCTCGGCGTCGAGGGTGTAGGCGCCGACCGCGTCGTGGGGCGCCCCGGCGGGATCGTCCCAGACGGTGAAACTCGCGGGCAGCACGCGCCGGCCGAGGCGAGCCAGCGGCAGACCACCGCCGCCCATGTCCCAGGCGCCGTCCGACTCCTCCGGGGGGGTGCCCATGAGCTGCGGGACCAGCAGCTGGCGGAAGAGCTCGGCCGCCCCCTCGTCCTCGAACAGGACCGGGCCAAGGTACTCGTCGATCTCCTCGGCGGCGACGGTGGCGTCGAGCCGATCGAGCATCTCCTGGACGCCCCTCTCGAGTTCGTCCATGGGCGGCTGATCACCCCGGGTCATCCACGAGCAGCCGTCCTTGACCAGGGCGCCGTCGTCCGCGCGCGCCTCGGCGATGGCGCGGATCACCAGCAGGGTCCCCCCGTCCACCACGCGTGTGCCCTCGGAGTTGACGAGGTAGCGGTGCCAGGCCACCTCGGAGGCGTAGGCGCGGGAGTACTCGACGCGCGGGTGGTCCTTCATCGGCCCGGAGAGCGCGCGGGCCAGCTCGGCCATGGCCGCCTCGTCGGGCGCGGGGTGGGTGCCGGGCTCCACGTGGACGACGATCCCGGCGGCGCTGAAGTCGGGGGGGCGCTCCTCCTGAGTGGACTGCTCGCGGGCGGCGAGCTTGAGGGACAGCCCCGCCACCGCGGACTTGTAGGCCGAGTCGGTGACCACCCACAGGTCGCGGCGGATGGCGAGGGGATCGTCGTCGAGGACCAGCGAGGCGCCGGTCACGCCGGCGGGGTCCTCGCCGAACGACGAGAAGTTGGTGTTGTCGGTGCGGTAGGACCCCACACGCAGCTCGGCGCGCAGCGGGCGCCGGTGGTTCGCGCCGGAGCGCAGCAACGAGCCGAAGGACGCCTCGGCGTAGGCGGTGTGGGTGTCGTACAGGGTGTACGCCGCGAAGTAGGGGGCCTCCGCGTCCGGGAGCACCAGCTGTTCCATGTTGCGACCGAGCTCGTCGTCGAGGGCGGCGAGGACGTCGGCCTCGGCGGCGCGGACCTGGGGGGTCAGCAGCATCAGGAGCAGGCCTGCACAGAGGTACCTCATCGGTCCACCTCCTCGGTGGGTGGCGGCAGGACCGGGGCCCGCTCGTCGCCGCTCTCCTTGCGCTGGATCTCGATGCGGCGCACCAGCAGCTCGGGGGAGACCGCAGACACCGGGACCCAGCCGGACTCGGCGCCGCAGTAGCCGTTGAAGACCGACAGCTCGTCGCTGGCCGCGATGACCTGGGAGAAGGTGGCCAGGGGGGTGCCGATGAGGTCGGCGCCCCGCACGAGCTCGTCGGGGCGGCCGTCCGCGTAGACCCGGTAGACGATGACCGGCGAGACGTTGAACGCGTTGGCCATGGAGCGGCCGGTGTAGGTGAACCCGCCGGTGATGTCCTCGAAGTACAGGCCGTAGGGTTTGCCCTGTGCGCGGACCTCGTCGCGCAGCAGCTCTCGCAGCTGGTCCGGGCTGACCGCCTCGGAGGTCTCGACGATCAGGTTGCCCTGGCGCGAGACCACGTCGTGGCCGGCCTGGCGGCGGCCGTGGCCGTTGGAGGTGGCCTGGTCGGGGATGGGCAGGCGCGACGTGAGGAACCGCTCGAGCACCCCGTCCGCGACCAGCACGACCCGCTGGGCCTGGACCCCCTCGTTGTCGAAGGGGTAGTGGCCGTTGAGGTCGGTGCCCGCGAGCCGCTGGACCGTGGGATCGTCGATCACCTGGACGAAGCCGGGCAGGACGGCCTTGCCCACCTCGTCCGCGAAGGTCTGCCCCTCCTCGGGATCCCGAAGCCGGTGCCCCTCCATGCGGTGGCCGAAGATCTCGTGGAAGAACACCGCGGACGCGCGCCCGCTGAGGATGGCGGGACACGAGACGGGCTCGGCTTCGGGTGCCTCTGTCAACGCCACGAGGGTCTGCTCCATCTGTGCGGCCTTGGCGGCCATCTCCTCGACGCCGGGCAGACCGTCGACGGTGGCCGAGTCCCAGGCGTGGAACAGGGCGAGGTGGGTGCCCTCGGGGGCGAGGGTGGCGACGTCGATGGAGACGCGGTAGTGCACCCAGGGGATTCGCAGGCGCGTCCCCGCGGAGTTGACGTGGTAGCGGTTCTCGGCGCGGGCGCTGAACCGGACGGAGCCGTCGTACACCACGGCCGAGTCGCGGAAGGTGGCGGACACCGCGCGCAGGGTCTCGGCCCACTGCTCTTCGGTCACCTCCAGCTCGGCGATCTCCCCGACCCAGACCGCGGGGTCGGCCGTGGAGAAGTCCCCCAGCTCGTCGTCGTCGTGGCGCACCACGCGGTTGGCGCGGATCTGCTCGAGGCGGAACACGGCGTTGCGGAAGCGGCGATCCGTCTCCTTCCACAGGGCCACGCGGACCGCCGCGGGGGCGTCGTCGAGGGGGAGCGCGTATTCGCCGCGGCGCAGGTTGCCGTCATCCACCTCGGCGTCGGGGTGCGTGTTGTCCAGGGAGGGATCCCCCACGCGCACGTCCACGTCGAACTGACGCATGTGGGCGCGGCTGACGCTCCCGAAGGCGCCGTCCTCGCCGTGCATCTCCACCGTGTGGGCGTCCACGACCTCGTAGGCGACGAAGTACGGCGGGACCGGCTGGTCGGCCAGCCGGGACATCGAGCGATCCAGCTCCTGCTGCATCGCGTCGAGCAGGGGATCGCCGCGGGCTGGAAGGGCCATGGCGAACAGGGCCGCGAGGAGGACGAACGAACGCATGGGCAACTCCAGGGAGACGGACGCTCCTTGCAAGGTAACGCTTCTGACCAGCTTTTCAATCCGTTGACAGGGGTACAGCGGTCGGATAGGGATTCGGACACTGGAGGCCAACGTGCAGTACCTCGAGCGCATCGGACGTGCAGACGAAGCCACCTGCTACGCCATCCGCGGCAAGCACGAGGGGGCGGTGAGCCGCTACGTCGTCAGCACGCCGGAGTCGCGGCGGATCTGCAACCAGCCCGAGCTGCTCGGCGTGGAGTTCGGCCACGAGCTCCCGCGGGCCATCACCCGCGCGCTGCACGTTCTGCCCGAGCGCGAGGCCATCGAGGCGGTGGACGAGGAGCGCGTGTGCGTGGCCCACTTCCTTCGCGGCGGCCTGAACTTCGGACTGCGCGAGTCGCTGCACCTGGCGTTCGACTACAACCGCCACTCGTCGTGCTTCATGAGCAGCCAGCGCAAGCGCGTGGACGGCCGCTGGGAGGTGCAGGAGGACATGTACCGCAAGCTGCGCATCCCGGCGCAGGCGGTGATGCTGGTCGGCGACGTGGTGGCCACCGGCGTCACGGTGGACAACGGCCTGCACGTGATCCTGGAGCACCTCAAGGGCATCGGCTCGAGCCTGCGACGGCTCGTCTTCTTCACCATCGGCTGCCACAAGCTCGAAAAAGTGCTCGCCCGCTTCGACGAGGAGGCCAAGGCGGCCTTCGACGACTACGAGGGCACCACTGCGGTGTACCTCGAGGCCAAGTTCAAGCTCGTGGACAGCAAGAGCGAGCTCCGCATCGGCATCCCGGGCACCGACCTGGTTCGCCACGAGTGTCTGGTGACCCCGGAGTTCGCCCTGTCCCAGTACGACGACGTGGCCTTCGCCCTGGAGCGCTGCGCCATCTACGACGCGGGCTCCCGCGCCTTCGACATCCCCACCTACGTCGCCGACGTGCGCGAGTACTGGGAGCACGTGCTGAAGCTGGCCGAGGGCGGGTTCACCCTGGCCGAGGCCCTGGACGAGCGCTGGCCCGAGCCCTGGCGCGACGATCGCGCCGCCATGGACGCCTTCTTGAGCCGCGCCTGGCGCGGCGTGGACGAGGACATCAACGACCGGGTCTGGCAACGCGTACAGCAGCGCTGGACCCCGGACTTCTCCGAACAGGCGCGGCGCCCCGAGGCGCTGGCGCAGGTGGCCCGGCGGCGAATCTCGCAGCTCCCCGAAGTGGGGCCCCAGCGCCGCGGGCGCACCGCAGGTTGAGGACACGCACCGAATGACACACGCCCACCATCTCGAGATCGACGACACCCACATGGCCGGCAACGGCGGCCTGGGTCGCTACGTCTTCCTGCCCGGCTCCCCCGGCCGCGCGGCCCGGCTGGCCGACATGTTCGAGGACCGCACCACCGTGGAGACCTCGCGGGGGCTCGACTCCCACTACGGACGCCTCGTGCGCGGCGACGTCTCGGTGGACGTGGCCGTCGTGCCCACCGGCATGGGCGTGCCCAGCGTCGACATCGTCGTGACCGAGCTGCTGGACCTGGGCGTCCGCCGCCTGCTGCGCATCGGCACCACCGGGACGCTGCATGACAGCGTCGGCGGCGGCGACGTGGTCATCGCCACCGGCGCCGTGCGCGACGAGGGCTGCTCCGACACCTACGCCCCCCGCGAGTTCCCGGCCGTCGCCGATCCCGTCTGGGTGGAGCTGATGAGCGACGCGGCCCTGCGCGCCGGACACGGCGAGCGCACGCACGCGGGCATCGTCCACACCAAGGACTCCTTCTACGGCCGTGAGTTCGGCCGCGGCCCCCTGGGCGAGGAGAACCTCGCCTACGTGCACACCCTGTCGAAGCTCGGCGTCGTCGCGACCGAGATGGAGGCCGCCCACCTGTTCATCCTCGCCGCCGCCCACGGCGGCCCCACCCACGTGGCCGCCTCCCGCACCCGCGACGTGCCCGTGCGCTGCGGCGCCATCCTCGCCGTCATCGGCGGCCTCGACGGCTTCTTCAGCGCCGAGATCGCCCACGAGACCGAGGGCCGCATGCTCGACATCGCCGTGCAGGGCCTGCTCGATCTGGCCGCGCTGGAACTCTAGCGTAGGGGTCAAGTCTGGTCTTGAGTCTTCTCACGGCGAGAATCGCCGTGAGAAGACTCAAGACCAGACTTGACCCCTACGGGGAAGATTGACCGTACTGGTCGCGCCCCCAGCAGCGCATCTCGCCGGCGGTGGTGACGCCGCACGTGTGTTCGAAGCCGGCGGAGACGTGGCGGAAGGTGTCGTCGGGGGGGGTGGCCTGGCCGTAGTAGTCCCAGCCCCAGCAGGCCACGGTGGCGTCGGGGCGGATGCCGCAGGTGTGGCCGTAGCCTGCGCTGATCTGGGTGAACTCGCCGGCGGGGGGGGTGGCCTGGCCGTAGTGGTTCCAGCCCCAGCAGGCGGCGGTCGAGTCCTCCAGCAGCCCACAGTTGTGCTGGTATCGACCGTCGATGGTGGTGAAGACGCCCTCGGGGGGCTCGGTCTGGTCCACGTGGTCGCGGCCCCAGCAAATCACGTCTCCTGCGTCCTGCAGGGCGCAGGTGTGGCTGACGCCCGCCAGGGCCAGGGTCCCCCCGGCGTCCACGGTGGAGACCTGGCCGTAGTAGTCCCAGCCCCAGCAGATGACCGAGCCCTCCTCGGGGGTGGCGCAGCCGTGCCAGTACCCCACGGCGAGGTGGACGAAGCTCCCCTCGGGGGGGTTGGCCTGCTCGATGTGGTCGCGGCCCCAGCAGACGATCCCGCCGTCGGTGCGGTGGCCGCAGGAGTGGCCCTCGCTGGCTCCGACGCTGGTGAAGGTGCCGTCCACGGCGTCGGTCTGCCCCTCGTCGTTCCAGCCCCAGCAGGCCACGGTGCCGTCGATGTGGACCGCGCAGGTGTGCCAGTAGCCGGCGCTCACCGAGAGCCAGTCCCCGGTGAGGACGGTGTCGTCGTCGTCGTCGTCGTCGTCGTCCGCCGCCGCGGTGGAGTCGTCGTCGTCCGCGGTGGCGTCGTCGTCGTCCAGCGGCGTGGAGTCGTCGTCGCCGTCGTCGGGGCAGCCGCCCAGCAGCAGGGCGAGGGCGAGGAGGGCTGGGGTCCACGAGCGCATGGTCTGGTTTCCTTCGTTCCGCGGCCGTTACGATGGCACGAACGCGGCGCGTTGACGAGGGGGATGTACACTGGGGCCGGCGATGACCTCATGAACGAACTCGATCGAGAACTATTGCTGTGGGCCAACCAGGGGCTGGCCAGTCCGTTCATGGACGGGCTGATGGGCCTGCTGTCGCGGGACCTCGCCTGGTACCCCGTCCTGGCGGTGGTCGCGGTGTGGGCCGTGGTCCGCCACGGCCGGCGCGGTGCGGTCACCGTGGCGGCGATGGTCCTCGCGGTGGTGATCCTCGATCCGATCCTGGGGCTGGTGGTCAAGCCGATGGTCGGACGCCTGCGTCCGTGCAGCGAGCTCGGGGATCTCCTGCGGCTCGTGGCGCCATGCCGCGAGAGCTATTCCTTCCCCTCCAACCACGCGGCCAACGCGGCCGCCCTGGCCGCGTCCCTGGGCTGGTCGCTGCCGCGCACGCTGTGGCTGGGGATCCCCGCGGCCCTCGCCGTGGGCTTCTCGAGGATCTACCTGGGGGTCCATTACCCCACCGACGTGCTCGCCGGGCTGACGGTGGGGGCGCTGGGCGGTCTCGGAATCTGCGCGGCGGTGCGACGGCTGTCCCGTCAGTGGGTGGACAAAAGAGCCGGGTGATAGTCGAACGGCACGCTGTGGAACTCCAGCCACCCCTGCCCCGACGATCCCCCGCCGTCCCAGTTGATGATCCCGGGTGCTGACGGATCCAGCAGGACCCAGCTCACCAGGAACGGCTCGTAGTACTCCACCTGGAACAGATCCCAGCTGCCCCCCACGTCCTGCACGCGGTACTGCCCGGACTCATCGCCAGCCACACCGCACGTGTCCATCACCAGATCGAACCGCAGGTCCATCTCGTAGCTCGACGTCTCCGGGTGCTCCGACGACGATCCGCCGACCAAGTCCCAGTACACGCCGCACGACAGCTGGCCAGGAGCCTCCACCACATACGCGCCGCGGCACCCCTCCCAGTACCAGTGGTCCTCCCAGTTGGCGTTGACCTCGACGTCCGCGTACCCCGTGTACACCACATAGGGCACCGGCCCCGCGTCCAGATCCGGCTCCGGCCCACACAGCAACGCCGGATCGATGTCGTCGTCATCACCCACGGTGTCGTCGTCATCGCCCACCGCGTCATCATCGTCGCCCACGACATCGTCGTCGTCGCCCACGACATCGTCGTCGTCGCCCACGACATCGTCGTCGTCTCCGGTCACGTCGTCGTCGTCGTTCACGTTCAACTGGCCGGCGCACCCCGCCACGAGCCAACCAAGGGCCAGGACCATCGTCCAGATTCTTCGCATCTCTTCTCCCGCAGGGGTCAAGTCTGGTCTTGCATCTTCTCGCGGCGAAAATCGCCGCGAGAAGATGCAAGACCAGACTTGACCCCTATAGCGCGCACGTTCCGGCCGTCACGTCGATGCCGCCGGAGAGCTCCAGGGCGGAGTCGTCGTGGGGGTCGTCGGTGAGCCACAGGGTGTCGTCTCCGTACCCCGTGGGGTCGGGTTTGTCATACAGGTCCACGCCGTCGAGGTCGACGAAGAATGCGTAGCTGGGGATGGTCGTGGCGTCGCCGCAGGTGCCCACGTCCCAGTCGTAGTCGGTGGCCCAGCCGATGGAGCGGTCGTCCCAGGCGTGGTACTCGTCGTCGCCGAGGTGGTCCACGAAGATTCCGAGGCCGTGGCACTTGGAGGTGCCGATGCCGCGGTCGGGGCCGTGGTACCAGTCGTCTCCGGAGCGCTCGACGAAGACGGTGACGGAGTAGTCGTGGGCCAGGGCGATGGAGCTGTGGGTGGGTTCGAGCTCGTCGTTGTAGGTGTCGCTGCCGCCGCCCTCGATGAAGGCGGCGAGGGCGAAGTGCTCGGTGGCGCCCTGGACGTAGTTGTAGCCGTTGTAGCGGTCGTCTCCGTCGCCGTCGGCGAGGATGCCGAAGCCGAACCAGTAGCCGTTGGACTGGGCCATGACCGAGGCGAGGTACTCGTCGTCGCCGTCGCGGTCGCGCATCAAGGCGATACCGCCGCCGAGGTTGACGTCGTCCATGTAGCTGCCGCTGCGCAGGCCGGTGGCGGCGCCCTGGCCGCGGCTGATGTTGTGGGTGTAGCCCTCGTACCAGCCGTACATGAACGGCTCGTCGGGCTCGAGCTCGTAGGTGTCGTCGCCGTCGTGGTCGTACAGCAGCGCGAACGCCATGGGGGAGGCGAAGGCCTGGGACGAGTAGAACGACCGATAGCGGTCGGCCCCGCCGCCGTCGTGGAGCAGGGCGAGGCCCGCGGCCGAGGACGCCTGGCAGCTGGACTCGCACTCGTAGTCGTCCGCGCCGCCGTCGTCGTACAGCACGCCCACGCCCACGGCCCCGAAGCCCTGGCTGAAGCGCAAGCTGCGGTAGGTGTCGGCGCTGCCGCCGCGGTCGACGAGGAAGCCGTACCCGCCGATGCCGGCGCCCTGGCGCGGGAAGTCGCTGTCGGTGATAGGACCGTAGAAGCCGTCGCCGGGGTAGCGGCCGTCCTCGTCCGAAGGCAACAGCCCCTCGAGGTCGTTGGGATCGGCGACCTCGACGTAGCCGTAGTGGTCGTCCCCGCCCAGATCCAGGGTCAGCGCCACGGGATTGTCCGCGGAGCTCGTGGCCCCCGCGGGGATGCGGTAGGTGTCGTTCCCGCCCGCGTCGAGGACCAGCAACAGCGGCCCGTCGAGCCGCTCGTCCTCGGTGGGGTCGTACAGGTCGTCTCCGCCGCCGCGGATCAACACGGCGCCGCGGGGGGTCTCCACGAACAGCTCGAACTCCTGCTCCACCGGCTCGATCCACGGCGCCTCGTCCAGGGCCTGGGCCAGGCGGATCGCGCCGCGGTACATGGCCGCCGCCGCCGCATCGTCCGGGACCAGCACGGCGAGATCTTCCTCGTCGTCGGGGTTCATCCCCTGCCCCAGGGACGAGATGTAGGTGTGCGCCACGCGCTCGAACATCATGTCGGGATCCCACGGGCCGAGCCAGGCGTCGAGGGCGTCGTCTCGCATCACCGCAGCCTCGTGTGCGGCGCGCACGAGCCACCCCGCGAGGTGGCGCACCTCCAGCGGCAGCGCCTCGGCCTGTCCGGCCACGGTCTCGTATTCCCAGCCCTCCTCGCCGCTACACAGCTTGGACAGCTCGTCGACCAGGGGGTAGTCGGGATCGAGGTCGTTGTAGGTGCCGCCCACGGTCACGGTGAGCCCCAGCTCGGTGGCCATGTCCGCCAGCTGGGTGGCGAGCCGGTGGTCGCCGTCGGCGGCGGCGTCGGCCCGCAACGCGTACCCCTCGGCCGTGCACGGGATCAGCGTCACGTCCTCTTGCAGGTCGTGGAAGAACTCCAGGCGCGCGGGATCGTCCTCGATGTAGCCGCCGTACTGGTCGTAGTAGTACCAGTCGATGCCCACGGTGAGGTCCAGCTCCAGCGCACCGAGCAGCTCGACCAGGGCGTCGTCCTCCGTGACCTCCGGTGGGCACGGCAGGGGCTCGCTCAGCTCCCAGGTGGAGGCCTCGGCCCAGGGATCGACGGCCGCGCTGTCGTCGTCGTCAGCCACGTCGTCGTCGTCCACGACGCCGCTGTCGTCGTCGGCCTCGTCCCCGGGGCACCCCACCAGCCAGACAGTCGCCATGGTCAGCCACAGCCAGCGCCATCGTCGTGTCATCGTCCGTCCTCCCTCGCCGTGGTCCCGACCGCCATAGTAGCGTGTTCGTGATCCCTTCTTGAACAAACCCGACGGTGAGTCGTTGTCAGGGTAGGAGTTCGAAACTGGCGCCAGGTTCGAGGTTTCCACCATGGACGAACGAGACAAGACCAAGGCCGAGTGGGTGAAGGCGGCGCTGCGACGCTACGAGCAGCCGCTGATCCGCCACGCCACATCCATCGTCGGGGACTCCGAGCGCGCGCGAGACGTGGTCCAGGAGACCTTCATGCGCCTGTGTGCGGCCCGGCGAGACGAGGTGGAGGACCGCCTCGCGGCGTGGCTGTACACCGTCTGCCGCAACCGGGCGCTGGACGTCCGCAAGAAGGAGGGACGCATGGGACCGCTGGATCAGACCCGTGCCGAGGCGATCGCCAACGGCGGCGCCGGACCCCGGGAGCTGGCCGCGCGCAGCGAGGCGCACGGCAAGGTGCTCCGGGCGATACGAGAACTGCCACAGGATCAACAGGAGGCCTTCCGACTCAAGTTCCAGGACCACCTGACGTACCGCGAGATCGGCCAGGTGATGGGCAAGTCCCTGGGCACGGTCAGCAACCTGCTCACCGCGGCGCTGACCACGCTCCGCACCCAGGTCGGGGAGGTGAAGCCATGACCATCCAGCTCACCGACGAGAAGCTCACCGCCTACGTGCTGGGCGAACTGGAATCCGACGAACGCGCCGCCGTGGAGGCCGCGCTGGAGAACGACGAGGGCGCTCGGCAGACCGTGTCCGAGCTCGAATCGGTGGCCGCGCTGGCCACCGAGGTGCTCGCCGACGAGCCCGTGTCGTCGTTGACCGACGAGCAGCGCGATGCCATCGAGGCGCGGGCCGGCAAGGTGGCCGATCTGCGACCCGGGGAGCAGGCGTCCGCCCGAACGGCCGTGCCGCCGAGCGAGCGCCGCTGGCCGAAGTTCGCGGTCGCCGCAGGGGTGCTGCTGGTCGTCGGCGTGGGCGCCGTGTCGTTGCGGACGTGGATGCGAATGCAACCGCTGGGCAGCGACATCCAGACCTCTGGAGTCACCGACCATCAGCTCGATCGGATCGCGGCGAAGGAGGCGGAGCGAGTCCTGGAGGAGTTGGCCCCCCGGCAACGGGAGATCCTGGCAGAGGAGGCCCCGATGGAGGAGCCGATCGCGGACGGCTACGCCCACCGCCGCAACAACGACGGCACCTTCGACGACGCGGGCCTGGTCCCGATCATCCCGGACGCGAACCGCTCCCAGCTGGAGGCGAGGGGGTATGTCGAGGGACCCGAGGTGAGGGACCCACGGATCCCCCCGGCCTACGGCACCGAATCCTACGACCACGTCAGCGACAACGCGTTCAAGGCGGTGGCCGACGAGCCCCTGTCCACCTTCTCCATCGACGTGGACACGGCGTCGTACTCCAACGTGCGGCGCCACCTCGACTCCGGCCGCCTCCCCCCCGCGGGCGCGGTGCGCATCGAGGAGCTGGTCAACTACTTCGACTACGCGTACGAGCCCCCCAGCGGGCGCGATCCGTTCGCGTCCCACGTGGAGGTTGCAGGCTGCCCCTGGAACGCCGACCACCGCCTGGCTCGCATCGGCCTCAAGGGGTGGGAGATCCCCAACAACGAGCGCCCGGCCAGCAACCTGGTGTTCCTGCTGGACGTATCCGGCTCGATGAACCAGCCCAACAAGCTACCGCTGCTCAAGGACGCCCTGGGGTTGCTGGTGGAGCAGCTGGGCGCGGACGACCGCGTGGCCATCGTGGTCTACGCCGGCGCAGCCGGGCTCGTCCTGCCGTCCACCTCGGCCCGCGACGGCCGCGCCATCCTCGAGGCCATGGACCGCCTGAAGGCCGGTGGTTCCACCCACGGCAGCGACGGCATCCACCTGGCCTACGAGACCGCCGCGGACCACTTCATCGAGGGCGGGGTCAACCGGGTCATCCTGGCCACGGACGGCGACTTCAACGTGGGCACCACGAGCCAGTCCGGGCTCGTCGATCTGGTCGAGGAGAAGGCCCGCTCGGGCATCTTCCTGACCGTGCTCGGCTTCGGCATGGGCAACTACAAGGACTCGACGCTGGAGAAGCTCGCCGACAAGGGCAACGGCAACTACGCCTACATCGACACCCAGGCCGAGGCCCGCAAGGTCCTCGTGGAGGAGATCAGCGGCACGCTGGTGACCATCGCCAAGGACGTGAAGATCCAGGTGGAGTTCAACCCTGCGCAGGTGGGGTACTACCGGCTGATCGGGTACGAGAACCGCATCCTGGCGGCCGAGGACTTCAACGACGACACCAAGGACGCCGGGGAGATCGGCGCGGGGCACACCGTCACCGCCCTGTACGAGATCGTGCCCGCCGGTGTGCCGCTGAACGCCCCGGGCGTGGACGCGCTGAAGTACCAGCAGCCCGTCCACCTCAGCCCCGACGCGGCGAGCGGCGAGCTGATGACGCTGAAGGTGCGCTACAAGGAGCCCGACGGCCACGTCAGCAAGAAGCTGACCTTCCCGATCACGGACTCCGGCCGCAGCTACGCCACGGCGTCGGCCGACTTCAAGTTCGCCGCGTCCGTGGCCTCGTTCGGGATGCTGCTGCGGGACTCCCCGTACAAGGGCACCTCGACCTTCGACGGCGTGATCGAGCTGGCGGGCGAGGGCGCCGTGCGCGACCGGCACGGCTACCGGGCCGAGTTCGTCCGGCTGGTGAAGAAGGCCCGGAACCTGTCGCGGTAGCCGCTAGGCTCCCACCATCGAGCTGAGCAGCGGCTCGAAGTCACGCCCACACACCGCCCCGCGGGTCTCGCACTGCCCCAGGTCGTCGCACACCAGCACCGAATCCAGGTCGCAGGCGTCGTCGAAGTCCATGTCCCCCAGCTCGGTGCTCACCATGCCCTGGAAGGCCACCTCGTCCGAGGTGTAGGCGAACTCCAGCTCCGTCCCGGCGTTCTCGAACGTCCCGGTCTGCTGCACGATGCCGTCGAGCACGAGGTGGTAGTCGCTGCCCCGCGCCTCCTCGCAGCCGGCGAGGTCGAATGCCAGATCCGTCTCGAGCTGGGCCTCCACGTCACCGTCCACGGTTCCGGTCACGTGGGCCGCGCCGCCGAAGCCGCACGCCAGGTCCGTCTCCACCGCCCCGAGGGTGCCCGACGCGGCGTTGAACAGGGACATCACCGACCACTGGATGCCGTAGGCGAGGTGCTGGTCCGCGCACAGCTGGTCGCACGGACCCCCCTCCCCTTCGCCCAGTTCGCTGCAGCCGAGACACGCCACGAACACCCACAATGGCCAACCACGCCCACGCATCGAGGCTCCTCCTCTCGCCCCGATTCTAGCGTCGACCCTCGCCCGGTTTGGTACGCTTTCCCCGCCGGGAGGGCACCATGCGCTGGATACCACTGGTCGCCGTACTGCTCGTCGCCGCCGCCCCATCGACCCCGGACGACGGTCTGAGCTTCGCGATCCCCCAGGAGCTGATGCCGGGGATCACCTCGGAGGTGCCGCCGGTGCGATCGGGCAACGCGGCCCGCTTGCTGATCAACGGCGAGGCTTCGTTCGTCGAGCGCCTGCGGATGATCGACGAGGCCGAGGAGTCCATCTACATCCAGGTGCTGATCTTCAAGGCGGACACGGTGGGCAACACCATCGCCCGGCGGCTGTTGTTGAAGAAGGCCGCCAACCCGGACATGGACATCCGGATCATCGTGGACGCCTACTCCAACATCCAGGACCTCGACGCGCAGCTGATGTACTTCCAGCTCAAGGACGCGGGGATCGCGGTGGAGGGATACGAGGCGTTCTACCTGCACTGGCTCAACGAGCTGAACCTGCGCGACTGGACCGCCGGCAACAAGCGATACCACGAGAAGTACTGGATCGTGGACGGCCGCGCCGCCGTGGTCGGCGGCATGAACATCGGCGACGAGTACGCCCGCATCGGGGAGGATCCCGTGCTGATCTGGCGCGACCAGGACGTCTACCTCGAGGGGCCCGTGGTGGAGGACGTCGAGCTCGCCTTCCTGGAGAACTTCGAGCACTTCAAGGCCATCAAGGAGACCTGGCCCGGCGCCTTCAACACCGACACGTACTGGCAGGCCTGGCAGGGCGTCCACCCGGATCTGCGCGACCTGGTGACCCACTCGCTGGACAAGCGGCGCGAGGACGCCATGGCCGAGCTACCGGCGTGGGACCAGCTGGGCCTGGCACGGCGCCGCGTGGGAAAGGCCCTGCACCACGACGTGGACGTCCGGTTCGTGCGCAGCCGGCCCCGGCTGGGCGAGACCTACATCGACCAGGCCTACCGCCAGCTCATCGACTCGGCCACCACCAGCGTCCTCATCGCCAACGCGTACTTCGTGCCCACCGAGGACCTGGCGCACTCCCTGGCCGCCGCGGCCCAGCGCGGCGTCATCGTCAAGGTGATCAACAACAGCCTGGCCACCAACGACATCCCCGTCATCACCACGGCGGGCCGCCTGAGCTACGCCCCGCTGATGGATGCCGGGGTGGAGATCTACGAGTGGCACGCCGAGCGCGACGGCGAGGGCACGATGCACGGCAAGTTCGCGGTGGTGGACTCCCGCGTGAGCGTCATCGGCTCGTACAACCTCGACCCACGCAGCCTCGGGCTCAACTCCGAGGACGTGGTGCTGATCCACGACGAGCGTCTCGCCAAGGAGCTCGAGGTCCACTATCTGGTCGAGGACCTCCCCATGGCCGACCGCGTCACCGCGGCCGAGGCCGCCGAGTGGTCGAACCCCGACCTGCTCCCGGTGGTGGACGAGCCGCCGCCGCTGATGTCGAGCCCGCTGTTCGACGCGGCCCAGCTGGAGCTGTTCTTGATGCGGCAGGTGGAGAAGAGTCTGTAGGGAATCAGGGGACGGTGCTCTGACCGGACTCGTCCGAGCCCCAGCACACCACGGTGCCGTCGCTGGCCGTGGCGCAGCTGTGGTGCTCCCCCGCCGAGATCTGGATGAAGCTGCCCGCCGGGGCCTCGCACTGGCCGAGGTCGTGGTCGGATTCGTCGCACCCCCAGCAGCTCACGGACTGATCCGTGCGCACGCCGCAGCTGTGGTTCCGCCCCGCCGCGACCTGGATGAAGGAGCCGGCCGGCGCCGCGGTGGCGTCGTAGCCATCGAATCCCCAGCACTCCACCGTGTGCTCCACGGTCACGCCGCAGCTGTGCTTGTTGCCAGCGGCCACCACGTCGAAGCTGCCCGCCGGTGGATCGGCCTGCCCCGACGAGTCCTGCCCCCAGCACGCCAGGGACCCGCCCGTCATCACCGCGCAGCTGTGGCCCTCCCCCGCCGAGATCGCGGAGGCCGTCCCGGTCGGCGCGGCGGTCTGGCCGTAGCCGTCGTAGCCCCAGCACTCGATCCGATCGGCGATGCTCAGCGCGCAGGTGTGCAGATCGCCGCAGGAGACCTCCACGAACTCTCCGGCTGGTGGTGACGACTGCCCGGCTCCGTCGCCGCCCCAGCACACGATCTTGCCGTTGGTGCGCACGCCGCAGCTGTGGGTGCCGCCGGCGCAGACTCGCGCGTAGGAATAGGCCGGCGGTGTGGTCTCGCCGCTGGGGTTGGCGCCCCAGCACGCCGCCGCTCCGTCCACGGACACGCTGCAGGTGTGGGCAGCGCCCGCGGAGACCATCGGATCGATCTCGAGGGAGAACGTGTCGTCGTCGTCGTCGTCACCCGCGGAGTCGTCGTCCGGGAGCCCCGTCGTGTCGTCGTCCCCGAGATCATCGTCGTCGGACGGTCCGGCCGGGGAGATCCCCACGGTGCATCCCGCGGCCATCCACGGTACGAGCACCCAACCCCACCAGAGGCTGCGTCGCATGGATCCTCCTGTCGGGAGGATACCAAAAACCGGCAGGAGCGCGCGCCGGGCGCGGCGGGGAAGCTCCCCCGCGCGCGACGGGCGTCCCGTTCATGTACGATGTTGTGTTCTGGACGGGAGGCACCGGCCAGGGGAATCGCGACAGGTGCCGCACCGACCGCAACGTGGAGATGCCTTTCGTGACGAGCCGGGGACGAGGCGACAGAGCCCTCCTGGTGCTGGGGCTGGGAGACTGGGGCCGTGGGGTCCTCTCCCGGGTACAGCAGGGCCGGGATCGGCCCGCCGCCTGCGAGGGCTTCACGACCCTGCAGATCGACCACGCCTCCGCCACGGTCGAGGACTCCACGGCCTGGGAGCAGTTCTACCTGGGGCTGCCGCGCAGCTTCGACCCGACCCCCCACGTGTGGATGCCGTCGCACTCGCTGGCCGAGACCCCCTTCGAGCTGGGCACCCTGCCCGATCGGGCGAGGGCCAGGCTGGTGCTGTCCACGTCCCAGCGGCAGCTGCGCGGGTTCCTCTCCCTGCCCATCCACCGCCTGGTCAGCAACCTGGACCCCGTCGAGGCCAGCTCCCTCGAGGTCCTGGTGTGCGCCTCGCTGTCCGACGTGATGGGATCGGGCGTCTTCATCGACCTCGCCTACATCCTGCGCGAGCTCGTCGCCGGGGAGCACAGCGCTTCGGTGTGCGCCCTGCTGGCCTTTCCCGATGCGAGGGCCCTCGCCGAGGACGATCCCACCTTGTGGCAGGCGCGCACCTACTCCGGCCTGGTCGAGCTGAACCACTTCTCCGGTCAGGGCGTGCCCTTCTCCCTGCACGATCATCTGGGCAAGGAGCGCCAGCTGGACAGCGGCCCGCCCTTCGATCGCACGTTCCTGCTGTTCCCCGAGGAGGGGCGCTGGCAGCCCAGCGAAGCCGAGGAGGAGGCGGCCGCGTGGATCGACGCCCGGTCCTCGGGAATACCCTTCCTGGCTGCGCTGGATCGCCCTCGCGCCGAAGAACTCCCGGAGATCCCGCCCGGTCCCCACCGCCTGGACACCTTCAGAGGAGTACGCCTGAAGGTCCCTGGAACCGGCATGCCGCAGATGACGGCGATCCAGCTGTCGCGCAGGGCCCTGGCCCGGTGGACCCGTTCGGGGGCCTCGATCCCCATGGACGCCGAGGGTCGCCGGCTCGTGGCCGGCCTCCGGGACAAGGTAGCGCGGCACCTGCTCAAGAAGGAGTCCACCAACTGGTTGATCGACATCAACCAGCGCTGCGAGGCCCTCACGAGGGAGAGCGAGGCCCTGCTCGAGAGCAGCTTCGACGCGGGCGCCCGCGCGTGGCGCATGGTGCGGCGCCTGGAGAGGCTCGTGTACGCGGATCTCGACCGCGGCGGAAAGGTCTGGCGGGAGGCCCGCGGTCAGATCTCGGCGCGGTTCGAGCTCCTCGACGAGACGATCGGCGAGGAGCTGAACCAGATGCTCGCTCGCCCCACCGACGGCCACCTCCTGCTCGCGCGCTGCTACGACGAGCTCCAGACGATGCGCAACGACCGCATCCGGGAGCTCACGCAACGGATCGAGGACATGGCCGGGGGGGAGGCCACCGGCCGCCTCCGAGCCGCGCGGACCGACCTTCGCCAGGTCACGCACAGTGAACCCGGGCTCTTCGGACGCCTCCGCGGCCGCGCCGACGTCAAGCTGATGGCCTCCCTGGCCGAGTGGGTGCGCTGGATGCCCCGGTTCGCCATGCAGGAGCGCGAGCGCGCGTGCGCCCAGATCGAGATCGAGGTCCTCCAGGAGATGTTGCGACCGGTGGAGCGCAACCTGGCCACCGCCCGGCTGTGGGCCGAGGAGCTGGGCCGCTCCCTGGACTCGCTGGAGCAGGACCTCATCGAGGGGGTCTTCGAGGCCCCGGACGACGGCGCGATCCAGATCCTGCCCGGCGGTACCACGGACCCGCGACAGGCGGCGAGACACCTGTGCGAGGAGCTACTCGGCCTCTTCCCCGAGGCGGCCGAGCTCCCCATGGAGATCACGGATCCCACGCAGATCGAGGAGGGCGACTCGGAGGAGGGCGCGCGGCGGCTGGGCCGCTGGGCCATGCCCCTCTGTGCCTCCGTGGGCGACCGCCTGACCATCGACGCGGTGCTGACGGCCGCACCACCGGGGACGAACGCCCGCCAGCAGCTCGACGACGCGGTGGACCGCTGGCTGACCCCCTTCCTCGACCACGACTCGTCCGAACAGACCGACGCGCACCTGCTCGTGGTGTTACCCCAGCACGCGCTGGACAGCACCCTGGCGGACTGGCTCTCGTCCCGGGCGGCCGAACGAGGGCTGGCCGCGCCGGAGTTCGTCGGGGTGGCGGCACCGAACGAGGCCGTCCTCTACCGCGTCGAACTGGACTTCCCGCCGTGGCGACTGGGCCATCAGCTCGAATCCCTGCGCCGGGCCTACGAGAAGCTCCGCTTCGACGAGGAACCCGTCAGCCTTCACACTCGAGCCGACGTGCCGGAGTGGGCGTCCCTGGAGAGAGAAGAGCCTTGACCGACCGCACCCTGCGCATCGCCGTCTCCGCGCACCACGTCCACCTGAGCCGGGACCACGTCGAGCAGCTGTTCGGCCCGGGTCACGAGCTCACGCCGCTGGTGCGGCTCTACATCGACAGCCAGTTCGCCTGCGAGGAGACCGTGGACCTCGAGGGCCCGAAGGGACGGGTCGAGGGCGTGAGGGTGCTGGGCCCGGAGCGATCGCGCACCCAGGTGGAGATCTCCCGCACGGAGGAGTTCGAGCTGGGCATCGACGCCCCGGTCCGCCGGTCCGGCGACCTGGACGGCACCCCGGGGCTCACCCTGCACGGTCCCGCCGGTGCGCTCGCGCTGACCGAGGGGGTCATCTGCGCCATGCGGCACATCCACATGACCCCGTTCGACGCCGTCGACCTCGGCGTGCGGGACGGGGACCAGGTCATGGTCAGCGTCGAGGGGGAGCGCGAGCTGATCTACGGC
>CAYRNR010000056.1:0-48013 GCA_964425605.1 uncultured Rickettsiales bacterium | reverse complement strand
ACGTGGACCTGGCCGACTACGTCGCCGCCGGCGCCCTGATCCCCTCCATGGTCGTGTCGGGCGTGGACGACGCCCCGGCCCCCACCATGGCCACCATGGAGATCTCCTTCTCCCTGTCCATGGGTGTGTCCCTCGCGAGCACCTGCGAGTCGATCTTCGAATAAGCCTCCGCGCCCCCGGGGGGGGAACCTGCCCATGAAGCAAAAAGAGCTGCTCGATCGTGCCGAGAATTTCGGCCAGAGCCGCGACGACTCCATGGCGGCGCGCTACGACCGCATCGAGAAGCTGCTGAGCCAGGAGGGGATCTCCAAGAAGAAGCGCAACGAGGCGGTGGACCTGCTGCTGGCCCTGCTGGAGGATCACCCACTCGACCTGGGCTGGGAGCTACGCGGTCGCCATGGGAGCGGGGGCGCTGGGATGGCACCTGGACAACGGCATCGAACCCTGCGAACCCCACTGCGTGCTGGAAGAAAAACCGCCGCGGGACTGGGGATGTTGTGAGACGTCTCACGGATGTGCGTGGGATGTCGAATGCAGCTGGAACGACATCTCGAACGTGAACGTCGCCATGGCTGCCATGGCATTCGGTGACAGCTAGGCCCCCCCGAACCACCCCCGGATCCTCTCCACCACCGGCGTCACGAACGTCTTGACCAGGTGGCTCCACAGCATCCTGGGCAGGTGCATGAACTCCACCAGGCCCTCGGCGCGCAGGACCTCGTTCTCCCCGGCCCCCGGCACCGAGATCTCCACCTCTGCGGCGTGCGACGCGTAGTACGAGAACACGTCGCTGACCACGGCCCCGTTGACGATCTCGGTGACCACCGGGGACGGCCCGTCGGCAGCGGTGGAGTGGGACCCGAAGCGCATCGGGACCTTCAGGCGGTTGCTGATCTTGCGCACGTCCGACGGCTCGAGCCGCGTGTCCCAGGTGTCGTCCACCCGGATCTGCCACGAGTCCCCGTCATTCCGGGCGAGGTACACCGCGTCGAACCCCCGCGGTCCGAAGGGCAGCCACTTCGGCAAGAACGGCGTGACCTGGGCGAAGATCAGGGTGTGATCGTCGGAGTAGGCCCGGCCCCAGTGCCACCGGCGGGTCAGCTTGACGATGGACGTGTTGCCCCAGTTGTGGTCGTGGTAGCCGTTGGCCCGATCGATGGTCAGGCGCGAGGGCTCGCCGCCGTCCAGTGACGACAGCTCGACGTACCCGCGCGCCTCGGCCCGCGGCACGTGGACGATCCAGCGGTGGTAGTCCTTCTTGCCCTTGAAGTTGTACCCGCCGTTGCACCGCCACTCGGGCAGCACCGCGTCGAAGACCAGCTCACCGCGGGCCCGAAGGCGCTCGCCTTGCGGCGCGAGCTCGTCGAGCAGATCGAAGACGATCGTGTACACGGGCAGGCCGTTGTCCCCGACCGTGCGGGTGAAGTGGCCGGTGTTGCCCGGGGCGTCGCCGTCGCTGTCCAGGATCAGGGTGTACGACGACTCGTCCTGCTCCTCGCGGATGCTGCGCGTGCCGAGGATGTAGTCGCCCAGCTTCAGGAACCGCCCGTCCGACAGGATCGCGGTGATGCCGATGCCGTGCATCCCGCTGCGCTCGCGCGGGCGAGTGAGGTAGCGGGGGTTGAGGGTGTCCGGCGAGGAGAACAGGACCACGAGCTTGTCGATGCCGTCGCCCTCGATCACGTCGGCGTCGAAGTAGAACCACTCGTACCCGTCCCGGGCGATGGCCGAGACGTCGTGGTGTCGGTAGTGCTCGTCTCCCACCCGGCAACTCCCCCTGCGCTAGTCCTCTGCCCTCCCCTTGATCGCCTTGAGCATGTCCTTGAGGCCGTGCTTGGCCAGGAAGTCCTTGAGGCTCTGGGGCATCTTGCGGCCCGTGTCCGTGTCCGCGAGGTAGATGAACCGCGAGCCGCCCTCGATCAGGGTCGAGGGGACGACGTGGTAGTAACCGTCGGCCTTGACGATGTCCGAGTCGTTCTCGGGGTCCAGGGAGAACCAGAAGTAGGACGTCGAGGCGTTGTAGCGGTAGTGGTTGTACCAGGTGATGTCCTGGCCGAACACGCGCAGGTCCCAGCGCGCCTTGATGTGACGCCAGTCCCCCTTGGTCACGTCCGCGTAGACCTCCATGTCCTCCACGGGCTTGTTCTCGGCGGCGCGGGCGTCCAGGTCGAGGATCTCCTCCCAGACCCGCTCGGGCGAGGCGTCGATCTCGATCAGGCCCAGCACCTTGCCGTCGTCGCCGTCCACGTCGGTGCGGATGACGATCTTGCCGTCGAGGAGCTTGGCCTCCTCGTCCGCGCTGATCGTGGGCTGCTCGGGCGGCGAGGTGGGGATGTCCGCCACGGCGGGCAGCGCCAGGGCGAGGGTGAGGATCGCGGTGGACAGGATCGTGACGAGACGTCTCATTCGCTTCGTGCTCCAGCCGGGAGTGTAGCCTGCAGGGGATAGACGGGCCACCGGCGGGTCCATTCGCGGCCGGTCGTCACGCCCTGGCCTCGGCCGCGCAGATCGTGTTGTGCATGAGCATGGCCACGGTCATCGGACCCACGCCGCCGGGGACGGGGGTGATGGCCGAGGCGATCTCCGACACGGGCCCGAAGTCCACGTCGCCCACCAGGCGGGAGCCCTTGGGGTGGGTGGGATCGTCCACGCGGTGGATGCCCACGTCCACGACCACGGCGCCGGGCTTGACCATGTCCGCGGTGATGGCGCGGGGGCGGCCCATGGCGGCGATGAGCACGTCGGCCTGGCGGGTGTGGTGGGCCAGATCGGCGGTGCGCGAGTGACAGACCGTGACCGTGGCGTCCTCGCCCTTGAGGGTCAGCAGGGCGGCCAGGGGCTTCCCGACGTTGTTGGAGCGGCCCACGACCACGGCGTGCTTGCCGGCGATCGGCACCTCGCAGCGGTGCAGCAGCTCCACGACCCCCGCCGGAGTGCAGGACCGCAGCCCGGGGAGCCCGGTGACCAGGCGTCCGACGCTGATGGGGTGGAAGCCGTCCACGTCCTTGTCGGGCGCGATGGCCTCGATGACGGCCTGCTCGTCCATGTGCCGGGGCAGGGGCAGCTGGACCAGGATGCCGTCCACGGTCTCGTCGGCGTTGAGCTGGTCCACCAGGGCCATGAGGTCGTCCTGGGAGGTCTCCGCGGGCAGGCGATGGGTCTGCGAGCGGATCCCCACCGCGGCGCTGGCCTTCTCCTTGCGGCCCACGTAGACCCTGGACGCGGGATCGTCGCCCACGAGCACCACGGTCAGCCCGGGGGGGCGGCCCAGCCGCTGCTGGACCTCCTTGGCCCGCTCGGCCACGTCCGCGCGCACGGCGCGCGCCACCTCGGTGCCGCTGAGGATCTTCGCTGACATGGTGCCTCCCTGATCCGCCGGCTCGCGCCGGAATCGAGCTGGTAGGATGCAGCAGAGGGAGGAACTTGTCATGCGCACTGTGCTGACCATCGCGCTGGGGCTGCTGCTCGCGGGCTGCGGCTCGGGTGGTGACGACGACACGATCGCGGGGGACGACGACTCGGCAGCGGACGACGACGACACCACCGCCGCGGACGACGACGACGATCTGGCCTGGGAGGGCGAGTTCCAGATCGTCCGGATCTGCGGCTGCGCCGGCGGCGATCCGGGCAACCCCGGGCCCGACGTGGACGCCATCGAGGTCCGTCGCGACACCACGTCCATCGGCTTCGCCGATCTCGTCACCGCGTCGAACGTCCCCTCGGCCGGCAACGGCCACCCCGACCCCGAGCAATCCGTGGGCGAACCCGACGGCGAGTACGTCTCGGTGGGGGACGTGGGTTCCTATCTGGACCTGACCCTCGCCCTGGCCGTGGAGGGCGGCGATCTGGACGACACGCTGATCCCCGGCGACCTCGTCTCGATCCACGAACTCGACGACGGATCGGGCGAGATGGAGAGCTACCGGGTGCTGGTCAGCTACGACGGAGCACCCGGCACGTGGGTCCTCACCGAGGTCGCCACCGGGGCCTGGGCCGTGGCGATCCACGCACCCTCCTCGTACCTGGAGGGCTGCGAGGGGTAGAATACGGGGTACGGACCCGTGGAGCAGGTCGGGACGCCCCGGATGGACGACGCAACCGAACACACCAGCGGCTTCGACGAGGAGGTCCGCCCCACGCGCGAGGCCCAGCGGCGCGGCGCCGCCATCCTCATGCAGGTGGGCTGGTGCGTGATCGTCGCGTTCAGCCTGATCATCAACTTCGCCTCCGTCCCCGCCCGCCACCGTCAGCTGGTCACGCCGGTCTCCGAGGCCGAGGGGATCATGGGCCGCCGCACCGCCGAGGAGTTGCAGGCCCTGGCCGACGCCGGCATCTCCGCGGACACCTACTTCTGGGTCATGGAGGGATTGGCCAGCGCCTGGGTGCTGGTCTGCCTGGCGTTCTCGGCGGTGATCTTCTGGAAGCGCCGCGACCGGGCCATCGCGTTCGTGGCGTCCACCTACCTGGTGGTCTGCTCCACCGCCGCGAGCATCAACTCCCCGGCCCTGGCCGCCGAACACCCCGCCCTCCAGCCCGTGGTGGACGCCCACTACGGGTTGGGCTTCTCGCTGGTGGCGCTGCTGGTGCTGCTGTTGCCCAACGGCCGGTTCCACCCGAAGTTCGCGCGGTGGGTCGCGCTGTTCTTCCTGACCTACCAGGGGGCGCGGGTGTTCCTGCCCGCCGCGCCCGGGGCGAGCCAGCTGTGGCAGCCGTACCTGGCATTCGTGCCCGAGCTGGCCGTGTTCACGTTCGGCGTGGGCATCCAGGTCTACCGCTACCGCACCTACTACACCCCCATCGAGCGGCAGCAGACCAAGTGGATGGTGGCGGCCTTCGCCGTCCACGTCCTCGTGTGGACGGCGCTGACGATCCCCAACCTGGCGCTGGCCCAGTACATGGCCGAGCCGCTGATGAACGTGGCGGCGGAGGTGGGTCTGTACGTGGCCTACATGGGCACCTTCCTGCTGGTCCCGGTGGCGCTGGGGTTCGCGGTGTTCCGCCACCGGCTGTGGGACATCGACATCCTGATCAACCGCTCGCTGATCTACGGGCTGCTCTCGCTGTCGGTGATGGGGGCGTTCGTGATCAGTTTCCTGGGGCTGCAGTGGCTGTGCACCCTGGCGATCGGCAAGTCCCTGGCGCCGGTGGTGCTGGCCCTGTCCACGGCCGTGGCCGGCGCCCTGTTCGGGCCCGCGCGGCGGCGGCTGCATCGGTTCGTGGATCGGCGAATCTACGGCATCGGCCTGGACCTGCACAAGCGCAAGGAGCGCCGCAGGATCGTCGATCCACAGGACGAGGAGGCCGTGCGCGAGCGGTTGCTGCGCCACTACGACGACGTGCGGATGGTGGGCCGCGGTGGCATGGCCGAGGTGTACCGGGGCGTCGACCCGCGGATCAGCTCCACCGTGGCGATCAAGCTGCTGCGCGGGTTCGACGAGCCCGTCACCGGCGGCACCACCCAGCGCTTCGAGCGCGAAGCGGACATCGTGCGCACCCTGCGCCACCCCAACATCGTGTCGATCCACGACTACGGCCAGTCCGACGAGGGTCTGATGTACATCGTCATGGAGTACATCGAGGGCCACGACCTGCGTCAGCACCTGCAGCGCGAGGGCTACCTGCCCCTGGCCGACGCCGGCCCCATCCTCCAGGACGTGGCCGACGCGCTGGACCACGCCCACGCCCAGGGCATCGTCCACCGGGACGTCAAGCCGTCCAACGTGCTGCTGGAGACCCAGTCCGTCGTCCGGGGCCGCCCCGAGGTCAGGCGCTCCGTGCTCACCGACTTCGGCATCGCCAAGGCCTCCGACGGTCCCCGCTTCACCGGCTCCATCGTGCTGGGCACGGTGGGGTACATGGCCCCCGAGCAGATCGAGGACTCGGCCGAGGTGGACGCCCGGGCCGACGTCTACTCCTTCGGCATCCTCACCTACCAGCTGCTCACCGGCCGCCGGCCGTTCAACCAGCGCAGCCCCACCGCCGTGCTCATCGCCCAGCTGCACCAACCCCCGCAGAACCCGCGCGAGCTGGTCCCGGAGATCCCCGGGCACGTGGCCGAGGCGATCCTGCGCGCCCTGTCCAAGGAACCGAAGGACCGCTACGCCTCGGCCGGGGAGATGGTCGCGGACATGATCAGCGAGGAGCCGACCGAGGTCTTCCACTGAGCCGCGCCGCCAGATTCAGCGCGCTGTCCGACGCCTGCTCCACGCCCACGCCGCGACCCCCCGCGTCGCAGCCGACCAGGAACAGCCCCTGCACGGGGGTGGTGACGTCGGGCCGCGCCGCGCCCACCTGGTCGAACCGCTGGGCCACGCCCACGGCGTCGGCGGTGGCGCGGCCGCTGATCCCGACGATGGTGCCGGGGCCGGTGTCCACCCGATGCACGAGGTGCTCCTCCAGCCCGGGCACGAGCCGGCAGACCTGCTGGTGGAGCTGCTCCCTGGCCCGCTGCTCGCCCTCGCCCGCCAGGGAGGTCGCGGGGTGCAGGGCCCCGGCGATCAGCAGCTGGTGGTCCCGTGGTGCGTGCACGGGGTCCGGCGGCGCCACCACGAAGACCATGGGGCACACCGGCCCCGGAGCGCGGAAGCAGTCGGAGACGAGGGGGACCGGCTCGTAGGCGAGCACCGCCTGGACCGGCAGCACGGGGCTGGCGAGGCCGTACTTGATGGTCACGGCGCTGAAGGACTCGCGCAGGGCGCCCACCCGGGCGCGGTACTCGTCGGGGAACGCTCCCTCACCGGCCAGCGCGAGGGTCTTGTCGATCCCCACGTTGCTGATCACCCAGTCGGCCTCGAGACGCCGGCCGCCGGCCACGACGCCGCGGGCGCAGCCCTCGTCGACCACGATCCGATCGACGGGACACCCGGTGATCACGGTCCCGCCGTGGGCCTGTATCGCGGCGGCGAACGACTCCGGGATCCGCTGGACGCCGCCCACGGGGTACGAGATGCTGCCGGCGCGGGCCAGCCGCGAGAAGCACCACACGAACTCCCCTGCCGACGCCACGTCCGCGGGCACGCACAACATCAGCAGGCACAGCACCTCCATCAGCTGCACCACCGCGGGATCGTCGGTGAGACGATCCAGATAGGCGCGCAGGGGCAGCCCGTCGAGGGCGCCCACGTCCGCCGGCGTCCGGGCGAACATCATCCCGCCCAGGGCGCGCAGGGCAGCCGTCGACACCCGCGCGCCGGCCACCCGGGCCAGGGCTGCCAGCTCGCCCAGGTCCTTGAAGTCCCGGCCGAACTCGCGGGACACGGGGCCGCAGCACAGGCGGTAGGTCATGGCCTCGTCGTGCCAGCGCAGGTCGGCCCCCACCTCCTGGGCCACCTCGGCCGCCGGCCCCACGGCCCCCTGCCCGCAGAGGTGGACCCCCATGTCGTAGTGGAAGCCACCCGACGATCCCGCGCTGGCGCGTCCCCCCACGCCGCGCCGCGCCTCGATCAGGGTGACGCGGTGACCGGCGCGGGCCAGCAGGGCTCCGGCGGCGCAGCCCCCCACACCGCCTCCGACGACCACCACCTCCCGGTGGTCACCCGAGGGGGCCACGTCGTGACGCGGCCAGGCGGCACCGGTCGCCTCGGCTGCCTCGGCAGTACGCCGCGCGCGCCGGGTCAGGCGGGCCAGCGTCGCGTCGCGCAGGCTGCGCGGGACGGCGTTGAGCGCCCAGACCAGCGCGGGCTCCAGCAGTGGGCGGGATGCGGTGATTCGGCCCCCTTTCGCGTCCTCCGAAGGTCGTCCGCTGGGAGGCCCCGTGTCAACCACGCGCTGACGCGCCCGGCGCGGTCATTTCTGTCGTGGGGCGCCCCGTGCGAGGCCGAGGAGCGCTTTTTCGTCTAGAATCTCCCGACACCCCGCAGGCGGAGCACATCCATGGCCTCGAAGAGCACCCTCGTCACGGGCGGAGCCGGCTACGTGGGCAGCCACGTGGCGCGCGCCCTGGCCGAGGCCGGCCACGAGGTCGTGGTCTACGACTCGCTGGTGCACGGTCACCGCGACGCGGTGCGCTGGGGCTCGTTCGTACCTGGCGACCTGCAGGATCGCGAGAAGCTCGCCGCGGTGTTCGGCTCCCACCGCTTCGACGGCGTGGTGCACCTGGCCGGGTTGATCTCCGTGGAGGAGTCGGTCCGGGAGCCGCAGCTGTACCACCACAACAACGTGGTGGGGACGAGCTGCCTGCTCGACGCCATGGACGCCGCCGGCGTCGAGGCCATCGTCTTCTCGTCGTCGGCGTGCGTGTACGGGGATCCCGAGGCGCTCCCCATCGACGAGGCCCACCGGGTGCGCCCCGACAACCCCTACGGCGAGTCCAAGGCCGCGTCCGAGCGGGACATGGCGAGGCGCCGCGGCATCCGCGCGGTACCCCTGCGCTACTTCAACGCCTCGGGCGCCCACCCGGACGGCACCATGGGTGAGGACCACCAGCCCGAGACGCACCTGATCCCGCTGATCCTCACGTCGAGCTCCGAGCGGCCGCTGAAGGTCTTCGGCACCGACTATCCGACGAGGGACGGCACCGCCGTCCGCGACTACGTGCACGTGTGGGACCTGGCCCGCGCCCACGTGGCGGCCCTGGATCACCTGGACCGCGGCGGGAGCGAAGGGGCGATCAACCTCGGCAGCGGTACCGGGTTTTCGGTGCAAGAAGTGATCGAGGCGGTCCAACGGGTCCGGGGCGAATCCCTCGAAGTGGAGTACACTGGGCGCCGGCCCGGTGACGTGACCCGGCTGGTGGCCTCCAGGGACAAGGCGGCGCGACTGCTGCACTGGGAGCCCCGGTACGACCTCGAAACGATCGTCCGCGACGCTTGGCGCTGGCACAAAGGTCACCCGCACGGGTATGAAGGATGAAACACATGGGAGGTATCGTGAGCCGCGTCTCAACCTCGATCGCCATCGTCCTGGTGATGGCCCTGCTGCCCATCAAGTCCATGGCCGAGCCCCGCACCCCGGGGATGCCCAAGACCATCCCCGGCCGGGTCGACATGGACCTCGGTCTGCGAGGTGGCTACTTCTTCCAGCTCAACAACCCCGTCGCCGACAGCGTCACCGAGCGCGACGCGGTCCAGTCCTGGGAGAGCCTGGGTGTCGACCTGGAGGTGGGGCCCTGCTTCCGCAACAAGCTGTCGGTGCTGCTGCGCTTCGGCTACCAGGCCCGCCTGGAGACCTGGGAGTCGCCCGATCCCAGTGAAGTGGACGACCTCACGATGGTCTACAGCCAGGTGCACCTGCCCTCGCTGAACATCAAGTACCGGCCCATCTTCTGGCGCATCAGCCCCTACTTCACCGCGGGCGCCGGGCTGGACCTGGTCCTGTACTCGCCGTCCATCTCCGTGACCCACCCGGCCACGGTGGTCCGCCTGCCGGCCCTGGGTGTCAACGCCGGCGCCGGGGTGGAGTTCTACCTGACGTGGCAGTTCGCCTTCGTCATCGACGTGCGATACCATCTGGCGGTCCACGGCACGGACGAGCTGACGTTCATCGACGGAGAGACCGATCAGGCGTTCTACGGGATGGAGTTCGCGCCGACCCACCACAACCTGAACGTGTTCGCCGGCGTCCAGCTCAAGCTGTAGCGCCCTCGGCGCCGATCCGAGGGGGATCATGGCCGACGCGCCCCTGGTGGTGGAGTTCCACACTCCCGAGGAGGCCGCCGGTCTCTGGCACACCGGACTGCGACACGGCGTCCTGCTGCTGCCTCCCCGCGCGCGGGTGGCCATCGGCAGCCACGTGCGCGTACGCCTCGGGCTGGCCTACGCGCGGCTGCGCTTCGACCTCGAGGGCGAGGTCACCGAGCTGCCCGACGGCGCCCGCGGCGTGCTGCTGGACTTCCTCCCCCAGGGACTGCACTCGGCGCTTCGGCCCCAGGAGACCGACGACGGCTGGATGGCCGACGACGACGGCCTGGTCACCGACGAGGTGCTCGGAACCATCGAGAGCACCTACGACGAGAGCAGCGAGTACGCCGAGGTCCAGGACCGCAGCGAGACCTCCCTGAGCAGCTTCAAGCGGGGAACGTCGGAGTCCCAGCAAGGCCAGCCCCCCGAGATCGGCCCCGACGGCGCCACACCGCGCCGGGTCTGGAGCCGGTCGGGTGAGACCGAGGCCGTCGAGGGTTTCACCATCCCCGACGGGTCCGGGCGCATCCTGCCCGCGCCGCCGCGCTTCTCCGGGAAGATGGGGCGCAAGGGCTGGAGCCCCGTGCTGTTGCACGTGCTCAACGATCACCTCACCGGCGTGCTCGTGGTGGAGGGTGATGCCGCGCGCTGCTGGGTGTACTGCCGCCGGGGATACCCGGTCCACGTGGTGCGCGCGCCGGCCCGCGACGTGGACTCGTTCCAGCACCACGCCATCTCCACCGGCACCCTGGAGCCCGAGATCGCGGCGCAGTGCCGGCACCTCTCCCAGGTGACCGGCCGCTCGTTCATGTCCGTGGTGATGCGACTGAGGCTGCTGCCCGACCGCGAGGTGCGCCGCCTGCGAGAGCTGGTGGTCACCCACGCCCTGCGCGACGCCCTCGAGGACCTACGCGGCGAGTACCGCTTCTTCGACGAGCCCGAGATCGACGATCTGTTCATGGACGCCCCGGCGCCGGTGATCCGCACCCTGGTGAAGTGGTCCATCGAGGAGCAGGCGGGCATCACCCAGGAGAGCGCCGACGAGCTCATCGTGCGCCACGGCCGCGACCACGTCTTCTTGACCCCGCTGGGGCTCGAGGCGCTTGCGCACATGGGGCTCAACGAGTTCCAGAGCCGCATCCTGCATTCCCTGGTGGTGGAGGACCAGTCGCTGGCCCAGGTCGCCATCGACGTGCCCGAGCACCATCAACCGATCATGCAGCTGCTGTTCGCCCTGCTGACCCTGGGCATGCTCGACTCGGGCGAGCCCCCCATCGGCGCCGAGCGCGATCGCCTCGCCGCCGAACGCCGCTTGCGGTCCTTTGCCGGTCGCCTCGACCTGGACCTGTTCTCGCTGGTCGGCGGCCACTGGACCGACGTCCACCGCTCCCTCGAGGCCGCCGTCGCCGACGCCATGGACATCCTCCTGGCCGCGCCCACGCACCCGGACGAGGACGACGATCTCACGGATCTTCGCAAGCGCATCACCCGCGCGGTGGTGGCCGCCGAGGAGACCCTGCTGGTCCCCCAGCGGCGCCGCGAGTACCGCAGCAAGCTGGTGCGCGACCGGGAGCTCGAGCAGGGCGCGGCCATGCTCTACCGCCAGGGGCTGATGGCCCACCGCATGGGCCAGCACGAGCGGGCGCGCGAACGCCTGGTGATGGCCCTGGAGCTGGAGCCCGGGGGGCGGGGGGAGAACCGGCGCAACGCGAAGATCGTCGCCGCGCTGGACGCGCTGCCCGACGCTACTGAGCCGCCAACCAGCCGTTGAGCGCGGTCTGGGCCGCGCCGTTCCAGCCGTGATCCTGCTCGTTGCCGTCGTCACCGGGGGGCCCGGGCGGGCTGCCGCTCCACATGGGGTGGTCGAGGAACACCGGCAGCGGCACCATGTACGAGTATCCGAAGTTCGACTCCACGTAGACCGCACCCTCGGGGTTGGCCTCGGTGGAGCCCCAGGCAGCCAGCACGGTGAGGTAGTCCTCGAAGGCCAACCCGCTGCGGACGAGGGAGCACGCGTGGGAGGCCGGATCGTCGACCTTGATCTGGAACGTGCCGTTGTAGGACGTGAACACTCCCGTCACGTCGATCTCGTCGTGGATCGTCGCGAACGTCATGTCGATGTTCGCGTCCGCCGACACGTAGACCTTGAGCTGCTCCTCGGCGCCCACCGAGGGATCGGCGATGTAGAACAGCGTGGCGCCGCCGTAGGTGGTGTAGGGCTCCGAGCCGATGATCGCCCGCGACACCCGCACGAGCTGACCGTAGTACTGCGACTGCTCCCCGTGCTGATCCACCTCGTCGGCCAGGGTCGTGACGTCCAGCGCCACGGGCGCCTGGTCCGGAGGCAGCCAGGTCAGGGAGTAGGTCAGCAGCGCCTGCAGCACCGTCGCGCCCACGTAGGGCACGTCACCGAGTTCGACCACGGTCGCGAAGGGGCGCCCGGCCACGATGTTGGCCGCCGCCCGGGAGTCCAGGCCGGCCTCGTCGTCCAGCTGGACCTCGGAGGCGTTGTTGGCCACATCGACCACGGCCTCGGCCTCGGCCTCGGTGAACGGCACGCCGTCCACCACCAGCCCGGGATCACCGCAGCTGAGATCGGCCTGGGCGAACGCCAGCAGATCCTGCGCGGCGGCCCCGCCGAAGTACGAGTACGTCGCGATCTCGGTACAGGTCACGCCGTCGGCGCGGGTGTCGGAGTCGGTGCAGCCGGTGCAGATCCCGCCGATCTGGCAGGCGTCGGCGTCGTTGATGGCGTCCTCGCAGATCCGCGCGTCGAACACCTCGCGGCATCGGACGCAGTCCATGGTCTCGAAGAACTCGAAGGCGCAGTCCAGGTCCGACTCGCCGAAGGTCACCCCCTCGATCTCGCACCCGGCGGTGCACTGGCCGTCCTGGCCGCAGGTCTCGTCCTGCGCGCAGCTGCCGCACTCGCCGCCGCACCCGTCGTCGCCGCACAGCCGCCCGTCGCACGACGGCGCGCATTCTCCGTCGCAGGGGTTGGCCTGCACGTGCTCGTACAGCCGCTGCGCTGCGGCGGGGCCGAAGTAGGAGTAGGCCTCGATCTCGGCGCAGTCCACGCCGTTGCCCCGCGCGTCGCCGTCCTCGCAGCCGGTGCAGGAGTTGCCCACCTGGCAGGCGGCCGGGTCGTTGATGGCGTCCTCGCAGGTGCGCGAGTCGAGCACCTCGCGGCACGACTCGCAGGTCATGGCCGAGAAGAACTGCAGCGCGCACGTCGACTCCTCGGCCGGGAACTCCAGGCCCTCGAGGGTGCAGCCCGCGTCGCCGTCGTCCTCGCCGTCGTCCTCGCCGCCGTCCTGGACCGGGCAGGCCGCCTGCACGTCGGACCAGGCGTTGGCGGTGAAGTAGGAAAACGCCGCCAGCTCGTCGCACGTCTCGGCGGTCTCGAGGGAGTCCGCGTCGGTGCAGCCGGAGCACGAGTATCCCCGCACGCAATCCACCGGGTCGTTGTGCATGTCCTCGAGGATCGACGAGCTGATCACGCTGCCGTTGCCATCGGGGTCCAGGCCGAAGTCGCAGCCCGCCGCCTCGAAGTAGCTCAACGCGCAGGCGAGGTCGAACTGGTACACGCCGTCCAGCGAGGTGGTCTCGTGGGTGGCGGAGTCGCACGTCCCGGCCGCCACGGCCTGCTGCTGGACGCTCGACGGTGGCGTCGCGGTGGGCCCGCGGTCGCAGCTCGCCAGCGCGAACGCCAGCGAGGCGATCGCCGTCAGCAGCGCGCCCCGCGCCGCGGTGGATCGAAGTTCGTGGACCATGGCCGTTCCCCTCACCGGGGCGACGGTGCCCCTGATCTCCGGACCGTATCACACGCGCGCCCTCGCGCGTTCCGCAAACCGCTGCTACCCTCGGGCGTCCTGCGGAGGTGACCATGTCCTTTCTGAGCCGTCTGTTCGGCGCCGATCCAGCCAAGCTCGTGCAAAAGGGCGAGCAAGCGTTGAAGTCCGGCCAACCTGCCGAGGCCCTCGATCGCTTCGAGCGGGCCCTCGAGGGCTCGCCCGAGGACGCGGACCTGGCGGCGCGCGCCGAGAAGGGGCTCGCGGCCGCGTCCGGGAAGCTCGTGGCCATGAACCTCGAGGAGGCCGACCTCAGCCAGGAGGCCGACGAGCTCGAGGCGGCCGCGCACCACCTGGAGACCGCGCTGGGCCTGTGCCGGGATCCCGAGCAGCGCAAGCGCGTCGAAGCCCGCCTGGACATGCTCGACGAGGCCCTCGCCCGCGAGGCCGAGCCCCAGCGCCTGTTCACCTCCGAGGGCGCCGTGGATGAAGACATGCTCCCCGAGGACCAGTGGGAGCACCTCGTGGCGACCTTGATCGAGCCGGTGGCCGAGGACTACGAGGAGCGGCCCCAGTCGTTCCGCGCGGCGGTGCTGGCGCTGAACCAGGGGGAGGCTGCCAGCGCCCGCGGGGTGTTCGAGGCGATGCTGAAGGAGGACGACGACGATCCCCTGGTGCGCTTCGAGCTGGGCCGCGCCCTGATGTTGCTCGAGGAATTCGCCGGCGCCGCGAAACAGTTCGCGCTCGCCCGCGCCGACATCGGGTTCGATCCCCTGGACCAGGTCGGGCTCCTCCATCCGGCCCTGCTGGAGGGGGAGGCGCTGCTCAACGACGGCCGCGCCGCCGAGGCCATCACCCTGCTCGACGACGCCATCGAGGAGCTCGGCGAGAGCACGGCGCTGCTGTTCCTGCGGGCCCGGGCCGAGGGCGCGCGCGGCGATCACGACGCCCTGGACGCCTCCCTGAGCCAGGTCCTGGTCCTGTCGCCCAAGCTCATCGAGGCCGTGATGATGCTGGCCCACTCGAGGGCCCAGCGCGGCAACAACGCCGGCGCCATCGACGTGCTCGAGGACGGCATCAAGCGCCACTGCGCCTCGGGCACCTGCGCGGCCCAGCCCACCCCCATCGGCGCGGCCCGGCTCCTCACGCGCTGCTACCTCGACGAGGAGCGCAAGCCCGCCCGCGTCGAGGATCTGCTGCGGCAGATCGAGGGCGGCCTCGACGGCAACCTGGAGTGGGGCGATCACGTGCTGTGGGGCCGATTCCACAAGCAGCGCGGCGACCGCAGCGCCCTGGCCGACTCCCGGCGCGCAGCGCTTCGGTCCCTCCCCCCGGAGCTGGGCAAGATGAAGCCAGAGATCGAGCGGTTGCTCGTGGATCCGATGTAGGATTGCCGCTTCCGCGGGGACGACCTAGGGAGGGGCATGGGCGACAAACGCAAACACGTCTGGAACCGGAGCAAGGACCGTCCGTCGTTCTCCGACGTCAAGACCGCCGTGGACGAGGGGCCGACGTCCCTGTCCGACGGCACCTACCTGGCCGCCACGCTGGAGGTGGTCGAGGGGCCGGACAAGGGCCGGCTGCACATCTTCGACAACAACGGCGGCACCATCGGCCGCAGCGGCGACGCCGACCTGATGCTCGAGGATCCCAACCTGTCGCGTCGCCATGCCGAGGTGATCTACGACGACGGGGCGTTCCTGCTGGAGGATCTGGGCAGCACCAACGGCACCCGCGTGGACGGGGTGCGCATCCAGGGCCCGGTGGAGCTCGGGCGGCGGTGCCGGGTCCACCTGGGCAAACACACGGCCATGGACTTCACCGCCGTGGATCTGGCCGGGCTCGACCTGGCCTACCAGCGGATGCAGGGCGCGGCGAGGCTGCGTATCCAGCAGGAGTACAGCCGCAGGATCACGCGCCAGGCCAAGCGGCTCACCGCCACGGTGGAGGACCTGGAGCTGTTCACCCGCAGCGCGGCCCACGACATCCGCTCGCCGCTCCAGGCCATCTTGCTGACCGCGCAGACCCTCAAGGAGACGCCCGCTGGACAGACGTCGTCGCAGGTGCGGGCGATGGCCGGCGAGATCGCCGACACCTCACGCCGCATCGAACGCCTGCTGGCCGAGCTGTCCGACTACGCGCGGATGCGCCACGCGCCCGCCAAGTCCGAGTTCGTGGATCTGGACCGGGTGGTGGACGAGGTCCTGTCCAACCTGTCCGCGGCGATCCAGCAATCGGGCGCCGAGATCCACCGCACCGAGCTGCCCGAGATCGTCGGTCACCGCGAGCTGCTGGTGATCCTGATGCAGAACCTGCTCGAGAACGCGATCAAGTATCGCTCCGCAGCCCGCCCGGTGGTGAAGATCCGCGCGTCCTACGACGAGCCCACCTGGACCATCACCGTCGAGGACAACGGCATCGGCCTCCCCCTGGGCGACGTCTCCAAGCTCTTCGAGCCCTTCGAGCGCGCCCACGCGGGCGACAACCTGGGGGGCTTCGGATTGGGGCTGGCGCTGGTGCGGCGCGCGGTCGAGGTCCACGGCGGCGAGATCTGGGCGGAGACCTCGCCCACCATGGGCGCGGCATTCCACTTCACGCTGCCCGCCAGCATGGAGCGCTGGCGCGAGCACAGCCCGACACCGGACCCGGACGACGAGTAGGAGCCGGCTACCACCAGATCGGCAGCAGGACCAGCGCGACCCCGATCGCCCCCGCCCCGACCACCCCGGACGCCACCTTGCCCCACCTCCCGGCGATGGCCGCGACGTTGCACCCCGCCGCCGCGGTGAACAGCGCCAGCAGCGGCAGGTGGTAGTGGATGGTGAAGTGGTCGATGGTACACAGCAGCAGCGAGTACCCGAGCCCCAGCAGGAACAGCCAGCGGCTGCCGCGCCCCAGCAGGGGCAGCGCGAACAGCACGAGGTAGCCGCTGTAGTCCAGCAGCTCGCGGTAGAACAACGGCGCCCGCGGCAACAGCTCGGCCAGGCCGTACTCCCCGTGGAAGTGCTCGGGGAAGGTCTCGAAGTACAGGATGAAGAACCAGTCGCCGAGCTGTCCGGACACGGCACCGGCCAGCAGCATCACCGCGCAGAACCCGGCGATGGGCACCCACAGCGCCGTCAGCGGCCGTAGCGCCTCGCGCGGCTTGCCCCACAGCACACCGCGCAGCAACGCGGCGACCGTGACGATCGCGGACCCCGGGTAGCGCAGCACGGTCGATGCCAGGCCCGCACCCCCGAACACTGCCGCGTCGGACCTGGCCAGGGCCAGGCACGCCGCCGTGACCGACAGCGCGAACATGTTGTCGGGGAAGTTGGCCTCGCAGTGTTTCACCACGTGGTGCAGGTGGTACAGCGCCCCCAGGATGGGCAGCGCCAGGGCCCACGGCGGCGCCGAGGGTTCCAGCACGTCCACCAGCCGCACCCCCACCGCGGCGATGGCGATCATCACCAGCACGAACACCAGGTACGTGGCCGGCAGGTCCGGACCGCCCAGCAGGCTCGCCCCCGCGTGGAAGTACGACCACAGCGGCGGCTGGTTCAGCGTCACGTACCGCGTCGTCCACAGCTGCCGCGCCCACTGAACGTTCTCGGCGATGTTGAGGATCTGGTAGTAGTGCACCAGGTGCAGGTTGGCCGCCTCGAGCGTCCACACTGCCTCGGGGGACGACGATGTGAGGTCGATCACCTGGAAGCCCGGCGGCGCGTCCACGACCACGTCCAGGCGATCGCCCGCGGTCACCTGCAGATCCTCGACGATCGTCACCACCCCTGCGTCGAGGTACCGAAGCACCGGCCCCTCGTCCTCCCGCTCGAGCGGATGGGTCTCGATGGTCTCTCGCGCGATGACCTGCCCGTCACGCCGCAGGGTCAGGCTCGCCCCCACCACGGACCGCAGCAACAGCACCGCCGTGACCGCCCCGCTGCTCGCGGCACGGAGCGTCAGCGGTCCGTCGCCCGGGTGATGGATCCGCGCCTCGGTCTCCCCACTCCCAAGCACCTGGGCCTCGCCCCAGGCGCCCGACGGCTCCAGCCGCACCTCGGAGCGCTGCCACTGCCACTCGTTGCCCCGCTGGTCGTACCAGTACTGGTCCATGGGCCGCGCGCCCTCGCGCAGGTGCGTACCCCCCGCGGCCAGCACGAGCGCGGCGCCGACGCCGGTCATCGCCCACGTCCGCCACGCCATCCGCTCCAGCGCCAGCGGCGGCCCCCGCCACAGCAGCACGAGCCCGGGCACGGCCTCGACCAGCGACAACCCCAGGAACGGCAGCGGCGACGGCGTCCATCCCACCGCCTTGAGCGCCGCCAGGTTCACCGCCTGTACCACCACCGAGGCGGCCACCACCCCGAGCGCCGCGAGCACCGGATCCGTGGCCTTGCCCCGCCTCGCCAGCAGCCACCCCAGCCAGGGCAGCCCGGGCAGCAGCAGCCACCCCGGGTAGACCAGCACCGCCCTGAGCACCACCCGCCGCAGCGCGTCGTCGAGGCTCGGCGGCGCCGCCAGCGTCGTGACCAGCGCGCAGATCCCCGTCAGCACCGCCACACCCACCAGGGTGCGGTTGATCGTGGGACTGGACATGGCGCGGCGTCTCATGGTCTCGGTCTACCTCGGGCCTCTCGAGGAAGGGATAGCATCGTACAGCATAGCCCGGCGAGGCCGCGCCGAACACGTGCACCCTTTGCGCTGCTGGTGGCTCTTGGGGTACTGAAGCGGCCCGACGACTCCGGGTCCTGAAGAGGAGACCGCGATGAGCGACCTGCTGAATGTCACCCCGAGCGCGCACGACGCGCTGGCCAAGATGGTCCAGGCCGAGAAGGGCCCCAAGACCCACGTTCGTGTCTTCATCCAGGGCTTCGGGTGAGGCGGGCCCCGCATGGGGTTGGCTCTGGACGAGCCCAAGAACAGCGACAAGAACCTCGAGATCGACGGCCTGAACTTCATCATGGACGAGCGCGAGGCCCAGGACATGCTGCGGTACGGCACCGTGGCCATCGACTACCAGGGCGGCTGGTGGGGCCACTCGTTCGTGGTCCAGCCCTCCTTCGGCCAGGCCTGCTGCTGACGGGACGCCCTCGTCACTCGTCGGCGGGGATCTCCAGCGGCTCGCCCGTCTCCATCAGGGTCTTGAGCCCCGACAGGATCGGCGGCCAGCCCTCGGCCGTATCGGTGTAGGTCTCGGTCTGCGTCTCGAAGCCCTCGTGCAGCACGGTGAGCTTGACCAGGTCGCCCAGGGCCTCGAGCTCGTAGGTCACCTTCGTGGGTGCGTCGTCGAGGCGCGAGAACGCGAAGGTGTGGACCAGCTTCCGGCCCGGATCGGCCTGCAGGATCTCCCCCACGACCACCGCGAAGGTCTCGCCGTCGCGCGTGAGCATGTACTCCAGAGACGAGCCCGGCACGAACTCGCTGCGCACGCGGGTCCCGTGGAAGTACAGCGGCGTGCGTTCGGGGTCGGTCAGCGCCTGCCACAGCGCCTCGGGGGTGGTGCGGATGTAGCTGACGAACACGTGCTTCAAGGGGATCATGGTCTTCTCCTCGGTCTCCAGGTCTTGTTTGAGAGCGTTCAGCGACGACGCCCACATCGCCGAGTACTGCGACAACCAGCGATCGCGGACGGCCTGGATGGGCATCGGGTTGAGGTACAGCCGTTTGGAGCGGCCCTCTCGGCGCGACACCACCAGATCCACGCCATCGAGGATCTTCAGGTGCTTCATCACCGCGTAGCGCGAGAACGCGAAGTGCTCGCCCAGCTCGCCCACGGTCAGGCCCGGGTGCGCCCGCAGCAGGTCCAGCATCCGCCGCCGGCTGGTGTCGGCCAGGGCCTTGAACACCCCCTCGAGGGGGTCGGTGCTGGGGGTCGCCTCCGTCATGTGACCAATTAGTCACATATTCGGTTCTGGCGGTCAAGGGATTTCTTGCGACGACTCCCGGAACAGATCCGCCCCAACCGGAGTCAGTAGGGAACGAATGCGAATCACCCGGAGGCCGCCATGACCAGGACGCCCCCTCGCCGCGCCCCGCATTGGGCCAACTGCTCCATCCTCGCCGGTGCCACGGCAGGTATCTGCCTCTTCGTCGGGTTCGTGGCCGGCGGCATCGCCATGACGATCCACGGCCTGGGCTACTTCGTGGCTTTCCCGTTTTGGTTCCTCGCCACCGCGCTGGCCTCCCTCGGCGTGATCTCCAGCATCCGCGCCCACGGTCAGATCGACAGCGGCTCCGGCCCCACTCCCTCCCGCTCTCGCGCCTCCATCGGCCTCGCCGGCTCCTCCATCGTCCTGTTCTTCGCCAGCATCCTCACCGCGGCGCTGGCGGGCCTGCTCGCCCTGGGGGCACTGGTGGCGGTGGGGATGCTGCTCTCGCATCCCGTGTGAATCACGCTCCCGACACCACCCAGCCCGGCGCCACCTCGAACGTGAACCGGAAGTACACGGTGGGCTCGATCTCGCCGTGCAGGGTGTTCACCTCGTTCCAGATCCAGGTGGCGGTGGAGCCGTCCATACCCTGGACCCGGGTTCCCCAGACACCCCCGGGGTGGTCCCCGTAGACCGAGGCCGGTTTCCACGACGAGTCGTCGAAGTCGGGCTGCTCCCACCCCTCGGGGGCATCGTGGTGGACGCGCCACGCCTCGCTGGAGTCGAGGACCGAACACCCCACGGTCAGCTCGGCGAGCAATCCGGCGATCACGCCCTGATCCACGGCCTTCACCGCGATGACGTTGCGGCCGGGCTGCAGCGCGAGGACGTGGGTGCTGGTCTGGGTCCAGTCGACGGCAGTCGCAGGATCGACGGCCACGGCGTGGCCGTTGACGTGGAGCGCCTCGAGCACGTTGTCGACGGTGATGCGCAACGTGGCGTCGGGCACCGGACCCGGGTCCACGGGTGGTCCGGCCCAGGCCGAGAGGGGACTGCCGAGCAGCACGATCAACGCCACCGAACCTGCGAACGTCGGGAACCTCGTCATGGGGGCATCCTCACTTGTTGATATCTTAGGACTGTGGATGTCGGAAACGGTTCCCCGGCCACCGGGGAATTCGACTCCGTGGGAACAACGCCTGCTCGTCGCGGTTTCGAGACCCGGCGCGGCATGGTGGGGGAAAACGATGGTCACCCACGGCACCGTTGCCGGAGCGCTTGCTCTGGTGGGGATCTTGTGGATCGCGATCGCCGTGGTGCGTCGGAGGCCTGCGCCTTCCGACAGCATGCGCTGGGGGCCCGCCCTCGCCGCGGCGATGGTCTGTCTCGGAGCGGCAGCGGTGCTGTTCCTCGCCAGTCGGGACCAGTACAGATGCACCTGCGTGCCCCGGCAGGCGGCACAAAGGGCCGCCAGCGCCAAACGGCCGTCGTGGGGTGCGGGCCTCGATACCGATCCGGTACGCACTTCGCTCGTCTCGCAGGAGAGGGCCACGTGGTTCGAACTTCGCAAGGAGCGGCTGGACGGCTGGACCGGCCAGGCTGCCGAGGAATCCCCGAACGAGGACCGTTTCACCCAGGTCGCGGTGGGCAACTGGCATTCCTGCGGGCTGCGAGACGACGGCACGGTCACCTGTTGGGGTCGTGGCAGCACTCGAGAGGGCGCGGCGCCGGCGGGCCGGTTCACGCACATCGCGGCGAGTGGCACGCGCACGTGCGCCCTGGACGCCGACCGCGAGATCACCTGCTGGGGGCCAGGCGAGACCACCCACCACGAACCCCTCGGGCAACTTTCACTGCCGCAGACCTACACCGATCTGGACATGGTGGACGGCCGGCCATGCGCGCGAACCGTCGACGGGATGATCGAGTGCTGGGAGGAACGCGCCGGCACCGTCTCCGTCTCGCCCGTCCCGTTTCCCGCGCTCGCGGGTTCCTGCGGGCTGACCGAGGCAGGCATCGTGGCCTGCAAACTCGGCACCTCGGAGAGCCTGGAGCCGTTCGTGCTCGCCGTCGCCGAACACGGAGACGGCTGCGGTGTCCACCTCGACGGCAGCGCGACGTGTTGGACCGAGCGGCGTGGATCGATCCGGGTCAGGAGTTCCGATCTGGGCCCCTTCCAGGACCTCGTGCTCTTCGAAGAGGGACCGCTCAAGGACATCCACCTCATCGCCCCCTGGGCGTGCGGGCTGCTCGTCGACGGTGAGATTCGTTGTTTCGGCGCGGCGGGATCGGACCTCTCCGAGGCACCACCCGGGCGGTTCGTCCAGTTCGACCACGGGCCGTACCACGGTTGCGGCGTGCGGCCGAACGGCTCAGTCACTTGCTGGGGCGACGACACCTTCGGCCAGAGTTCTCCCGTGGATGGAACCTGGGACGAGCCCCGCCAGGCGGCCTGGCGCGAGCAGCTGCTCCAGTCCGTCTTCGACGCGGAGCAGCTGCAGCACGTGTACGGCGCAGCCGTTCGGTTCGACGAGTACGACAGGGCCTACGTGGGCTGCCGGCGGGCTTTCCTCGAGGCGAGGGAGAGTCCCCGTTCGGTCACCACCCGCGCGACGATGATGCCCCACGGTAACCTGGCCCCTGTCCGTGAAGACGGCGAGCCGCTCCTCGGACACCTCGAACGCCCCTGCTTCGAGGTCCGAGCCAGGGCCGCCGCGCCTGTGCCGCCGATAGCCCTCTCCTGCTCCTGGCAATTCCAGGATCGGGAGTCCCCGTACTCCCTGAGCTGCACCGTGGAGACACCGGACGGGACCACCGAGGCCACGCGCGAGTTCGCTCAGGAGCTGTCGCGGACGATCGGCCAACCTGTCCACAGCCCCCGCCTGCCCCCTCCCTTTCCCCAGGCCGCCCCCCCGGACCCGGCCACCTGCGCCGACCGCGCCGCCTGGGAACCAGCGCCCGACTTCCGCACGCGCCAGGTCGCGGCGAGCCCCGGGCACCAGCAAGCCAGGAGCCGCAGCCCGGTCACCGTCGAGCGCAAACCCGCCCAGCGTTCCTTTGCCCTGAAGCACGACGGTTCGATCGTGACCTGGGATCGGGGGTACTTCGGATTGCGGACCGTGGACGAAGGTCCCTGGAGCACGCTATACGCCGGCCCCATGGCCCTGTGCGCCACCGACGGCGACGGCCGCCTCGGGTGCTGGTGGTCCCAGGGGCTGGCGCCGATGATCCCCAATCCCGCCGGGGACGGCCCGGTGCGGGCCGTGGACGTGGGCGAGCGCCACCTCTGCGCCATCGAGGACGCCGGCGATCTGGTGTGCGTCTCCCTCGACGATCCCGATAACCGGGTCCGGTTCCCGGGGCCGTTCGACCACGTCTCGGTGGGTCGGCAAAAGGCCTGCGCCCTGGCCGAGGATGAGACCGTGTCCTGCTGGAAGTTCCGCAACAGCCGGCTGGGCGCGCCCTTCATTCCCGACGATCCCGACGCCGGCGACGAGCTACGGCTTCCCGCTCCCGGAGGTTCGTTCTTACAGCTGGACTGCGGAGAACCCGACACGTGCGGCGTCCGCACCGACGGCGTCCTGGTCTGCTGGGATCGAGAAGGGAGTCAATGGGAGTCGGCCGGGCCCTACACCCAGGTGGTGGCCGACCAGGGCGGCTGCGCGGTCCGCGCCAACGGGACCGTGGACTGCTGGGACTCCAAGGGCACCACCTACATGCCCACGACCCGGCCCATGGACCGCCTCGGCACCGGCCACGCCACCCACCGCTGTGCCCTGGATCCGGCGGGCCAGCCCGCCTGCTGGGGGTGCCGGTATCCGTTCGAGGGGTGGGGAGACTGCGAATCCCCCTGCAACCCACCCGACGTCGTCTTCTCCGAGGTGAGCGTGGGCCCGGGTTTCAGCTGTGGGGTCACGAAAGGTGGAGGGCCACGCTGCTGGGGCTATGTGGACGAGCCGCCCTGGAGCCGACCTCGGGGATTGTGAGCAGCGCCGGGCGGACCGGCCACCGCCGACTCAGGCCAGCTCCATCGTGTCCACGAACCTCACCCGGGGGTTCTTCTCGGCGAGGTACTCGACGCGGAAGCGGTTCTCGGCCAGCAGGCACGGGTAGTCGCGCTCGTCGTGGTAGAGCTGGTGATCGAAGCGGTGGTCGAGGGAGTCGGCGAGGGAGCCCTCGTCGCACACCAACCAGCGGCAGATCCCCAGGGAGGTGGCCTCGAAGGCGACCTCCACCTTGTACTCGTCGCGCAGCCGCGCAGCGATCACCTCGAACTGCAGCATCCCCAGCGCGCCGACGATGTACGTCGCGCCCCTGGCGGGCCGGAAAAGCTGGGCCGCGCCCTCCTCGCACAGCTGCTTGAGCCCCTTGCCCAGGGCCTTGGCGGCCATGGGGTCCTGGAGCCGGGCGCGCTTGAAGATCTCGGGGGCGAACTTGGGCAGGGCCGTGAACTCCAGGGCCTCGCCCGCGGTGAACGTGTCCGCGATCCGGATCTTGCCGTGGCTGGGCACGCCGATGATGTCGCCGGGCCAGGCGGTCTCCACGAGGGATCGTTCGCGGGCGAAGAAGGTCATGGCGTTGCGCACGACCATCGACTTTCCCGTGCGCACGTGGTGCAGGCTCATGCCGCGGCGGAAGTGGCCGGAGCACACGCGGATGAAGGCCATGCGGTCGCGGTGGCGCGGATCCATGTTCGCCTGGATCTTGAACACGAACCCCGAAAACGCCTCCTCCTCGGGCTCGACGATCCGGGTCCGGGTCTCCCGCGGCTGGGGCGGCGGGGCGATGTCGCAGAAGCAGTCCAGCAGCTCCTTGACGCCGAAGTTGTTCAGCGCCGAGCCGAAGAACACCGGCGTCTGCTGGCCGCTGGCGAACAGGCGCGGGTCGAAGGGCTCGCAGACCTCGTCGACGAGCTCGACCTCCTCGCGCAGCCGCGCCACGTCCGAGGCGATCAGCGTGTCGAGGACGGGATCGTCGAGGCTGCCGATCACCTCGCGCTCGTTGGCCCGGCCGCGCTCGGCGGCCTTGTAGAACACCAGGGAGTGATCGCGCAGGTCGTACACCCCGCCGAAGGCCTGGCCGCTGCCCAGGGGCCAGGTCATCGGGGCGCAGGTCATGCCCAGCTCCCGCTCCACCTCGTCGAGCAGCTCCAGGGGGTCCAGGGCGTTCTGGTCGAGCTTGTTCATGAACGTGATGACCGGGGTCCGCTGCCGGCGGCAGACCTCGAGCAGCTTGCGCGTCTGCGCCTGCACGCCGCGCCCCGCGTCGATGATCATCAGCACCGCGTCCACGGCGGTCAGCGTGCGGTACGTATCCTCGGAGAAGTCGTTGTGCCCCGGGGTGTCCAGCAGGTTGAACGCCACGTCCCGGTACTCGAAGCTCAGCACCGACGTGGACACCGAGATCCCGCGGTCCTTCTCCACCGAGAGCCAGTCCGATCGCGTCGAGCGCTGGGCCTTGCGCGCCTTGACCGCGCCAGCCAGCCCGATCACGCCGCCCATCAGCAGCAGCTTCTCCGAGATGGTGGTCTTGCCCGCATCCGGATGGCTGACGATGGCGAAGGTACGCCGGCGGCTCGTCTCGTTTTGCGCTTCAGGGCTCATGGGGGCGCGGAATCTAACACACCCGCGGGCCATGTCCAGGGGATCAGGTGGTCCACGACGGGCTTCGGCACCCGGCGGAACCCGGCGGGCGAGTTTCGTCGTGGATCGGGCTATCATGACCCCCATGCCCGTCGCCGACCCCGAACTCTCCCTGGTGATGCCCTGCTACAACGAGGAGGAAGCGCTCCCCTCCACGGCGCGGGACCAGCTCGACACGTTCGCCCGGGCCGGGGTCCGGCTCCAGCTGGTGCTGGTGGACAACGGCTCGACGGACGGCACAGGGGCGATCATCGACGGCCTGGTGGCCGGCGGTGCCCCGGTCAAGAAGGTCGCGCACGCGAACAACCAGGGGTACGGCGGGGGCATCCTCAGCGGGCTGCACGCGTGTGATGCCGAGGTGATCGGGTATCTGTGCGCGGACGGGCAGGTGTCGGCCGAGGACACGCTCATGGCGTACCGGCTGATCCTGGGCCGCGAGGACCGGGTGCTGGCCAAGGTGCGGCGGCGGTTCCGCCAGGACAGCTTCAAGCGCAAGATCATCTCCATCACGTACAACGGGCTGATGCAGGGGCTGTACGGCGGGCTGGGGGCCATCGACATCAACGGCAGCCCGAAGCTGTTCTCGCGCGAGGTGTTCCGGCGGATGCGGCTGGCGTCGGCGGACTGGTTCCTGGACCCGGAGATCATCGTCAAGGCCCACCACCTGGGGCTGCGGATCATCGAGATCGACGTGGAGGGGTACGCGCGACAGGGCGGGGCGTCCAACGTGGACCTGGGCACCTGCGCGGAGTTCGTGGGCAACATCGGCCGCTACCGCTTCGGCGACGCGCTGAGGACGTGGCGGGGCCAGGTGGTGCCCATGGCCGATCCCGCCAGCGGCCCGGCGCCGCTGCGGCCGCCCGCAGAGCCCGTGGGGGAGGATGGCCCGCTGCCCGGGGTCCGGGTGGTGGCCCAGCGCCGGCACGAGGACGCGCGCGGATCGCTGCACAAGGTGCTGCAGTCGTCCCAGGCCCACCGCTCCCTGGGCCAGGGTGAGGTGTACGTGACCACGGCAAAGGCCGGCGAGGTCAAGGGGGAGCACGTCCACCACCGCATGGGGGAGTGGTTCTCGGTGATCCAGGGCAACGGCAAGCTGCTGCTGGCCGATCCGGGGACCGGCGAGATCGGCGAGGTTCAGCTGCGAGCGGCGCGGCCGCGGACGGTGTACGTGCCGCCGGGTCTGGCCCACGCCCTGGTCAACACGGGCAAGCGCACGCTGATCTGCGTGGCCTGGGCCGAGGGCGAACACGACCCGGAGGACGTCCATCCCCATGCGTTCACTGGATGAGGGCTACCGCGACAAGCGGGTCGTGATTCTCGGCGCGGCCGGATTCGTGGGCCGGCACGTGCTGCAGGGGGTCCAGGAGATGGGCGCCGACGTCATCGGCGTGGACCGGCCCGGCTGCGGTCGCGATCTCGTCGGTCTGGACTTGACCCGCGTCGCCGGCCTGGACCGCCTCCTGCGCCGGACACGCCCCGACATCGTGATGAACCTGGCCGGGTACGGCGTGCTGCCCGACCAGCGGGACGAGGGCCTGGCCCGCGCCCTCAACGCCGAACTCCCGGACCACCTCTGCGCCGCCCTGGACGGCAGAGGCGCCACGCTTGTCCACGTGGGCTCGGCCTTCGAGTACGGCGGCGTGGGGGGCGACCTGGCCGAGGACGGCCCAGCCGCGCCCACCTCCGTGTACGGCCACACCAAGCTCGAGGGGACCCTGACGGTGAGCCGCTGGGGCCGCGAGAACCACCTGAGCGCCGTCACCGCCCGTCTGTTCACCGTCTACGGCCCCGGCGAGCAATCCCACCGGCTGCTGCCGTCGCTGCTGAGGGCCGCGCGGACCAGCGAGATCCTGCCCATGACCGCGGGGGAACAGCTGCGGGACTTCACTTACGTGGGTGACGTGGCGGACGGGCTGTGCCTCCTGGGCCTGGCTGGCGGCCCGCCCGGCGAGGTGGTCAACCTGGCCACGGGGGAGCTGACCGCGGTGCGTGACTTCGCCAAGATCACCGCGGCGGTGCTCGGCATCCCTGGCCGGCAGCTGGGCTTCGGCGCCATCGAGTCGCGCCCGGACGAGATGGCCCACACCCCACCGACGCTGGCCCGCCTGCGCCGCCGCGTCGGCTGGACGCCCCCCACCGGCATCGCCGACGGCGTCCGCCTGACGGCGGAGTCTGCTACGGTGGAGGGGAACACAGGGGAGAACACGTGAAGGTCGTGATCCTGGCAGGCGGCGCGGGCACGCGCATCTCCGAGGAGTCCCACCTGCGGCCCAAGCCGATGGTGGAGATCGGCGGCCAGCCGATCCTGTGGCACATCATGAAGACCTACGCCCACCACGGGCTGGACGACTTCGTGATCTGCCTCGGATACAAGGGCTACGTGATCAAGGAGTGGTTCGCCAACTACGCCCTGCACCGCTCCGACGTGACCTTCGACCTGCGCAGCGGCGAGGCGGTGTACCACAACCGCGTGGCCGAGCCGTGGCGGGTGACCCTGGTGGAGACGGGCGGGCCCACCGAGACCGGCGGACGCCTCGAGCGTGTCGCGGATCACCTCGACGGCCGCTTCTGCATGACCTACGGCGACGGCGTGGCCGACCTGGACATCTCGGCGCTGCTGGCGTTCCACGAGGCCCACGGCCTGGAGGCCACCTTGACCGCGGTGCGGCCGCCGGGCCGCTTCGGCGCGGCCGTGGTGGACGGCGACCGGGTGACCCGCTTCGAGGAGAAACCCGCGGGCGACGGCGGCTACATCAACGGCGGGTTCTTCGTGCTCGAGCCCGCCGTGCTGGACCGCATCGCCGGCGACGCCACGCTGTTCGAGCGCGAACCGCTGGAGACCCTGGCCGCGGACGGCCAGCTGGCCGCGTACTGCCACGACGGATTCTTCAAGCCGATGGACACCCTGCGCGAAAAGCGCGAGCTCGAGGCCCTCTGGGCCGGAGGGAACGCTCCGTGGAAGGTGTGGGACTGAACCCCCTGGCTCCGTTCTGGAGCGGCCGGCGCGTCCTGCTGACCGGACACACGGGCTTCGTGGGCGCGTGGCTGGGGCTGTGGCTCGAGGCCATGGGCGCGGAGGTGACCGGATTCGGCCTGGCGCCGGACACCGAGCCGTCGCTGTTCGAGGCCCTGTCCGCCGGATCGAGCCTCAAGTCGAGGATCGGCGACATTCGCGACGAGCGGGCCGTGCAGATGGTGGTGGACACGGCGCGGCCCGAGGTGGTCCTGCACCTGGCCGCGCAGGCGCTGGTGCGGCGCTCCTATCGGGATCCCGTCGACACCTGGTCGACCAACGTCATGGGCACGGTGAACCTCTGCCAGGCCCTGCGCGGGGCCGAGAACCTGCGCGCCGTGGTGGTGGTGACGTCGGACAAGACCTACCTCAACTCCGAGGACGGCCGCCCCTTCGACGAGGACGCTCCGCTGGGGGGGCACGATCCCTACTCGGCCTCCAAGGCGGCCGAGGAGATGGTCGCTGCGGCGTGGTCCCACAGCTTCCTGCGCGAGCGCGAGGTGGCCCTGGCCACGGCACGCGCGGGCAACCTGCTCGGCGGCGGCGACTGGGCCGAGGACCGGCTCGTGCCCGATCTGTGGCGATCGCTGCAGGCCGGCGACGAGGTCCGGCTCCGCTACCCCCACGCCACCCGGCCGTGGCTGCACGTCCTGGACGCGGCCACCGGCTACCTGATGCTCGCCGAGCGCCTGGCCAACCTCGGCCCCTTCCGCGCCCCATCGGCCATCAACTTCGGTCCCGCCCCCGGCCAGAAGCTGACCGTGGCGGACCTCGCCGGCCGCGTGCTCAAGGCGCTGGGCCGGCCCGACACCTGGCGCGCCGACGACAGCCTCGCGCCGCCAGAGAAGCGCGTCCTCGCCCTGGACGCCACCCGCGCCCAGCGGGACCTGGGCTGGAAGCCGATGCTGGAGATGGACGAGGCCGTGCAGTGGGCCGTCGAGTGGTACCGGGCCCACGACAGCGGCGAGGACATGCGGGCATTCACGCTGCGGCAGATCGAGGAATTCGAAATCCGCCTGTGACGTATCCGGGATCAAAACGACCCCCCTGATCGGCCCGGTTCTTCCACATCGAACCCGCCAGAACCCGACGATGGAGTGAACCCATGAGACGATCGACCCCATTGATGCTGCTCGCGCTGCTGTCCGCGCTCGCCCTGTTCGTGTGGGGGTGCCCGGGTGGCGGTGACGACGATGACGACGACAGCAGCTCGGCTGCGGACGACGACGACGACGCCACCGCGGACGACGACGACGACTCCGCGGACGACGACGACGACGCCACCGGTGACGACGACGACGCCAGCGACGACGACGACTCCTCGCCCCCCGAGATCTCGTCCGCGGTGGAGTACAGCGAGTGTCTCGGCGCAGGTCAGCCCGCACCGACGATGACGATGGAGCAAGACGGCGACGACCTGCTGATCCACCTGGCCGAGTGGGAGCTCAACTGCTGCCTGGAGATGGCCGTGGAGGCGATCCTGGACGGCGACGTGGTCAAGGTCTACCTGACGGACCACGGCCCGCCGTGCGACTGCATCTGCGGGTTCGACGTGGACGTGACCGTGACCGGCCTGCTCGACGGCGCCTACGACGTGGTGGTGTTCTTCGACGGTGGGGCCGTTGCGAACGGCTTCATCGAGGTGGGCTAGCCTATCCTCGCCGCAGTGGGCGGCCTGGACGCCCTCTTCCCACCCTGGCCCGATCCCCCGCGCACGAACCCACGGACGATGCACGCCGGGTAGGGGCGGGTGGTGCCGTCGGACTCCTTGAGCCACAGACGGACCGTGGGATCCACGAGGCGCCCCTCCACGGGCTCGCCGCTGCCGAAGGGCACGAGCTGGGCCGCCATGCGCAGCACGGGCCAGCCGTGAAGGCGGAAGGTGGCGCGGTGGATGTCTGCGAGGGGGACGCGGGAGCGGCCGGCGGCGGTCCGGAGCTCCAGGTGCTTCGTGGCGAGGCGGCCGCGGCGACCCCCGCCCTCCATCTCGAGGAAGTCCCACGCGGGCATCCGTTCGAGGAGATCGCAGACCTCACGGCGTTGCCGCTCGTCCATGGGCGCGCCCTCGCCGGCGGGGCCGACGCGGAAGAACGAGGGGAGCTCGTCGAGGTGGAGCACGAAACCCTCGTCGCGGACGCCGTCGAGGTCCACGTCGGGATCGGTGAACACGACCACCTCGCGAACGGGCACGGTACCGAGGCCGGTGCGCTTGAGCTGCTTGAGCACGGCCGCGGTCTGGGCGCGCGCCTGCAGGACTGGGTTGCGGCGACGGTGCTGGACCGGCGCGCCGCGCCTTGGGCTGGACCAGGACACCCAGCTGTCCGCGCCGGCCACGAGGCGGCCCCTCCAGGCCTTGCACTCCACCACCCACACAGCGCTGCGCGCCACCACCAGCAGGTCCACCTCGGTGGGGTGGAACCGGCGCCCGGGGAACACGCGCAGGTCGAGCTCCCGGTGGCGGCGGGCCATGTCCCGCGCCACGCCGTAGGCCACGGCCTCGCCCACGTCGCCGCGGGCGCGCCCCGCGTCGGCGGGTTCAGAGAAGATGCGGTGCCAGCGAATGGCGATCTGACGACGCGCCAGGACCACCCCGACCAGGGCGACGACGGTCGCGAGCAGCAACAGGGCGCTGCCCGCTCCGGCGAGGGTCAGCGGGAGCACGTCGGTCAACGTCTGTGCCTGCGTGGACGCGCCAGCAAGGTGGTGGCCAGGGTGGCCAGCCCGAGCAGCGCGGCCAGGCCGCCGAGCAGCAGCAGCAGGCGCAGCGCCTCCTCCTCGGGGGGGAGCTCTCCCTCGTACAGGACCACCTGCCGCTGGGGAGAGACACCGTCGAACTGCTGGTTCATCAGCTGCACGATGCCCCTGGAGAGGCCGCTGTGGGCCGGACGCACCACCCCCTCGATCCACTCCACGGGCACGGCCACGGCGGGTTCGGCCATCCAGCGCCGGGTGTCCGTGCTCAGCAACAACAGGCGCACCTGGGAGTAGTCCAGCTTGCCCCGCGCGAAGCTCTCCCACGCGCGCAGGGCCTCGGGATCGCCGGCGGCGGCGCGGCTGGCCGCGGTCTCCATCTGGATCTTGAGCGGGTGGGCCTCGTCCACCACCGGGATCAGGTACAGGGTCGGCGCGCCGGACTCCCCCTCGCTCAAGGCCAGCGCGGCGTGGGGCAGCAGATAGCCGCCGCGCACGTGCACGAAGTTGGTGCGGGGAGGCTGCTGCTGGAAGTCGGCGATGTGCACGATCTGCGCGGGGGCGCCAGCGGGGACCGCGTCGGGCAGGCGGCGCGCGGCGAGCAGCGCCACCACGATCCCGCCCATCAGGCCCAGCAGGCCCAGCGTCCGCAACACACCGATCAAGGGTTCCTCCAGCCGCGCGGCTCGCGCGCGCCACACCAGGGTACTGTGCGGGCTGACACGGGTCCAACCAGGGCTGTGGTACCATCCGTTCGACCGATGCCCACCAAGACCACGGTTCGAGATCCCAAACCCACCGGCAAGCGCGGCCGAAGTATCGCCATCGCCAAGTACACAGCCGAAGCACGCCCCCTGGGCAAGGGGGGCATGGCGACGGTCTACCGGGCGACGGGCCCGGACGGGGAGGTAGTGGCGATCAAGGAGCTGATGGCCCACCTGCGGTCCGACCGCAAGATGGTCCGGCGGTTCCGCCAGGAGTACGACGTGGTCTCCGGGCTCGACCACCCCAACGTGGTGCGCTTCCTCGACTACGTCCGCGCCAACGACACCTACAACATCGTCATGGAGTACGTGGACGGGGTGTCGCTGCGCCAGGTCCTGAGCAAGGCCAAGCGCCTCGATCCCGCGCTGGTCGCCGCCCTGGGCCACCAGCTCTCCGAGGCGGTCCACGCGTTCCATGGCAAGGGCGTGCTCCACCGGGATCTCAAGCCGGGCAACATCCTCCTGGGCGCCGACGGCAGCCTCAAGATCGGGGACTTCGGCATCGCCGTACAGGAGGGGACGCGGATGACGGCCACCGGCATGGTGCTGGGATCGCCGGCGTACATGTCGCCCGAGCAGCTGGCGGGCCAGCGCGACGCCATCGACGCGCGCACCGACGTGTACGCCCTCGGCGTGGTGCTCTACGAGTGCATCGAGGGCCTCGACCCGTTCCGCGTCCCCCGCCACGAGGACCTGCTCGCGGTGCTCCACCGCAAGCGGGAGACCGCGCCCAAGCCGCTCAAGCGGTGCCCCGACGCGGACCTCGCCGCGCTGCTGCTGCAGTGTCTGGCCGTGGAGCCGGCCGACCGGCCGGCCGACATGGGGGAGGTGGCGAGTCGCCTGGCCGTGGTGGCCGAGCGCGGCGCCCGGACCGACCCACCGGGCGCGCCAGCTCCCGGAGGGCGCGCCCTGGGCAAGGCGCTGCTCGAGGCGGGCAAGCCCGTCGCCCCGAAGAGGTCCCCGCGCAAGGCCGCGACCCCGCGCGCCGAGGACGCCCCAGACCCGGTCCACACCACGCGGGCCCTGCTGCGCGAGCGGCGCACCTCCATCTGGATCACCCTGGCGCTGGCCGCTGCGCTCGCTGCGGCGGCATTCCTGCTGTCGGACTCCCTGGGCCTCTAACGACCCCCGATGGGAGCGCCGCCCGCGATGGGGTATACTCTTTCGGCTTCAGCAGGAGGACATGGTGCCGTCGGGGAAGCACCCGCCGTACAACCGCAATCCGCCCAACGTGGGAGACGACACGCTCGCGCGTATCGAGCACCCCACGGTCATCGGCGCGGGTCCGGCGAACTTCCAGCCCTCCAAGCGCGCGCCCACCCTGACCATCCTCGAGGGGCCGCGGACCGGCGAGGACATCTTCTCGGTGCCCGTGACCAAGCGCGCCGCCTTCATCGGACGCGATCGGGACTCGTGTGACTGGTGGATCGACGACCCGTCCATCTCCCGCCGCCACTGCAGGGTCTTCGTGCATCACATGCCCCAGGGGCCGGTGATGCGCCTGCAGGATCTCAACAGCACCAACGGCACCTTCGTCAACGGCCAGCGGATCGCCGACGTGGACCTGACGTCGGGCGACAAGATCCACCTGGCCGACGTGCTGGTGCGCTACGAACTCCTCGACCAGGCGGACCTGGAGTTCCAGCGCAACCTGCTCGAGCGGGCCCAGCGCGGGGAGCGCGATCCCCTCACACAGCTGCTGACGCGGCAGTTCCTCGACGAGCGGCTGCCGCAGATGATGTCCGAGGCCGAGGGGCTGGGCATCCCCCTGACGCTGATCATGCTCGACCTGGACCACTTCAAGGGGGTCAACGACCGCTTCGGACACGCTGCGGGCGATCTGGTCCTGGAGCGGGTCTCCGAATCCCTCAAGGCTGCCGTGCGTAGCCGCGATCCGGCCATCCGGATGGGGGGCGAGGAGCTGGCGGTGCTGCTGCCGCACACGCCGCTGCTCGAGGGGTTCTACGTGGCCGAGCGCATCCGGCGGGACATCGAGGAGATGTCCTTCGAGGACCGCGTGAAGGGCCTCAAGGTCACCGCGAGCATCGGCGTGGCCGAGCGCCGCCCGGCCGAGCCGTCCGAGGACTGGTTCCAGCGGGCCGACGAGGCCCTCTACGCGGCCAAGGACCAGGGCCGCAACCGCACGTTCGTGGACGACCGCAAGCCCTGACCCCACTGCCCGTCTCTCCCCCGGACACCGCCCCTTTTCCAATCGCCGATCTGGGTTTTGCGTGCTACGTTGAGGTCCGCGTGGGCCGCCCAGCGGGGGCGCGGCGACCTGCCAGGGGCTGTACCGAATGAACTGCGACGAGTTCATCACGAACCTCGAAGATCCCGACCTGCAGGAGGGCGGCGACTGGTGCGAGGACATGCTCGCCCACGCCAAGGTCTGTGGTCGCTGCGGCGAGGTGCTGGACATCTTCCAGTCCATCCGCGGAGAGGTGGCCACGCTGCCGCGCCGCACGCGCCTGGTGGACACCGATTCCTCCATCCTGCTGTCGGTGCACGAGGCCATCCCCCAGGCCCCGCACACGCCCGTCACGTCCACGCCCGTGTACCGGGCGATGCTCGTGGCCACCTCGGCGCTGCTCGCCGCCATGCTCGTGCTGCTCGTGCCGGCCCCCCTCGCGCCGGCCGCTGCCGCGTCGGCCGAGGAGACCGAGGCCCAGGCCCCCGAATCGACCCCGGAGGAGGGCGCCTCCGAGCTCCCGGCCCCGCTCCCGCCGACTGAATCCTGATTTTTCACAAAATCCTCATACGCCCGCTCGAAGGAAATGCTTTGTAGAGGTGTCTACGTTTCTCTTCGTTCGATGGAACTTGCGCGGCAATGGAGGATTCATGCGTGGCATTCCCCTGTTCATTCTCGGCACTGTGATGGTTCCCATGCTCCTCGCGGGATGCGAGACGAGCTCCGAACCCGACCTCGACTCCCTGTCCACACCCATCGTGGGCGGCTGGATCGAGCCGGGCATGGAGTCGTCCCTGGCCATCCTCGAGTACGGTGACCCGGTCTGCTCGGGCACGCTCGTGGACACGCGGCTGGTGGTCACCGCCGGTCACTGCGTGTACGGGGTCTCCAGCCCGTTGCAGGTGTTCTTCGGGGTCAACGCCAACCGCCCCAATACCGGCCAGGTGGTGGACGTGGACTCCTACACCATCCACCCCGACTTCAACTACAACACCCTCAACGCCGACATCGCCGTGATGGAGCTGGCCACGGACGCGCCGGTGACCCCGTCGCCGATGCTCCCTGCGGGCGTGTTCGACAACTCGTGGGTGGGCCAGCCCCTGCGCTTCGTGGGCTACGGCTCGACCAACTGGTACGGCAACGGCTCGGGACGCAAGCGGGCCGTGGACATCGACGTGGACGTGGTGGACGCCGACACGTTCACCTTCAACGACAACACCCACCAGACCTGCTACGGCGACTCCGGCGGCGGCGCCTTCGCCGACCACGACGGCCAGTACCAGCTCATCGGCGTGACGTCCTACGGCGACTACTACTGCAGCACCTACGGCGTGGACACCCGCGTGGACGCCTACCTGACGTGGATCGAGGGGTTCATGGGCGGCGGTGGGGGCAACCCCGGAACCGGCACCGAGCTGATCCCCGGCGCCCTCGATGGCGGCACCCTGGCCCTGGACGACACCGCGCTGTACTACTTCGACACCACCGCGGACTACCAGTACGACGTGCTCATGGCCGCCCCCGCGGACGCCGACCTGTACACCCACCCCACCGACGACATCGACCTGGGCACCTACACCTGCCGCCCCTATTACGTGGCAGGCGAGCTCGAGGTCTGCACCATCTCCGGCGCCGGCACCGGCTCCTACCACGCCCTGGTCCACGGCGCCGAGGCCACCGACTACGACATCCTCGTGGTCGAGGCCTCCGAGAGCTGCCGCCAGGGCAACAACGGTCAGCCCCGCCACTGCCGCAACAACTGCCCCTGCGGCTACGGCATGGGCTCGTGCCGCAACGACTACCAGTGCGCCGACGGCCTCGTCTGCGCCTCCAACGTCGGCGCCGACTTCGGCCTCAACCCCAACGCCGACATCTGCGTCTTCCCGTAGGAGCCAGTCAGGGTATCCTGTTCGTCCAGGCGCGCTGGGGAAGAAGGGCTGGTTCTGATGGGTTCCAAGCAGGTCATGACCACACGACTCTCACCTGTGTTCCTCCTCGCACTGGCCGGGCTGGCCCTCGCGGGCTGTGATCGGCTCGTCGAGACCCAGAACACCTCCTTGCAGGGTGTCATCGGCGCCCACAACAAGGAGGTCAAGACCTGCTACGAGCAGCACCGCCACGACGCGCCAGGCCTCGAGGGCAAGATCGAGGTGGCGTGGACCGTCCAGCCCGACGGCGCCGTCACCGACGTGAACGTGGCCGAGAACAGCACCGGCAGCGAGGACCTGGCCAAGTGCCTCGTGCGACGGGTGATGTTCTGGGAGTTCCAGGGCACCGACGAGCCCCAGCAGGTGACCCACGCCTTCACGTTCAACTAGGCCGACACGTATCCAGAGCCCGCTTCAACACGTCCAGCTCCGGCTCCGCCTCGAGCGCGGCGCGCAACGCCTGCAGCGCCTGTTCACGCCCGTCGGGATCGTCCGCCAGCAGCAGCGCCCGGAAGCGTCGGTTGTCCCGCGCGTTGATCAGACAGCACCGGCGGCACGGCTCGGGTGTGCCTCTGTCACGCAGATCGCGCCGCAGCGCCGACGGCGAGCCGCCGTACCACGCCTCCTCCAGGGTGACCTCGGGCACGCGAGCCGACGCGTCGTCCCTGTACTGCCAGCACCCGGAGATCACGCCGTTGGGGTGCAGCACGAGGTTGTGAAACGGCACGAAGCACGACGCGGCGGAGAAGCCGCGCGTCGAGGGGCCCACGTCCGCGGCGTTGAGGGAGGCGGTGTCGGTCGGCGCATCGACCACGGCCGCGTCGCGCAGGAAGCCGAGGTTGTTGGACAGGCCGGCCTCCGCGGCCAGGGCCTGGGCGCGGGGGACCTGATCGCGCAACACGGCGCGCGCCGCGTCGTCCAGCATCAGCGGTTCGCAGGCGTCGGACTGGTGGACGATGGGCTCGGCCGCGAAGTAGTCCACCCCCAGATCGCTGCACAGCTGGACCATGTCGGTGAGCCACGGCGCGCTGGGGCGCGAGATCACCGCGTGCAGGTGCACCTCGGGCAGGCCGGCAGCGGCGCGCCGTGACACCAGGGTCCGGATCAGCTGGCAGGCCTCGTCGAAGACGCCGTCGCGGCTGCGCAGGGGGTCGTTGCGCTCGGCGTCCGGGCCGTCCAGGGACACGATGACGGTGTCCCAGCCCATGTCCACCACGCGGCGGGCGTTCGCCTCGTCCAGGGTGGTGCCGTTGGTGCTGAGGATGCCGCGGATCCCCGCGGCCTTGAGGCGCTGCATCACCTCCAGGACCACCGGCCGCCGCACCAGCACCTCGCCGCCGGTGAGGTAGCACTCGCGCACCCCCAGCGCGATGGCCTGGTCGGCCACGTCCAGCCAGGTGTCGTCGTCCAGCTCGTCCTTCGCCGGGACGATGTCGCCCGTGGCGAGGCCACACGACGGGCAGCGCAGGTTGCACCGCTCGGTCACGTAGGCGAACAGCCGGTACGGCGGGCGCTCCTCACCCCGCGCCCAGCCGCGCAGGTCCTCGAGGATCAGCTCTGCAGGATCTTGGTCCACCCTCAGCTGTATAACCTCAGCACCCCTCGCCCGCTACACCGATGGCAAAGATGCCCCGAACCCGTGCAGGTGACGCACACGTGCTTGCGCTCCTCCACACCGTCGCCGCCGCACTTCTCGCACCCCACCTTGCCGTCGCCGCCACAGGTGGAGCAGGGCCCCAGCAGCTTGCGGCCGCTGCCCTTGCACGCGTAGCACTCGTACTGGCCGGTGCCCTCGCACAGGCTGCACGGCCGCTTCTCCCACTCGCCGCCGGTCCCCCCGCAGTCGGCGCAGTCCTCCCCGCCGGTGCCGTCACACTGGGGGCATTCGATCTCCGGGGGCAAGCGGAGACGAACCGTGTCGCCGCCACCCATCTGCAGCGGCTTGCGGCTGCGCTTTCCCGGGACGGCCGGGCGCTCACGGGCGTGGGTCTTCATGCACGGCGTACAGACGCGGAAGACGAGCCGGTGGTGGATGTCGGGGACGGCGTTGAGGAACTCGTCCTTGCCGCACAGGTCACAGGGCATCGGGTATCTCCCTTGCGCGTCTCCTTCTCAAGACACCGGGAGCGCGTTATCGGTTCCTATCCCTTGCTCAGGCCCGAGAACTGGATATCGGCGAAGGCCAGGGTGGGCACCAGGGTCGAGGAGTAGGGGTGGGGGTCGTTGCCCACGAGGGTGAGGTTGCCCCACAGGTCGGCCAGGTTGCCGGTGATGTTCATCTCCGACACGGGGCGGGTCACCTTGCCGCCCTCGATGAGGTTGCCGCGGATGCCGAAGCTGTAGTCCCCGGTGGTCGGGTCGGAGTTTCCGCCGAGGAAGGAGGTGACGAGGACCCCCTCGCCCACCTGCGCGACGATCTCCTCCATGGACAGCTCGCCGGGCTGGAACACCAGGTTGGACGAGCGGCCCGTGGTGGGGTCCATCTGGAGCTTCTTGCCGTAGTAGGTGTCGATGAAGTACGTGGACAGGACGCCGCCGTCGAACACGCTGCGCCGCTCCGCGGCGATGCCCTCGCCGTCGAACAGCCGCGAGCCGAAGCCCCCGGGGATGAGCGGATCGTCGACCACGGTCATCCGCGCCGAGCCCACCTGCTCGCCGAGCTTGCCCTCGAGGAAGGACCGCCGCTGCTGCAAGGAGCGGCCGGACAGGGCGCTGATCACGGGCGAGAGCAGCCGCCGCGATGTGGTGTTCTCCACCACCATCGGGCAGCGCCGGGTCAGGGCGGGGCCCGCGCCGAGGCGCGACTGGGCCCGCTTCAGCGCCCGCGCGCCCACCTCGGCCGCGTCGGGCAGCCGGTCGTGGCGGCGATCGCCGACCCACCACCCCGCCGCCGGGCGCTTGTCGCCCTCGTCGCGGACCGTCACCTGGGCGCCCATCCAGAAGTCGGACGAGGCCTCGGCGCCCTCGAAGCCGTTGGAGTGCACCCTCACGCCCTCGGAGAAGCTGTCGTAGGTCCCCGACGTGGCCGATATCACCGTCTCGTCGGCGGTGGCCGCCTCCCACACCGCCAGCGCCAGCGCCTTGCGGCGGTCCACGTCCACGGCGTCGTAGTCCGGATCCACCAGGGCCAGGTCCACGTCGGACTGCCCCTCGTACAGGGCTGGATCCGGCAGGGACCGGAAGGGATCGGGGGTCAGCAGCGCGGTCATGTCGCGCGCGGTCTCCAGGAACTTCTGGATCGCCTCGGGGCGCAGGTCCGACGTGGACGAGGAGGTGTACCGCCCGCCCTGATACAGCGTGGCGCCGAGGCTGCGCGAGGTGGACTCCTGGATCTTCTCGAGCTTTCCTTCGCGGAAGGAGATCTCCAGGAAGCGACTGCGATCCACGGTGATGGCCAGCTCCTCGAGCCCCAGGGTAGAGGCGGTGGCCATGGCGTCGCGCGCGATCTTCAAGAGGTCATCGGTGCTCATGGTCTTGCTCCCCTACGCGTTGACGCCGCCGACGGTGATGCTCGACACCAGGGTGGTGGGCAGGCCCTGGCCCACCGGCACCCCCTGACCGCCCTTGCCGCAGGTCCAGCCTCCGCGGGAGAGGCGGGTGTCGTCGCCGACCATGGCGACCTTGGACAGCACGTCCGGGCCGTTGCCGATGATGTTGACGTCCTTGATGGGGCTGGTGAGCTTGCCGTCTTCGATGAGGTAGCCGGTCTTGATGTAGAAGGTGAAGTCGCCCGCGCCGATCTGCACCTGGCCGTTGGTGAACGTCTCGGCGAGGATGCCGAAGTCCACCGAGGCGATGATCTCGTCGCGGGTGTGGGGGCCGGGCAGCATGTAGGTGTTGCGCATCCTCGGCAGCGGGGAGTAGCGGAACGACTGGCGCCGGCCGTTGCCCGTGGGCTCCACGCCGTAGTGCGTCGCGCTGATGCGATCGTGCAGGTACGAGCGCATGATGCCGTCCTCCACCAGCACCGTGTTCTCCACCGAGTTGCCCTCGTCGTCGATGTTCAGCGAGCCGCGCACGTTGGGGTTGGTGCCGTCGTCGACGATGGTGACGAAGGGCTCGGCCACCTTCTCGCCGATCATGTCCGAGAAGATGGAGATCTCCTTGCGGTTGAAGTCCGCCTCCATGCCATGGCCGATGGCCTCGTGCAGCAGGATGCCGGAGCTCCCCGCGTCCAGCACCACCGGGAACTCGCCCGCGGGCGGCCGCACCGCGTCGAACAGCACCGTGGTGCGGTCCACCGCCCGGTTCGCCAGGCGCTCGAGGCGGTCGTCGTCGTAGAACTCGAACCCGACGCGCGCCGAGAGGTTGGCGCCGTTGGACTGCCGCTCGTCCCCGTCCTGGGCCGTGCAGCTGACCCCCAGCCGCGTCATCGGCTGGTAGTCGGCGTACATCGCGCCGTCGGAGCGGACCACGAGGATGCGGCTCTCCTCGTCGGCGTACCACACCGAGATCTTCTCCATGCGCTCGTCGAGCTCGAAGCAGCGCTCCTCCAGCCGCGTCAGCAACGGGATCTTGCGGTCCGCGCCCACGTCCGACCACGGCAACTCGATGGCGTAGTGGTCCGCCACGTTGCCCCGCACGAACACCTCGGGCACCGGCCCCGGCGCGGCCGTGGCGATGCCCGCGGCCGTGTCCGCCGCCCTGAGCATCGCCTCCTCGGTCAGGTCCTCGGTGAACGCATACCCCGTCTGGTCGCCGACCACGACCCGGATGCCCACGCCCAGATCCACCTGGCCGTAGGCGCGGTTCACGTCCCCGTCCTCGAGGCCGATCCAGGTCGCGAGCTTGTGCTGGAAGAACAGATCGGCGAAGTCCCCGCCGCGGGACATGGCCCGCCCCATCAACCGCCCCATCAGGGCCTGGTCGAGACCGAAGACATCGAAGAACGGGTTCTCGCCCGGAGTCACTGCCGCGTAGGCCACGCCTCCGGACCGGAAGAACCCCGGGACGCTCAGCACGGTCGCGCCCGCCGCGGCCGCGCCCATGAACTGTCGTCGCGTCATGGTCGGATACCTCATGCTCTCTCTCCTCACGGACGTGGGACTATATCAATAAGGAGGGGTGGGGACCGGCGCCAACGGCGCGGCAGATGCTACTGCTCGTGGATGTAGCTGAAGTACACCGTCGAGTGCAGATAGAGCTGGACCGGCCCGCTGGCCGTGTCCACGGTCTGGCGCGAGAAGCGGGTGATCTCCGACGGCGGGCAGTCGTGGCTGACGCAGATGTCCTCGTGCAGGCCGTAGGGGAACGCCTCCACCAGGGCCTGGGGGATGATCATCGAGCCGGTGTCCGTGCCCACGCACTCGATGATGTCCATCAACGGCAGCCCGTGGGCCTGGTTGACGCCGTTGATCACCACCTCGACGCACGCGTTCGGATCGGGCCCCGGCGTCCAGGTGACCTCCAGGTCAGCGCCGTCGACCAGATCCAGGCCGTCCGCGGCCAGGTCCGTGTCCATGGACGCCACCCCCACCGCGGCCATGGTCGCGCCGGCGAAGTCCGCGCCAGCGAGCGTGGCCGTCACCGCGTCGCCGGGACCGAACAGATCCTCGGGCAGGTCCCACGGGCCGTAGTAGTACCCAGGGCTCCACTCCTCGGGCTCCACCTCCACCTCCGCGGCCAGCCCATCCACCGTCAGCGTGCCCGCCGACATCCCCGTCGGGTACCCCTCGCACACGTCCGACGGCGTGCACACCTCGTCCCAGTTGCACGGCGGATCGCAGTGCCCCATGGCAAAGGACAGATAGCGGCAGCTGCCCTCGACGGTGTCCACGGCGTTGAACATGGGCCACGGCGAGTCACCGACCCAGCCGGACACATACGCGTTCCACGCGCCGCCGGTGTACATCTCGTACACGTCGATCAGCGCCGCGCGGGGCTCGGAGAACTCGCACGCGTCCGTGGTCACGTCGTCGTCGTCGTCGTCCGAGGTCGTGTCGTCGTCGTCGTCCGAGGTGGCGTCGTCGTCGTCGCCGGTGGCGTCGTCGTCCGACGTCGCGTCGTCGTCCGCGGTGTCGTCGTCATCCGACGGGCATCCGCACAGCGCCAGCGACAGTCCCACGAAGAGAATGAGTGTTCGCGTCATGATTCGCTCCCAGTGGATAGAACCAGCGTACCACCGCTCGGGTGGTATCCTCGCCACATCCGGAGGTGGACATGCGCTGGCTGCTCGCACTTTCCCTGCTGGTCCTCGGCTGTCCGAGCGGCGACGACGATGACGACGACAGCGCTCCCCAGATCGAACCCCTCGACCTCCCCGCTGATCCCGCCGAGCGCGGGGTGCCCGTGGGGCACAGGACCGTGGACCACGACGGGCTGACGCTTGAGGTGTGGTACCCGGCGAGTGACTCGGTCGAGGGCCAGGCCACCGAGATCCTGGACATGAACCAGTTCATCCCCGAGTCGGTGAGCGCCCTGATCGGCGACGAGGTGCTTCCCGACATCGACGGCTACGCCGTCCGCGACGCGGCCCTGCGCGTCCCCGAGGCCCCGTACCCGGTGGTGGTGTTCTCCCACGGGTTCGGCGCGTTCCGGCTGCAGTCTCCGGGGTTGACCGCACACCTGGCCTCGCGCGGATACGTGGTGGTGGCCGCCGACCACGAGGGCCGGATGCTCGGGGACATCCTGCCCTGTTTGTTCTCGCCGCCGCTGGAGGACTGCGACATGGACGCGGTGCTCGGGGGCGATCCCGCACCCCCTCAGGTGGAGGCGACCCTGGCGTGGCTCGAGGCGGCGGCCCTCGAGGGCCTGTTCGCCGGCGTGCTGGACCCCTCGACCATGGCGATGGTCGGCTTCTCGGCAGGGGGGGTCAGCACGTCCACGGTCGGCCAGACCGAGGAGCGATTCGATGCGCTGCTGTGGCTCGCCGGCGCGGGCGAGACCACGCGGGACGTGCCCGGGTTGTTCGTGGGCGCCAGCTGCGACGCCATGTTCACCATGGAGGAGCTGGACGCGGCCTTCGAGCTGCTGCCCGGCGGCCAGATGGTGGAGATCCTCGGGTCGGGCCACCTCGCCTTCACCCACCTGTGCCAGCTGCAGCTGGGGGCGCTGGCCGACGAGGTGCTGGCGCCTCGCGAGGACGTCAACCAGCTGTTCCTGGATCAGCTGTACGCCCTGGCCGTGGACGGCTGCCCCGAGTATCCACCCGAGGAGCCGATGACGACCGACTGCGCCGACGGCTACCTGCCCCTGGAGACCTCGTACCCCATCATCCGCCACTACACCACGGCGTTCCTCGACCAGCAGCTGCGCGGCAGCGGCCCCGGGGTCGAGGAGGGCGTGTTCGACGAGGCGATGGTACGCTGAGCCGCTGAGGGAGGCTCTCATGATTCGTTGGATGTGGATACTGGTGTGCGCGTGCTGGATCGGTGCGGGCTGTTCGAGTTCCTGGTCCGGGGACGACGACGACACCCCCGGCGACGACGACACCAACGGGGACGACGACGGTTGGGTGCCGGACGACGACGACGACGTGGCCGACGACGACGCGGCCGACGACGACGCGGCCGACGACGACGCCTCGGGGGACGACGATGACGCCTCGGGAGACGACGACGACACCGGCGAGTGCACCTACTCGAACCCGCCCGATCCGGTGGGAGACGCCCCGCTCCCGGGCGAGGCCTCGCCCGGACCCTCGGAGTTCACCACCACCGACGGCTACTCCGACGAGTACGTCTACGACTCGACCAGCTACGTGAAGATCGGCGCCCGGCGGGACTGGGGCGGCACGATCATCTTCTTCGGGCTGTCCGACGGCACGCCCGGCATGAACGACACCAACACCATCGACGCCAACGACACCGGCCGCGAGGTGCAGGTGGCGTTCTACGACCCGGACCGCCAGATGCAGAACTGCGCGCACGACGCCTCGTGTCAGTCCACGCCATCGAGCTGCCCCAACTCCATCACCTACCTGGGCTGGAACCCGGTCCAGGGCGGCAACCGCTGCAACAACGGCTCGGGCGTCGACAGCGTCACCAACGCCTGGGGCAACCTCGAGGTCTACACCACACCCCTGCACTGGAATCCCAACTGGGACTTCACCGACTGCGACTCCGGCGGCTGTGACGATCCCAGCCTCGACGAGCGCGAGTCCGAGGTCAGCGTCTACCAGCAGCTGCGCTTCGTGCGCACCCACGTGGTCGAGCTGCGCTACTCCATCGAGGAGCTCGCAGGCATGGACCACGCGTCCACCTACCAGGAGATGCCCACCGTCTACACCGCCAACGGCGACAACGGCCCGGACCTGTGGCGGCTCTTCGACGCGTCGGGCACCGAGGTCCCCATCGACACCCCCGCGGGCAACGAGGATGGCTTCTACTACGAGAACTTCGAGAGCCCCGGCCCCTGGGTCACCATGCAGAACGACGACGCGTCCTACGGCGTCGGTATCCTCTACGAGAACGGCGAGAGCTCCTTCCAGGGCTGGCAGCTGCGCTCCCTGCCCTTCAACAACGTCCGCGCCATGTTCCAGTTCGGCATCCCCGCCTTCGGCACCGTCAACGCCCGCGCCTACCTCATCCTCGGCTCCCAGGGCACCGTCGAGACCGAGGCCAACGCGGTGATGGACGCCCTCGCCCCCTTCGGCTGGATGGACGAGCCCGCCGAGACCGTCTCCGCCAACACCTCCGTCACCATCCGCGGCTGGGCCCTGGACAACCGCGGCGTCGCCTCGGTCGAGGCCATCATCGACGAGACCACCACCGTCCCGCTGACCTACGGCGGCTCCCGGCCCGACGTCTGCCTGGTCTGGCCCGGGTATCCCGACTGCGACGCCGTCGGGTACTCAGGAACACACGACTTCGGTCCGGCGGACGACTGTCCACACCTGCTGGAGATCGTGGCGACGGACACCGATGGGAATCGGCGGACGATTCACAACGCGCTTGTGACGGTGCAGTAGCTGGAAGAAGAAGAGCTCGCGCCAAGACCGGGCCGCGGGGGACGAAGAAGGCAAGGGAAGGCATAGGGAAGAGGAGGTCAGATGCGATCAGTGGTGTACCTATTGGCTTTCATGATCTGCGCGGCGCTAGCGCTGCCTGCGTACGCCGACTACATCGTGGTCGTCGTGCGTGCCGCGGACGAGGGAGACGAGATGAACGAGTCGGCCCAGGAGCTCCAGCAACAGCTCCAGGCGGAGAACTCGGGCGTGACCGTCGAGCTGATCGAGCTGGGGATCGGTGGAACCGACAAGGCGACCACCAAGCTGAGGAAGAAACTCGAGGCCCTCACCGCGGACGGCACACTGACCGGCGACATGGTCCAGTTCCACACGCTGGGCCACGGCACGACCGACCACCGCCAGATTGCCCTCGGCTGGGGCGACTACGAGACCGCCGCCCACAGCAAGCTGGCCAAGCTGCTGAAGGCTCGTCTTTCCGACGACGGTGGTGTGTTCCTGTGGCACTGCTGGACGGCAAGCCCCGGCTCCGAGGGATCCGGTGAGGGAGGGGGCGAAGAAGAGGCCGAAGGAGAGGAGGAGGAAGAACTCGAGGGTTTCGCCGTGGATCTGTCGGTCATGCTCGGAAAGAAGCGCACCGTCGTGGGCATGGACTGCGAGTGCATCTTCAAGTGCGTTCACTACTATCGTCTGGTCCGGGATCCAGAGACCGACGAGACCACCCGACAGGAGTTGGGCAACGCATACTGCAGCCCGTGTCCCCGCCGAGAGTGCCCCGGCGAGCCGTGTGATCCGGAGGGCGCCTCCGGAGAGACCTGCGACGAAGAGCACGTCGACTTCGAAAAGCACCTCCACGTCTATCGAGATGGCGAGGAGCTGACCGGTGACGAACGCGAAGCGGAGCTGGACAAGATCCCCTGGGCGACCTCTGACGGCCATCTTGAACACGTTGGAGACGTGTACGACAGGTTGAGGGAGAGTCTCTGCAATCGGAAGAAGTGACTGGGGAAGGGGCGCTGAGCGCCCGGGGAATGCGTTCCCACGGGGACCGTGGGAACGAGCTGAGACCTCCTTCTCCGTTGCGTCGTTGCGTCCGCTGCGTCGTTGCGCGCTTCCCCCTGCCCCAAGCCGCCGAATTCAGAACACCCCCCCGATGTACTCGTCCCAGCTCGTGTCCTCGCAGAAGCTCAACGACGAGTAGCTCTCCTCGTCCCACCACGCATACGCCGGCGTCGGATGCAGGATCGAGATGCCGTGGGCGGCGGGGTAGATGCCCTCGTAGTCGTTCTGGACCATGACAGAGGTCAGCAGCTCACCCTGGACGAAGTCGCGCACCGACGCCGCGGCCGCGCTGACGGTCTCGTCGCCCAGCGTGTCGAGCTGATCGCAGAAGTCCACCACGTCGAGGTACTCGGAGTAGATGTTGGGGGAGGCGACGTAGTTCATGTTCTGGGTGGCGCCGGCTGCGGCCTGTAAGGCGCTGCGCTCGGCGTCGCCGCGGCCCGAGTAGTCGGAGAGGGTCAGGGCCAGGGCGTCGAACTCGTCGGCCATGCTCAGGCTGTGGGAGAGATCCACCGAGGCGAAGACCACGTCGTTGGGGTACTGGGTGGAGTGGTGGGCGGCCACGGTGGCGTCGGCGACCTCCCGGGCGGTCTGGTCGGGCTGCTCCCAGAACACGTCCAGGGCGTCGCAGCCGCAGCCGACGACCGTCTCGCCGGCGACGAAGTAGCGGACCGCGTCGCGCAACGCGTACGCGTTCTCCACCATCTGGGTGAGGCAGGCGCACACGGAGAAGACCTCGACCTGGCGGCCGGAGAGGTCGGCGAGGTATCGCAGGGCGTCGCCGGTCTCCTCGGGGTCGAGGGAGTCCGCGTCGGTGTCGTCGTAGCCGATGGCCGCGTCCACGTTGACCGCGCTGCCGCCGCCGTGGCTCCAGTAGGAGACCACGTAGTGCTGGCCCGGGAACTCGGCCACGGCCCAGTCGAAGAAGTCGCGGTAGTCCTGGACCTCGCCGGTGTTGATCTCGTCGACCTCGAGGATCTCGTTGCCGGACTCGCCGGCGTGGGCCCAGATGGACCCCTCGTCGCCGTACCAGTCGCCCATCAGCAGCAGGTTGAGGTTGTCGGCGGTGGGTGCTTTCTGGGTCATGTCCCAGGTGAGGTGCCAGCCGATCAGCTCCTCGCGCGTCGGCCCCTCGCTGCCCCACAGGGAGTCGTAGCCGATGATCCGGATGTAGGTCCAGTAGCGCACGGTGGAGTCGAGCTCGGCGCAGCCGCCGGTGCGTTCGCCGTCCACCGGACAGACCCGGTAGACCGGCGCGGCCGCGGCCTCGTACACCTCGTCGAGGTAGCTGGTCTGGGCGGCGCCGAGCTCGGCGAGGGGCTCGAACGCGTCCTCATCGGCCGCGCGCGAGGAAATCGCCCAGTCCGCAGCGCCCGTGTTGGAGTCGGTCCAGCGCAGCTGGTAGCCGCCGTCGACGATCAGTCCCTCGAGGTCGGCGGGTGCGCGCAGCTCGACCGGCTGCTGCTCGGCGCTGTCGTCGTCCCCCTCGACCACCTCAGCGGGGCAGCCCAGCACCCACCCGAGGGCCAGCAAGGCGGCCACCTTGATCTCACGTGCTCCCATGGTCTCCCTCCACCGATTTGTCCCAATGATCGCAGGACCGTGACGAGATCAGGGTATATTTCGTTGATCTGAATCCATGGGAGGATCTCGATGACCCCTTCGAACCGACTCGCCCTGTTGTTGGTACCCCTGCTTTGCCTGGCCATCGCGGCACCCGCATCGGCCAAGCGCAAGAAGCGCAACAAAGCCGCCGAGCCCGCCCCGGCGGTGCTGGACAAGAGCGGCGGCGGCATGATCGAGGGGACCCTCGAGGCCGGCGACCAGGCCCTGGACAGCGGCGAGTACTTCGACGTCCACAACTTCGAGCTGCAGGCGGGCCAGAGCGTCACCGTGGACCTGTACTCCACGGCGTTCGACACCTATCTCTCGGTGTTCTCCCCCGGCGGCACGCCCACGCGCAACGACGACCACGAGGGCTCCAAGGACCACTCCCGGATCACGCTGGTGGCCGACGAGTCGGGCACCTGGTCCGCGGCCGTGACGTCGTACAGCCCCGGCGAATCGGGCGTGTACAACCTGCACGTGGGCATGGGGGACGGGGACGGAGGAGGAGCCAAGGACGGCGGGGCCCAGGTCTTCGACTTCTCCGGCACCCTCGACTCCGACGACCTGGTCATGGAGACGGGCGAGTTCTTCGAGATGCACCCGTTCGAGGCCGGCGCCGGGCAGCCCCTGATGGTGGAGATGATCTCCCTGTCCTTCGACACCTTCCTCACGGTCATCTCGCCCAGCGGCAACGCCTGGCGCAACGACGACTACGAGGGGAGCAAGGACGTCTCACGGGTGGACCTGACCACGGACGAGGCGGGTGTGTGGATGGCCGCGGTCACCTCCTACCAGCCCGGCGAGACCGGCGCGTACTCGGTCCACGCAGAGCTCGGCGGCGCTGCTGGCCCCGCCCCGGTGGCCACCACCGGCGGCCCCATCCAGGGCACGCTCGCCGCAGGCGACGACACCCTGGACACGGGCGAGTACATCGACATGCACGCCTTCGAGG
>CAYRNR010000055.1:0-48071 GCA_964425605.1 uncultured Rickettsiales bacterium | reverse complement strand
CCAGCTCGGTGAAGGCCGCTTCCCACTCCTCGTCGCTCGTGAACAGGTCGTCGGTGGTCCACTTGAACTGATCGTCGATGGTGTCGCGCTCCGGGGGCTGGCCGCCCTCGGCCGAGGCCTTGTCTGCGGCCGCGCACAGGGCGAGGCTACCGGCGATCAGGTAGACGCCGAAACGACACGAGAAGAGGGAAAGAAGCTGGATCTGGGACATGTGTTGCGCTCCCGTTCGGTTTGATGCGGGAGAACATACACGATGAGGGGAAGGGGGGAGGATTTCAGATTTCAGATTCCACGCTCAATCGCGCGCGCAGCGGATGCCGATGGCGTCGTTGACCTGCTCGGGCTTGGCGTACTTGCGCCGCACGACGCGGCCGTCGAACCAGCCGTTGTTCCAGCTGCCGCCGCGCAGGACCCGGTAGTTGCCGGAGTCGGGGCCGGTGGGGTCGGTGCTGGGGGACTCGTTGTAGTAGCTGGTGTGGAACCAGTCGGAGACCCACTCCATGACGTTGCCGGTCATGTCGTACAGGCCGTAGTGGCTGACGCCGTCCTCGTAGGAGCCGATGCGCGTGGTGTCGGGGGTGCACAGCCCGTAGTTGGCCTTGTCGCACAGGGGAGTCCAGTCCTCGTCCTCCTGGAGGTAGCCCCACGGCGCGGTCTGGTCGTTGGGGGCGGGACCCTTGGCGCCCTTCTCCCACTCGGCCTCGGTGGGGAGGCGCTTGCCGGCGTAGCCGCAGTACTGCAACGCCTGCTCGAAGGTGACACCGACCACGGGGAAGCCGCCGTACTCGGGGTTGTCGTAGTAGTCCTCGCGGGTGCGGCTGGCCTTGCTCGCGGGCTCGGTGCAGGCAGCAGCGGCCACGCAGCGGCGGTACTGGAAGTTGGTCACCTCGTAGACGTCGAGGTGGTAGCCGCCGAGGTAGACCTCGTGCTCGGGGCGCTCGTCCCAGTACGAGACGTACTGCCCCGGGACGATCACGGACATCTCGTCGGAGCCGATCAGCACGTCGCCCGCGTCGATCTCCAGGTCGCAGCCGGAGTTCTCGACGCCGTCGCAGTCGCTGTCCACGGCGTCGGTGCAGCCCTCGGCCGCGCCAGGGTTGATCTCGGCGTCGGTGTCGTCGCAGTCGCCCTGAGCGATGGTGAAGCCGTCGCCGTCCGCATCGTCGGCGGTCGCGTCGTCGTCGTCGGTGACGTCGTCGTCCGATGTGGCGTCGTCGTCGTCCCCGGTGAGGTCGTCGTCGTCGCAGACGCACTCCTCGGGTTCGTCGCAGGCCGCCAGCGCGAGCCCCAGAGCAGCGGCGAAGACCAGGTAGAGCCTAGTAGGGATCATCGTACGCACAACGGAATCCTATGTTGAAGAAGCTCGAAGCCCCTGCGGGGCGGGCCGGGTGTCGCACGCTGACCGTGGGGTTGCCCCACCAGGTGAACGCGCCGCCCCGGTAGCTCATGAACTCGCCCGTCTCGGGTCCCGTGGGGTTCTCGTACGGGCTGACCGAGTAGTACATCGGGTCGTAGTAGTCCTCGAAGAACTCCCAGACGTTTCCGCTCATGTCCCGGCAGCCGTAGGGGGACACGTTCATCGGGTAGAGGCCGATGCGGGCGGTCTCGCCCACGCACCAGTTGGCGTTGCCGTGGCTGCAGTCGTACCAGTCGCCCCAGGGGTACTCCCGCGCGTCCTGGTCCCCGCGCGCGGCCTTCTCCCACTGCGCCTCGTAGGGCAGATAGCCGCCGACCCACTCGCAGTAGGCCCGGGCGTCCGTCCGCTTGATGTAGATGACCGGGTAGTCCTCGTAGACCGGGTTGTCGTAGTAGCTCTCCCGGGCGAAGGAACCGACCTCGCGCGGGAAGGCGCACACACCGGCCAGCTCGCACTGCTGGTACTCGGCGACCGTGACCTCGTACACGTCCATGAAGAAAGCGTCGAGGTAGACCGCGTGCTGCGGGTGCTGGTCGAAGCCGCCCACGTCGTCGGCGGCGCCCATGAGGAACTCGCCAGCGGGCACGTAGACGCGGCAGGCGCGGTCGATGATGCCGTCGCAGTCGTTGTCGATGTCGTCGCCGCACTCGTCCTCTGCGTCGGGGTGGACCTCGTCGTCGGTGTCGTCGCAGTCGCCTTCGGCGGGGGTGTAGCCGTCCCCGTCGGCGTCCTCTTCCGAGGTGTCGTCGTCGTCACCCGCGGTGGTGTCGTCGTCGTCGCCGGGCGTCGCGTCGTCGTCGTCGGCGGGCGCGCTGTCGTCGTCGTCCGCCGTGGTGTCGTCGTCGTCCCCAGGCGAGCCGCTGTCGTCGTCGTCCCCGGGCGCGCTGTCGTCGTCGCAGACGCAGGGCTCCTCCTCGGGGCAGCCGCCGAGGAGCAGGCCCAGCAATCCAATACTCAGTAGAACCGTGTACAGCTTCATCGTCCCCATCCTCACCCGCGCCGACGCGCGAGGAACAGGGCACTTAGTAGCACGACCACGAGGTGGCCGCCATATCCGCGGTAGCCCGGCGGCGCCGCGGCGCACTCGCAGCCCTCGTCCGAGGGGCCGACCGCGCTGTCGTCGTCGTCCGGGCCCCCATCGTCGTCGTCGGCCACGGAGTCGTCGTCGTCACCGCACGCGTCGTCGTCGATCACGCCGTTGCAGTTGTCGTCGATGCCGTTGCACTCCTCGTCGGCGCCCGGGTACACCGCGGGATCGCCATCATCGCAGTCCCCGTCCTCGTCGGTCCAGCCGTCGCCGTCCTGATCCGCGGCCGTGGAGTCCACCTCGTCCACGTCGCCGTCGCAGTCGTTGTCCAGGCCGTCCTCGATCTCCGGCGCGCCGGGGAAGCAGTTGGCGCACGCGTCGTCGCAGTCGCCGTCGTCCTCGGTCCACCCGTCGCAGTCGTCGTCCCGGGCCGTGTCCTCGGCGGCGCCGGGGTAGCTGTCGGGGTCGTCGTCGTTGCAGTCGCCGTCGACCTCGGTGAACCCATCGCCGTCGTCGTCGCGGTCGAGGTTGAAGTGGGTCAGGTAGACCTTGCCCGCCTCGTCGCCGCCGTGGGTGGAGTGGACGCTGCCGATGACCACGGCTCGCCCGCCGAGCCCGGCATCTCCGAGGGGGGCGAGGTGGGTACCGGCGCGGTCGCTGTCGAACTCCCCCTCGATGGCCATGGGGATGCCGGCGCTCTCGGTGGGCCACAGGCCGCCGTCGATGCGGCCGGGGAGCACGTACACCAGTCCCCCCGCCAGGGTCTCGACCCCGGTGCCGGGCGCGCCGAGGAGCAGCTCGTTGTAGTCGTTCCCGGACAGGTCCCCCGCGTTGGCCACGGCGTAGCCGAGGGCCTCGTTGGCCGTGGTCCCCTCGACGTAGAACACGCCGGCGTCCATGGGGTTGCCCCCCAGCGGCAGGGCTGCCCCGCCGAGGAACCCGGCCACGGCGCCCCCGTAGGTCGCCAGGCCGCTGGCGTAGGGCGCGCCGACCACCACGTCGTTGGTCCCGTCGCCGTTGAAGTCCGCGAGCGCCACCGAGTAGCCGGCCATGTCGCCGCCGTCGAGGCCCACGACGAAGAAGCGGGCCACCGACGCGAGGTATCCCCCCGGCCCCATGCTGCCCACCACCGTGTAGCAGTGGGCGTAGCCCACGTTGTTCTCGGCGCCGATCACCGCGTTGGGCGACCCGAAGCACGCGTCAGGCACCCCGTCCCCGGAGATGTCGCGTCCCGCGGCGATGCTCATGCCCAGCATCCCGGCCTCGGCCTCGCCCGAGATCCAGATGTGCGAGTCCTCGCCCAGGTCCATCGCCGAGTCCCACGAAGATCGTCCGAGGAGCAGGTGGGCGCGCCCGAGCTTGTGCTCGTCCAGCTCCACGACGATGGGATCGTCCTCGGTGTCGCTGGTGAACGGCGCGCCGACCCACAGGTCGTCGCGGCCGTCCTGGTTCACGTCCCCGGCACCCGAGACCGCCGCGCCCAGCCCGGACGAGAGGTGCTCGGCGCGGATCACCACGTCGGCGTCGGCGAGGGACACGTAGGTGCCGCCCCCGATCCACGGGCCGAAGAACAGGAACACGGTCCCGCTGGCGTCGGAGGTTCGCTGCAGGGGGGCCCCGATCGCGATATCGGTGAACCCGTCGCCGCTCACGTCGCCGATCCCGGCCACGCTCCAGCCGAACAGCGCGCCCGGATCGGCGCCACCGAGCACCACGTCCGCGTCCGCCAGATCCACGTTCTTGTGCAACCCGTCGTCCACGAAGAACAGGTACACCCGCCCGGCGTCCATGCCGTCCGAGTCGTCGAACGGCGCGCCGATGGCCACGTCGTCCGTGCCGTCCCCGTTCAGATCGCCCGCCAGCGCCACACGGCCGGCGCCAGAATCGGCCTCGGATCCGAGGATGGACACGGGGGCGTCGGCGAGGGACCAGGTCTGGGCGGTGGCCACCCCGGCGAAGGCCAGGACCGACGCGGCGAACAGGATCGATGTGAACCGCGGTCCCATCATGGCTCCACCACCGTCACGCTGCCGCTGTGGCACGCGTAGGGGCCCGGGTCGATCCACCCCCCGACCACCTGTTCGAGGTCCGTCGTCCCGTCCGCGGGCCACGAGTGCATGGTGCACATGACGTAGTACACGCCGGGCTCGTCGAAGGTGTAGGTGAACGAGTCGTCCCCGGCGAACGGCCGCAGCAGCCCCGACCGGCCGAGGACGCGGCCGTCGGGATCCGTGAGCAACACGTCGTGGCGGAACTTGTTGTAGTTGCCCTGGTCCTCGTTGGGGATGAGCCAGACCAGCTCCTCGCCGGTGTTGACCTGTACGTGGGGCGGGTCCCAGATGTTGAGGTCGTGGTTCTCCAGCGAGACGACCGCGGCCCACAGCGGCAGGTTGATCTCCCTGGGCTCGGTCGCCATGACCACGTCGTCGGTGCTCGCGAGGACGCGCCAGAAGAGCCGGCCGTCGGGGAAGCGGTTGCGCAGGGTCATCACGTCGTCGCTGTCCAGGGAGCGCTGCAGATTGCTGTGGGGGCCGAACTCGAGGCGGTCGCCGTCGAAGGCGGTGCTGTCGTCGATCTGCAGGATGTAGCCGTCGAGGTTGCCGTCCCAGCTGAACTCCGGGGCATCGGCGGCCACGGCGCCGGCGATGGGCTCGAGGGCCACGACGTACTCGGTGCCGTCGCCGCCTTCGAAAGCAGCGCAGCCGCGGCGATCGGTGTGCACGGGGGACGGAGTCCAGGGGCAGATGTCGAAGGAGTCCGGGACGCCGTCCCAGTCCGAATCCTCGAGGCCCGCCAGGCCCGCCTCGACCACGGTCAGGGTGCCGCCCGCGGGGACGCCGGTCTCGACGATCTGCTCGCCCCCGGGGAAGGTGACGCGGACCTCGTCGACGGTCTCGTGTCCGCCGAGGCCGAAGTGCAGCCGCAACCCGCCGTGGGAGCTGAAGGTGGTCATCCGGGAACCCACCCAGCGGGTCTGGGTCCCATCGCCCGTGACCACCTCGACCTTCGTGCCGATGCCGCTGCGGTCGCCGGTCCGGCCCTCCACCGCGACGAACAGGTGGTGGTTGTCGTTGCCGTTGTTGACGAACAGGTGGTCGTGGGCCGGGTGGTTGGCGCGCCCGTTGCCCATGTACACGTCGAGGAACCCGTCCCCGTCCACGTCCCCGGTGGAGACGGTCCAGTTGGGGTACTCCTCGCGGTTGAACAGGCCCGCGTTGCCCGCCACCTGCTCGAAGGCCTGGCCCCCGTCGTTGCGGTAGACGATGCACTCGTTGTCGAGCCGGCAGAACACCGCGTCGAGCCAGCCGTCGTTGTCCATGTCCACCACGGCGGTGCCGTCGCCGTTGAACGGATCGGCGATGCCCACGAGGTCGGTGACGTCCTCGAACGTGCCGTCGCCGAGGTTGTGGAACAGGGTGTTCTGGGGGTGATAGCCCGAGTGGCTGCCCACCAGCACGTCCTGCCAGCCGTCGTTGTCGTAGTCCCAGGGGATGAGCCAGCTGAGGAAGGTCTCGGTGACCGCCACCTCGAGCCCGGCCGCGGCCGAGACCTCGGTGAAGGTGCCGTCGCCCTGGTTCTGGAACAGGAAGAAGTTCTGGTAGTCCGTCCCGTTGGTCACCAGCAGGTCGAGCCAGCCGTCGTCGTCGAAGTCCAGCACGGCCGCGCCCTTGCCCGACACGGTGCCGGTGACGCCCGCCTCGTCGTCCACCGCCAGGAAACGGCCGTTGCGCTCGTTGTGATAGAGCACGTTGGCCAGCGAGCCCTCCTTGGGCCCGTTGGTGAAGAACAGGTCCAGCCAGCCGTCGTGGTCGTAGTCCAGCCAGGTGCCCTCGTGGCCGATGCCCCAGTGGTCCACGCCCGCGGCGTAGGACACGTCGACGAAGTCGCCGCTGCCGTCGTTGCGGTACAGCTCGTTGCGGCCCGCCACGGTGACGTACAGGTCCGTGTCCCCGTCGTTGTCGTAGTCGGCCACCATCAGGCCCCGGTCCTCGCACGGGCTGCCGACGCCCGCCTCCACGCCGCGCTCGACGAAGGTGCCGTCGCCCTGGTTGACGAAGTACAGGTTGGTGCCGGCCATGGCCATGTGTTCGGCCATCATCGAGGGCGTGCGGGCCAGGAAGATGTCCACGTGGCCGTCGCCGTCCAGGTCCTCCATGGCCACGCCGAAGGTGGTGCCGTAGGACGAGATGCCGGCGTCGGCGGTGATCTCGGTGTACTCGACGAAGTCCTGCGCAGACGCGGGGATCGCCAGGAAGACGACCCCCAGGACGGCCAGCAGCGCGCGAAGGGCGCACGGGGAGCGTGATTCGATACCGTTCGGCTCGGGATACTCCATTGGGTGAGTAGTATTACCCCTTCCGCGCAGGCTGCAACCGCCCGCGCAAGAAAACTCGGAAGCACGCGTTCCCTGATTAAGACGAAAGGTTTCCTTCGACCGTTGGGGCGGCTATATAGACCCCAAACGCATCCGGGACGGATTCTCATGCAGCATCTCTCGTGTCTTGCCCGTCATTCGACAACCCTGACGGTCCTGCTGGCCGTTCTGGGTACTTCGGTCTCTGCACAAGCGCAGCAGGCCGAACACGCGTTCATCTTCGTCATCGACGGCCTGCGGGCCAGCGAGGGCTTCGACGATCCGTCCCACCTGTACGTGGGCCCCCTCTGGGACGAGCTGGCGCCCCAGGGCGCGCTGCTGACCTACATGGAGGTGCGCGACCAGCCCGAGACGATCCCGTCCCACAACACCATCGTGTCGGGGACCTACGCGGACGTCGCCAACCTCTCGCCCTACGAGGGGCGGTCGAACTTCGGGCCCCGCTCACCGACCCTGTTCGAGGCGTACCGCCTGGCCACGGGCGCCTCGGCGGACTCGTGCTGGGCCGTGGGCAACACGCCGCTGATCCACGACGCCGCCTCCAGCCTGATGCCCGGGTACGGCCCCGACTACGGCGCCAGCCACGCCCTGGACTACACCGGCAGCACCCCGGACAGCTTCGCCTGGGACCAGATCGACGACATCATGGCCAGCCACGAGGTCGGGATGATGCTGACCAACCTCCACGAGGTGGATCGCCACGGCCACAACGGCTCCTGGGTCGGGTACACCGACAAGGCGAACGAGGCCTCCGAGACCATCGTCGCGTTCTGGAACCAGCTCCAGGCGGACCCGGTCTACCAGGACAACACGGTGCTGGTGGTGGCCACGGATCACGGCCGGCACGTCGAGGGCGTGTTCACCGGGTGGCGCGACCACGGCTGCTCCTGCGCGGGCTGCCGCCAGGTGTTCATGCTGGTGGTCGGCCCTGGCGTCCGCCAGGGGTTCATCAGCGACGAGCCGGTGTCCACCCTCGACATCGCCCCGACCGTCGCCCACATGATGGGCCTGGACTTCCCCTACCACCGCGGCCGGATCCTCACCGAGGTGCTCCAGGCCGGCGCGAGCGTCGATCCCGGCCCCGGCGGCGCCTTCAACCCGGCCCTGGTGGGCGCGGACGGCCTGCTGGTGCGCGTCTCCGAGCTCCAGGACCCCGAGGTGACCGACGACGAGGGCGCCCACCGGGTGCTCGTGGAGATCTCCGAAGACGGCGGCGACAGCTGGGACGAGAGCGTCACCGAGGGCGGCACGGCCCTGCAGTACGCCCCGGAGGTGTGGACGGACGGCGAGGTCACGGTGGTGGCCTGGCTGGAGATCATGGCCCACGGCGAGGAGTGGAGCACCCGCGTGCGACGCATCGGCGCCGAGTCCTCGGACTGGGAGGATGTCCTGTTCGAGGCCATGGAGGGCAGCTCCACCCCGGTGGGCAACCTCTCGCTGACCAGCGAGGGGGACGATCTCTACCTGATGGAGCTCAACGCGCGGCACGAGACCCTGCGCATGTGGACGAGCGACGACCGCGGCCTCAGCTGGTCCGAGGAGCTGCTCGGCTACGTGATCGACCGCTACTTCCCCCGGGACGTGGACATCGCGCGCTCCGGCGGCAACCTGGTCGTGACCTACTCGTCCCACGCAGAGGGGCCGCCGAACATGGGGGACCTCAACGACAACACCGAGGTCTACTGGATGGTCTCGGACGACGACGGCGACAGCTGGATCGGCGGCGAGCACCGCCTCTCGGACGATGACGCCCCGAGCATCACCCCGGTGATCGAGGCCACCCCCGACGGGGTCCTGCACATCGTGTGGGCCGACAGCGCCGACGGCACCTTCCAGCTGTTCCACGCCGAGTCCACCGACGACGGCGAGACCTTCTCCGATCCGGTCCAGATCACGTCCGGCTCCTTGGGTTCCTGGGAGCCCGCAGCGGTGGCCGACGGCGAGCGCCTCTACGTGGCGTGGTCCCAGTTCGACGACCGCGACGAGGCCACCGTGCACGTGGCGGCCCTCGAGGGCGACGCCCTCGTCGAGGAGCGCGTCCTGGGCAGCAGCGCCGTGGCGCGCACGCCGTTCATCGCCCCCCTGGGGGACTGCACGTCCATGATCACCTGGACCGAGTCCGACCTGGACGGGGCCTGGGAGCTGGTCTCCGAGCGCGTGGTCACGGCGGGGACGCCGGCCACCGCGGGCACGGCCACCCTGGAGCCGGCCGAGGTGGACGCCGGCCACCCGGCCGCGGCGCTGCGCATCGACATCCAGATCGAGGTCGGAGACGACGACCGCGGCGTGGACGGGATCGAGGTGCTCGTGCCCTCGCAGCTGACGCCCGCGGGCTCGGCCACCCTCGAGGTGGACGGCGACCTCGTGGACGGCGCGGCGACCTACGAGACCGGCGTCCTGCGATTCGAGGCGGCCGATATCGTGGACACGGACGGCGCGCTGCTGACCCTGCGCTTCGAGGCCGAGATCCAGGCAGAGCCCTTCGAGGACGCCCCGTTCGCGGTGACGCTGCACCATGGGCTGGAGAGCTGCGCGACGGAGGTCAGCGGGGACCTGCTCCTCGACGGCCTGGCCACCGCGGGGGACGACGACGACGATGACGACGACGTGAGCGACGACGACAGCGCAGGGGACGACGACGGGTGCGAGTGCAGCTCAGGGGGCCGCCCCGCGACGGCGCCGGCTGCCCTGGCCGCGCTGCTCGGCCTGGCGTTCGCCCTGCGACGGCGACCTTCGACGAGGCGAGGAGAGTGACCTTGGCGATCCGACGACCACGCCCCGCGGCTCGACCGATTCGACCCGCGATCGCGGCGACCCTGCTCCTGGGCCTCCTCGGGACGTGCCTCCCCGCGCGCGCCCAGCAGGCCGAGCACCTGTTCATCTTCATCCTCGACGGGATCCGGGCGGATCACGGGTTCGACGATCCGACCCACCAGTTCGTCGGCCCGCTCTACCACGAGCTCGCCCCCCAGGGCAGCCTGCTGACCTACATGGAGATCCGTGCCCAGACGGTGACGCTGCCCGCCCACCAGGCGCTCGTCTCGGGCAACTACGCGGACTACTCCGGTACGACCCCCTACCCCGAGCGGCGCAACATGGGGCCGCGCACGCCGACCCTGTGCGAGGCCTACCGGGCCCACAGCGGCGCGGGCGAGGACAGCTGCTGGGTGGTCTCCAACTCCGACTACCTCCACGACACGATCTTCGGCCTCATGCCCGGCTACGGCCAGGACCTCGGCGGCACCCGCTCGATCTTCTACGAGGTGGATCCCACGGATCAGTGGTCCTGGGACGAGCTGGACGTGGCCATGGCCGCCGGCGAGATCGACCTGGCGGTGATCAACCTCAACGAGACCGACCTCGAGGGACACCGCGAGGACTGGGACGCGTACACGGGCGCGGCCGCCCAGGCGTCCGAGGACATCGTGGCCTTCTGGGAGCGGCTCCAGGCGGATCCCGTCTACCAGGACAACACGGTGCTCATCGTCACCTCCGACCACGGCCGCCACCTCGAGGGCGTCGAGACCGGCTGGCAGGGCCACGGCGACGAGTGCGCCGGCTGCCGCCAGGTGTTCATGCTGGCCGTGGGCCCGGGCGTGCGCCAGGGCTTCGTCAGCGACATGTCGTGCTCGTTCATCGACGTGGCGCCCACGGCCGCGGCCCTGATGGACTTCCCCTTCCCGTACTCGCGGGGGCGGGTGCTGACGGAGATCTTCGAGGACGGCGACGAGGTGGATCCCGGCCCCGGGGGCGCATTCCGGCCCGTCCTGGAGCGGAGCGGGGACCTGATCGTGCGCATGTCGGAGCAGCAGGACACGGCGCTGGCGGACGACGAGGGCGCCCACCGGGTGCTCACCGAGATCTCCGAGGACGGCGGTCAGACCTGGACCGAGTCCATCACGGACGCCGGCGACGCGATCCAGCACTCCCCCTTCGCGTGGACCGACGGCGAGGTGGTACTGACGGGCTGGCTGGAGATCGAGTCCAAGGGGGAGGCGTGGGTCGTTCGCGTGCGGCGCCTCGGGCCGGAGAGCGCGGACTGGATGGAGGTGGCCTACATGGACATGATCGCCGCCTCCACGCCGGTGAGCAACGTGCACATCCGGCAAGAGGGCGATCACTTGTACATGGTCGAGAACAACTCGCGCAACCGCCGCGTGCGCATCTGGAGCAGCGACGACCTGGGCCTGTCGTGGTCCGAGGAGTTCGTCATGCAGCAGCACGAGCGGCACTTCCCGCGCGACCTGTCACACGTGGAGATCGACGGCACCTGGGTGGTGGTCTACGCGGCCCACCCCAACAACGACATGGACGAGCAGGACCCCAACGAGAACACCGAGATCTACTGGCTGCGCACCGACGACGCGGGCGTGACCTGGGAGGGCGAGGCGGCCATCACCGACCACGTGGCCCCCAGCATCCAGCCCGCCATGGCCATGACGCCGGACGGGGTGATCCACGTGGTGTGGTCCGACCGCCGCAACGGGGAGTTCCAGCTCCACCACAGCGAGTCCACGGACGACGGCGCCTCATTCTCCCCGGCCGAGCAGCTGACGTTCGGCTCGCTCGGGGCCTGGGAGCCGGTGGTGTCCGCGGATGGCGAGCGGCTGTACGTGGCCTGGTCCCAGTTCGACGCGCGGGACGAGGCGACCGTGCACGTGGCAGCCCTGGAGGACGGCTCCCTGGTCCAGGAGCGGACCCTGAGCGCCGCCGGCAGGGTGGCGCGCACGCCCCACATCCTGCCCATGGGCGACTGCAGCTCCCTGGTCACCTGGTCCGAGGGCGACCTGATGGGCGAGTGGGTGCTGATGGAGGAGCGCGTGACCACGGCCGGGATCCCGGCCACCGGCGCCTCGGCGTCGATGGTGGACGGCGAGATCATGACCGGATTCGCCAAGGGCGAGGTGGTCCTCGGCCTGGAGTTGACCATCGGCGAGGAGGACCGCGGCGTGGACCGCATCGAGGTCACCGCGACAGAGGGCATCGAGTTCACCGGGACCGCGAGCCTGTTCGTGGACGGCGACGCCGCGGACGGCACGGCCACGGTCGAGGGACAGACCCTCGTGTTCGAGGCGGACGTGAACATCGACACCGACGGCGCACAGCTGGAGCTGCGATTCGACGTGGTCGCGCCGGCCGAGCCCGGAGAGATGGGTTCGTTCCACATCGTGCTCAAGCAGGGGCTGGAGGCGTGTGTCACGGAGGTGGACGCCGACCTGCCCCTGGTGGCGGTCGTGGGCGGCCCGGGCGACGACGACACCCCGGGCGACGACGACGACACCGACGGCTGCGAGTGCCGCGCCGACTCGGCCGCGGCCCCGGGCGCGGTGGGTGTGGTCCTGGCCCTGCTGGGGCTGGCCACGCTGCGCTGGCGTCGCCAGAGTAGGTCTTGATGAGGAGGAGACAGACCATGGGTAGCCCTCGCGCGACCCTCGCGGCGCTCGGCCTGATCGCGGCCCTGGCGGTCCCACCCTCGCCTGCGCGAGCCCAGGTGGAGCACGCGTTCATCTTCGTCATCGATGGCCTGCGCGCTGGCGAGGGTTTCGACGACCCCCAGTACGCATTCGTCCACCCCCTCGCGTCCCAGCTGATGCCCCAGGCCTCCCTGCTGACCTGGTTCGAGATCCGCGGCCAGACCCTGACCCTGCCCGCCCATCAGGTCCTGATCACGGGCAACTACGCCGACGTCTCCAACACCCCCGCCTACGAGGGGCGCCGGTACCTCTCCTCGCGCACCCCTACCCTGTTCGAGGCCTACCGGATGCAGACCGGCGCCGACGAGGACAGCTGCTGGGTCGTGTCCAACACCCCGCTGGTGGGTGAAGACTGCAACCACAGCCTGATGCCCGGATACGGCGCGGGCGCGTACGGCGCCAACGTGATCACCACCTACGGTGAAGAGACCGACCAGTGGGTGTGGGACAACATCGACGCCATCATGGACGACCACGAGGTCGGCGTGTTGCTGGTCAACCTCCACGAGGTGGACCTGGCCGGGCACGCCGAGGAGTGGTGGCGCTACGAGGAGCGCGCCCTCGAGGGTTCCGGTGGCCTCGCGGCGTTCTGGAACCGCCTCCAGGCCGACCCGGTCTACCAGGACAACTCGGTGCTCGTGATCACCACGGACCACGGCCGGCACCTGGACGGCATCTCCAGCGGGTGGAAGAGCCACGGCTGCCAGTGCGAGGGCTGCCGCAAGGGCTTCCTGATGATGCTGGGACCTGGGATCCAGCAGAACGTCGTCAGCGACACGCCGTGCTCGTTCCTCGACCTGGCGCCCACGGTGGCCCATCTGATGGGGCTGAGCTTCCCGTACCACCGCGGCCGCGTCCTCACCGAGGTGCTGGAGAACGGCGAGACCCTCAGCGGCGGCCCCGGCGGGACGTTCCGCCCGCACACGATGCGCGAAGGGGACATGGTCGTGCGCCTGGCCGAGATCCAGGACACGTCGCTGCGCGACGACGAGGGCGCCCACCGCGTCTCGGTGGAGCTGTCCGAGGACGGCGGCCAGACCTGGGCCGATCACACCACCGAACCCAGCACCGCCATCCAGTACTCGCCCACGGCGTGGAGCGACGGCGAGACCCTGATCGTGGGCTGGCTCGAGATCGCCGCGCAAGGGGACTACTGGTACGTGCGCCTGCGGCGCCTGCCGCCCAACGCCAGCGAGTGGGAGGAGGTCTTCTACGAGCCCATGATCGCCTCCTCCACCCCCGTGGGGAACCTGGTGATCACCCCCGGCGACGAGCCGGACTCGCTGTTCCTGTTCGAGAACAACTCGCGCAACGAACGCATCCGCATCTGGTACAGCGAGGATCTGGGCGCCACCTGGACCGAGGGCTGGGGCGAGCACGAGTACGTGCGCCACTTCCCCCGCGACCTGGGCATGGTGGAGATCGGCGACGCGTGGGTGATGGTCTACAGCGCCCACGCCCAGTTCGACTCCCACGTCTCGGAGACCGATCCCAACGAGAACACCGAGATCTACTGGATCCGCTCCGAGGACGAGGGCGACACCTGGGCGACGGAGCTGGCGGTCACCGACGACTGGTCGCCGAGCGTCCAGCCCGCGGCCGCGGTCACCCCCGACGGCATCCTCCACCTGATCTGGGCCGACCGCGCCGACGGCAGCTTCCAGCTCTACCACGCCGAGTCCACCGACGACGGCATGACGTTCACGCCGCCGGAGCAGCTCACCTTCGGCGGCCTCGGCTCGTGGGAGCCCGACGTGGCCGTGGACGGCGATCAGGTCTTCGTCGTGTGGTCGAAGGTGGACGCCCTGGACGACGCCTCGGTCCACATCGCCGCCCTGGAGGACGGCTCGCTGGTGGACGACCGCGTCCTGTCCAGCCCCGACCGCTCCGCGCGCACCCCCGACATCCTGCCCCTGGGCGACTGCACGTCCCTCGTGGCCTGGTCCGAGGGCGACCTCGTCAACCCCTGGGAGCTCGTCTCCGAGCAGGTCGTCACCGCCGGCTTCCCGGCCTCCGCGGCCACGGCCCAGGTGGAACCCACCCAGCTCGCCGAGGGCGGCGCCGCCCAGGAGCTGCGGTTCACCCTCACCATCGACGTCGGCGCCAGCGACGGCGGCGTCGGACGCATCGAGCTCACCGCACCCGACGGGTACGCCTGGTCCGGCAACGCCTCGGTGGAGATCTCCGGCGACCTGGTGGACGTCGAGGCGGAGGTGGACGATCCAGCCCTGTGGATCACCCTCGACACCCCGATCACCGAGTCCAGCGAGCTGGTCGTCGCCGCCGACGTGCTCCCCCCGGAGGAGGCCGGCGATCCCTCGACGTTCACCGTCGTCCTCCACCAGACCACCGAGGGGTGCTCCCTGGCCGTGGACGGCGACCTGATCGTCGGCGTGATCGAGGGTGGCGACAGCGACGACGACGACGACGACACCACCGAGGACATCTACGCGGACGACGACACCGATCCGGGCGACGACGGCTGCGAGTGCCGCGCCTCGCTGACCCGGGCGCCATCGGCCGGCGCGATCGCGTTGGGGTTGCTGGCGCTTGCGCTGCTGATCGGGCGCTCTCGCCGCGCTCGAAGGTGAGCCTGGAGGGGGGTCGGAACGCGTGCTATCGTACCCCCATCAGGGGACTTCTTCCGGAGGGAATCCATGAGCATCCGACGCCAGGTCCAGAGCCGCACCCGGTCCGCGTCCAGCCCCGCCGCCCAGGTCCAGAAGCGTCAGGATCCCCTCTCCGATCCGCTGCGGGATCCACTGCAGCGCAAGGACGCGATCCAGCGTCACGGGGAGGAAGAAGAGGAGCCCATCCAGACCAAGGGGCCCGGACGCGCCGCGCAGATCCACCAGACGGCCAGCAAGGGCCTGTCGGGATCGGGCGGGAGGATGCCCCACGGGGACAAGATCCAGGCCGCGTTCGGTAGCCACGACGTAAGCGGCGTGCAGGCCCACTCGGACGCGGCGAGCACCGCCGCGAACGAGCAGATGGGCTCCCAGGCCTACGCCAAGGGCGAGCACGTGGCCTTCAAGGGCGCGCCCGACCTCCACACCGCCGCCCACGAAGCTGCCCACGTGGTCCAGCAGCGCCAGGGCGTCAACCTGCAAGGCGGCGTGGGCAAGTCCGGCGACAGCTACGAGCGCAACGCCGACGCCGTGGCCGACGCCGTGGTCCAGGGGCGCTCGGCCGAGGGGCTGCTGTCCGGCGGCAAGGGAAAGAAGAAGTAGCGGCTCAGGGCTGCTCCAGCCACAGCGGATTCGTCAACAGGATCAAGGTGCCCTCGTCGTCGCGGAGCTGCGCGCGGACGGTGGTGATCGTCCCCCGCTCGAGCTCGAAGACCGTGTCGATCTCGTCTCCCGTCAACGCGACACTGCGGGCCACCTCCCCATCCACGACCAGCTCCAGGCTCCAGCCGGGCTCGACGGTCCCTGTCTGGACGTGGATCACCTGGTCGAGGTCGCTGACGAGCACCTGGCCCATGACGGCGCCGTGCTCGGACCACAGGTCCAGGAGGGGCTCACCGCCGACGAAGGCGCCGGGATCCCCGAAAAACGCGCGGCCGTCGGTGAGCTGCTGGGCGATGTCGGCGCGCTCGGGCACGTCGAGGAAGACCCAGGTGACGAAGGGGTTGGGGATGGCGAGCCAGCCGTCGGTCCAGTGGTGGTCGCTGGTGCCCACGCCGACGACGCGGTGCCCCGCCGCCGAGAGCGCGTCCCAGAACTGCAGGTGGTGGTCCAGGTCCACCTCGCGCGCCGGGTAGCCCACCTCGACGAGATCGCACCCGTACACGCCGGCGGCCAGCCACTCCTCCACCAGCGCCGACGTGAGCACGTCGGCGTCCTCGCCGGTCCAGACCACGCCCAGGTAGGTGCCGAACGGGTGGTTGCACAGGGCGGCTGCGCCGTGGTCGTGCACGTGCTGGACCGCCTCGGCCGCGGTGAGTTCGGTCTCGTACTCGATCAGGGGGACGTTCTCGGCGCCGATGGGGTTGACGTGCCGCAGGTCCGCCACGAGGGTGATCTCCTGCCCCACCAGCTGGGTCACCGCGCCGCCCGAGTACCGCTCTTCGAGCACCTCGGCCTGGTGATCCCACAGGGCCTGCCCGGCGAGGTCCCACGACAGCACCAGGTCGTCCAGGTCCACGTTCACGGTCTCGCCCTCGCGGGCGCGCGCGGCGACGGCGAAGTGGACGGTGGACTGGTCGTCGAGCTCGGCGAAGTGGGCGGCGTCCTCGCTCAGGGGGAGCGCGGCCTCGCCCCAGACCGTTGGCTCGATGCTGTCGATGGGGACGTAGAGGTGGGTGTCCGTCGTCAGCTCGGTCAGGTCGTCCCCGCCGAGGAAGTACGTCACGATGTTCGACGCGCCCTCGCAGGTGCTGCTCAGCGTCACGGTGAACAGGAGCTGGCGATCGTCGCCGAGGTCCTCGTGCACGCGCACGGCCCACGAGACGTCCACGTCGGCCAGCAAGGGAAGGTGCGTCGTGGAGATGATGTCCGCCCCGTAGGCGTACTGGACGGCGTGCCACTGGCCGTCGGCCGCCTCGTCGCGGCCCCCGAGCCGCCAGAAGTGACCCTCGCCCGTCGGGCCGCCCTCCACCAACTCGGACGTGGTCCCGACCAGATCCTCGCTCTCTGCGAACATGCCGTGGGTCACGGTGATACCTGCGGCGGCGAACTGGTCGTTGAGCCCGCCGTTGTCGAAGTCGAGGCCGTCCGGTCGCAACATCATCTGGATCATGTTGTCGTGATCGGACCACCACAGGACGTCCACACCGACCGCCTCGGCCTGTTGTGTGTGACAGGCCATGGTGCCGTCGTACTCGCTGAGGGAGCCGTGCAGGTGCAGCTGGGTGGACAGGGGCTGCTCGCGCCCCTCGGCGCCGTCGAATCCCTGGGGTGTCGGATCGATGTCGTCGGGGAATCCGTCGCCGTCGGAGTCGGGGATCTTCAGCTCCGGGAGATCGCCCACGCACGCGGCGAGCCCGGCGGCAGCGAGGAACAGCGATACTGCGAGGGCTGTGCGAGCGGGTGCGACGGTCACGGGCGCAGCGTAGCACAACGCCCTCCCCCCTTCGTCGCTGGGCCCGGCAGCGGCCGGCTGCTACCCTTCGCCCAGGAGAGGACGCCTTGACCCCACGCTGTTCGGGACTGCTGCTGCCGCTGCTGCTGCTCGCGTGCGAGGAGGGGGGCATCGTCGAGGGTCCGACGGTTGCCGGCGTGACCATCCAGGTGGACGTGGGAGACGACCTGGGCCCCCTGCCCGGTCACATCGACGGCACCAACGGCACGTCCTACTCCTACCGCTGGGACGTGGACCTGGCCCCCGCCTGCGACGAGATCGGCCTGACGCGGTTCCGCATCCACGACATCAACGGCGGTGAGATCCCGTCGCCCGGCGATCTGCCGGACGTGTTCGCGGACATGGAGCACGGCGATCCTTCTGACGCCGGCCAGTACGACTTCTCCCGCATCGATCCCCTGGTCACCTCCGCGGTCGACCACGGCTACACCTTCCTGTACCGCCTCGGCCGCAGCTGGGGCTACGACCCCCTCAACCCCACGGCGGATCCCGTGCGCTGGGCCGAGATCGCCCACAGGGTGATCCTTCACTACAACGAGGGCTGGCCCGACGGCGAGGGCTTCGAGTACGGCATCCAGGACTGGGAGATCTTCACCGAACCCGACGGCCACTTCTGGGGCGGAGACCTGGAGCAGTGGCTGGCCTTCATGGAGGTGGCGCACGGTATCCTCGACGCCTACCACCCGGACCTGAACATCGGTTGCTGCGGCTGGATCTACAACGACGAGATCCGCGAGCCCTTCCTCGAGTACACCGACGAGCGCGGCGTGGACCTGGACTTCGTGTCCTGGCACCACTACGACGGCGCCGATCCGACCACCATCCTCGACCAGGCCACCCTCTGGCGCGACGGCATGGACGCCCACGGCCTCGCCGACGCCACCAGCGTGCTGTCGGAGTGGGGCATGTGGCCCGGCGGCGCCCACCCCGAGAACGGCAACGCCTGGGGCGCGGCCTACTACGCCAGCTCCTTGAGCCTGCTCCAGGAGGCGCCCGTGGACCAGGTGTACCGCTACCGCATCGACGGCCTGCCGGACACCTTCGCCGACGACAACGGCTTCTCCATGATCAACCCGGACGGGACGCTGAAGATCCCCACGCTCACGTTCAAGGCGTACAAGGGGTTGCTGGACGAGACACCGAACCGGGTGTCAGCCACGGCAGACACCAGCGAGGCGTTCTACTCGGTCGTGGCAGGCGTCAGCGAGGACCGGACCGTGCTCCAGGTCGTCATCGGCGATCTGGACTCGGCCCACGAGGACTACGCGCTGGAGGTCGTCGGGCTGCCGCCAGGGGAAGAGACCTGGTCCTTCGAGCGTTTCGTCATCGGCGACGACGAGCGCCTGGAGCTCGTCGAGTCGGAGGACCTCACCGCCGACGGCCGGCTCGAGGTGGCGCGGAATCTCACGGCCCCGCAGGTCCAGGTCCTGCGGTGGGTCGCGCAGGAGGGTTGAAGTGAGCACCAGCGGCGACCTCGTCATCCACTACATCGCCGTCGCCATCGCCGTGGCCTTCGTGCTGGCCGCCTGGCTGTTCATCGCCGGGTTGGCCACTTTCTTCCTCCGGCGCTGGACCTTGCGCAAGATCGCGACGCTGCCCGAGGGACGCGACGAGGAGGGCGGCGCCCTGCGCTGGGTCATGGCGATGGTGTCGTTCCTGTTCTGGCCGACGGCCGTGGTCCTGGGGATCTACTTCCTGCGGAAACCGGAGACAGCCCGCACCGGGCTGTGGTGCTTCTACGCGCTGCTGGCGTACGTCACCGTGTCGGTCCTGCTGGCCGACGCCATCGTCGTGGGTGTGGCCGTGCTGCGCCCCGAGTGGCTGATGATGCTCTAGGCGCGTATCTCTCACCAACCCTTGTAGGGATCCCGCAGCCGCCGCGCCTCCTCCTGGATGACCTGGGGGCGGACGGTCACGGCGAGGCCGAGGACGTCCACGTGGGAGCGGTAGACGCCGTCGTTGGTGTTGTTGGCCTCGATGCCCGGCAAGGTGGTGAACTGGGTGTCGTCGCCGCCGTGGACCGTGGCGGTGGCGCGGAAGTAGTGCATCCAGGCGAGGTGCAGGTCCAGCCCCGGCGGCCCCACCGAGAGGCCCAGGGTCAGCCCGAACTTGTTCACGTCCGCGTTGGACGGCGAGTGCTGGTTCTCGGGGTTGGCCCCGTTCTCGTAGAGGCACCCGCCGCGGACCCGGAGCCAGGGCTGCACGCGTCCCTCGGCCCCGAACCGCAGGCTCACGGTGTCCTGGAGACGGCTCGGGATCTCCACCGCGCCGTTCCCGTTCGGGCCCGCCCATTCGTCCCCCAGGCCCTCCTCGAGGGCAGCGCGGATGTCCTCGGAGAAGCCGGGGGCCAGCGCGGCGATCTGGTCCTGGAGGTCGGTCAGGTCGACGCCCACGTCCCGCAACGCCATCGGCCCGAGCCGTGACCAGAGCTCCGCGTGGACGTCCAGCTCGAACTCGAGCCCGTCGCGCGGGATGACTGCCACGCCGAAGCGCAGGATCGGCGGCAGGTCCGCCTCCAGCTCGACGACGTCGCGCGTGTCGAGGTGGATCGCGCTCCCCTCCCAGACCTCGATCCGCGCCTCCAGGCTCAGGTCCCCCACGGCCCGCATCCTGAATCCCGGCGAGAACGCGGCCCCGATGCGTATCCAGGGCGCGGGCATGAACATCACGCCCGCGTTGATCCAGGGTTTCCCCCGCTCCCAGGCGTCGATGTGGATGTCGATGTCGTACAGGGGGTTCTCGTCGTTGTGGACCAGGCCCACCGACGGGTCCGCCAGGACGTGGGAGGTGGCCTTCACCGCCTGCTGGCTCCGCAGCAGCATCACCCCGCCGCTGACGCCCACGGCCAGCCAGGGGGTCAGCTCGGCGGACACGAACAGCGACCAGTGGAGCTGCCAGCTCGACGATCCGAGGGTGGTGTACCGCTGGGGTCCGTCCTCCGGCCACTCGTCTGGTGTGGCGTACGGGGCGTACCACGCGAATCCGAAGGTCAGATCGGGCTTCTCCAGCCCGAAGGCGATCCCCGCCTCGGGGATGACGCTCGTCCCGCTGTTGACCACCGGGTCGAAGGGCCGGGCGAGCATGGACTCGATGTCGTCCGGGTTCGAGGGGTGCTCGCCGTCGCGGAACGGCTTGTAGATCCCCTGCCCTCCCGCGCGCTCGAAGCTCAGGTGGTTGGCGACCAGGCCGGCGGCGAGGTGGATGTAGAGCCCGTCGATCCGGTGGAGGCCGGCGGGATTGTAGAGCGCGCCGATCAGCTCGTCCGACGTGGCCACGTAGGCGCCACCACGCCCCTGGGCGACGATGCCGGGGCCGGGGAGGTAGAAGCCGCCGGCGCGGGCCGGTCCATGGATTGCGCTCACCAGCGCTGCGGCGCCGACCAGGAGCACCACGGACCAACGACGCCGGGCCGTCACGCGGACGTCGCCCGACGGCGCAGGACCAGGCTGCCCAGCAACACGGCGATGCACGCGATCGTCCGGGCCGGGGCAGCCCCCGGTGCGGCGACGCACTCACATCCCCCGTCGCCGTCCCCGCTCCCCGGACCTCCCAGGTCCAGCCTGAAGCTCGCGGACTCCTCGGACCCCACGTTCCAGAAGATGTCCCGGGCGCGGACCCCGAACTCGTGCTGCCCCTCCCCCACCACCACGAAGGTGGCCCGGGTGTCCGCCGACCAGAACGACCAGGCGCCCCCGTCCACCCGCCACGAATACGTGAGCGGCCCCGGCCGGTCGTCCTCGCCGGTGTACTCGACGGTCACCTCGGTGGTGGTCCGCGGGCGCTGCAGATCGGTGAGGATCTCCGACCAGGGGGCCTCGTCGTCCACGTCCAGCAGCCCGTCGATGATCACGTGGGCCACACCGTCGTGCACCTCCAGATCGATCAGCTCCACTCCGATGGAGTCGGTGAGGCCGTCCACCGCCTCGGCGCTCAGGCCGGTGATCCCGAACGACATGGGCGCCAGCGGCATGTCGACGAGCTGGTCGGGCAGCAGCAGCAGGACCTGCGTATCGATGAGCTCGAGGAAGGCCTCCTCGGTGTAGTTGGTGCCGTGGAGCAGGCCGCCCGCGTCCAGGTGGAGGAAGTCCAGATCGGCCCCCGCCAGGGTCATCGCGAGCACGTGCCGCTCCGGATCCAGGCTCAGCTCCACGTCCGCCGTCACGCCGATCACGGCCCGGAACAGGGGCTCGCCCTCGTCGGTGTCCTCCAGCTCCAGGCGGACCTCCGGGAGATCCAGGTGCAGCTGGCCCGAGGAGGCCGTGACGGTGGGTTGATCCACTACCTCGAAGGCGAAGCGCACCCCCTCCTCGTCCTGCAACGCCGGGAACAACGGCGCGGCGTCGGAGAAGTCGAGGTGCTGGAACTCTTCGCACAGCATGCCGCCGGACCAGGCCGCTCCCAGCAGCGCGTTGGCGAACTCCTCGGTGACCGCCAGCTGCATGTCCCCGCTCGTGCCCGTGATCTGTCCGGGCTGGCCCGCGGTGCCGGCGAGCTGGACGGTCCCACCACCGCACGCGCCGATCTCCCCCTCGAAGCCGGCCCCGGCGTCGAGCTCCGTCACCAGGCCCCCTCCGTCCACGGACACCTCGGCGATCCGGGCCTCGTAGGAGAACTGCGCCAGCACGCCGCCCGTGGGTAGCTCGAACAGCAGGGCCGCCAGCAGGTCGGCGGCCTGGTCGAGGATGAACGCCCCGATCTCCGTCCCGAAGGAGTCGACCGACGCCTCCATCAGCTCGTCCGGCAGGTACCACGGGGTCGTCGCGATCTGCACGTCGCCCAGGTAGACCGACGAGCTCTCCAGCACCTCCAGGACCAGCGCGCCGCCCACCACCTCGCCGTCGGCCCGCAGGACGAACGAGGCACCGTCGCTGGTCAGCGACGTGACGATCACGTCGTGGTCCTCCTCGTTGTAGTTGGGGCACCACCAGTCCGGTGAGGTGGCCTCGATGATGATGTCCACCACCTCGAAGTGGGACACGCTCCCCGACAGCGCGAGGTGGTCGGGCGTGCCCTCGATGGGCTCGAGGTAGAAGTCCCCCAGCTCCACCTCACCCTCGTACCCGTAGATGTACAGGTCGTACTCGCAGCCCAGCTCGTCGACCGTGAACTCCAGGGGCAGCGAGGGCAGGTCGATGGTCAGGCCCGAGGCGAGCGTCGTGGCGAACTCCATTCCCTGGGGCGTGAGCCTCGTGGCCATCGCCGAGGTCACCTCGTCGGCGCGGGCGCCGGCGCTCAGCGCGAACGCGATCGCGAGCGCCAGTCCTCCTCGCAGCCAGCCGGTCATCGGGGTGTCCTCTCGACAGGGGAGGATAACAGGGGAAGGCCACGTTCACGATGAGATAGGACCGGCCCGAGTTTGCTTCCCACGTGCGCACACGTTCACATTTGTGCTTGAAATCACCCCTCTTGACAGTGGTATGCTCCAGAGGAATACGGGGACAAAGATCCCCGCACCATCTGGTGCCACCTCTGGCGGGGAGGGACACCGCGGACAGGGAGAGGTCATGGCTAGTTTCCTGAGGCAACGACGCGCACCTTGGTTCGTCGTCCTGCTGGCGCTCGTGGCGTTCGGACTGGTGGGACAGGACAACACCTGTGAGTGCGATCCCGAGGGCTTCGGGTTGGACGACGATGACACGGCCGGCGACGACGATGTGGTGATCGGCGACGACGACGCCGAGGGCGACGACGACGTGGAGGGGGACGACGACGACGTGATCCCGGATCCGCCGCTGTCGATCTCGGGGCAGGTCTTCATCACGGCCGTGTACTACGAGCTGGTCGACGGGGTGTGGCAGCGCAACTACCTGCCGTGGACCGAGGTCAACCCGGACGGTTACCCCTACGGCTCGATCTTCGTGGCGCTGACGCCGGACGACACCGACACACGGAACGTCTTCCACAGCGACGTCATCCACGACGTGCCCGCCAACCCGGCCGGCGAGGGGAGCGACTACTCCATCCAGGCGCCGGTCTGGCCTGCGGAGAGCGTCGCGGTCATGGCCGTGGCGGACAGCTACTACGACGGCGTGATCAGCGCCTGGGACACCACCGGCTTCCACCTGGAGCAGCTGGAAGAGACCCTGGAGCCCCTCGACGGCAAGCACGTCTACCTCGACATCGAGCACGTGTGGAGTGAAGGCGGCGGCGGCGGTGGTGGTGGCGGCGGCGGCTGGATTCCCGGGCATCACGGTGGCGGCGGTGGCGGCGGCGGCGGCGGCGGGGACGACGACGACGACAACGGCGGCTCCGGCGACGACGACGACGACAACGGCGGCGGTGGGGACGACGACGACGACGGCGGCAACGGTTGGCCCGGCGGCGGTCCTGGCGACCCGAACTATCCCGTGACCCTCAGCGGCACCGTGGGTCTGGTCGACTCCACCTACGTGACCGACACGGGCGCCTCCCTGGTGGCGACCTTCGACCACGAGATGGGTGGGCCGTACTGGTCCGTGCGCCCCGGCGAGCTCGACGGCGCCAACCAGAACACGTTCCTGCCCTGGGAGGTCGAGGTCTACGGCTACTCCACCCTGAACATCCTCGGGGCCTGGGACTGGAACCAGAACCTCCTGTTCGAGCCCAGCGACGAATGGGGCGCGACCGTCAACGACGACGGCCAGCAGGTCAACCCCTGGACCCTCGGCGAGGAGTCCATCGAGGGGATGACCGTGGTCATCCCGGAGGGATCCGTGGCGATCCCGGCGGCGCCCGGCTACATCTCGATCTCGGGCACGGTCACCACGGACGGGTCGTTCACCTTCGGCGGTCTGGACACGGATCTCGACCTCGTGGTCACCGCCGAGTTCTCCCCTCCCCCGTGGCCCATCGACGGCTCACTCCAGACCGCGCTCAGCAACGGCTCCATCTGGGGCTACACGTACTTCACCTCCGTCCACACGGAGGGCGAGGTCATCCCCTACACGATCTCGGTGCCCGCATACACGGGCGTGTACGTCGTGGCCGCCATCTGCGAGTCCACCTTCGCCATACCCGAGCCCGACTACGGCATCGACACGCCGAACCACGCCGAGTACGTGTACATCACCGACGTGGACGCGCAGCAGAACCTGGTGATGACCCAGCTGAACTGAGTCCCCGCGAGCGACCGCCAAAGCGGCCGGACGTTGCGGTACACTGACCGCATCGAGACACCACCTTGAGCCGCTTCCTCGCCCATCCCCTCGTCCATGCCCTCTCGCTGTCCGTCCTGATCGTGCTGGTCTGGAGCCCGGTCCGTCAGGCGGAGTTCTGCTGGGACGACTTCCACCAGATCCGGGACGCCGAGGAGATCCGATCCCTGGCCTCCATCCCCGACCACTTCCGCTCCAACGTCCGTCAGAGCGTGGGTGCCGAGGGGGCCAACGCGGAGGGCGCCGACCTGTACCGCCCGATGTTCGTGACGCTGCTCACGCTGCAGTATGCGGCTCTCGGCGGCGCCGATCCCGGCGGGTATCACCTCTTCTCGGTGGCCTGGCACCTGCTGGTGAGCCTGCTGCTGTGGGCCCTCGCGCGGCGATGGCTGCGCAACGACTGGGCCGCAGCCGCGGTCGCGGTGCTGTTCGCCTTTCACCCCGTGTGCGCCGAGGCTGTCGTGTTCGTCTCGTCGCTGACCGACCTCGCCGCCGCTGCAGGTCTGCTGGGGGCAACGCTGTTGCTGGACCGCGCAGGCCGGCGGGACGGTGAACCCGAGCCGAGCGCGCTGCGCGCGACGAGCCTGGCCCTGGTCGCCGCGATCCTGCTGCTGGTGGGCTTGCTGAACAAGGAAGTGATCCTGATGGCCCTGCCGCCGCTGGCGCTGTGGCTGTGGCTGGGCCGGGGTGTTCCCCTTCGCCTGCTGGCTCCGCTGGTGGTGGTGTCCCTGGGGTTCCTCGGTCTGAGGGCGGTGATGCTCGGTGGCCTCGAGGCGTCCGGGGGAAGCGCCGAACAGCGCCTGCAGGCCCTGATCCACACGCCGCTGCTCTTCGCCGATGGGTTGCGAGCCCTGGTGACCCTGAACCCGGTCGGCTACCGGGAGCTCGCCTACGAGTACACCAGGGCCACCCCGGGCGTAGTCGCAGCTTCGACGGCGGTCAGCCTTCTGGTGGCTGCGGTGGCCGGCTACTGCTGTCGTCGGCGGCCGCTGCTGGCCGTCGGGCTTGGTGTCTACTTCTTGATGCTGGCTCCAGTGGCCCTGGTCACGACCATCGTTGGATGGGGCGGTTTTGGTCGCTACCTCTACCTGCCGTGGGCTTTCGTGCTACTGGGATTGGCCGAGGTGAGCTTGCGGGCGTGGCCCTCCCTGACCGGGCGGCTCACGCGGCCCCTCGCGGTCACGATCCTGGTCGGAGTCTCCGGATATCTGACGCTGCAGCAGGTGCAGCTGCGGGCCGCCTACGAGGCCTACTGGTCCGAGGAGGCGATCCCGATCGCAGCGTTGCGCATCGCCCCGGACGCCGCCACCGGGTACGTCTGGATCGGCAACGGCCTGATGAATGTCCCTGATCTGGAGGGAGCCAAGGAGTGGTACATCGAGGGCGAGAAGCGCGCCCTCGACGGACAACTGCCACCCAAGGTGCAGCACAACATCGCCGTCGCGTACCTCTGGACCGGGCACCCCGAGGAAGCGCGGATTCGCTACGAGGCGCTCGAAGCGCGGGACGGTCCTGGTCCCAGGTCCAGTTTCGGCCTGGCCTGCAGCTGGCTCCAGCTGGGGCGGTTCGACGAGGCCGCGGATCGGCTGTTGTGGGCGCTCGACCGCGCGCCGGACGACGAGAACCTGCTCTGGGCTCAGCAGCTGCTGCTGAACGAGCACCCCGATCCCACGACGTATCGGGGCTGGCTCCGCGCTCGACTGGACGATCCCGACCACGCGGTGGCGGCGGGCGCCATCTCGCCAATGCTCGCAGCGGAGCCACCGCCGCCGCGCCAGCCCGGTCCAGAGGGTACGGAACCGCCTTGATCCCGGGGGGACGGATCAGAGCACCACGCGACCCAGCACCTCGCCGGTCCACTGCCTCCCCGGCACACCGATCTGGATCTCGTCCACCCACGAGCCATTGTACGGATGCGTCATGTAGATCGAGGTCTCGTCCCAGCCCCCGACCGCGCTACCCCACTCGAACCCATGGCCGTAGTTGTCGAAGTTCCAGTCCAGGAGCTGCGTGATCGACAAGGTTGCGTCGACGCGCATGATCTGGTGGCCGAAGAACGAACCGACGTAGAGGTTGCCGCAGGCGTCGACCTCGAGGGTGTCGTGCCAGGAGACGGGCATGTTCACGAGCGGCTGGGGATCGGAGACCGGGTCGAGGTTCTCGTCCAGTTCCACGCGAAAGACACGCCCGTCGTTGGTGGTCCCGAAGTAGAGCACCGAGTAGTCGTGACTGAACTCGAGCCCCCGGGGTGCGTACTGGGCCGCGTCGATGAACTGCGTGAACTCACCGGTGGAAGGATCCACGCGAATGATCTCCGGCGCGTCGGTCGTGTAGTCGGTCCCCGCATACACCATACCGCCCGATCCGATGGCCAGGCCGTACCCGTCGAAATCCGCCACGAGGACGGTCCGGATCCCGTCGGGATTGATCTTGATGATGGAGCGGGCCGCGGTGGTGGCCACGATGTCGCCGCTGGGCAGATAACCCATCTTGTAGATCGTGCCGACGCCAGCAGCGTAGACGTCCCAGTCCTCGGGTGACGTGGCCCGGACGAGCACCGACGTGTCGTTGCCGATCATCGCCCCGGCCGCGTCGAACACCAGGTCGTTGTACCCACGGGGAGCGGCGAGCGGCGACCTGTCGAAGGGCGGCCCGGGAATCGTGGCGCAGTCGAACACCTCGCCGGTGGTGTCGTCGTCATCCCCGGAGCTGTCGTCGTCGTCGGTCGCCCCGCTGTCGTCGTCATCGCCGTCGTCGTCGGCGTCGCTGTCGTCGTCGTCGACTTCGCCCCCGCTGTCATCGTCGTCCGGGGCGACGATACCTCCTGAGCAGCCGACGGCGAAGTGGAGGAGCAGGACGGTCCACGCGAGCGTTTGGAGTGAGCGGGGCATGGGGACTCCCTCTTCGCGGCCTGGCGGATACCTGGCGTTGGCCGCCATTGTATCCGCCCGCACGAGGCTTCAGGCCCTTCTTCGCTGCGGCGGCGGTGAGGCGGCTGGTATCCTCCGGACAGGAGGGAGTCCCATGTCGCTTCGGGGGTGTCTGGCCGGCCTGGTAGTCGCGCTCGCGCTGTGCGGCTGTGAGTCGCAGACCCTCGCGCGGTCAGACCTGGGGATCATCCACGGGGAGCCCATCGGCTCGGACGAGTACCCGTCCGCGGCACAACTGATCGTGCAGGGATCGATGGACGTGGGTGGGGGGCCCATACCTGCGACGATGCCCATCTGCACGGCGACGCTGATCGCACCGGACGTGGCGCTGAGCGCGGGACACTGCGTGGATCCCCTGTTGATCGGGCTACAGGAGATGGTGTTCTGCGTCACGTTCGAGGAGGACCAGACGTGGATGATGGACCCGTCGTATCAGTCGAATCCGCCGCTGCCCGACGACGCGGTGTGTAGCAGCGGTGCGGTGCAGCACCCGGACTTCCGGGTGGACGCGATGCCCCCGGATGGGCTGAGCAACTACAACGACCTGTCGCTCGTATTCCTGGAGGACGCCATCGAGGACCGGCCGTTCGCGTACATGCCGGACGAGGCCGAGGCCGAACAGCTCGTGGAGCAGATGGAGGTGGACATCGTGGGGTACGGGATGCGGGATCCCATCGACACCAGCACCATCAACGAGCGGTACCGGGCGCACACGTTCATCAACGAGCTGGCCGAGTTCGAGATGCAGGTCGGCGCGGATTCCTCGACGGGGCGCAAATGTCACGGGGATTCGGGGGGCCCCACCTACGTGGACGTGGAGACGGAGCTGACCGAGAGCCTGCGGGTCATCGGCGTGACCTCGCGAGCGTACGCGGCGATGGAGGACTGCAACATGGGGGGCGTGGACATGCGGGTGGACGCGTTCCTCGACTGGATCGAGGAGGCGATGATCCAGGCGTGTGACGACGGCCTTCGCAGCGAGTGCGACGAACCGGGCATTCCACGCCCACCCCTGCCGGACGAGGGCGACGACGACGACGACGACACGGGCGGCGGTGCCGGGGACTCCGGCTGCTCGGGCGGGAACCCGTTCCAGTGGCACGGCGGCGCTCCGCACGCGCTGGGGCTGTTGGTGCTGTGGCGGCGAAGGTCGCGGCGCGTGTCCGCAGTCATCTGAGTACCCCGCGCCACGGGGGCGTCGTACAATGGGCTGAATCGAGAATCCCGGGAATCCGAGGAGGAGCGAACATGCGATCCTATCTGGTGCTCCTGAGCGCGGCCCTCGCGCTCGTCATCGCCGGCTGTGCCAGCCAGTACGAGGACGACGACAGCTCCGGTGACGACGACGCGGCCGACGATGACGCGGCAGACGACGACGTGGCCGACGACGACAGCGCGGACGACGACGACGACTTCACCGGCAACCATCCCCCCACCGAGCCTCTGATCGCGATCGAACCCGAGACACCGGCCGTCGGCGAGGAACTGACCTGCGTCGTGCTCATCGAGTCCGAGGACGTGGACAACGATCCCATCGCCTATTCGTTCGAGTGGGACCGCGACGGGATGACCACGGGCATCACCGGCGCCACGGTCCCGGGCAGCGCCACCATGGACATGGGCGAGTGGACCTGCAAGGCCAAGGCCTTCGACGGGACCGACTTCAGCCAGGAGGTCACCGCCTCGGCGTTCGTCGGGCCGGGTGGCCTGTACTTCGACATCACGATGTACGCCGTGGGAGGGGTCGGCCCCGGCACGGCCACGACCACCATCGAGTGGATCATGGTCAACGACATCTACGCCGAGCCCATGGTCGACCTGTGCTCGTACACCTATGAACTCTCGGGCACGTTCACACAGAAGGGGAGCCATCAGGGCGACGATTACTACGAGTACATCGACGAACTCGTGACTTTCGATACCGTCCAGTCGGTGCACGGCACCTGCCCGACGAGCCTGGACGACGTCTTCGCCCCCGTCACCGATCCCCTCGATGATCCCAACATCAGCCTCGCCTGGTGGCTCAATCCCTACGCGATCATCTCGTGCGATCAGGTCGCCGAGAACCCGGTCCTGGCCGCGACGTCATTCCTGGACGACGTGTGGTCGCTGGGGCTCAGCGGCGACACGGTGGACGCCTGGTGCAACGAGTACGGGCCCCTCGCCGCGGCCTCCGCCGGCCAGCTGGAGGGCCTGTGGGTCCGGCCGACCGATTCCGCTTCGGGAAACCAGGGGATCGGTGTCGAGCACCTGCCCGCTCCCAACGGCGATGTCGGCGGCCTCGGTCTGTACGACTCGTGGTCGGTCATGGGCTTCTTCCACGCCGACACGACCAACCCCAACGAACCCGTCGAAGGCCTGGAGGGGATGTACTCGCCGTCCCCCCTGTGGATCTGGAGCTACTGAGCCGGGGGCTGAGGGTGCCAGGCGCACCGGAAGCCGACGCGGCAGACGATATGGTCCGTGTCGGGGGCATACCCCATCCCCAGCGCGTAGATTCCGTTGTTGCACGCGCCGTGCATGAAGTTTCCGCCGCGCATGGCGGTGCCGGCGTCGTCGTCCACCGACGTGGGGTGGGACCGGCCGAGACGATTGGCGTTGATGATCTCGTCCATGTCGACGTTGAGGCTCTTGAAACTCTCGTCGGGCATGGCGCCGGTACCCTCGCAGGCGTTGATCTCGACGAAGTCGTCGGTGACCTCGCCGTCGGGGAACGCCCGGTCCGCCGCGAGGGGGACGTACCAGTCCACCCATTCCCACACGTTGCCTGAGAAGTCCCAGAGCACCTGACCGTCGGCGAGGTAGAAGGTCCGGCGGTAGGCGTTCCAGCCGTTGGCGTCGAGGGTGGGGGCCTCGGACTCGCCGCTGACGGGGAAGTAGCCGTAACACCCCTCGGAGTCGTCGATGGAGGCAGGTAGCCCCTCTCCCGAATGGGGGAACTGGTCCATGCGGCACTGCGCGCCCAGGGTGCCCACCCGACAGGTGTGGCCGTGATTGAGCTGGGCGTCGGTCTCGCCCCCGGGGTGGGTCTGGTTGTCGCTCCAGTTGAGGGGATTGGCCTCGATGGAACGGGCGATGGTCATCCACTCCTCGTTGGTCAACAGCGCGAATCCCGCCCCCAAGGCCTCGCACTCGGCCTTGGCCTGGACCTGGTTGACCCACTGCCACGGGATCCCGGACGGGCGGCTCTGCGCCACGTAGGCCTCGTCGTACTCCACGTCGCCGTCGTCGCTGCCGGCGATCTTCATCTCGTACTTGGCCACGTAGAAGTCCTCTGTCGTGCCCACCGAGGGATCGGCGGTGACGAGCAGGAAGTTCTCCGGCGGCGGTTCGGCGGTGTCGTCGTCGTCGCCGGTAGCCGAGTCGTCGTCCCCCGCGGTCGTGTCGTCGTCCCCCGCGGTCGCGTCGTCATCGTCCGCGGCGGTGGCGTCGTCGTCGTCGTCCCCCTCTCCGCACTCCTCCCCACCGCACGCCGCGATTGCCAGCGCGAGCCCCGACACCGCCCACACGACCAGTCCTGTCCTGATGCCCATGATCTCCCCTCTCGTCTGCGGAAAGAGGGACGGAAAAAGGGACGCTCACACCTTCACGCCTTTTCCGACCGTGTGATCGGAGCTTACTGCAACCTCCCACTGCCCTGTCGACCTACCACCCTGTGAAAAGGGACGTGAAAAGGGACGCTCACACCTTCACGCCTTTTCTCGGCCGTGAGATCGGAACCCTCCCACCTTGTCCAGCCACGTCCGCGGGTGCGACACTGGATGGCGGTCGCCCCTGAGAGGCGAACAAAAGGAGGGTGGCGTGGACAAGCGATTGGGCTGGGTGCTGGTGGTGTTGTGGGTCGGGCTGGCCTGGATGTGTGGCTGCCCCGCATCGGATGACGACGACGACAGCGCGGTCGGCGACGACGACGACGCGAGTGGTGTCGAGGATCTGGTCGGGCTGACGTACTTCCTCGACATTCCCGGCGGCGGTTTCGTCTTCACCGAGCCACCGGACGTGGGGACCGTGTTCATGACGATGTACCCCTCGGATACGGGGAACATCTTCTCGGTGACCGCCCTGGACGAGGCCGCGGGCACGGTCGATCTCCGGATCGGATCGGGCTGGCAGATCAGCACGGATCCCGAAGTTTGGGAGCAGGGCACCCTGCCCACGACCGACGCGTCGGGGAGCTGGAATGGCCTGACGTTCGAGGTGGGCCCCACGGACCTGGTGTTCGAGTTCGACCTGAGTCCATCCTGGCTGTGGGACGTGACCCTGGGCGGCACGTTCTCCGCCGACGGCTCCGAGGTCGTCGACACCCACTTCGAGGCCACGGTGGATCTGGTCCCCTACGACGTCTACATGGAGCTCGACCCGGGCTCCCTGTGCGAGCTGCTCGAGGACGGCACCGACGCCGAGTGCGTGGATTGCCCGCCGGAGGGACCGAACCAGGGGGCGTACTGCATCCACCTGGTCGCCGCGGGTGGGACGAGCCCGCTGCTCGAGGGGGTGACCATGGTCGAGGTGGACTAGACCTTCGTGGCAGATTGGCCCCCCATCGCCTGGATCGTCCTCTTCGTTGGGGGTGTTCTCCTGGGACTGCCGATAATCCTGCGTCTCGGCCTGGCTGCGCGCGGGGTGAAGCTCGGGCCGCGCCGCAAGGTGGCCATGGCCATGTGGCAGGGGGCTGGCGAGGGGTACATCCACGCCAAGCTGGAGGTGGACGCCGAAGAGGCGCTGGCGTTCCTGAGGTGGCAGGCGGAGCGGTCGGAGCACCGGGCATCTCTCACCGCGCTGGTGGGCAAGGCCGTGGGCGAGGCGCTGGTGCGCGTGCCCGAACTCAACCGGACACTCGTCTGGGACACGTTGATTCCCCACGACGAGGCGGCGCTGTCCATCCTGGTGGCGTTCGACGGGGACCAGGACGTGGGCTGGGTCAAGGTGGAGGAGGTGGACGGCAAGTCGGTGGACGACCTCGCCCGCGAGCTGCGGGAGGGGGCGTCTCGGGTGCGCCACCTCCCCGACGGCGGGGCACCTCAGGGCAGCGCCGTGCAGCGGTTGTTGCCCGTGGCGCTGCTGCGGCCGGTCATGGCCGCGGCGGGTTGGTACAGCGCGGGCCTCGGGGGCAGCCTGCGCCTGTTCGGCATCGAGCCCTACCCCTTCGGCAGCGCCGTGATCACCACCGCGGCCACCTTCGACATCGACGAGGTCTACGACGCGCGCACGCCGTTCGGCCACGTGTCGTTCAACGTGGTGGTGTGTCGGGTGCAGGAGCGGGCCGTGGTGCGAGACGGGGAGATCCAGGCCCGGCACTGCTTCAACCTGTGCCTCAACGCAGACCACCGGGTGATCGATGCGGTGCACCTGGGGCGGGCCCTGACCGTGTTGCGGGAGGTCCTCGAGAATCCCTGGTCCCTCGAGGGGCTGCAAGGGCGGCCGACCTCGGATGACACGGCCTGACCCATGCGCCCCGACTCCTGCTGGACCAGCTTCGTAGACCCGTTGCGCCACTGGGCGCGCCGCCGGCCCGGCCGCGTCGCGTTCTCGTTCCTCGTCACCGGTGAGGTCGATGGTCCCACCGAGAGCCTGACCTTCCGGCAGCTCGACCAGAGCGCCCGCTGCGTCGGCGCCCTCGTGCACGAGCAGGGTCTGGCGGGCGAGCCCGTGATCCTGGCCTATCCCCCGGGGCTGGAGTTCATCTCGGCCTTCTTCGGGTGCCTGTACGCTGGCGCAGTCGCGGTCCCCTGCCCTCCCCCCACCCGAGACCGCACCGCAGCCCTCGTCGAGCGCATCGCAGCGGATGCGGGTGCGCGCAAGGTCCTCACGGTCGAAGAGACCCGCGGATTGCCCGCGAACGACACCTGGCGACCGCCGAGCTTCGATCCCCGGCGACCCGCGATGCTGCAGTACAACTCGGGGCCGGCCGGCACGCCGCGAGGCATCGTCCTGGGGCACGACAACCTCCTGGCCAGCCAGCGCGCCATCCACGAGTGCTTCGACCTGGATCGGCTCGAGGATCGCGAGGGTGTGGCCGGGGTCGGCTGGCTGCCCCTGACCCACGACATGGGCCTGGTTGGACACGTGCTCCAGCCGGTGTACGAGGGGCTCACCTCGGTGCTGATGGCGCCCGAGGCCTTCCTCAGACGGCCGGCGCGGTGGCTGGAAGCCCTGTCCGCCCTGGGTGCCTATTCCAGCGGTGGGCCCTGCTTCGCGTTCGACCTGTGTCGACGCCATGTGAGCGACCCGGAGCGCGAACGTCTGGACCTGCGCGCGTGGAAGGTCGCCTACTGCGGCGCCGAACCGATCCACTGGCCCACGCTGCGAGGTTTTGCCGAGCGGTTCGGCCCCTGTGGATTCGATGCCGAGGCGCTGGTGCCGGCGTACGGCCTGGCCGAGGCCACGCTGCTCGTCACGGGAGGCGACGGCCGCGAGCGGGTGGACGTGCGCGTCGACGGCGGCGTCGAGCGGGTGAGCTGCGGCCGCTGTCGCGGCGACACGCAGCTGGAGATCGTCGATCCCGAGACCTGCTTGCCCCTGGCAGAGGGCGAGATCGGCGAGATCTGGATCGCCGGCGACGCGGTCGCGCGGGGCTACCACCGTCAACCCGACCTGACCGACGCGATCTTCGGCGCCACGGTGCCGGGTCAGCCGGGGAGGTCGTTCCTGCGCACGGGCGACCTGGGATTCCTGAGGGGCGGCGAGCTGTACATCACGGGTCGGCTCAAGGACCTGATCATCGTTCACGGCCGAAACCTCTTCCCCACGGACATCGAGGCCTCGGTGGAGGGGTGCCATCCGGCCCTCCAGCCTGGCAGCGTGGAGGCGATGGCCCATGGGGTGGACGGGCGCGAGCAGCTGGCCGTGACCGCCACGGTGGTCCCGGGCGGCGACCTCGGCGAGGTGAAGCGACACATTCGCCGGGCCGTGGTGGCCGCTCACGAGGTCCGGCCGGGAGTCATCACCCTGCAACGGGACGCGCCGCAGGGCCACGGATCCGTCTCTCCGGCGGTCCATGGGGACCGGGCGGCGACCGGGGGCCAGCAGGCAGAACCCATCGCCCTGGTGGGAATGGCCTGTCGATTGCCCGGCGGCGTGGAGGATCCGGAGAGTTTCTGGGAGCTCCTCGACCGCGGCGGTCACGGCATCGTCGAGGTACCGACCGACCGCTGGGACATCGACGCGTACCACGACTCCCGGTGGGACGCGCCGGGCAAGATGGTCAGCCGGGGCGGAGGATTCCTGCAGGGACTCCAGGAGTTCGATCCCCAGTTCTTCGAGATGTCCCAGGGAGAGGCGCCCACGGCAGATCCCCAGCAGCGCCTGTTGCTGGAGACCTGCTGGCAGGCCCTGGAACGTGCCGGCATGACCCGGCCCCAGCTGCAAGGCAGCCGCACCGGCGTGTACGTGGGCATCTGCGGCACCGAGTACGGCTACCAGGTGATGCAGGACGAGGACGCCATCCAGGCGTACAGCCTGCTGGGAACCGCCCACAGCGCCATCGTCGGTCGGTTGTCGTACTGGTTGGGGCTGCGCGGGCCCAACTTCCCGGTGGACACGGCCTGCTCGTCGTCGCTGGTGGCCGTACACCTGGCGTGCCAGGCCCTGCGCGCCGGCGAGTGCGACGCGGCCGTCGCCGCGGGCGTCAACGTGTTGCTCACGCCCGCGGGGTCCATCTATTTCAGCAAGCTCGGAGCCCTGTCTCCGGACAGCGTCTGCAGGCCCTTCGACACCGCGGCCAACGGCTATGTCCGTGGAGAGGGGTGCGGCGCTGTGGTGCTGAAGCGGCTGTCTGCGGCCGAGGATGCCGGCGATCCGATCCTCGCGGTGATCCGCGGATCGGCCGTGAACCAGGATGGCCGCAGCCACGGTTTCACCGCCCCGAGCCGCCGCGCCCAGCGTGCGCTCATCGAGGGGGCGCTGGGACAGGCGGGTCTGTCCCCGGCCGATCTGGACTACGTGGAGGCCCACGGTACGGGTACGCCCGTGGGGGATCCCGTCGAGATCCAGGCCCTGGGTGATCTGCTGGCCGGCGCAGGTCGAGGGTCCCGGCCGCTGTGGGTGGGCTCGGCCAAGGGAACCATCGGGCACCTGGAGGGGGCTGCCGGAATCGCCAGCCTGATCAAGGGTGTACTGATGCTGCAACACCGGCGTTGGTTGCCCAGCCCCAACTTCGAGAGTCCCAATCCTCGGGTGCCGTGGTCGGAGATCCCGGTGAAGGTGGTCACCGAACCCCAGGACTGCGCCGGCGACGACCGTTGCCCCGTGATCGGGGTTAGCGCCTTTGGTTTCAGCGGCACCAACGCCCACGTGGTCCTGGAGGGTTGGACCCCGCCGCCGGAGCCGGGCCGGATCCCCGGCCGCGCGTGCCCCGCCTGGGTCTTCCCGGTGTCGGCCCGCAGCATCGACGCGTTGGGCGCGCGGGGGCGCGACCTGTCGCGGTTCGTCTCCGGCCATCCCGACGTGGATCTGGCCGCCCTGGCCTGGGCGCTGGGCCATCGCACGACCCACTTCGACCACCGCGCGGTGCTGGTGGCTGGATCTCGCGAAGAGCTCCTCGGGACGCTGTCGGAGCTGGACGGGGAGCCGGCCGAGCGTCGCCGCGCGCGGGGCCGGCGGCCGGCGGAGGGACCGGGCAAGCTGGCGTTCCTGTTCACCGGACAGGGCTCGCAGGTCGTGGGCATGGGCCGCGCCCTGTACGAGGCCCGGCCGGAGTTCAGACGTCTCCTGGACGAGAGCGCCGGCGCCATTCGAACCCACCTGGGGCAGCCCCTGTTGCCGTTGATCTGGGAGGAGGGCGTCGCGGCCGAGAGCATCCGCGAGACCTCGCTGGCCCAGCCCGCGCTGTTCGCCATCGAGTTTGCCCTGGCCCGCCTGTGGCTGGACGCCGGGATACGCCCCGACGTCGTGCTCGGCCACAGCGTGGGGGAGGTGGTGGCCGCGTGCGTGGCCGGCGCGATGTCGCTCCAGGACGGGGCCCGGCTGGTGGTCGCGCGCGGGCAGCTGATGCAGCAACGACCCCCCGGCGCGATGGTGGCCGTCCACGCGTCCGAGGACGATCTCCTCCGGTGCGTGGGGGATCTCCCCGCCGACGTCTCGATCGCCGCGGTCAATGCCCCCCAGCAGACGGTCATCTCCGGGGTCGAGCCGAGCGTGCTGGCGCTGGCGCGACGCCTCGAACGAGGCGGCCACGCCACGACCCGCCTGGCGGTCTCCCACGCGTTCCACTCCTCGATGATGGAGCCCATGCAGGCACCCTTCGGGCGCGTGTGCGAATCGATCGATCTGCGCCAGCCCACCATCCCCATCCTGGGCAACGTCACCGGCGATCGGGTCGATCACGCGATCACCGATTCCGACTACTGGGTCGAACACGCGCGCGCGCCGGTGAGGTTCGCCGACAGTGTCCGGCGGGCGGTCGAGATGGGGGTGACCGCGTTCGTCGAGATCGGCCCGCGGCCCACCCTGTCCGCCCTGGGGCAGGCCTGCGTGCCCGCCTCGGCCCGCGTGTCCTGGCTGCCCTCCCTCGAGGGTGGCGCGAACGACGGCCGCGTGTGGCTCGAGAGCCTGGCGCGGCTGGTCGCGGCGGGCCACGATCCCGACTGGACGAAGGTCAACGGCGCAGATCCGGGAACGAGACTGATCCTGCCCACCTACCCGTTCCAGCGGCGCACGTACTGGGTGGAGAAGCCGCCGACGGAGGCCGGTGTCCTCGCCGAACCGATGAGTCCGGCCCACACGTTCGCCCTGGCCGGTCGCCGCCTCGACCTGCCCGGGGACCGCGTACACCGCGTGCTACGTGTCGGGCTCGCGCACCAGCCCTACCTGCGCGACCACGTGGTCCACGGCGAGGTCGTGGTCCCCGGGGCGTTCTACCTGTCCTCCCTGCTGGCCGTGGCCGCGGAGCAGTTCCAGACCGACGGTGCCCTCCTCGAGGACGTGCAGTTCCTGCGGCCGCTGGTGGTCCGTGACGACGTCCGGCTCCACATCGTCCTGGATCCCGAGGGCCCGTCCGAGCGCTGGCGCGTCACATTCTCCTCGCGGTCCGCGGAGACGGGGCCCTACCGGGACCACGTCACGGCAACCCTGGTTCCGAAGGGGGCGGCGAGGACGCAGGTCGATCCCGACGAGGCGCGAGCGCGCTGCAGCGAGGCCATGGCCGTCGAGCGGCTGTACGAGGGCATGGCCGCGATCGGCATCGAGCTCGGGCCGAGCTGGCGCTGGACGCGCCGGATGTGGGTGGCGCCGGATCGGGCCGAGGCCCTCGGTCAACTCGTGCAGCCCCCCGGCATCTCGCGGCGCGAGGCCCCCGTCCACCCGGCCCAGCTGGACAATGTCTTTGCCACGGGGCTGGCATCCATCGCCTCGCGAGCCGAGGACACGACCACACCGCGGCTGCCGTTCTCCATCGAGCGCGTGCGCTGGCGCGGCGACGGGGGTGCGACGGGCTGGAGTCATGCTACAGCGCGAGACGGTGGGGACTCGGGCGACGTCTCGGTGTTCGACCTCGCCCTGTGGGACCGGGACTGGAACCCGCGGCTGGCGATGGAGGGGTTCTGCGCTCGCCGCGCCCCCCGCGACCTGTTCCTGCAGCTGGCCCGCGCCGAGGCACCTGTCCATGGCCTGCGCTGGGAACCCTGGGGCATCGAGGACGGCCACGACGGGGGCGTCTCCCCGCGGGAGGGCCACTGGGCCGTGTCGGCGCCCACGGTCGCGGCTGCGCGCGCCCTCTCCGCATCCCTGAGGACGCGAGAACCCGCGTTCACCACGACCGAGATCGCGGCGGAGGACGCCTCGACGGCGCGGGCCGAGCTGACCGCAGCCGCGACCGCGGCGGGCCCCCTCGTCGGTGTCGTCGTCTGGGTGCCGGGCGGGGACGCCGGGCAGGTCTTCGAGCGGACGCGCACGGCCGTGGAGATGGCCCAGGGGATCGAGGAGGTCGGCCGCGCGCAGGCGACCCCGCCTCAGGTGGTGTGGATCACCGCGGGAGCCCAGGCCGTGGATCCGGACGAGTCGCCGGACCTCGCCGGTGCGGCCGTCTGGGGACTGCTGCGGGTGTGGCAGTCCGAACACTGGGACCAGCCCGCGCTGCTGCTGGACCTGCCTCGCGGGACCGGGGGCGAGGACGCGGCTTCGGCGCTCGCTCGAGCCCTGGGAGGCGCGCCGCGGCAGGCTGCGCTGCGGCGCGGCGTGCTGCTCCGGCCGACCCTGCGCCGGGAGGCGGTCCGTTCGCGCCAGTCCCCTCGGGATCTGAGCGGCGGTACCGTGCTCGTCACGGGGGGCCTGGGGTATCTCGGGCTGCATGTCGCCCACCAGCTCGTTCGGCACCACCAGGTTCGACACCTGCTGCTGCTGGGAAGGCGAGGACCGTCGCCAGCTGCCCAGGAGGCGATCACGCGGCTGCGGGGTTCGGGGATCGAGGTGGCCGTGGTCCAGGCCGACGTGGCAGATCCGAGCGCGCTGGCGCGGGCGCTGGAGGGTGTGGAACCGCCGCTGATCGGCGTCATCCACGCCGCGGGTCGGCTCGACGACGCCCCCGTGCACGCCATCGCACCGCAGCAGCTCGCTGCCGTGCTCGCGCCCAAGGTGGAGGGGACGTGGAACCTGCACGAGCTCGCGCCACGAGCCGAGCTGTTCGTGGGGTTCTCGTCCGTGGCGTCGGTGCTGGGATCACCGGGACAGGGTAGCTATGCCGCGGCCAACGCCTTCGTGGAGGCCCTGCTCCAGGTGCGGCGATCCCAGGGCAAGGCCGCGACGACGATGATCTGGGGCCCCTGGGCCGGCGGCGGGATGGTCGACCGGCTCGACGAGGCGGACCGCCACCGGCTCGAGCGTCAGGGGGTGGGTTCGTTCGCACCCGAGCAGGGGCGAGCGTTGTTCTCCGAGGTCCTGGACGACCGTGAACGGGTCCTGGTCCAGCTCGACGTCGCGGCCATGGCCCGAGCCATCCCGCGCAGGGCCGTGCCCCCCCCTCTGCGGAAGATGGTCGGAGCCGCGAGCGGCGGTGCGCGCGGAGAAAGGGCCACCCGGACCGGAGAGTTCGAGCAGATCCCCCCATCCGAGCGCCGCGCGTGGCTCGAACAGCTGCTTCGCCGCGAGATCGCCGGGGCGGTGGCCCTCGCGGACGCCTCGGAGGTGCCCACGGCGTTGCCCCTGACCGAGCTCGGCCTGGACTCCCTGATGGCCGCCGATCTGCGCGCTCGGTTGATGAGCATGCTGGGCGTCGAGATCCCGATCGCGGCGTTGTTCGAGTATCCGACCGTGGACGCCCTGTCCGGCTTCCTCCTGGACGCCGTCTCCGGCGGGCCTCCCACGCCGGCCCCACCGACGACCGAGGCCGCCGCGGGCCCGGCCGTGATCGCGCCGAGTTCCGGTCAGCGACGGCTGTGGTTCCTCGACCAGCTGGACGAACGGTCCGAGCTGTACCACGTCCACATGGAGCTGGACGCCCGGGGCAAGATCTCGATCGGGGCCGTCCAGCAGGCCCTGAGGTCGTTGGTTCGACGCCACGAGGCGCTGCGGATGTGTTTCCCCGAGGTCGACGGTCGGGTGCGCGCGCAGGTGCTCGAACCCTACACACCGGCCCTCCCACTGGAGGATCTCTCGGATCTCGCTCCCCACGACCAGCAACAGCGGCTGACGCAGGTCCGCGAGCAACAGACACGGACGCCCTTCGACCTCGCCCGGGAGGCTCCGGTCCGCTTCGCGCTCGTGCGACTCGGCGTCACGAACCACCGGCTGCTGATCACCCAGCACCACATCGTCACCGACGGCGGGTCGCTGGCCTGCCTGATCCGCGAGCTGGGAGCCACCTACTCGGCGCTCGAGGCCGGCGTGGAACCCGTTCTCGAGCCGTTGACGCGGCGCTTCGCCGATTTTGCCGCAGAGGAGCAGCGGGATCTGAGGCGTGGACGGTTCGAGCCCGATCTGGAGTACTGGTCGCGGACCCTTGCGGACCTCCCAGCGCTGCGACTGCCCGAGGACCGGCCGCGCACGGTCCGGCGTAGTCGAGCCGGCGCGGCGATCGCGGTGGACCTGCCCGGCGAGCTGGCGGGGCCCCTGCTCACCCTGGGCCGATCGTGCGGTGCCACCCCCTTTGCCACGGTGGCGGCCCTGTTCACGGCGCTGCTTGCGCGGCTCTCGGGGCAGACCCGGTTCGGGCTGGGCACGGTCCACGCCAATCGCAACAGCGAGGCGGATCGCTCCGTGCTGGGCTTCTTCGTCAACACAGTGGTGTTGCGGTGTGATCTCGAGGGTGATCCCGGCTTCAGGTCGCTGGTCGAACGCTCGATGCAGGCCACGATCGGCGCCCTGGAGCACGGCGCGGTCCCCTTCGACGAGGTCGTGCGGGCCCTCTCGCCCGGCCGCCGGGGTGATCGCTCACCGCTGTTCCGCGCCTGCGTCGTCCAGGAGACACCCATGGGGGCCACGCAGACCCCTGCGGGCCTGACCATCCGCCCGTGGATGCAGCACCTGGACGGGTCGGTGTCCGGCACGGCCAAGTTCGACCTCACCTGGATCTTCGCGGTGGAGGACGGGCGCATCCGCGGTTGCCTGGAGTATGCGGCCGATCTGTTCGACGCGGCCACGGTCCGCCGCCTCGTCCGGCTCCTGAGCGTACTCGCCCGGTCGGCCGTGGCGTCACCCGACGCGCCGCTGTCGTCCCTGGACATCCTGGGTGAGAGGCGGCGCCAGAGCCTGCTGGATCTGGGCCGAGGGCCACGAGGACGGGACGAACGAGACGTCACGGTGCTGGATCTCTTCCGGGAGCAGGTCGGGCGGACGCCGGACGCAGTGGCCCTCCGTCACGGCGACCGGACCGTGACGTTCGCACGACTCCAGGCCGCGGCCCACCGGCTGGCGCGCCACCTGCTCGGCCGGGGCGTGGCACCGGGGGCGACCGTGGGCTTGCTCGTGGAGCGCTCGGTGGACGCCATCGTCGGCATGCTCGGCATCCTCGGCGCCGGCGCCGCGTACCTCCCCCTGGATCCCGACGATCCTCCCCGGCGGTTGCAGCGACTGCTCGCGGACGGGGCTCCGCAGACGGTGGTGACCCGGCGTCCGCTGGCCGAGAAGCTGGAGGACAGCGCCCGCACCACGATCCTCCTCGATGGGCACGCGCCGGCGATTCGCGAAGAGTCGGCCGAGCGCCTCGAACCTGGCGCCACACCCGACCAGCTCGCCTACGTCATGTACACCTCGGGCTCGACGGGGGACCCCCGGGGAGTGGGTGTCACCCACGCGAACCTGGCGAACTACGTTCGCTGGAAGGTGCGCGCCCTGCCACCGGCGCCCGGCGATCGCGTGCTGCACAAGACGTCCGCGGGGTTCGACTCGGCCGTGGGCGAGATCTGGTATCCCCTGGTCACGGGGGCCGAGCTGGTGCTGGCTCGACCGGGCGGCCAGAGGGACCTGGACTACCTCGCCGAGGTCCTGCGCGAACAGCGGATCACCATCCTCAAGGCCGTACCCAGCCTGTACCAGGCGCTGCTGAGCACCGGGGGGCTGGCCGGTTGCGACGATCTGCGGTTGCTGCTCAGCGGTGGCGAAGCCCTCCCCGCGTGGGTGGCGCGGGATCTGCACACGACGACCGGAGCGCAGGTGATCAACCTGTACGGGCCGGCCGAGGCCACCGTGTCGGCGACGTGGGCCGTGGCCGATCCGACCGTCGGCGAAGGGCGGGTACCCATCGGGCGACCCATCGACGACGTGACCGTGCGGGTGCTCGACGACGCAAGGAACCCGGTACCCGTAGGGGTGGAGGGTGAGCTCTATATCGGGGGCGCCGGCGTGGGTCAGGGATACCTGGGAGATCCGGAGCGTACTGCCGAACGCTTCGGGCCCGATCCCTTCGAAGGGACTCCCGAGGCGCGGTTGTACCGCACCGGGGATCGCGCGCGCTGGCTCGGTGATGGCCAGCTGATGTTCGTGGGTCGGCGCGACGACCAGGTGAACCTGCGCGGCCAGCGCATCGAGCTGGGCGAGATCGAGGCCGCGCTGGGCCAGCTGCGCACGGTCCGCGCTGCTGCGGTCCACGTCGTGGGTGACGATCCGGTGAGTCGAATGCTGGTGGCCCACGTGGAAGGGGACGCGCCCATCGACGAGCCGGCCCTGAAGCGCGCCCTGGCGCGGGTCCTCCCGTCGCGGATGGTGCCCTCGCGGATCGTGCACGCCGCGGTGTTGCCACGGCTCCCCAGCGGCAAGGTCGACCGGGCGTCGTTGCCGGGCCTCGGTTCGGAAGAACACGGCCCCTCCAACGCTTCGCTGACACCGACCCAGCAGGCGATCGCCGAGATCTGGATGGAGACTCTGGGGCGCAGCGACGTGGGTCCAGAGGACAACTTCTTCGACCTCGGTGGCCACTCCCTGCTGGCCGTTCGCGTGATGCTCGAGGTCCAGGACCGCTTCCCCGGACGAGCCTCCCTCCACGATCTGTTCTCGTCGCCGACCCTCGCCGCCCTGGCCGACCACGTCGACGGAGACCGGGTGTGCGACGACGACGAGCGGGTTGCCGAACGACTGCGCGGCGACGCCCACCTGCCCGGTGATCTGCCCGAAGGCCCGGAAGCTGGCCGCACGGGGCCGATCCGCGACGTCCTGCTGACCGGGGCCACCGGCCTCCTGGGGGCGCACCTCCTGGCCGGCCTGCTCGAAGCGGTGCCTGGCCGTGTCGCTTGCCTCGTCCGCGCGCCGGACCGCACCTCGGGCCTGGCCCGGTTGCGCGCGGCCATGGAGACACGGGGACTGTGGCAGGGGGCGTTCGCGGACCGGATCGAGCCCATCGCCGGCGACCTGGAGGCCCGCGATCTGGGCGTGCCGCGGGAGCACTTCGAGGAGCTGGCGGCCCGGACGGACGCCGTGGTCCACAACGGCGCCTGGGTCCACCACGCCCACCGGTACGAGACCCTGCGGCCCACCAACGTGGGCGGGACCGTCGAGGTGGTCCGCCTGGCCCTGACAGGGCGGCCCAGGTCGCTGACCCTCGTGTCGTCGATGGACGTGTTCCCCAGGGACGCCCTGCAGACCGTGTTCACCGAGGACGACGCCGGGGACCGGGAGCCGCCAACCCATTCAGGGTACGCACAGAGCAAGTGGGTGGCGGAGCGTCTCGTGGAACAGGCCGCCCGCCGGGGTCTGCGGACGCGGATCGTGCGCCCGACGCTCATCCTGGGACACAGCGAGACCGGCCGCATCGATGCGAGCGAGAACTGGCTGTTGCTGCTGCTCGAGGCCTGCGTGCGTCTCGGTCGTGTACCCGACCGTCAGCTCCCTCTGTTGCGGATCGTACCGGTGGATCGCGTCAGCCGCGCCGTCGTGCACCTGACGTTGTCGCCCGAACCCCGGACCGGGGCGTACCACCTCACCCACCCGGACGCCCTGGACCTCGATCTGCTCCACAGGACGCTGCGACGACACGGTCACCACCTGCGCCGAGTGGCGTACGAACCGTGGTACGACGCGCTCGTCGGCTCGGCCGCTGCCGATCCCGGGCTGGGCGGGCTGGTGGCCCTGCTGCCGCTCCCCGGGGAAGCGGCTGTCCAACCGCGGCAAGTCGACGATCGGCGCGCCCGGGCGTGCCTGGGCGAAATCTGGTCCGATCTGCCCTCTGCCGAGGAACTGCTCGACCGCACCCTGACCCACCTGATCGCTTCGGGCCAGCTGCCGGCGGCGCGTGCCGCCGGCGTGGAGGACCCCGGATGAGGATCCTGCTCGTTCAACCCCCCAAGTCGGCGCGCACCATCGGTGGTGAGGACATCCACCTGTTCGAACCCCTGTCCCTGGAGTACGTGGGCGCGGGTGTGGTGGACGATCACGAGGTGGAGCTGCTGGACCTGAGGCTCGAGGGGGACCTCGTGGGCATGCTCACCCGTCTGGAGCCCCGCGTGGTGGGCCTCACGGCGTTGACCGTTCACCTCAACGTGGTGCTGGAGCTGGCCGAGACCATCAAGACCCGCCTTCCCGAGACCCTGGTCGTGGTGGGCGGTCACCACGCCACGGTGGCGCCCGGCGATCTGGTCAGCGAGCACATCGACGTGGTGATCAGCGGCGAGGGGGTGGTGCCCTTCCGCGAGCTGGTTCGGCGGGTCGAGGCCGGCCAGGACTATCGCGACCTGCCCGGCGTGGGCACGGTCGAGGATGGGCAGCTGAAGCTCACCCCGCCCGCGGCCGATCTCGCCCTCGACGACCTCCCGCTGCCGGCGCGATCCCTGACGGCGCGGCACCGCGGTCGCTTCCACTCCCAGTGGATGAGTCCGATGGCCGCGGTGATCACCTCCATGGGTTGCCCGTTCCGCTGCTCGTACTGCGCCATCTGGAGGCTCACCGACGGCAAGCGCCTGACCCGCTCCCCGCGCAAGCTGCTCGAGGAGATCCAGTCCGTGGACGAACCCTACGTGTTCTTTGCCGACTACGAGTCCCTGGTGGATGTCGAGCGCATGGCCGAGCTCGCCAGGTTGATCGCCGACTCGGGTGTGCGCAAGCGCTACACCCTGTACAGCCGCAGCGACACCATCGTCAAACACCCGGATCTGCTCCAGGCGTGGCGCGACGTGGGGCTGGACACCGTGATCGTCGGGTTCGAGTTCTTCCGCGACGAGGATCTCGAAGCGGTCAACAAGGGCGCGACCACCGCGGACAACGAGCAGGCCATCGAGGTGCTTCAGTCGATGGGGATCAACATCGGCGCCTACTTCCTGGTCCGCCCCGAGTTCGACCGCGACGACTTCGCCCAGCTACGCACCTACGTCAAGGGCCTGAAGCTGCGGTTTGCCAGCTTCTTCGTGCTCACGCCCCTGCCGGGCACCGATCTGTACGACGAGCGCAGCCACGAGATGACCACCGACGATCCCGAACTGTTCGACTTCTTCCACGCCCTGCTGCCAACGACGTTGCCCCTGGACGAGTTCTACGAGGAGATGTACCGCTGCTACCGGGCCCCCATCTCCATCGGCAGCGCCCTGTCCCTGTTGAGCAACTGGCCCCTGACCCAGGTCCCGGCCGCGGTATCCCGGACCCGACGCGCGCTCGAGAGGCTGCGCAAGGCGCACCTCGACCACGGATGAGGGACGCTGGTGGTGTCGGCGACGAACAGGGCCTGCTCCTGACCACGGTATCGCCCGCGGATTTCCATGCAGCTGGTCAGGTCCTGCACTCCCTGGACAGCGCCTCCGACTACGCGGGCCCCGCGTCGAACCAGAACGGCGAGTTGGTCATTCGCGTGCGCAACGACGACATCAGCATGGACCAGACGCGGCCTGACGTGGGGCTGCCCTACCTCTTTCCAGACAGCACGGACATCGACGTCGACGCAGACCTCGTCGTCGCTCCTGGCACGACCGCCCGCTTGGCGAGCGTCGCGAAGCCCTCGATCCCGTGCTAGACGAGGTTCGTCTTTCACCTGGCGGGGTTCATATCACCTACGGGATGGTCGGATATCACGGCCATGCCCCATCCGGCCCACCGTAGGCCCCCATGTCGCTGCGAGTCCCATCCCAGTCGTACACGCTGGGATCGCCCGCATCGACGCACGGCGAACCCGCGTCGAGGTGGAAGTCGTCGTCCGTGGGGTTGCCGTTGTCCACCCACGCCAGGAACTGGGGTGCCTCGCGGATGTTCCCCTGGGACCCGGTGAGGTCGGTCAGCCCGGCGCCGTAGTCGTCCGCGAGGTTTCCGTACACGTCGCAGTAACTCTGGTCCGCCTGGAATGCGGCGCCGTAGCTGTCGATGCCGGCGTCGCCGTCGTTGTAGGCGATGATGGAGTTGCGTAGCACGATGGTGCCGTTGTCGCCGGTGTGGACGCCGCCACCGCCGCTGTCCGCGACGTTGTACGCGATGGTGCAGCTGTCCACGGTCACCTGGCTGGTGGTGTCGAAGGTGTAGATGCCGCCGCCGCTGTCCTCGCTGACGTTGTCGACCACGACGTTGTTCGAGAAGTCCACGGTGCCCAGGTACACGGCGATGCCGCCGCCGCCGCGGTAGGCGTTGAGACCAGGCTGGGTGTCCCAGGCGAGGTTGCCCGCGATCAGGTTGTGCATGACGGTGCCGGTGGTTCCCTCGAGGGCCATGCCGCCGCCGTCGCCGGCCAGGTTGTCGAGGAACTGGCAGTCCTCGACGAGGATGCCGGCGCTATCGGTGAACAGGCCGCCGCCGTTGGAGCCGTTGTCGTTGTCGCCCGAGTTGCAGTCGTTGTCCTGGAGCACGCAGTCGTGCATCCAGAAGTCGGGCAGGTTCTTGACGTAGACGCCGGCGCCATAGCCGTCGTTGGTGCAATCGTTGAGCTCGAACACGCAGTTCGCGACCTCGGCGGTGGTCGTGGTCCCCTCGACCCGGAGGCCCGCGCCCTTGTCTGCCTCGCCGTGGCGCAGGGTGAAGCCGTCGAGGATCAGGTCGCCGTTCTTGAACTTCATGCAGCGGCCCGACCCGCCGGCGTCGATGATGGTGTGCTCCGCACCCTCGATGGACCGCATGACCAGATCCTCGTGGTCCAGATCCGGTCCCGGCGCATAGGTCCCGGCAGCCACGTGGACCTCGTGGCACCCGCCCGTCAGGTTGGACAGAGCCGTCGCGAGGTCCAGGTAGGGATCGTCCCACGTGCCCTGCTCCGACGAACCCACGGCGCCGCCGTTGACGTACATGGGGCAGGTGCAGCCCTCGTCCACGTCGCCGTCGCAGTCGTCGTCCACGCCGTAGCCGCACGCCTCGGGCGCGCCCGGGTACACCCCAGCATCGCCGTCGTCGCACTCCTCGCAGGCAAACCAGCCGTCGCCGTCGTCGTCCACCTCGTCGGCAGACAGCACCCCGTCGCAGTCGTTGTCCGCCCCGTCGCAGAGCTCGGCGGCAAAGGGGAAGCTCAGGTCGTCGCCGTCGTCGCAGTCCCCGTCGCAGGTGGTGTAGCCGTCCACGTCCGCGTCGGCCAGGTCGAGGTTCGGATCGTCGTCGTCGCAGTCCCCGTCGCAAGTGGACCAGCCGTCGCCGTCCGCGTCCTCGGGATCGAAGTTGGCGTCGTTGTCGTCGCAGTCGTTCGCGCAGGTGGAGAAGCCGTCCGCGTCGAGGTCGAGGATGTTGAGGCCGGCGTCGGTATCGTCGCAGTCGCCGTCGCAGGTGCTGGCGCCGTCGGCGTCTCCGTCGTCGGGGGTCAGGAAGTCGTCCAGGTCGTCGCAGTCGCCGTCACAGGTGGTCCAGCCATCGGAGTCCACGTCGTGGAGGTTGAGGTAGGCCCAGCTGTCGTTGCAGTCGCCGTCGCACTCGCTCGCGCCATCCGCGTCGTCGTCGATCTCCACCGCGCCGAGGGATCCGTCGCAGTCGTTGTCCAGACCGTCGCACAGCTCGTTGGCCCCTGGGTAGATGGTCGGATCGCCGTCGTCGCAGTCCCCCGCCGCGACGGACCAGCCGTCGCCGTCGAGGTCCGGCCCCATGGAGTCGTCGTCGTCGCCCACCGTGTCGTCGTCGTCGCCCACCGTGTCGTCGTCGTCGCCCGTCGTATCGTCGTCGTCGCCCACCGTGTCGTCGTCGTCGCCCACCGTATCGTCGTCGTCGCCTGCCGAGTCGTCGTCGTCCGAGCTGTCGTCGTCGTCCGAGCTGTCGTCGTCGTCCGAGCTGTCGTCGTCGTCGCCGGTGATGTCGTCGTCGTCGCCGGTGATGTCGTCGTCGTC
>CAYRNR010000054.1:0-49347 GCA_964425605.1 uncultured Rickettsiales bacterium | reverse complement strand
TGGAGAAGACCCAGCGCGAGTACTACCTCAACGAGCAGATGCAGGCGATCCAGCGCGAGCTGGGCGAAAAAGACGAGTTCAAGAACGAGATGGCCGAGATCGAGGCGCAGATCGAGGCCAAGGGCATGCCCGAGGACGCCCGCGACCGCGTCGCCCGTGAGTTCAAGAAGCTCAAGCTGATGAACGCCATGAGCGCCGAGGCCACGGTGGTGCGCAACTACATCGACTGGGTCCTGTCCCTGCCGTGGGAGCACTTCACCGACGAGACCCTCGACATCGAGGAGGCCACGCGCATCCTCGACGAGGACCACTACGGGCTGCGCAAGCCCAAGGAGCGCATCCTCGAGTACCTGGCCGTGTCCGCGCTGGTGGAGAAGATGAAGGGCCCCATCCTGTGCTTCGTGGGCCCCCCCGGCGTCGGAAAGACCTCCCTGGGCCGCTCCATCGCCCGGGCCACGGGCCGCAACTACGTGCGGCTGTCGCTGGGCGGCGTGCGCGACGAGGCCGAGATCCGCGGCCACCGCCGCACCTACATCGGCGCCCTGCCCGGCAAGATCATCCAGAGCCTCAAGCGCTCCGAGTCCAACAACCCCGTGTTCCTGCTCGACGAGGTGGACAAGATGTCCACCGACTTCCGCGGCGACCCCTCCGCGGCGCTGCTGGAGGTGCTGGACCCGGAGCAGAACAACGCCTTCGGCGACCACTACCTGGACCTGGACTACGACCTGAGCCGGGTGATGTTCATCACCACCGCCAACTCCCTCGACGGTATCCCCTGGGCCCTGCGCGACCGCATGGAGATCATCGAGCTGCACGGCTACACCGAGGACGAGAAGCACGCCATCGCGCGGCGCTTCCTGGTGCCCAAGCAACGCACGGAGAACGGGCTGAAGGAGGCCAACATCACCTTCCGCCGCGACGCCATCCGGCTGGTCATCCGCCGCTACACCAAGGAAGCCGGCGTGCGAAACCTCGAGCGCGACGTGGCCACCATCTGCCGCAAGGTGGCCAAGGAGGTGGTCGAGGAGGGCGCGGACCACGCCGTGGTCGTGGGCAAGTCCAAGGTCAAGAAGTACCTGGGCGTGCCGCGCTTCTTGCTGTCCGAGAAGGAGAAGGCCGACGAGATCGGCCTGGTCAACGGCCTCGCGTACACCCAGTACGGCGGCGAGATGCTCGGCATCGAGGTCTCGGTGATGCCGGGCAAGGGCAAGCTGCTGCTCACCGGCCAGCTGGGCAAGGTGTTCCAGGAGTCGGCCCAGGGCGCGCTGAGCTACATCCGCGCGCGCAGCCGCGCCTTCGGCCTGCCCGACGACTTCTACCAGCACGTGGACATCCACATCCACCTGCCGGGCTTCCGCGGCACCGACGGGCCGTCCGCTGGCTCCGCCATCGCCGTGGCCATGGTGTCGGCCCTGCTGCAGATCCCGGTGAACCACGACGTGGCCATGACCGGAGAGGTCACCCTGCGCGGCCAGGTGCGCGCCATCGGCGGGCTCAAGGAGAAGTCCCTGGCCGCCCACCGCGGGCAGGTCAACAAGCTGCTGTTCCCCAAAGAGAACGAAAAAGACCTCAAGGAGATCCCGCTGAAGATCCGGCGCGAGCTGGAGATCGTCACCGTGGATCACATGGACCAGGTGCTGCAGCACGCGCTGGTGCTCGACGATCCCGACGGGCTGTTCCGCACCACCGATCCCGGCCCGCCGTTCGCCCGCGCCATCCCCTCGCCGACCGACGACGACGATGAGGAGACCACCCCCGGCGAGGTGGCGCAGCCGTAGGGCTCAAAAAAACCTGGAGCCCGCCGCTTGACAGCTGAAACCGCGATCAGTACAACTCTCCGGCCTTGAAACACAGCTGCTCGGCACGACGTTTCTGGAGGCCGAGCTGGGACGGAGAAACGACGATGACCAAGGCCGACCTGATTGCTGCAGTCGCCGACAAGACCGGACTGACCAAGGCGGCTGCCGAGAAGGCGGTGGGCGCCGTCACCGAGAGCATCACCGAGACCCTGGTCTCCGGTGAGACCGTGAACCTGGTGGGATTCGGAGCGTTCCGGCCCAAGCACCGGGCGGCTCGCAAGGGGCGCAACCCCAAGACCGGCGAGCCGATGATGATCGAGGCGAGCAACAGCGTCCGGTTCACCGTGGGCGCCGCCCTGAAGAAGGCGGTCAACTAGGCTGGATCGGTGTGAAAAGTTGAGGTAGGCTGCGTCGAAGCCTGCAGGAGCGGGATAGAGGTCGCGACGGCGCGTCCAGCACTCAGCCGGGCGGGTAGCTCAGCTGGGAGAGCATCGGCCTTACAAGCCGGGGGTCGCTGGTTCGAACCCAGTCCCGCCCACCATATTTGACAACGGGATGGTAGTTAAGATGGTTATAACGCCGGCCTGTCACGCCGGAGGCCGCGGGTTCGAGTCCCGTCCATCCCGCCATTAGCTCAGAAGGGCGGTCCAGGTGAAAACCCGGGCCGCCCTTCTGACGTTTGGGACACGCTCATGAGCACAGCGTTCGTCGCAGGAGCCACCGGGTACACCGGCCGCGAGGTCGTGCGGGCCCTGAGTGAACGCGCCGATGTCGAGGTGGTGGCCCACGTGCGGCCCGACTCCGGCTCCGGGGACGCCTGGCGCGAGCGCTTCACGGGCCTCGGCGCCACCGTGGACACCACCGCCTGGGACGAGGACGCCATGGCCACGACGTTGGCCGAGCTGCGGCCCACCCACGTGTTCGCGCTGCTGGGGACGCTCAGCGCCCGCATGGCAGAGGCACGGCGGGACGGGCGCGATCCCGACGCCCTGTCCTACGAGGCCGTGGACTACGGCCTGACCGCCCTGCTGATGCGGGCCTGCGTCGCGGTGGGCGTCTCCCCGCGCTTCGTCTACCTCTCGTCAGCGGGTGTGCGCGAGGGCGCGCCGGGCGACTACCTCCAGGTCCGCCACCGCATGGAGACCGAGCTGACAGCGTCGGGCCTGCCCTACACCATCGCCCGCCCCTCCATCATCACCGGCCCCGACCGCCCCGATCCCCGCCCCTTCGAGCGCCTCGGTGCCGGCCTCGCCGACTCCGCCCTGTTCGTCGCCGGCGCCTTCGGCGCCACAAGGCTCCGCGACCGCTACCACAGCACCGACGCGGCCACCCTGGCCGGCGCGCTGGTGCGGTTGGCGTTCGACGAGGACTCGATGAACCGGATCGTGGAGTCGGAGGACCTGAGATAGCCCGGACTACAGCTCCAGCCCGAAGAACAGCCGCAGCCACGGCTCCAGATCCTCGAGGTGGACGGCCTTGCCCGATGCCAGCAGGTAGCCCTGCATGTGGGGCGTGAAGCCCTCGCCGGCGAAGACGACGAGGCCGGGGATGGGCCAGGTGGAGATGTCCTGGAGGATCAGCGGGACCTTCTCCTCGGCGGAGCCGGCGGTGCGCTGGAACTTGCACTCGATGCCCAGGCGCGTGCGCTCCTCGGGGTGGGTGAGGATCACGTCGATGTGACGCTGGGCGCCCCAGATACGGCGGCCGAGGCGGTACTGGCGTGTGGCCTGGAGGCCGAGGGACTCTCCCACGGCGACCACCTCGAGTTCCAGGGCCTTGCCGCTGGCCACGGCGGTCGCTCCACCGGACATGGTTCCTCCCTGTTTCGCTACCAGATCAGCAGCTCGGCCACGGGGCCGCGCTTGGCCGCGTTGGAGTTGATCTTGCGCGGCACCTGCACCTCGCGTCGGTCGAAGCCGTCGGCGTACAGCTCCTTGACCCGGTCGGCCGAGGAGTTGGACAGCAGCACGTGCACGCCGCGGGCCTTGAGCTGAAGCGCGGTGTCGCGCAGCCGGATCTGATCGTCGTCGCCGAACTTGTCTTGCGTGTACGACGTGAAGTTGGCCGTGGCGGTCAGGGGCACGTAGGGGGGATCGAAGTAGACGAAGTCACCCGGCTGGGCCCGATCGAGCACGGCGGTGAAGTCCTCGTGGGCCACCTGAGCGCCCTGGAGCACCTCGGAGCACGCGCGCAGGTTGTCGGGATCGCAGATCGCAGCGCGCGGGTTCTTGCCGTAGGGCACGTTGAACAGGTTGCGCTTGTTGACCCGGTACAGCCCGTTGAAGCCCGCCTTGTTGAGGTAGATCAGCCACGCCGCCACGGTCGAGTCGGCGCGCGCGCGGTCGATGTCCCGCGCCCGCTCGGCGAGGTAGAACTCCTTGACGTTGCGCTTGCGCTGCAGCGCGTTGATCACCTGCTGCGCCTGGTCGCGGACCCCGTTGTACGCGCGCACCAGCCGCGGATTGTTGTCCGACAGGAACGCCTGCGACGGCTTGAGATGGAAGAACACCGCGCCACCGCCGACAAAGGGTTCGTGGTAGGTGGCGAAGCCGTCGGGCAGGTGATCGTCCAGGTGCCGCTGGATCTGGGGCACTAGGAAGCGCTTGCCGCCGGCCCACTTGATGAACGGGTGGGGCACCGGTTCGCGGCGTCGGAACGGCTTGCGCGGCTTGCTGGGGGCGGCGGTGGGCACGATGGCGCCATCATGGCCATCGGCGGGGGCGAGCGCAAGACAGGACAGCTGCGAGGGGGGCATTCGCATCTCCGCTTCTACGGTGCTGGTACGATCTCGATGGGGACACGATATCGGCCAACAACGACAGCCCTTGTCGTTGGCCCGCCGAGGGAGGTGCTCCAACATGATCCGGCTCGTGCTGGCCCTGGGCCTCGTGACGCTACTGACCAGTGGCTGCAAGCGCGGCGTGTGCGGCAACGACGACGACATGGAGCCGCCAGGGGACGACGACTCGGCCCTCGGGGACGACGACGCAACGCCGGGAGACGACGACGACGAGACCGGAGACGACGACACCAGCTTCGCTCCGTGCGACGACGACACGGCCGACGGCACCTGGATCGCTGCCTACGGGGGCCCAGTCGGCCTCGAGGTCACCACGGCGGCCGGCTCCACGTGGACCCTGGCCTGCGAGGCCCACGCCACCATGGCCCTCCACGCCCACTCGTTCAGCGGCACCATCGACTGCGCCGATCCCTCGTTCGCTGCGTCTCCCTTGACCCTCGAGGGCCAGAAGTCCGGCAACGACAGCTGCATCGACGGCGAGATCAGCGGCGTTCTCGTCGACCTCGGGCCGATCGCCTGGCCCTGGATCGGCGCCATCACCACCGCCGAGGTCACCGGACACGTGGAGATCGACACCGAAGACCTCACCGTGGGGTGCGACTTCGATCTCCCTGCCCTCCCCCTCGCCCTGGTCTGGGTGGACCCCGACACCGGCTACGTCACCGGCGGCATCCACGTCACGCTGTACGGCGACGGCTTCACCGCGGCCGACGACACGACCGTGCTGTTCGGCGATCAGCCTGCGGCGCTGCTCGGGTACTGCGAGCACGAGGCGTGCGAGGTCGCCATCCCGGCCGCGGATCAGGCCGGTCCGGTGAACGTGACCGTGACCAACTCCAACGGCACCGTCACCCTGCCGGGCGGGTTCACCTACCTGTAGGAGCCCCTCACCGAAGGCGAGGGGTAGAATGGTCCCGGGCGGAGGTCGGGGCCATGGCGACGTGGATCACGTGGGAGGATCTCGCGGGGGTGACAGCCGCGCTCGCGGCCCTGCTCGCTTTCTTGGCGCCAGCGCCCGCTGCAGCGATCGACCCTAAGCGCAAGCTCACCGATCACCAGCTGGACCACTGGCTGCCCGAGCACGGTCTGCCACAGGCGTCGGTCCAGGCCATCACCCAGTCAGCAGACGGGTATCTGTGGCTGGGGACCCAGGAGGGGCTGGCGCGATTCGACGGGGTGCGGTTCGAGGTCTTCGACAGCCGCACGACGCAGGCCCTGCAGAGCAACCAGATCACGTCCGCCGTCGAGCACGGCGGGGCCCTGTGGTTCACCCCCGCGGGCGAAGGGGTGGCCCGCCACCAAGGCGGGGACATCGTCGCGTTCACCGCGGCGGGGGGGGCCGGGACAGACCGGGCGCGCGCGCTCGTGTCCGGCGGCGACGGGGGGCTCTGGTGGCTCACGGACTGCTGTCTCGTGAATCGTCTGGGCGAAGAGATCTCGCGCTTCGACTATCGCGGTGACCTCGGCGACGACGAGGCGACAACGCTGACCAGGGGTGGCGGCGACTCCCTGTGGATGGGAACGCGCGGAGGGACCATCGCCCGATGGGACGGGGCGGCCCTCGAGGTGATCTTGCCGGCGGACCGGCTCGACGCCGGGGCCATCCAGGCCCTGCTGATGGCCGCGGACGGCACGCTGTGGATCGGGACGCGCCAGGATGGGCTCGCCGCCTTCCGCGACGGACGGCTCCAGCGGTTCCCCGGCCCCACATACATCACAGCGCTGATGGAGGACCGCCACCACGAGGTCTGGATCGGGACGTTCGACCGCGGCCTGTGCCAGCTGCGCGACGACGGCTTCGAGTGCCTGGACACGGGCGCGGGGATGCCCGACGACACGGTGATCGCCCTGCACGAGGACCACGAGGGAAGCCTCTGGGTCGGGACCATGGGGGCCGGGCTGGTGCGCCTCCGCGATGCGACGTTCACCTCGGTGACGACGGTCGATGGTCTCCCCTCCAACGGGGTCTGGTCGGTCGCCAGCGGCGCCGGCGGGATCTGGGTCAACAGCGAACAGGGCATGGCCCAGGTGACCCCGTCAGGGGTCCAGCGGGTCCCCCTCCCCGACCACCGCAACGGCATGTCGGTCTTCGAGGATCGCCAGGGGTGCACCTGGATCGGGTCGGAGAAAGCGGGCCTGGTGCGACAGTGCGATGGCCGCTGGACCACGTTCGATCCCCCCGAAGGTGGCCCCTCCGAGCCCATCTACGCCATGACTCAGGACTCCTCCGGGGCGGTCTGGTTCGGCACTGGAGCGGGGCTGTTCCGTTTCGACGGGCACGAATTCCGGCGATTCGGCACCGAGGACGGGCTGCCTGGCGAGCATGTCCGGGCGTTGCAGGTCGACGGCGAGGGGACCCTGTGGGTGGGCCTGTACGGCGGCGGGCTCGCCACGTTCGACAAGGAGGGGTTCGTCCGATTCGAGCCAGATGACGACCTCTCCCGGGCGCAGCTGGCCGTCTGCGACATCCAGCAAGGCGCCGATCAGACCCTGTGGATCGGGACCACGGGCGGGCTGCTGAGGATTCGCGGCGGCCGCGCCACCGCCTTCACCGCCGAGCACGGCCTGTTCGACGACACGGTCTACAGCGTGATCGAGGACGACGCGGGGCATCTGTGGATGAGCTGCAACCGCGGGATCTCCCGAGTCGACCGCGGGCAGCTCGACGAAGTCGCGCGCGGGGAGAGGGAGCGGGTCGAACCGCAGGTGTTCGGCGTGGGCGACGGCATGCCCGCCACCGAGTGCAGCGGCGGCGCCGAGTCGTCGGGCGTCCGCACCTCCGACGGCAGGCTGTGGTTCCCGACCATCGGCGGCGTGGCGGTCGTCGATCCTTCCGAGATCCTCAACAACGACGTGCCTCCCCCCGTACACATCGAGCAGGTGCTGGTGGAGAACTCGCCCGTGGAGTTTCGCGGCCCCCTCGAGCTGCGCGCCGGGACACGCCACCTCCAGGTGCAGTTCACGGCGCTGAGCTTCATCGCGCCCGACCAGATTCGTTTCCGCTACATGCTCGAGGGCTACGACGACACCTGGATCGAAGCAGGGACCCAGCGGATCGCCCACTACACGGGGCTCCCACCGGGGTCCTTCACCTTCCGCGTGACGGCGTGCAACAGCGACGGCGTGTGGAATGACCAGGGCGCCGCGTTGTCGGTGCGGAAGCGGCCCTACTTCCACCAGACGCTGGTGTTCTACGTATCGTGCGGCCTGCTCCTGCTGGGGATCTTCACCGGCCTGTACACCTGGCGACTACGACGATTGAGGCGGCGGCAGCGCGAGCTCGAGGAGCTGGTGGAGAGGCGCTCCCGCCAGCTGGTGGAGGCCGAGAACCTGCTGGCCGAAGCGAGGCACCTGCCGATCCGCTTCGGCGCCTACGTCCTGGTGGCCATCCTCGGCGAGGGCGGAATGGCCAGGGTGTACCGCGCGGTGCGCGAGGGGCCGATGGGATTTCGCAAGGAGCTCGCGATCAAACGCATTCGCACCGATCTGACCCGAGACGACGACGAACTCGTCCGATCGATGATCAACGAGGCTCGCCTCGGCGGTCAGCTCCAGCACCCCAACGTGGTCGACACCTACGAGTTCGGTGCGGTGGGAAACCAGTACTACATCGCCATGGAGTACGTGGACGGCTGGACGCTGCGCGCCCTGATCGACGGCGCCCGCCTGCGCGGGGTCCGCCTGCCTCCCGGGGCCGTGATCGACCTGGCCCTGCAGATCTGCGCCGGCCTGAGCTACGCTCACCAGCGCCGCAGCCCCGCGGGCACGCCCCTGAACCTCGTGCACCGAGATCTCAAACCCGCCAACGTGATCGTGTCGGTGGCCGGTGTGGCCAAGATCATGGACTTCGGCATCGCCCGCAGCGAGACCGCGGCCTTCCACACGACCCGCTCCCACGTGGTCAAGGGGACGCCGAGGTTCATGTCCCCCGAGCAGCTGCAGGCCCCCAAGACCATCGACAGCCGCTCCGATCTCTTCGCCCTGGGGGGGCTGCTGTTCAAGGCGCTGACAGGCGAAGATCTGCTCTCCGGGCCGTCGATGGAGTCGCTGATGTGGCAAATCGTGTCGGGGGCCTTCTCCGAGCGGCTGGCAATCCTCGACGACGTGCTCCCCGCCGCACGCCCCGTGCTGGAGCGGTGCCTGGCGGCCGCTCGCGAACAGCGCTACCCCGGCGCCGAGGAGCTGGCCGTGGATCTCAGGACGCTGCAACGGGAGACCGGAGACCCGCTGGGCTGCGAGGATCTCGTGGCGCTGGTCCGCGCCTTCGCCATCGGAGACCACGATCGGCTCGCGGTCCTCCGGGCCCGGCTGATGGACCACGACGCCTCTCAGGGGCCCTGGCTGGCTTTCATCGACGCCCTGCCCTCCATCGAGAGGGGCGACCCCGATCCCTACCGCCGTCCCGTCGCTCCCGGTCGGCCGGGGGACCCTTCGGCCACCGCATTCGTGGAATCGCCCGGATCCGAACAGGCGGCCACGGTCATGTGGCGATCCGGCGATCCCGACTCGATCGCGGACGACTGAGTTCCGGCCGCCCAGGAAGGCCCACGGCTGACCGCACCACCACGGCCACCATCAGCGACCACAGTAGCCCCGACAAGATCATGTTGGCCGCGGGCACGAACACGCCCTCGTCCGGGGCGGGGTAGAGGCTGGCCGCGACCGCGGCGGCGACCAGCAGCGCGGCGCTGGCCGTGGCGTTGACGCGCAGGGGGATCGAGGCGCTGCGCCAGGCACGCAGGGCGGTCACGACGACGAGCAGGGCGGCCACCGCGGCCAGACCGAGGCGGGCCAGGGCCAGCCAGTCGAAGGCGTCCGTGGGCGCCCGGAGGCCGGGCCACGAGGGCCAACCGAGGCAGCGCACCACCGAGCCGGGCCGGGCCACGAGGACGCCGGAGACGAGCACGGCGTAGACCGCGGCGGTCGCGGCGAGGGCCAGCCGGGTGAAGGGGTCGCGCAGGGTCAGCCGGCCGTCTCCGGGGCTCTCCTGAGACCGGGTACGCACCAGCGTGGCGGCGGTGACCATGAACGCCAGGGTGAGCAGCGCCGTACCCAGATCCGCCGCGGCCCAGCCGCGGGACAGGCCCCAGAACACACCGGCGGCGCCGAAGCCGACCACGATCAGCATGCAGCCGATGGCGGCGATCACTGATCGGGCGATCCAGGGCACGGCCCGGTAGCGGCGCCAGCCCGCCACGGCCGCGGCGATCACCAGCGGTAGGGTGATGGGCGAGGCCACGCGGTGGGACCACTCGAGGATGGAGTCCAGCCGGGCCGGGGGGATCAGCCGGCCATGGCACACGGGCCAGTCCGGACAGCCCACGGAGGCGTCGGTGATGCAGACCACGCCGCCGGAGCTGACCAGGACCCAGGTCATCGCCGTCGCCGCAACGAAGAGCACGCCGTGCCAGCGCGGCGGCGTCACGACAGCACCCAGTCCGCGGCCAGGCCCGCCGCGATCAGCGCCAGGTAGACCACGGTCATCCGCTGCATGCGCAGGGGCCATCGCGTCGAGACGCTCGCCTCGAGGCCCTGCAGCGCGCCGCCCATGATGACCGCGCCGCCTGCGAACGCGGCGAGCAGGTACAGGGGCCCGGCCATGCCCAGCCCGCCCAGGGCGATGCCGATGGACACGGTGGCGCAGGCGCTGAGGAACACGGCCAGGCGGGTCCGGGAGGGGCCGAGCACCATGGACGGGACCCACAGCCCCGCGGCCGCGTACTGATCCTCGTAGCGCAGCGAGATCGCCAGCAGGTGGGGGAACTGCCACACCAGCAGCAGCGAGAACAGCGCCAGCCCGGGCACGCCGGGTTGTCCCGCGCCGGCGGTCCACCCGATCAGCGGCGGCAAGGCGCCAGCGACGGCGCCGGGCACGGCGGCCCACGCGGTGCGGGTCTTCAGGGGCGTGTAGACGGCCACGTACAGCACCAACGCCGTGGCGCCGAGGGCCGCTGTCCAGGCGTTGATCCACAACGCCAGCGCGGCGATCGCGGCAGCGGCGGATGCAGCGGCCAGCGAGCCGACCCAGCCGCGGCGCAGCCGCCCAGCAGCTGCCGGGCGGTCCGCGGCGCGGGGCATCAACCGATCCGTAGGGGCCTCGATGGCCATGTTCAGGGCGTTGGCCGATCCCACCAGGGCGGCCGTGGCGACCAGGGCGAGGGCGGCGCGCGCGGGCTCACCACCGACGCCGGCCAGCGCCAGCCCCCCTCCGGCCATGATCACGTTGAGCGCGCTGACGCCCGGCTTGGTCAGGGCCAGCACGTCGCGAGAGAGCGTCCAGGGGCGGGCCAGGGCGAGGGGGACGGTGCTCACGGAGTCTCCCGGTTCCGAGACCACGTCGGCTGATCTCGGGGGCCGGGGTTTTCCTAAGGTCGATGGGGCAGCGGTTCCAGGGAACAAGGCGTGAAAGTGTGAGCGTCCCTTTTCCGATCCCGGGGCCTACGAGATCCCGAACAACCCCCGCGCCGTCCCCCCCAGCACCTGCTCCAACACCCCCACGTCCGTGATCCTCTCCACCAACCTCACAAGCTCCCGATCCCACGCGTAAGGGATGTTCGGAAAATCCGTCCCGTACATCACCCGCTCCGGCCGCGCCTCGATCAGATCCCACCGCGTGTCGTAGGGGAAGTAGTCGGCGAGCATCATGGTGGTGTCGAGCCACAGGTGGTCGAAGCGCCTCACCATGTCGAGATGGGCGTCGAACTCGTCGGCGCCGAGGTGGGGGATGCACAGCTTCAGATCGGGGTACGCGAGCAGGACCGCCTCGATGCGATCGGCGGAGCACAGGTCGTGGGGGTCGCGGGGGTAGGCGGGGCTGCGGGGCTCGCGGCCGGCGTGCATGACCAGGGGGCGGCCGTGGTCGGCGCAGGCGCGGCAGATGGGCGCCATGGCCTCGTCGTCGGGGGCCACGCCGATGACGTGGAGGTGGAGCTTGACGCCGGCGAGGCCGAGGGCGAAGCCGTCGCGCAGGATGTCCGCGGCGCCGGGCTCGCCCGGGTAGACGGTGGCGAGCCCGGTGACCTGGGGCTGCTCGGCGCAGAACTCTGCGAGCTCGCGGTTCATGGACCGCGCCAACCCGGGGCGGTGGGCGTAGTGCAGGGCGACCAGGTGGTCCACGCCGCGGCCGAGCAGGTGCTCGACGATGCCGGCGTTGTCCAGGCGGTAGCGCACGGGCCAGGCGTGGGCGTCGAACCAGGCGCGGATGGCGGCCCAGACGGGATCGGGGAAGAGGTGGACGTGGGCGTCGATGATCGGGGGGAGTCCAGGGGGGACGGCGACGCCTTCGGGATCGTCGAGGGCGGGCAACGGGATGATCAAGCGGCGCCTGGATCCTTGTTCTTGCCCAGCAGCCCCAGCACCCAGTGGCGGATCGTCAGCGGCAGGTTGAAGAACGCGTCGTAGATCCAGTGCTCCATCAGGGCGCCGGCCTCGCCGAAGACCGGGACGATGCGGACCATCTTGGTGGCCCAGGTGCCGGCCATGAAGCGGGCGAGGTCGGGGTACTTGGCCACCATCTGGATGGGGAAGGCCAGGTAGCCGATGTAGTGCCAGAAGCTCACGAAGGCGGCGATCCAGTAGTCCTTGATGTTGCGGTCCCAGATCATCATGAAGAACACGTACGCGCCGCGGGTCAGGGATCCCGGCGAGATGGGCGTGGTCTGCAAGAAGACCACGGTGGCCGTGGCAGCGGCGGCGGCCTCCGCGTTGCTGCCGCCGGTGGTGGAGACGTACCAGGCGGCCAGGGGCGCGGCCACGGCGGCCACGACCTGGGTCACGGGCACGGTGCACGCGTGCACGGCCACGGACTTGAGGTACTTCTGGATGAACGGCTCCTGGATGCGCTCGAGGATGAAGTCGGCTTCTTCCTCCGAGAGCATGCCCGTGTCGCGGCCCTCCTCCACCTGGTCGCGCAGCCAGTCCTCGCGGAACTCGGCGTTGATGTAGAGCTTGATGGGGTAGGTCACGGCGTTGACCAGGCGGTCCTTGAAGTACTCCCACGACGTGAGGACGTGGAACAGCCCGGCGGGCAGCCAGCCCAGGCAGATGCCGACGAACCACACCCGCAAGGGGCGGTCGGCCCAGGCCAGGGCGCGCTCGGGGGTGACTCGCTCGTCGCGGTTCCAGTCGATGAGCTTGGCGTGCTGGGACGCGGCAAAGCGGCGCTTGAAGTAGCCGAAGTCCGTCAGGGTCTGCTTGACGTGCCCGGCGTAGATCGCGTCGCCCCAGATCCGGCGGAAGGGGCGGCTGATCAGGGGGATCAGGCCGGCGCACAGGAAGCACAGGAAGGCCAGGGTGGAGCCGCGCAGGCGGCCGGCGTGCTCGTCGTCCACCAGGCCCTTGGTCACCCAGCCGGTGATGAATCCCTCGCTGACGGACTTGCGGAGTTCGGGTCCCAGCAGCTTGACGTGGTGGTGGGTGATGTCGGGCAGCGAGGCGCGGTAGGCGGCGTCGCGCTCCTCGAGCTCGGCCACGGCCGGGCGCAGCGGCGCGAAGTGGTCCTCGTGCTCCATGAGGTAGGCGTCGAGGCGGTCCATGTCGCCGCGGTCGAACTGCACGAGCTTGCCGCGCAGCAGCCCGCGGAAACACAGGGGGATGTCGCCGGGGCTCATGGGCAGGAAGAACAGCAGGGCCAGGCCGGCGCGGAAGTCGATGGCGCACAGGCCGTCGCCGGGGTCGTCGCCGGCGTCGAGGCGCTTGAGCGCGTTGGGCTGGCTCTTGCACGTCCACCACTCGTACTGGCGCGCCAGCTCCGGGGCGCCCATGTCGTGGAAGTGGCGCACGACGCGCTGCATGAACACCTTCTTGTGCAGGTACTCCGCCGACTGGGCGCCGGCGGGCACCTCGCCGTCCACCTTGGCGAACACGCGGCCCACCACGTGCTCGTCGATCTCGAACCGCCAGGTGCGGCCGGCCACCCACTCGCTGACCTCGCCGTAGCTGCGCAGCTGGTCGTCGAAGAACGTGGCGTGCACGTCCACGATGGCGCGCTCGCTGCCCAGGGCCTCGGCCGCACCGTGGCGGATCAGCTTCTGCCACAGGGCGCCCGCGCGCACGGCGTCGTGGTTGACCTGGGCCGAGAAGGCGCCCTGGTAGGCCGCGGCGTAGATGGCGTCGCGGAACAGCTGGGAGAAGCGCGACGGCGGGATGAGGATCTTGACGGCGTAGAGCTCACCCTCTTCGAGGGCCTCGATGGGGCCGCCGTGCTGGGCGATCAAGCGCGTCTTGTAGACCTGTCCGGCGAAGCCGCCGCCGATCTGCTTGAGGACCTCGAGTTCGAGGTCGGCCTCCACGGCCGGGAACACGCCGGTGGCGCGCACCCGGAGCACGTCGCCGGGCTCGTGGCAAGGCGGCCGGTAGGGTTTGAGGAGTTCGGCGGCCTCGATGCGCTGCAGCAGCTGGTCGCGTACGGCGGGGGTGTGGGTCGTGTCTTCCATGGCCTCGGAGAGCCGGGAGATGGGCCCGGCAGCTGTGTACGGCTTTTACCGTCGCCGCAGCCAGAATGCCAGCCCCAGGATCGCGGCGATCGTCCACTTCGTGGACGGCTCGGAATCCGCGACCGCGCTGCACAGCAACGGCTCGTCGTCGCGCGGATCGGCCGAGGACTGCACGTCCACGGACTTCTCGGCGGTGTTCTCGCCGCCAGGGCCGCTGGCTGTGAGCTCGACGGTCCAGCTGCCGGCCTCGCCGTAGTCGTGCTGGGGCTCGTAGCCGGACAGCTCGGTGCCGTCGCCGAGATCCCAGACGTACTCGTGGACGCAGCCGAAGGTGGTGGTGGGCGTGGTGTTGTCGAACTGAACGAGGCCGTCGCCGAGGTTGGTGATCTCGAAGTCGGGCTCCGGCGCGCCGCAGGCGAGCACGTAGCCCATCCGGCGCACCGAGTTCTCGAACTCGCCGCACTCGTCGTTGGTGCCGGTCACCGCCAGGGTGACGGTGTACTGGCCCTCGGCCTGATACACGTGGGTCGGCGCGGCCTCGTCGCTGGGCTCGGAGCCGTCGCCAAAGGTCCAGGTGTAGGTGAGCAGGCCGTCGGACAGCTCCTCGGGCACCTCGAAGCTCACCTCCAGCGGCACCGCGCCGGACGTCTCGGTGGTGGCGTCGAACTCGGTGTAGACGCCGTACAGGGCGTTGACGCCGGCGATGTCGTCCTCGTTGGGCTCCTCTTGCAGCGTGGCGCACGCCGGGGTCGAGTAGTACATGGTCGCTTCGCGCAGCAGGGGATCGGGGCAGGCCTCGTCGCTCTCGCAGGAGTGGCCGAGCCCGTACCCGTGGCCGATCTCGTGGGTCATCACGCCCAGGAACGAGTACTGGGAGGTGCAATCGCCGCTGTGGATGTCCTCGGGGGTGCCGTAGTTGACGCCGTCGTTGGACACGATGTCGAAGTCGGTGAACTGGTTGTAGTACTCGCCGTTGCTGGCCGGGATATCGGTGCTGAGGTACTTGGGCCAGCAGGCGGCCAGCACCCCCGAGCCGAGGTAGCCTCCCGGGTCGTCGAAGTAGAACTGGATCACGTAGTCCTGGTCCGGTACGCCGTCGTTGTCGTCGAGCAGGCCGCCCAGCTCGGCGCTCAACGGCGAGCACGGGAGGTCCTCCCAGGCCCGGAAGGCGTCCGGGAGGATCTCCACGGCCGCGCCCGGCGGCATGGACGACACGTCGCCCACCGCGGGATCGGTGGCGTACCAGACCAGCGGCATGTCGTCGAGGTCCCAGATCGCGCCCAGGGGCCGCCACGCGTGCGCGGGCGAGGCCGTGAACAGCGCCGCCAGGGCAGCAGCCACAACGAGGCGCTTCATCGCTGCACCTCCCCGGGCAGGCCGTGGTGGGCTCGGAATGCCTCGCGCTTGTGCGGCAACAGTCCCGGGATGTCGCGATACGCGGGCACGTGTTGTTGCTCCACACGGCGCTGGATGGCCTCGCGCAGCTGGTCGAGGCTGGGGGTGTGGGTTCCGAACTGCTCGACGATGGCCGAGTCGCTCGGCAGCTCGCGCCGGGCCACCAGCTCCCCGCGATCGCGGTCCAAGGACAGCGAGAACTCGCCTTGTTTCCAGCCGAGCACCGTCGGTCCATGCTCGAGGTCCTCGAGGAACAGCAGTACCTGCTCGCCCGGGTCCAGCTCCGGCGCACCGATCACGGGCATGGACCAGTCACCGGCCTGCCCACCGAGCACCCACACCGTCAGCGTCCGCTCGCCCGTGCCCCCCTTCAGTTGCTCCTGCACGGCCAGCTCCACGAAGGTGAGGATGACGCGCCCGTCGGCGGAGACCCGCGCCTCGGTGGCCACCACCTCGGCCACGACGATGTGGTCGGCCACGTAGATCAGCTCGTCGAGGGTGAACGGGTGCAGGGTCGTCGCCCCCGCGCGACCGCTCCAGGCGGTCAGCAGGGCCAGCGACAGCAGGATCAACGGCAAGCGCCAGTGCATGGTCTCTCCAGGGCCTTGGTGGCCAGACTGTAGCATAGGTCGCCCAGCGCGCCCGCGGCCACAACAACCGCGGGCGGGCGCGCGTGGGCTCCTTGACTTGCCCTGGGGTTCTCGCCAAGGTGGGATCGCTTCGATCCATGCTCACGTAGAAGGGGTACGGATGCCCAGACTGGTCCTGGGCGGGCTCGTCCCGCTGTTGCTGTCGTGCCTGCTGGTCATGGTGAACACCGCGCAGGCGGTGGAGACCACCGGACAGGTCAAGGTCATCGCCGTGGACGAGGGGAACGTCCCGCTGGAGGGCGCCCGCGTCTTCGTGGCGGGCCCCGCGCTGATGGGGATGCGCCACTCCACCACCAACGCCAAGGGGGAGGCCTGGATCCCCAACCTGCCGTCCGGCATGTACGAGGTGCAGGTGGAGCTGACCGGCTACCAGACCCTGGTGGTCGAGGAGGTCCGCGTCTCCATCGGCGGGATGACCCCGGTGGACGTGACGTTGAAGGTGTTCGAGGCCGCGGAGATGACCATGGAGGTGGTCGTGGCGCGGCCCACCCTGGACGTGGAGTCCGCGTCCACGGGCGAGACCCTGACCAAGGAGTTCCTCGAGGACGTCCCGTCGGGGCGCAGTTACCAGAACATCGCCCACTTCACCCCGGGCGTCACCGGCGGCTCCAACCCCAACGTGATGGGCGCGGCCGACAACGAGAACGCCTGGCTGCTCGACGGGGTCAACATCTCCGACCCGGTCACCGGCACGTTCTCGATGAACTTCAACTACGACTCCATCGAGGAGGTGCAGATCCTCACCGGCCTGTACAAGGCCGAGTACGGCCAGGCCCTGGGCGGGATCATCAACATCACCACCGACAGCGGCTCCAACGACTTCGAGCTGCGCACCGGCGGCACCTACTCCAACGGCAACATGAGCCCCCGCCGCGACGCCGTGTACGAGCCCACCGGCGAGGAGCTGGAGTCGAGCGAGTACGACACCGTCGAGGAGTACATGGACCTCTCGCTGGCCGCGGGCGGTCCCATCGTCAAGGACCGCATCTGGTACCACGGCTCGTACAACTACCAGCTGTCCAAGCGCTCGACCATGGGCGTGGAGGCCCCCCGCCGCTACGAGGGCCACTACGTGTTCGCCAAGATCACGGCCATGCCCCACTACAACCACCGCTTCACGGTGTCGGGGCTGGGCGATCCCACCATCATCGACAACACGCGCCAGTCCAACCGGGTGCTGCCCGAGGCCGAGTCCCGCCAGGCCCAGGGCGGGCTGATGATCCACGGCAAGTGGGAGTGGTTCCTGGGCGACAGCGGCGTGCTCAACACCCAGTACACCCACAAGAAGGACTACATCGAGGTGGCCCCGGTGCCGTGCACCTGGGACGACTCCTCACCGGGCAAGCCGTGCGCCGCAGGCCAGGACGAGGGGTTCGTGGACCTGTGGACCCCGGGCATCTACGGCCGCTACGACGCCTACTCGCGCCAGAACTACTACCGCTACTACTACGACGACCGGCTGCTCGACTCCATCAGCACCGACCTCACCGGCTACCTGCCCGACTTCCTGGGTTCCATGGAGATCAAGGGCGGCGCCATCGTCCAGTTCAAGGGCCGCGATCTGGTCCAGGGGTACACGGGCAACACCTGGATCAACGAGCGCCTCGAGGACGCCGGCGACCCGTCGTCGGTGGTCAACTACTACTGGGTCGAGCGCCCCGGCGCGCTGCACACCACCGGCCGCGGCGTCGAGTTCACGGCGTTTTTGCAGGACACGTGGAAGCCGCGCCAGAACCTCACCCTGGATATGGGGCTTCGCTACGAGCGCACCGTGTTCGCCAACGACGTGGGGCGGCGCATCGTCAACACCCAGATCCTGCTGCCGCGGCTGAGCTTCAGCTGGGACCCCACCAACAACCGCCGCGCCAAGATCTACGGCGGCTTCGGCATGTTCGGCGACGGCGGCCGCATCGCCATCTCCGGCTTCCTCAACAAGAACACCCAGGGCTACAAGCTCTACCTCGGCGACTACTTCGACAACCAGGACAACTACTCGTACGACCAGTACTCGCGCGACCAGGGCCAGTCCGAGTACGCCCTGTGGCCGATCATGAGCGCGCCGCGCTCCTACGAGTTCACCCTCGGCTACGACCAGTTGATCTGGGAAGAGCTGATGCTCGGCTTCGTGTTCACCGCCAAGATGTTCCGCAACCTGTGGGAGGACGACGAGATCAACCTCATCTGGAACGACGAGGGCACCTCCACCGTCGGTTCCCAGAGCGGCATCTACGACGACTTCTTCCGGCTGCGCACCCCCACCGAGGCGCGGCGCGACTACTTCGGCTGGACGCTGCGGCTCAAGCAGAACCTGCACCGCAACTTCCTCGTGGACGCCTCGGCCACCTACTCCATCACCAAGGGCCTGACCGACGACTACATCACCATGGCCCTGGACAACCCGGTCCAGCGGCCCCACGAGTACGGCTACCTGCCGCAGGACCGGCCCTGGGTGGTCAAGCTGGCGGGCTCGTACCGCTTCCCCTTCCACTTCACCCTCGGCGCGCGGGTCGTGTACTTCTCGGGCTCACGGTTCGATCGCGAGTACCTGTCGAGCCGGTCCGGGGGCTACGAGCTGTACCGCAACGCCCGCGGCCACTTCGACTCCCTCGACGGCTACGCCAGCGTGGACCTGAAGCTCTCCAAGAAGTTCCTCATGGGCCCGGCCGGCGCCTTCGAGCTGGCCATCGAGGCCTCCAACGTCTTCAACAGCCGGGCCGCGACCGGGATCTCGTCTGACGACCTCAACCGCGAGGGTGAGATCGAGGCCACGAGCCGCCAGCCCCCGTTCGGGCTGGAGTTCCAGCTGTACTACCACTTCAAGTGAGGAGGGCATGACCATGCGCACGACACTGTTTCTCATCGCGCTGATGGCCCTCCCGGGCTGCTGGCAAGAGGAGCTGCGGGAGGTGGACCTCACCGGCACGGTGCGCGTCCCGCTGGAGCTGGCCGACAGCTCCCAGGAGCTGGGGGTGATCTTCATCGGCGTGTACGCGGACGCGGACGAGGACACCCTGGGCTTCACCTACCCCTTCATGGGGCCGGTGGTGGGCTCGAACACCTGGGGCGACTCCTACCCCTACGGGGGCACCACCGTGGGCACCTACGCCTTCCCCTGCGTGGTCGAGGGCAAGTGCGAGGTGATCACCGGCCGCTACGGCGAGCTCTACGACGTCCTCGACGCGGTGGGCATCGGCCAGCTCAGCGATCCGCCGTGGACCGACGAGGACTACTGGGACGCCTGCCAGGACTACTTCGGCTACACCTCGCCCGAGGAGCTGGAGTTCGTCGGCGTGGACAACCTCGACTTCTACGAGGCCGACGGCGCCTGGGTGGCCGACTTCAAGATCTGGCACGTGGACCCGCAGGACGACGCGCCCGCGCGGCCCAAGCTGTGGGCCTTCGTGGACAACGGCAAGCAGAGCTGCAACCCCGACGGCGGCACCTCCAACCGCAGCGACGGGCCGTGGTTCCGCGAGGGCGACATCTTCCCGGACGTGCTGAACATGCCCGGCAAGTACCTCACCCCCGGCGACCTGTACTCCGGCACCCCCACATCGCTCGAGCTCGACAGGAGGGACGGCTATGAGATCGTCATCGACAGCCTGTTCGAGGGGTAGGGCCATGCGACACGCCACCGCCCTGTTGTTGATGCTCGCGGCCCCGCTGGCCGCCTGCGACGTGGACGGCCTCTCGGTCACCCAGTACCACGACGACCGCTACGGTACCGACTGGCTCGAGCACTGCGGCGAGGAGTACGCCTGCGTCGAGGTCTGGTACCCCGACGGCGACGAGCTCGTGCCCGTGGAGATCTGCAAGCGCGTGCCGCCGTGTCCGGTGGTGGACCTGATGGCCGACGACGCCCCTCCTGAGCTGGTCACCGAGGGCGACGAGGGCTGGCCCGCGCCGTTCATCTCCGAGGTGGGCCCGGTGCACTGGGGCAGCGGCGACATCGGCGGCGCCACCGCCACCTTCACCGGCACCGGCGGGGCCATGTGCGCCATCGTCGATCCCCAGACCGTGTGGCGCGACGACTGGGCCGTGACCCACGAGGGCACCGTCACCGACATGGCCATGGCCGACTTCATCTACGACGACGGCGATCTCGACATGCTCGTGGGCATGTCCGCCGACTACACCGGCACCCCGGGCCAGACCATGGGGTCGTTCAAGCGCACGTTCACCGACCCGCTGGGCGTCCAGCGCGAGGCCGACTTCAACCTGTGCCTGATGTTCGACCGCTACGGCATCGCCGGCGCCGCCGCCGGCCGCGCCACCCCCGAGTGGTGCACCATCCAGACCGTTCAGGGCGTCGAGTACACCGTGGCCCTGCTGACGTTCTCGGTGCCGCTGGACGACGACGCCCTGCGCTTCGCGCTGCAGCTGCGCGAGGGGGAATGCCCCGCAGAGGTCAACGAGTGCACCCTGCGCGGCGACGCCGATCCCAAGGAGTTCCCCGAGGAGATCGCCATCGAGGTAGGGAACTTCACCTACGAGTACGAGGATCTGGAGCAGAAGTACTGCGAGCCCGCTCACCTCTGAGCCGGCTGAGCCGATTCACGGCGGCGTAGACTGGCCGCTGGTGTCGTTCCCCCAGCACATCACCACCCCGTCGCGCAGGCCGCAGTTGTGGTCCTCGGCCGCGGCCACGGAGTCGAAGCGCGACTCCTCGGGCTGGCACTGGCCGAAGTCGACGAGCGAGGGCCAGTCGGGGTTGTCCTCGCAACCCCAGCACTGGAGCTCGCCCGCGCCGTCGAGGGCGCAGCCGTGGAAGAACGACGTGCTCACCTGGACGAAGGGGCCGTCGAGGTCCACGCACTGGCCGAAGTCGTACGTGTCCAGGCCGCAGCCCCAGCAGCGCACGGCGCCGGCGGTGGTCAGGCCGCAGCTGTGGGAGTAGGCGGCCACCACCTCGGTGAACTCGCCGTCGGGGACGGTGTTCTGACCCCAGCCGCCGTAGCCCCAGCAGTGCAGCGAGCCGTCGTCGCCGACCGCGCAGGAGTGGAGCAGCCCGGCGCTGACCTGGAGGTACTCCCCGAACGGCTCGACGCACTGGCCCAGGTCGGTGGAATCACCGCCCTGGAAGGTGCCTTCACAGCCCCAGCACTGCACCGCGCCGGCCGTGGTCACGCCGCAGGCGTGGTAGCTGCCCATCTCCACCTGGACGAACGCGCCCTCGGGGGGATCGCACTGGCCGCGGTCCGTGGGATCGCCGGAGGCCTCCTCGCCCTGACAGCCCCAGCACTGCACCGCGCCGTCCGCGGCGACGGCGCAGCTCGCGAAGGGGCCGGCGCTGACCGAGGTGAACTCGCCCGGCGGCGCGGCGCACTGGCCGTAGTCGTATTCGTCCATGCCGCAGCCCCAGCAGGCCAGGGCGCCGGCGGCGTCCACCGCGCAGGTGTGGACCACCCCAGGGCTCACCTGTATCCAGCTGGACTCCGTGGACACGGCGCCGTTGCAGTCGTCGTCCCACCGATCGATCCGGTCGTCGCAGTCGTTGTCCACCTCGTCGTCGCACGCCTCGATGGCTGCGGGGTGGATCTCGGGATCCTGGGGCGCGCAGTCCACGTCGTCGTCCCAGCCGTCGTCGTCGTAGTCGAAGGTGGGGTTGGCGGGATCGTCACAGCCCGCCAGGGCGGCGAGGGCGACGCTGATCACGGTGGCGAGAGTCTTGCCCATGGCGCGCCTCCTCGTGGCCTCACGGCGGCGTGCACTCGCCGAACGCGCAGATACCCCAGCATACCGCGACGCCCCCTGCGACACCGCACGTGTGATCCTCCGACGCGGCGAGGCGATCCAGCGACGTCACCACCGGCGCGCAGATGTCGTCGTCGGCCTCGTCCCCGGATTCTCCGCAACCCCAGCACAGGACCACCCCGTCCGACCGGACACCGCAGCTGTGGTAGTAGCCAGCGGCCAGATCGACGAACGCGCTGTCCGGTGGCGAGAGCTGGTCCCAGTCGTCGCTGCCCCAGCACTCGGCCACCCCCTCGACGGTCAGGGCGCACGCGTGCATGTGCCCCACCGCCGCGCGGGTCCGGGCGGTCTGAGGCGGCTCGCACGGCGAGCCAGCGCCCGGCTGGTCCCGGCAGCCCCAGCACTCGATCCCGTCGTCGAGCCTCACCCCACACGAGAACGAACCGGCGGCCGCCACTCGCTTGAACGTGCCGGCGGGCGGGCTGGCCTGATCCTGGTCGTCGTATCCCCAGCACCGGACGTCGCCAGCGGTGGTGACGCCGCAGGTGTGGTAGTTCCCCGCCGAGATCTGGCTGAACTCGGCGTCCGGGGGCCTGCACTGCTGGGCCCCGTCGTACCCCCAGCATTCGACGCCACCGTCCGCGCGCAGCGCGCAGGCGTGAAATCCCCCGGCCGTGATCTGGCTGAACTCGCCCTGGGGCGCCTCGCACTGGCCGTAGTCCAGGTCCGACGATCCGCACCCCCAGCAGTGGACCGCGCCGCCGGCCGAAAGGCCGCAGCTGTGGTAGGCGCCGGGGTCCACGTCCACCCAGTCGTCGGCGCTGGACACGTGGGGGTGACACCCGCGATCCAGGCCGTCGATCCGGCCGTCGCAGTCGTTGTCCACGCCGTCGTCGCAGTCCTCGGTGGCCGTGGGGTGGATGGCGGGGTCCATCGGGGCACAGTCCACGTCGTCGTCGAACCCGTCGCCGTCGTAGTCGAATCCCTGCTGGGTGCCGGAGCACGCAGCGAAGGACAGGACCAGCGTCATGGCGGCGAGGCGGCGGTGCACGATGGACTCCTCGCTTCCAGGGTAGCGGGTGCGGTCCGGGGTCGCACCCGCTACCCTGGGGTTCGCCGAGCGAGGGAACCATGGAACGACTCGTACTTCTGCTGTCCCTGCTGGCCGTGGGATCGACCGCCGCGGCCGACGTGTTCCGCCCCGACGACGTGTGCGGGCCCACCTCGGTGGGCAGCCCGCGGATCGCCCCGGACGGGTCCGCGGTGGTGTTTTCCGTGGACACCTGCAGCCTCGAGGCCAACGCGGGGGCCTCGGACCTGTGGTTCGTGTCCACCGAGCCCGGGTCCGAGCCGATCCAGCTGACCACGGATCCCGGGGGCGACTGGTCCCCGGTGTGGTCCCCGGACGGTCTACAGCTGGCGTTCGTGTCGTCCCGGTCGGGATCGGCGCAGATCTGGCGCTTCGACGGCTTCTTCGGCGAGCCGCGCCAGGTGACCGACCAGCCCGGGGGCGCATCGTCGCCGGTGTGGACACCCGACGGCCAGGCCATCCTGTACACCAGCCGCGGCCCAGCCGCGCAGCCAGACACGGCCAGGGGCGAGGACGTGGCCGTGCATCGGGACCTGCTCTACCGCAAGGGGCGGGAGCCCGGGCGCAACGCCCACGTGTACAGGGTGCCCGCCAGCGGCGGCGCTGCCGAGCAGCTGACCAGCGGCGACCACGACTGGGGTGAGGTGGCCGTCAGCCCGGACGGCACCCGGATGGCCCTGGTGCGTGAGGCCGAGCACACCGGCGGTATCTACTCCATCGACACCGACGTGTACGTCGCCCCCATCGGCGGCGGCGCGCCGCGCAAGCTCACCGACAACCCCGGGCCCGACCACCAGCCCGCCTGGACCGCCGACGGCGCGTCGGTGATCACCCGCTCGATCCTCGAGCCGGGGTACGAGAGCGGCAAGCGACGGTTGCTGGTGTGGCCTGTCGGGGGTGGGGAACCCACCGAGCTGACCGAGGGGGTGGACCGCCACGTGTACCGCTACCGCCTCGCCCCGGACGGCCGAACGGTGATCGCGCTGATGGACGGCGAGGGGGTGTGGCAGCTGGCGCGGCTCGACCTGGCCGAGCCCGGCGTGGCCGAGGAGGTCACCCGCGGGCATTCGTGGATCTGGGACCTGGACGTGGCCGCGGCCGCAGGCACCGTGGTGTTCGAGGGCACCGACGCCACCCACCCGTCCGAGCTGTTCGTCCTCGAGGAGGCGCCCGTCGCCGGAGCCGAGCCCGTGGCCCTGGCGTGGGGCAACGACGGCGGGCTGCGGCGCCTCACCGCGTTCAACGACGACTTCGTCGAAGGGCGCCTGCTCAGCGCGCCGCAGCGCTACTGGCTGCACGGAGCGACCGGCCGCGTCGAGTCCTGGTACTACCCCCCCGCCACCGGGGTCCAGGGCCCCCGCACGCCGATGATCGTGACCCTGCACGGCGGCCCTCAGTGGTGCGTCGGCGATCGTTTCGACCCCGAGATCCAGGCCCTGACCGGCGCCGGGTATGCGGTGCTCGCGGTCAACTTCACCGGCTCCATGGGCTACGGCCAGGCGTTCATGGACGCCATCATCGGCGACTGGGGCGGCGCGCCGGCCACGGACGTGCTGCTGGCCGTGGAACAGGCCGTGAAGATGGGGCTCGCCGATCCCGGCCGCGTCGGCGTCACCGGGGGCAGCTACGGCGGCTTCCTCGCCGCCTACCTCATCGGCCAGACCGACCGCTTCGGCGCCGCCGTGGTCTGCAGAGCCGTCCTGAACCAGGTCAGCGAATACGGCACCACCGACGAGCAGTTCTTCGACGAGAACGACATCCCGGGCACGCCGTGGTCCAACCCCGAGGGCTACGCCCGCTGGTCGCCGCTGACCTACGCCGACGAGGTGAACACGCCCACCATGCTCATCCACTCCGACGAGGACCACCGCGTCCCGGTGGGTCAGGCCGAGGAGTACTTCACCGCCCTGCTGCGCCACGGCGTGACCGCCGAGCTGATCCGCTTCCCCGGCGAGGGCCACGGCCTGTCGCGGCGGGGCACGCCCGTACACCGGCGCGAGCGGCTCCAGCACATGATCCGCTGGTTCGACACGCACCTGAAGTGACCCCGCCCGCGGCATCTTTCTCGCTGCGGTGAATTGACAGACCGGATCGGGTGGTCTATTTCTACATCTCTGCTGTACCGATGTACTACTACAGTGGAACATGGAGAAGCCGATGACCCCACGCCTCCCCGACGACCTGATCGCAGTGCTCGCCTCCCTCGACGAGGACCCGAGCCTGCGCCTGCTGCTCAGCGATCTGCTGACGCCGGCAGAGAAGAAGGCCCTCACCGAGCGATGGGCCATCGTCAAGAACCTGGCCGCCGGATCGAGCCAGCGCGAGGTGCGCGACGCCGTGGGGGTCTCCATCAGCACCGTCAGCCGCGGCGCGCGTCAGCTCCGGTACGGCCACGGCGGCTTCGAGCTGGCCTTCGACACCCTGGCCGAGCTCGGCCTCGGCGATCCGCGGAAGGGAACGGAGCCATGACCGCGCTCACCCCCACACGTGACGAGCTGATCGCCCACCGCGGCCCGGAGCGCTTCGCGGCCCTGTCCACGGTCCTGCTCGCCGACGGCGAGACCCCCATCTCCCTGTTCCGCCGCCTCGCCGGCGAGCTCTCCGACGCCGTGCTGCTCGAGAGCGTCGAGGGCGGCGAGCTGATGGGCCGCTACTCGTTCATCGTCGCGGGCGCGCAGGAGCGGTTCCGCTTCACCGGCGGCAGGGGTGTGGTGGAGCAGCTGGACGGGGACGCGGCCGTGTCCTCGCGCATCGTCGACTTCGAGGATCCCCTCGACGTGCTGCGCGAGCGGCTCGAGGACTGGACCGTGTGGTCCCCCACCCCGCTTCCGCGCTTCCACGGCGGCGCCGTGGGCTACCTGGGCTTCGACTGCATCCGCTACTTCGAGGACGTGCCGTTGCCAGACCACGCCGGCCTCGGCCTGCCCGACGGCCAGTTCCTCCTCGCGCGCGAACTGTACATCTACGACCACGTCTCGAGGCGCCTGATCCTGGTGACCCACGTGCCCCTCGAGGGGGACCGCGGCGACGCCTACGAGCGGGGGGAGCGGCGGCTGCAGCGGGCCATGGCGAGGCTGTACCAGGGCGCGCTGACACCGGACCGGCCCTGGGCGCTGGGCCCCGCCGAGCTGGCCGCGGCGTCGTCCCCAGCGCCGGACGAGGCGCCGTACACCGCCAACCGCTCCCGCGAGGACTTCGAGGCTGCGGTGCGCAGCGCGCGCGACGCCATCGCCCGCGGTGAGGTCTTCCAGGTGGTGCTCAGCCAGCGCCTGACCGTGGAGACGGCCGTGGAGCCGCTGGAGCTGTACCGCGCGCTGCGGGCGCTCAATCCCTCACCGTACATGTTCCTGCTGCGATTCTCCGACTTCGCCGTCGTAGGCGCGTCGCCGGAGGTCCTGGTGCGGGTGGAGGACGACGACATCTTACTGCGCCCCATCGCAGGCACGCGGCCGCGGGGCGCCACTCCGGCCGAGGAGGCCGAGCTCGAGGCCGATCTGCTCGCCGACGAAAAAGAGCTCGCCGAGCACCGCATGCTCGTGGATCTGGGCCGCAACGACGTGGGCCGCGTCGCCGAGATCGGCTCGGTGCGCGTCGAACAGCCGCTGCACATCGAGCGGTACTCCCACGTGGTGCACATGGTCAGCGACGTTCGCGGCCGCGTCAGCCCCGAACACGACTGCTTCGACGTGCTCCGTGCCTGCTTCCCCGCCGGCACGGTCTCCGGCGCCCCCAAGATCCGCGCGTGCGAGCTCATCGCCGAGCTCGAACCGGATCGCCGCGGCCTCTACGCCGGCGCGGTGGGCTACTTCGGTGCGGGCGGCAACATGGACATGTGCATCGCCATCCGCACGATGCTGGTCCAGCCCGGCCGCGTCCACACGCAGGCGGGCGCCGGGATCGTCTGGGACTCGGATCCGGCACGCGAATACGAGGAGTGTCTGCACAAGGCCCGCTCCGGCCTCGCGGCCATCCGCCTGGCCGCGGCGAGGAGGGCATCGTGAAACGCGTCCTGCTCATCGACAACTACGACTCGTTCACCCACAACCTCTACCAGCTGCTGGGCGAGCTCGGCGCCGAGGTCCGCGTGGTGCGCAACGACGCCATCGACGTCGACGAAGCGGTCGAGTACGCGCCGACCCACGTGGTGCTCTCCCCCGGCCCGGGCCACCCCGCGCGGGAGCGCGACTTCGGGATCTGCGGGCCGCTGATCGACGCGCTGGGGCCGACGATCCCGCTGCTGGGGGTCTGCCTGGGCCACCAGGGCATCGCCCACCGCCTCGGCGGGCAGGTGACGCGAGCCAGCCGTATCATGCACGGCAAGGTGGACCGCGTGCGCCACGACGGCACGGGCCTGTTCGACGGCCTGGAGCCGGAGCTCGAGGTGATGCGCTACCACTCCTTCGCCGTGCACCCCGACAGCCTGCCCGACGACCTGCGCGTCACCGCCACCAGCGACGACGGCACCATCATGGCGCTGGCCCACCGCACCTGGCCCGTGTTCGGCGTGCAGTTCCATCCCGAGAGCATCGGGACTCCCCAGGGCAGGGCCCTGATGGGCAATTTCCTGGGCATGGAGGCACAGGCATGAGCACCTACAGCGCGGCCATGGAGCGTCTGCTGGCGCACCGGGATCTGCCACGGAGCCAGGCCGAGGACCTGATGCGACAGAGCCTGGGAGGGGATCTCGAGCCCACCCAGATCGCGGCGCTGCTCACGGCGCTGGCGGTCAAGGGGGTGTCCACCGCGGAGCTCGCCGGGTTCGCCTGCGCCATGCGGGCCGCGGCCACGGGGGTCGACGTGGCCTCCCCCGGCGAGGCCGTGGACACCTGCGGCACCGGCGGCAGCGGCCTGGCCACGACCAACACCTCCACCCTGTGCGCCTTCGTGCTCGCCGGCGCGGGCGTGCCCGTGGTCAAGCACGGCAACCGCGCCAGCACCGGCCGCTGTGGCTCCATGGACGTGCTCGAGGAGCTCGGCGTGGCCATCGACCTGGGCCCGCGCGAGGCGGCGGGGTTGCTCGAGGGCACGGGGATCGCCTTTCTCTTCGCGCCCCGCTTCCATCCGGCGATGCGGCACGTGGCGCCGGTGCGCAAGACGCTGGGCTTCCGCACCGTGTTCAACTTCCTGGGGCCCCTGTGCAACCCGGCTGGTGTGGGCCGGCAGCTGCTGGGGGTGAGCGACGCCGGCATGGCCCCGCGCATGGCCGAAGCCCTGGCCGAGCTGGGCTGCCAGCGAGCGCTGGTGGTGCGCGGCGAGGACGGGCTCGACGAGATCAGCCTCGGCGCGCCCACGCGGACCTGGGAGATCACGCGCGAAGGTCTGCGCGAGGGCCAGCTGAACCCCGAGGACGTGGGGCTGGCGCGGGCCGACCTCGCGGCGTTCGCCGGCGGAGATCGGGCCGAGAACGCGCGACGGTTCCTCGACGTCCTCAGCGGCGAGGATCGGGGGCCGCGGGCCGACCACCTGGTGCTCAACGCAGGCGCGGCGCTGTACGTGGCGGGCCGCGCGGTGGACGTCGCCGACGGCGTCGCCCGAGCCCGCGAGGTCCTGCGCCGCGGCGACGCTGCGGCGTGCTTCGAACGCTACCGGACCGCCACCCGAGCGCTGGCCACGGCGGCATGACCACGCCCGAGCCCGCTTCCGACGTCCTGCGGCGCATCGTCGCGCGGACCCGGCGCGACGTCTCCGAGCGCGCGCGCAAGACGCCGCGGTCACAGCTCGAAGCGAGCCTGGAGCGCTCCTCGCGAGACTTCCGCGCCGCGCTGGCCGCCCCCGGCCTGGGCCTGATCGCCGAGTTCAAGCCGCGATCGCCGTCGCGCGGCGACCTGTGCCCCGACGCGGATCCGGCGCGGATCGCGCGCGCCTATCGCCCCTACGCCGCGGCCATCTCGGTGCTGTGCGATGCGCCGTTCTTCGGCGGCAGCCACGCGGCGATGGCGCGCATCCGCGACATCAGCGGGCTGGCGGTGCTGTGCAAGGACTTCGTGGTCAGCCCCTATCAGGTGCTGGAGGCGCGGGCCTGGGGAGCGGACGCGGTGCTGCTGATGGCGGCCCTGCTCGACGATCGGCGCCTGCGCGAGCTGCTGGGGATGGCCGATGACCTGTCCATGGCCGCCCTGGTGGAGGCCCACGACGCCGACGAGCTGAACCGGGCCCTGGACGCGGGCGCGCGGATCGTGGGCATCAACAGCCGGGACCTGCGCACCCTGGAGGTGGACCTCGGCCGCGTCGAGGCCCTGACCGCGGACATTCCCCGCGGTGTGGTCCGGGTGGGCGAGAGTGGCGTGCACGACGCGTCGGACGTGCAGCGCCTGCGGCCCCAGGTGGACGCGCTGCTGGTGGGGACGGAGCTGATGCTCAGCCCCGATCCCGCGGCGCGCATCGAGGAGCTCGGGTGGTCGCCGTGCAGGTGAAGGTCTGCGGCATCCGCGATCCCGCCGGCGCGCGGGCCTGCGCCGCGGCGGGCGTGGACTTCGCCGGGCTCAACTTCGTACAGGGCAGCCGCCGCGCCGTCCGGACCGCCCAGGCCAGGGAGCTGGCGCCGCTGCTGGGCGCGACCCGGCCGGTGGGTGTGTTTCGCGACGCCGCGGTGGACCGGATCCGCTCGGTGGCCGACGCCCTGGGACTGCGCTGGGTCCAGCTGCACGGCGCCGAGACCCCCGCCACATGCCGACGCCTCGCCGCGGATGGGCTGCGTGTGGTCAAGGCGGTCACGGCCGAACAGGTGGGCGACGCGGAGCTGATGATGGCGTTCGCGGCCAGCGCCCGCGCCCTGCTGGTGGACGGCCGAGAGCCCGGCAGCGGCCGCGTGTGGCGCTGGGAGACGCTGGCGATGTCGGGGAGGCCCGGTGAGATCGCCGGCGTGCCGTGGTGGCTCGCCGGCGGGCTCGGCCCCGGCAACGTGGCCGAGGGGATCGCCGCGCTGCGCCCCGCGGGTGTGGACGCGGCTTCCGGCGTGGAGCGGGGCGGACGCCCGGACGCCGCGAGGGTGGCAGATTTCTGTCGCGCCGCGAGGAGCGCCGGCGCAGGAGGATCACCGTGAAGCAGCGTGGACGATTCGGTGCCTACGGCGGGCTGTACGTGTCCGAGCTGCTCGTGCCGGCCCTCGAGGAGCTGGAGGCCGCCTGGCTGGACGCGGGGCGCGACCCGTCGTTCGGCGCGGAGCTGGCGTCGCTGCTCGCCGACTACGCCGGCAGGCCCACCCCCCTCTACCGCTCCCCCGCGCTGAGCGAGGCCGTGGGCTGCCAGGTGTTCCTCAAGCGCGAGGACCTGCTGCACGGCGGCGCCCACAAGACCAACAACACCCTGGGCCAGGCCCTGCTCGCCCGCCGCATGGGCAAGGGTTGCCTGATGGCGGAGACCGGCGCGGGCCAGCACGGCGTGGCCACGGCCATGGCCGGCGCGCTGATGGGCCTGCGCACGAAGATCTTCATGGGCTCCAAGGACGTGGCGAGGCAACAGCCCAACGTGCGCCGCATGGCCCTGTTCGGCGCCGAGGTGATCGGGGTCGATGGGGGGAGCGCCAGCCTGAAGGACGCCATCAACGAGGCCCTGCGTCACTGGACAGCGCACCTCACCGACACGTTCTACGTGTTCGGCACGGCCGCGGGGCCCCACCCCTACCCGAGCATCGTCGCGGACTTCCAGCGGGTCATCGGTGAGGAGATCCGATCGCAGCTCGACGCACTGGGCAGCGGTCCGCCCACCGCGATCTTCGCCTGCGTGGGCGGCGGCTCCAACGCCATCGGGGCCTTCGCCCCCTTCCTCGACGATCCGGCCGTGGAGCTGGTAGGGGTCGAGCCCGCCGGCCTCGGACTCGAGACCGGCCACCACGGCGCGCCGCTGACCCGCGGGCGGCCCGGCTGCCTGCACGGCTCGTACTCGTACCTGCTGCAGGACGACCACGGCCAGGTCCACGAGGCCCACTCCATCTCCGCGGGCCTCGACTACCCGGGCGTGGGGCCGCAGCACGCCGCGCTGTGCGACAGCGGCCGCGCCACCTACGAGACCGCCACGGACGCCGAGGCCCTCGACGCCTTCGCCTGGCTGGCCGCCCGCGAGGGGATCATCCCGGCGCTGGAGTCAGCCCACGCCGTGGCCGCAGTGCTGCGCTGCGAGGGGCGCTATCGCCCCGACGACGAGGTGGTGATCAACCTCTCGGGCCGCGGCGACAAGGACCTCGACCACGCCCTGGCGGCCCTGGACGCGAGGAGGCCCGCGTGAACCGCATCCGGGCGATGATCGATGCGCGGCGTGCCCGCGGCCAGGGGGCCTTCGTACCGTTCGTGGTGCTGGGGGACCCGGATCCCGAGACCAGCCTGCGGCTGGTGGACCGCCTGGTGGCCAGCGGCGCCGACATGCTCGAGCTCGGCTTCCCGTTCTCGGACCCCCCTGCGGACGGCCCGGTGATCCAGGCCGCAGACCAGCGGGCCCTCGCCGCCGGCACGACCCCGCCGCTGGCCTTCGAGCTGCTCGACGAGGTGCGGCGAAGGCACGGCATCCCCGTGGGCCTGCTGATCTACTACAACCTCGTGCTCCAGTACGGGATCGACGCCTTCTACGAACGCTGCGCCGAGGTGGGCGTGGACGGCGTGCTCGTCGCCGACCTGCCGCTGGAGGAGTCGGCAGAGGCCGTGGCTGCGGCGCGCCGGGCCCGGGTCGCGCCGGTGTTCATCGGCTCCAGCCTCAGCAGCGACGCGCGGTTGCGCGCCCTGGCCGAGGTCGCCGACGGCTACCTGTACGCGGTCACGCGGGTGGGGATCACCGGCAGCGAGGACGCCCTGGACGCATTGCTCTCCCGCGAGTTCACGCGGCTGAAGGCGGCGATGGACCTGCCGGTGCTCGCCGGCTTCGGCATCTCCACGCCCGCCCAGGTCTCGCAGGTCCTCGCGGCCGGCGCGGACGGCGCCATCAGCGGCAGCGCCCTGGTCCGCCGCATCGCTGCCAACCTGGACCGACCGGCCGAAATGCTCGAACAGGTGGGCGCGCTGGCGGCCGACATGTCTGTCGCCGCCCATCAGGCCACGACCGACCCCTGATCCTCGAGCAAGGCTGGTATCCTCCCTCCCATGGGGCGCACAGGACTCATCATCGCGGTGCTGACGCTCTGCGCGGGCTGCGCAGACACCGAAGGCGTGCTGTTCGACTACGACTCCGACGGCATCCCGGACTCCGAAGACTGCGATCCGAACGACGCGGCGGTCTACCCGGGGGCCCTGGAGACGTGCAACGACAAGGACGACGACTGCGACGATCGCGTGGACTGCGAAGATCCCGACATGGAGGACCTCGACGGGGACGGGGTGTGTATCTGCGACGACTGCGACGACGGCGACGGAGCGAACTTCCCGGGCAACGAGGAGCTCTGTGACGGCCTCGACAACGACTGTGACGGCGAGATCGGCGCGGACGAGGCAGACCTGGACGGGGATGGTCAGCTGGCGTGCGCCGCGGACTGCGACGACGAGGACGCGACGGTCCACGACGGCGCGGCCGAGCTGTGCGACAGCCTCGACAACGACTGCGACGGCGAGACCGACGAGGGGTGCTGGGACCAGGTCACGGCCGGGGTCTCGCACTCTTGCGGACTCCGGCCCGACGGCTCGGCCGAATGCTGGGGCCTGGACGAGTACGGCGAGACCAGCCCCCCGGAGGTGGTGTTCGAACACCTCACCGCCGGCAGCGGCCACTCCTGCGGCCAGCTCCCCGACGGCTCGGCTCAGTGCTGGGGCGCCAACGGCAACGGCCAGCTGGACGTCCCCTCGGCGACCTTCCTCCAGGTCAGCTGCGGCTACTACCACACCTGCGGATTACACCTCGACGGCCAGATCGAGTGCTGGGGCAACGACGGGCACGGCCAGTCCTCGGCCACCCCCGCCGGCGCCTTCGTCCAGATCGACGGCGGGTGGCGACACAACTGCGCCCTGGGCGACGACGCCACCGTGACCTGCTGGGGCGAGGACGACGAGGGCAAGCTCACCCCCCCGGCCGGGACCTACACCCAGGTCACCGCCGGCCGCTTTCACTCGTGCGGAGTCCGCACCGACGGCACCCTGGCCTGCTGGGGGCGGGACGAGGAGGGCCAGAGCAGCCCCCCGGCCGGGGTCTTCACCCAGGTGGTCGCCGGCTACGCCCACTCGTGCGCGCTGGATCCGGATGGGTTCGCCAGCTGCTGGGGCACCGACACCAACGGCAAGCTCGACGCCCCGGACGAGCCGATGCACTCCATCAGCGCCGAGGGATTCCACACCTGCGGTCGGACCGTCGAGGGCGGCGCGATCTGCTGGGGCCGCAACGTCTCGGGCCAGTGCGACGTGCCTTGAAACGAGTTCGTCGTCTCAGGAATTCGACGACCGAAAGCTCTTCTTCTCGGGCTCGACACCACGCTTCCGCGCCACCTCGTCCAGTCGACGCCCCATGTCCTCGGAGATGACCATGAAGAGTCCCTCGGCAGTGGAGTAGACCACGTCACCGTCGAACAGCTTCGCCTCGATGGTCACCCGGCGGCCCTGGCGCGCCACCACGCGGGACTCCATCTCGATCACCTTGCCCAGCGGCAACATCCGCTTGAAGTGGGTCGTCAACGTCGCGGCCACGACCGGGATACCCGAACTCCACGCCGCCATCCCGGCGGCCTCGTCCAGCATCGCGGCCTGGGAGCCACCGTGGGCGTGGTTCGGGGGGCCCTCGGCGCCCGGGCCGAACCACACCTTGCCGTGCATGCACTGGGGATCGTCGGCGTCGCGGTAGTACCGCAGGCGGAACCGGGTGCCGCTGTCGTCGCCGGAGACGAACCGGCCGGGCTTGCCGGTGGGGAACGGCCAGTCGCCCAGCGGCAACCATCCTGGCTCGGGATCGAGGGCGGCGGGGGCGAGGGGCGCGAAGGTCGGTTCGGTCGTCATGGCACCGCAAGATACCCGATCGCCGCTCGATGTGAAGGGGCGGGTCAGCTGCGCGTGCCCGTGATCAACGCCATGTACGGCCCGGTGAAGAGCTTCTGGGTCTTGATGCGGCCGAACCCGGCCTCGGCCATCCAGTCGCGCATGGTGGGCACCGGGTAGGCCCGGGTGCCCGACGTGACGTAACACAGCAGCTCGGAGAAGCCGCCGGTCTGGTCCACGTCCCGGCTCGTGCGGCGGTGGTCGGAGTCGAGGATCACCAGCTGTCCCCCGGGCCGCAGCGCCGCGTGGGCCGCTGCGATGGCCGCGCGGCTCTCGTCCTCGGTGAGGTTGTGGATGATGTTGAACAGCAGGACCGCGTCGTGGTCCTCGCCCCACGGATCGGTGCGCAGGTCGCCGGCGCGATAGGTCACGCGGTCGGCCACGCCGGTCTCGGCCACCAGCGCCTCGCCCACGGGCACGCCCATGGGCAGATCGAGGATCTCGGCGCGCAGCTCGGCGTGGCGGTCACAGAACCCCACGCTGAACATGCCGTGGCCGCCGGCCACGTCGAGCAGGCGAGTCGGCGGGCGGTCGAACTTCACCCGCCGCGCGACCTCCTTGGCCATCATCGCGGCCATGGGGGCCAGGCCACGGAGGTAGCGCTCCCAGAACTCCGGCGGGTGATCTCCGTGGTGCAGATCGGCGATGGAGCCGTCGCGGACCGCCCCCTCCAGATCCGAGAACAGGTCCCACAGGTCGCCCATGAACTCGACCATGTCCACCATGGACTGCTTGGCGCCGCGGACCAGGAAGCGCGACGTCACCTTGGTGTTGGAGAACCGGTCGTCGCGGTGGCGGATGTTGCCGAAGCCGTTGAGCGAACTCAGCAGGGTCTCGGTGCCCGCCTCCGAGCAGTGGGGCGCCGCGGCCACCTCGGCGGCCGTGGCCGGGCCGGTCTCAAGGGTGTCGAACACGCCCAGCCGCACGCCGGCGAGGATGCTGCGAGACGAGCCCATCCCCCAGCTGAGCTGGACCAGCGGGGTCGGCACGACGCCCAGGGTGAGGGCGATCCTCTCCAGGATTCCATCGGGGACGACCGCCAGTCTCATGCTACCCCTCTGCCCAGGCGATCGACGCGCTAGCCCGCCAACACCGGGCGCTTCTGCTGCGAGCCCCAGCTCGCCAGCACCCTCATCGCTTCCTACGCTTCTTCTTTTTCTTTCGACCCGCCTTGGTGGGACGTTTGGAGCCCCGGGCACTACCCCGCCGATCCGCCCGATTCCCCCCGCCGGCGGTCGCGCCGCGCCACTTCGCCACCGTCATCGCCGCGGCGCTCTTGATCTGCCCCTCGGGCGGCGGGTCGTCCGGGCTCGCGCGGCCGCTGCCGATGGCCCGGGCGTGTTCGGAGCACGCATTCCCCAGGGCGTGGATCGCGTCGTGCCGCTGCAGCCCCTGACGGACCAGCCGCTGCAGCGCGGCGTAGACGGGGATCTCGTCGCCGCGGGCCGCCAGGTTCTCCGCGACCACGTGCAGCAGCGCGTGGGGACGCGACTCGGGCACCGGATGATGCCAGGCCGGCAGGACCACGTGCGCGGCCTCGATCAGGCTCACACGCTCCTCGGCCCCGAGGGACCGCCACCACTGGGGCTCGACCCGTTTGGCCGGGTCGTACTTCACGGAGCCTTCTCCACGGCCACGGCGGCGTGGGAACCCTCCGGCGAGAACGACAGGACCAGGGCCGACGCCATGTCCGCCTCCCCTGCTGCTAGCTGCCGCGGTCCGCGCCACGACTCGATGGGCTCGGTCAGTGCGCCCAGGCCGGGATGACGCCCCTCGACCATCGCGCGCAGGGCCACGGCGGCGCCCAGCGGTCCGGACGCGGCCTCGGTGGAGCCCACGGCCGGCCCCAGCAAGATCACCGGGACGTCGCCAGCGCGCGCGCCGAGCACCTCGGCGTGGACCTGCGCTTCGAGCTCGTCCAGCGCGGGGTAGGACCACCCGGTGAGCACCACCAGGTCCGGCTCCCGGCCAGACTCCTCGATGGCGGCGCGGCCGGCGGCCACGGCGCCGTCGATGATCGCCGGGACTCCAGGATGACCCGCCGGCGGGTCGAAGGCCGTGGCAAAGCCCGTGATCGCGCCCAGATCCCTCGGCTCGGCCCCCTCCTCCTGGGTGCCGTCGCCCAGCACCAAGAAGCCGCCGCCCTCCCCCGGGACGATGCCGCTGGCGTTGCGATCGAAGGGCCGGCACGCCTCGGTGGGCTCGAGCTCCGGCGAGGCGTACATCCCGCGGAAACCGCGGGTCATCAACATCTGGTCCGACGCCGACGAGCCGACCCCGCCGGCGATCATCACATCGGCCTGGCCGTCCTCGATGGCCCGCGCCGCGCGCCCGATGGCCTGCAGCCCGGCCGCGGCAAAGCCCAGGAAAGTGTTGCACGGCCCCTGGCAGGCCCCCTGGATGCCGCCGTGGGCGGTGGGCATGTTGTTCATCAGCTTGAGGTACTCGAAGCCGGTGAACTTCTTCATCCCCATCATCACCCGGGAGTCGTCGATGCTGTGGGGGCCGCCCTCCCAGGCGCCGCGATCGGCGACCACGTGGGAGAGCTGGATGTACTTCTTCATCAGGTCCATGTTGCAGTAGGACCCCAGGTACAGCCCCCGCTGAGGCGATCCCACCTCCAGGTCCAGCGCCGCGTCGGCCAGGCACGAGCCGATGGCGCCGCAGGCCAGGTAGGCGTAGCGGGTCATGGTCGCCGGGCGGTGCCCCTTGGCCCCGGGCAGCGGCCGTAGCTCGGGCCACCTGGCGGTCACGCAGGCGCCGTAGCCGGGCTCCAGCAGGTCGTAGGGCTCGGCCAGGGGGGCCACCGCGGACTGCCCCTCCATCAGGGCCTCCCACAGGGGATCGATTCCCAGGCCGAAAGGCGTCAGTGCGCCACTTCCACGGATCGGTACACGCATCGCCGCCTCCTCTAGTCCCGGTAGGTGCCCAGCACGATGGACACGTTCTGGCCGCCAAAGCCGAAGGAGTTGCTCAACACCACGTCCACGTCGGCCTCGCGGGCCTCGTTGGGGATGTAGTCGAGATCGCAGTCCGGGTCGGGCTCCTCGTAGTTGATGGTCGGCGGGAGCAGGCCCGTCTGCAGCGCCTTGACGCAGAAGATCGCCTCGGTGGTGCCCGCTCCGTGGATCAGGTGGCCGATCATCGACTTGGACGAGCTCACCGGGATGTCGTACGCCGTGTCGCCGAAGACCTTCTTGATGGCCTTGGTCTCTGCGGCGTCGTTGCGGCCCGTGGAGGTGCCGTGGGCGTTGATGTACTGGATCGCCGGCGGCTCGAGCCCGGCGTCGGCCACGGCCCGGCTCATGGCCAGCGCCATGCCCCGGCCGTTGGGCTCGGGATCGGTGAGCCGGTACGAGTCGGTGGCGTAGCCGTATCCGAGCAGCTCGGCGTGGATGGTGGCCCCGCGCGCCACGGCGTGCTCGAGATCCTCGAGGATCAGCACGGACGCGCCCTCGCTCATCACGAACCCGTCGCGCCCCGCGTCGAACGGCCGCGACGCCTTCTCGGGCTCGTCGTTGCGCTGGGACAGCGCCTGCAGGAACGAGAAGCCGGGGATCATGGCGCGATTGACCGCGGTGCAGACGCCGCCGGCGAGCGCGATGTCCGCCTCGCCGCGGCGCACCAGCTGGGCGGCGTCGGCGATGGCCTGGGAACCGGACGCGCAGGCCGAGGCGGTGTTGTACACCTGACCGGCGCCCAGCAGCACCGCGGCGATGCCCGGGGCCGTGTCCAGGTAGAACCCGTCGAGATCGTCCGCCTCGGGGCTGGACTGCATGACCGGGTAGAACTCGCGCAGCTTGTCCCGCCAGATCTCGTGATCCTCGGGGAAGTGACGCACCGCCACGGGGCCGAACTTCTCCAGCGAGGCCTCGCCGATCCCCGTGGCCATGACCACGGCGCGCCGCTGACGGTCGCCATCCTCGCCCAGGCCCGCGTCCGCCACCGCCTGGGTCACGGCGCCGGCGGTGAACGTCACCGCGTCGCCGTCCACGGGGTAGGGGCCCACCTGGTCCGGCGCGGCCACCTCGTACAGCACCTCGCCGCCCATCTGGGTGGGCATGTCCACCGGATCGAACTTGACCAGCTTGTGCAGGGCCCCGCGGCCCGCGGCGATCTGCTCCCAGACCGCGTCCACCTGCTGGCCGTGGGGAATGACCAGTCCCAGGCCCGTGATCACCACTCGTCGTCTCATTGGGTACGCCTCCGCGTGGGCTGCCCAGAGGGCAGAACCGCGGAAGCATAGCACGCAGCGAAGTGTCCGCGTAGGATGGGGGGCCTGGAGGACGGATGGCCAGACGTCCATCGCCGAAGCGCAAGAAACTCGCACCGGTCGGCGGCTTCAAGCGAACCGCCGCCTTTGCCGCGGGCGGCGCCGTGGTGCTGGGCGTGGCCGTGGTGTGCTTTGCCTCGTCGCTCCTGGTACGCCCCTCGGCGGGCAGCGGCTCGGTCTCCCAGGTGTCGTTCCAGGTGGACGCGTCGAACACCACCACCAGCCGCGGCGAGGTGCTGCTGCAGGTCAACCCGCAGGCCCGCTACGACCTCTACCTGACGGTCAAGTCGCGGGACATCCAGCAGGGTGATTACTGCTCGTTCGACGTGGAGGCCCACCGCGACGACGCCAACCGCTACCTGACCTACACGTCCACGTACTTCGGCGACAACGTGGTGCGAAAGCGTCGCGGGGGTCACGACACCACCGAGACCTACGAGATGGATCGCAACGTCCACGTGTCGTCGCACCCCGAGTCGATCCGGCTGGTGTTCGCCACCTCCTCGGCGTGGTTCGCGTCCATGACGCCCGTCGACGTCCAGGTGGACGTGGTGGAGATCACGCCCGCGGATCGGCTGCTGCTGGTGGTCACCAGCGTGCTGCAGGTGGGGGCATTCCCCCTGGCGTTCTGCGGGGTGGTGCTGATCTGGCTGGCGCTGATGCGGCAGATGCGGCTGATCGGAGTCCAGGTCTCGCCGCCGGGCCGGTTCAGGCCGCTGCGCGGGTCCATGGCCCGGACCGAGGGAGGAGAGGCATGAACCGCCTGATTGGACTGGCGCTGCTGGGGTTGGCCCTGGGTGGATGCGCCGCGCAGGAGGGGTTGATGGGCCCGGCCGCCGTCGAGGCGCCCGGCTCCCAGACGCTGCTGCCCGTGGATCGCCAGGGCACGGTGGGCGATTCCTCCACGCTGGAGTACGCCGAGGGGTTGATGCTGATCAGCTCATTGAAGATCGACTGCAACGGCCTGGTGGAGTACGTGGACGAGGGGCTGACCAGCAACACCTATCAGAGCCTCTCGGCCGGGAGGCACATGCTGATCACCCTGCGCCGCGAGCCCGAGTTCGACTGGCCCGGGCTGTACGTGGGGGCCACGTCGGAGACCCTGGCCATGGACGACCTCGAGCCCAACCGTGCCCACACGGCCCAGATCTACCTCGACGGAGAGGAGCTCCTCAGCGGGGAGGGGGGCTACGTCTTCATCGACGCGTTCGACGAGAACGCAACCGGCGATCTGGATCTGGGCGTGGTCTGGGGCGACTTCGAGGCCGAGGTCTGCCCCGTGATCGAACGCGAGCTGGAGGTCTGAGCGATGCGCCTGGCCCTGCTGTGCGCGGTCCTGCTGGCGGCGATCCCGATCTCCGGATGTGGGAGCGCCCTGACCGGCCCGGCGGCGCCGCCGCTGAACAGCCCCGCCCACTTCGGCTGGCAGCCGTCGGGTGACATCGACGTGGGCTGGCTGATGGTCACCGACGACGGCATCTCCTGCGGCGAGATCCTCGACGTGGTGAACCACAGCCGCGACGCCGGCGACGCCCTCTGGGTCGCCCTGGAGAAGGACCCGGACATGGACTGGGAGGGGCTCTACCCCGGCACCTGGGCCAGCTACCCCTTCGACGACGAGACCGTGGGGGGACGCCACGCCGAGGTCTACTTCCAGCTCGAGGGGGACGTGGTCCCCCTCACCGGCCACGACGTGTGGATCGACGTGCACTCCTACGGCAGCTTGCTCAAGGCCTCCCTCGACACCTCCCTGGCCTGGGGCATGATCGTGGCCGAGGACTGCGGGCAGATCGAATAGGAGGAGCCCCATGCGGGAGCTGCTGTGGGTCTGCCTCGGCGGCGGGGTCGGTGCCGGGGCGCGCTACCTGGTCGCCACCGGCATGGTCAAGGCGTTCGGTCCCGGATTCCCCCTGGGCACCCTGGCGGTCAACCTCCTGGGCTCGTGTCTGCTCGCGATCCTGATGGGCCTGGAGCTGCGCGGCGCACCGATCAAGCCGGACCTCCGGCTCGCCCTGGGCACCGGCCTGATGGGGGGCTTCACCACGTTCTCGGCGTTCAGCTACGAGACGCTGGACCTGGTCCACCGCGACGCCTGGGGCCTCGCGGCGCTCAACGTGACCGCGTCGGTGGTGGGTTGCCTGGGCGCGGCCGCGCTGGGATTCGCCCTGGCGCGGACCCTGACCGGCGCCTGATCCACGGCCGCGGGTCACCCCGGCTCACCCGAGCCTCCCCTTCACGAACAGCTCCGACGCCCGGTAGGAGCTGCGCACCAGCGGTCCACAGGCCACGTGCTCGAACCCCATCTCCTGCGCCCGGCGGCCCAGGCCGTCGAACCACGCGGGCGGGCGGTACTCGACCACCTGGAGGTGTCGGGCCGTGGGCTGCAGGTACTGGCCCACCGCGATCATCTGGCAGCCCACCTCGCGCAGCTCGGCCAGGGTCTGCTCCACCTCCTCGTCCGTCTCCCCCAGGCCCACCAGCATCGCGCTCTTGGTCAGCTGGCCGGCGCCGCCGAGCTCCCGCAGCGTTCGCAGGACCCCCAGGGAGCGATCGTGGTCCGCGCGGGGGTGGCGAATCGAGGCGGACAGCCGCCGGACCACCTCGACGTTGTGCCCCAGCACCGCAGGTCCGGACCGCGCCACCTGGGCCAGGGCGGCCTCGTCGCCGCCCAGGTCCGGGATCAGCACCTCCACCCCCACGCCAATGCCGCGCAGGGCCTGCACGCACGCGGCGATGTGGGCGGCGCCGCCGTCGGGGAGATCGTCGCGCGTCACCGACGTGATCACGGCGTAGTCCAGGCCCATCTCCTCGACCGTGGCCGCGAGCTTGGCCGGCTCGTCGGCGTCCAGGGGCTGGCCCGCTGCCGCAGCGTCCACCGCGCAGAACCGGCACCCCCGGGTACACACCGCGCCCATGACCATGAACGTGGCCGTGCCGCACTCCCAGCACTCCGCGCGGTTGGGGCAGCGGGCCTCCTCGCACACGGTGGCCAGGCCGCGGCGGCGGCGGCGGCCGAGGATGCGGGCGTGGTTGTCGCCGCCGGGAATGGCGACGCGAAGCCAGGGAGGCTTTCTCGGAGGACGCGCAGGCATGGTGCAAGTCTACGCTTCGCGGTTGAAAGGGGGAGAGCCGCGGGCGGACAATGGAGCCGTGTCCATCCGCACCCGCCTGTTGTTGACCGCGCTGGTCATCTGCGTCGGCAGCACTGCTGCGGGGATCCTGCTGGTCCACCAGACCCTGTCGGCGAGCGCCCACCAGCGCGCCACCGACGCCATCGGCGCCAAGGTGTTGCTCGTCGAGGCGTTCCTCGACGAGGAGGACCTGCACGTCGAGACCGCGGCGGCGACCCTCGCCGAGAGTCCGGCCTGTGTGGCCCTGGCCCGCGCCTCGTCGAGGGCCTCCGTCGACGTCTGGGCCGAGCTCCAGCAGGCGCGCACCCTGGCGCACATCGGCGAGATCCAGGTCCTCGATTCCGACGGGGACGTGCTCGCCCGGGTGGGTGATCCCGTGCGCTGCGACGCCGTGCTGACCCATCCGAAGGTCGCTGGGGACCTGCAACGCGGCGTCTCGAGCCGCTGGATCCGCCTGGACGACCGGCTGACCCGCGCGGTGCTCGCTCCGATCACCGTCGACAACCAGCGCCTCGGCCTGATCCTGGCCTCGAGCCCCATGCCGTCCCTGGAACAGCTCGCCGAGAGCACCGACGCGCAGCTCGCCCTGGTGGTGGGTGACGAGGTCCACGGCCACACCATGGCCCCGGAGTTCTCCGCGCTCCTGTCCAGCGTGCTCGCGGCGACCTCCACAGCGCAGGCTCGACGGGTGGCCGTGGCCGGCCAGCGCTACTTCGTCCAGGGGGTGGGCCTGGGTCGCGATCCCGCGGACGAGCCCGTTCGCCTGGTGGTCCTGGACCAGGCCGCCGGCCGCAGCGCCATGAGCTCCTCGGCGCTGAGCCGCCTCGCGGCCGTGGCCGGGGTCGGGCTCGTGGCGTGCTGGATCGGCCTGACGCTGGTCACCCGCTCCTTCACGCGGCCCCTGCGCCGGCTGGAGTCGTTCGCACGCCGCGCCGCGGCCGGGGAGGCGCGGCCAGTGGTCGAGCACGCCACCGCGCCGGAGATCGCCGTGGTGGAGGACGCGCTCAACGACTGGCTCCGACAGCAGCAGCGCATGCGCACGCAGCACGAGGACACGGTCCGGGAGGCCAGGGACCGGGAGATCGATCGCTGGATCCAGGGTTCCACGGCGCCCGACGAGATCAGCCTCGGCGGTCACGATCTGGCGGTGGGCCGCTGGCGGGCGGCCGAGGCCGGCGGCGATCTGTGCACCCTCTTGCCAGGGTCCAACGGCAGCCTGTGGCTCGCGGTGGGCACCCTGGCCACACGCGGCCTCCGCGCAGGCATGCTCAACACCTTGCTCAACGGCGCCCTCGAGGCGGCGATCGGGGTCGCGCCCGGCGCGCCACCCACCGTGGTCCTGCGCGCGATGGACAGCCTGCTCGCCCGGTACACCGCTCGCGTCGGCTGGGAAGACACCTTCGCCTGCCTGCGCCTGGTGCGCCTGTCCCCGGACGGCGGCGTCGCCTTTGCCGGGGCCCACCGGGAGATGTGGCTCGCCCGGGCCGACGGCACAGGGTGCCAGACCCACGACTGGTCCGGTGTGTGGATCGGGCTGCAGGACGAGGCCGACGACCCCGACGGGAAGCTGCGGCTGGGGCCGGGCGACACCCTGCTGCTGGCCACCCACGGGCTGACGGCCGTGCAGGACGAGGCCGGCCGGTTCCTCGGGAGCCAGGGGCTCCTCGCCACCCTCGACGAGTCGCGCGGCCAGCCGGCGCGGGTGATCCGCGATCGCCTGATGACGCAGTGGACCGAGTGGGTGTGCGATCCCAGGGGCGACGCCACGGCCGTGGTGATCCGTCGCCAGACCGGAGCGCCGGTGGGCCCCGTCTGACGCGCAGCCCCTTGCCGGAGACCGCGCAAAGGCGGATCATGCCCTCGATGGTCACCCAAGCCCCGCGCGCGGAACAGATCCTCGACCTGCTGGCCGAGGAGTACTCTCAGGCTGGAATCGAGCTGCGTCACGCTGATCCCCTCCAGCTGATGGTCTCGGTGATCCTCAGCGCCCAGTGCACCGACAAGCGGGTCAACCAGATCACGCCGGGGCTGTTCGAGCGCTACCCCGACGTGACCGCCTTCGCCGGCGCGGAGGAGGACGAGCTCGAGGCTCAGGTACGCAGCTGCGGCCTGGGGCGCTCCAAGGCGAGGTCCATCATCGGCAGCTGCCGCGCGCTGATCGAGCGGCACGGCGGCGCGGTCCCCTCGTCCCGCGACGAGCTGATGGCCCTGCCCGGCGTCGGGCGCAAGTCGGCCAACGTGATCCTGTCCAACGCCTTTGGCGTGCCCGCGTTCGCCGTGGACACCCATGTGGGCCGGCTGTCGCGGCGCCTCGGGCTGACCGCGGCGAAGTCCCCTGACGCCGTGGAGAGGGACGTCACGGCCCAGCTCCCCGAGGAGCGCTGGATCCTGGCACACCACCAGCTGATCTGGCACGGGCGCCGCTGCTGCCACTCCCGCAAACCCCAGTGCGATCGATGCCCGGTCGCCCACCTGTGTCCGTCGAGAACATGACCCACCCCTACATCCGATACCTGGCGGCCTGGGATCGCGAGGAGGCCGGCTTCCACGCGGAGCTGGACCGGCTCGCGGGCAGGCCCGTGCGTTTCTCCGGGGTGCCCCGCCCGTGCGAGACCGTGGACGCCTGCTTGCGGGCATTCACGCCCGATCCGATGGCCGCGGTGACCGAGGCCCCCGACGGCACGCTGCTGCTGCCGGGCAACCCGCACCAGGTGCTTCGCGAGCTGCTGCACCGGCGCGGACCGGGCAAGGCCGGGCTCTTCGGAACCCGCCGCGGAAGCCCCAGGGGCTGCGGCTCCCTGGGTTGGCCCGACGAGGCCCGCGTGGACGACTACCGCAGGGCCCTGTACCGGGGACTGGTGGACGAGGCGCTGTCCCGGGACGACCCGCAGCGGGCTCACCTGGAGGCGCCGCCGTGGCCCGATGGCCGGCGCTACGTGCTGTGCGTGACCTATGACGTGGACACCCGCGAGGCCATGCAGCAGGTCAACGCCGTGGTCGAGGAGGACCTGGCGCACGGGGCCATCCCGGCCCTGTTCGTCGCTCCCGCGCTCCTGGGCTCCAAGGCCCTGCGGGGGGCTGTCGAGGCCGGGGCCGAGGTGGGGCTCCTCGCCACCGAGGCGCACCAGCGCCGACCTGCAGTGCTGCGGCGCCAGCTGCGGCGCCTGGACAAGGACATGAAGGAGCTGCAGATCCGCGGTTTCCGCGGCGCGCCGTGGGCGCTGCGCGGCCAGCGCCTCGACGAGCTGAGGCCGGTCACCCGGTACTCGTGCAGCATGCCCGACACCATCCCGTGCCCCGGCGACGGCGGTCACCGGGGCTGCGCCGTCACCACGCCGTTCCGCTGCGAGGGAATCCTCGAGGTCCCGATCACCGTGGCCCCCCAGGAGATGCTCCTGGACGGGGGCTGGCAGGGGCTGGACCTGATGGACCTGATGCGCACCAAGATCATGGCGATTCGCGATCGCTACACTGTGGCGGTGGTTTCGATCCGCATGGCTCCCGACCGCGGCACCGGCCGCGTCCAGCGCGACCTGCTGGGGGCGATCCTCGGCGAGGTGGCCGAGGCCGGCGACGTGTGGTTCACCACGCCAGGAGGCGTCGCCGAGCACTGGGCGGGCGCGGCGTAACCGCCGAGGAGAAGGAACATGACGGCTCTGAACGACGTTCCCATCGATCGCAGGCTCATCGAGGCCCTGCCCAAGACCGATCTGCACTGCCATCTGGACGGCTCCCTGCGCATCGAGACCATGCTGGAGCTGGCCCGGGAGTACGGCGTGCAGATGCCCGCGGACGACGCCGAGGGGCTGTCGCGGGCCCTGCGGCTGGGCGACACCCACGAGGATCTCAGCTCCTACCTCGAGGCCTTCCACCAGACCTGCAGGGTCCTGCAGACCCGCGAGGCCCTGCACCGGGTGGCGTTCGAGGTGGCCGAGGACGCAGCCGCGGAGAACGTGGCCTACCTGGAGGTGCGGTACTCCCCCATCCTCCACACCGAGCAGGGGCTGAGGCTGGACCAGGTCGTGCAGTCCGTGCTCGACGGGCTGGCCGAGGCCGAGCGGAAGTACGACATCGCCACCGGCGTGATCATCTGCGGTATCCGCAACATCTCCCCCGAGACGAGCCTGCAGCTGGCCGAGCTGGCGGTGGCGTTCAAGAACCGCGGCGTGGTGGGCTTCGACCTGGCGGGCGCCGAGGAGGACTACCCGGCCAAGGATCACAAGGAAGCCTTCTATCTGATCCTCAACAACAACATCAATTGCACCCTGCACGCCGGTGAGGCCTACGGCCCGGAGTCCATCGCCCAGGCGATCCACTACTGCGGCGCCCACCGGCTGGGGCACGGGGTCCGCCTCCGCGAGGACGGCGACCTGCTCAACTACGTCAACGATCACCGCATCCCCATCGAGATCTGCATCTCGTCGAACCTGCAGACCGGCAGCGTCCGCAAGCTGCAGCGCCACCCCTTCCGCTTCTACCTGGATCTGGGGCTGCGCGTGACGCTGAACACCGACAACCGGCTGGTGACCGCCACCACGGTCACCGACGAGTACCTGCTGGCGGCCAAGGAGTTCGATCTCACCGTGGAGGAGCTGCGCTGGGTCATCGTCAACGGGTTCAAGAGCGCGTTCCTGCCGTTCCGGGACAAGAAGATGCTGCTGCGCAAGCACACGCGCCGGTTCGACGAGATCGTGGCGGCGCGATCCGGCGAGGAGCGCGATGCCCCACCCATGGAGTGGATGGGGGCTCCCGGCGTCACGGCCGAGGGACCACCGGCGAGGAGCAAGAAATGAGAGACCGCATCGCTCGCATCATCGGGGCCGCCCTGGTGGTCGCCGGCGGCTGGCTGGCCCTGGGGTCCATGGCCGACACCATGATGCTCAAGGCCGACGGCGGCGAGGCCGAGGTGGTGACCTTCGAGCACAAGGCCCACGCCATCGACCGCTCCATCGCCTGCACCCAGTGCCACCACAACATGGCCGAGGTGGGGACCCCGCCGTGCGCGCAGTGCCACGTCCTGGCCAAGGGGGCCGCCGAGCCGGCCGCGGGTGAGCCCAGAGCGCTGGAGCCGGCCTTCCACGACAGCTGCCTGGGCTGCCACCGCGAGCCGCCCAAGGGCACGACGCCACCCACCGAGTGCGCCCAGTGCCACGTGCCCGCCGAACCCACACCTGCCGACACCCCGGCCGGGCCCGCGGCCCCGAGTCCGTAGCGACGGGCTGGCAATCGGGCCGGGTTGTAGATAGATAGGCACCGTGAGCGCGCCCACACCCGAGACTCGCACATCGAGCGCCACCGGCCGCAGCCTGCGCGCCGTGGCCATCTGCGCGGTGCTGTTGCACGCGGCGCAGACCTTTGCCGGCGACGTGCCGTGGGCCAGTGTGATCGCCTTCGCGCTGGCCGCAGCCATCGTCTTCGGCGGGTTCTTCGGCGTGCTGCGGTCGGTGCGCACGGCCGTGGTGCTGCTCGTGACGCTGACCGTGGCGTGCACCCTGGGCACGTTGACGGTCCAGCGCAGCCAGATCAACGCGGCCAGCGAAGACGAGTTCCAGCAGACCCTGTCGTTCGCCTGGGCGCACCTGCTGGTCAAGGCCTCCCACCCGTGGCCGCGGGCCGTGGAGATCCCCGAAGCCCACGCCGAGCAGCTCGACCGCCTCGAGACCGCCTTCGGCGAGGCCATCGCCGCCGAGGAGCGCGAGAAGACCGTCAAGGGGCTGCGCGCGGCGGCCGACGAGGAGAAGGCCCAGGCGCTGGCCGTGTCGTGGGCCGGCCTGTTCACGGTGCTCTACCGCGTCGCCGAGGCCTTGCGGCTGACCGATCTGTTCGCCGCGTGGTGGTTCATCGGCCTGTTCTACCTGCTGGCGGCCAACCTGCTGGTGGGCGCGGTGATGCGGCGCAGGCCGTCGGTGCGCAACCTGGGATTCCACGCGGCCCACCTGGGCCTGGTGATGGTGGTCCTCGGCGCCACCGTCGGCGCCTACCGCGGCCAGCGCGGGGTGCTGCCGCTGAACGTGGGGCAGAAGGCGTCGACGTTCATCGGCCAGAAGCCCATGACGGCCCAGCCGCTGGGCTTCGCCGTGCGCCTCGATCGGTTCGACACCCTGTACCACGAGGACCTGGCGGTGGAGGTGCTGTCCAGCAACGATCCCCACCACGGCATGATGGGCGGGCCCGCGCCGCTGCGGCACAGCTACAAGCTCGAGGAGGGGGCGATCTTCGATCTGACGGACCCCGAGTCTGGCACCTCGTGGACCGTCACCATGGCCGAGATCACCGAGTCCCCCGGGCTCGTACGAACGTACCTGGCCGCGGACGAGGGGCCCCCGGCGCTGCTGGTGGAGCTGCGCGAGGCCGGCGCGGCCGACGGTGAGTTCCTCGACCTGTGGCTGACCGGCGACAGCCTGCCGTACATCGACGAGGCCAACCGCTACAAGGTCAAGGTGGCCGCCCAGGGCGACCGCGACGTGGACGGGATGCTCGCGGCGGGCGGCGACGGCTGCGTGCCCGAGGCGGGCCCCGGCTGGCTGTCGTTGGCCCGCGAGGGCGCGCCGGCGCGGGTCACGCCGGCCTCCGTGGGCGCGGCCCTGGACTACGAGGGCCTGCAGATCACCGTCGAGGAGCTGGTCCCCGACTTCCGCGTGGGCAAGACCGAGGGCGACCCGCTGGAGTTCCCCCGCAACCCCGCGCTTCGCGCGCGAATCCGCGGCGAGGACGGTCACGAGGGCGAGTTCCTGTTCTTCTCGGATCCGCGCCTCCAGGGGTTCAGCCAGCTGCCCTGGGAGGGCTACGAGGTCACGTTCGAGTACGACTACTGGTGCTCGCCGACCCGCGAGCGCGTCCTGATCCTGGTGGACGCCGACGGGCGCGCCGTGGCCCTGACCAGCGGCGAGGGCGTCGAGCCCGCGGCGATCCCCCTGGGCGAGGGCGCGAGCCTCACCCACGGCGCGGGCTCCCTGGCCGTCGCGGAGATCCTGGCCGCGGGCACCGAGCAGACGGTGCTGGCCGAACCCGGCGAGGACGGCGCCGAGGCACACACCGCGCTGAAGCTGGTGTTCGACGGTCCGCAGACCACCGAACAGTGGCTGCTGTCCAACACCCCCGAGGGCGCGACCATGCTGCGCTCCGAGGACGGGGCGTCGGGGTTCGCGCTGCTGCTGGCCGACAACACCGACCGGCCGCCGCGCGACTGGCGCAGCCACGTGTCCTTCGTCGAGGAGGGCGAGGCCGTGGATGGCGGGCAGCTGGAGGTGAACCGGCCGGCCATCTTCCGCGGCTTCCGGTTCTACCAGTCCGACGCGGACGCGAGCCGTCCCGACTACAGCGGCCTTCAGGTGGTGCGCGATCCGGCCTGGCCCCTGGTCCAGGCGGGGCTGTGGATGCTGCTGCTGGGCATCTGCTGGTGCTTCTACGTCCAGCCCCTGTTCGACCGCCGCCCGAGGCGAGGTGAGTCATGACCACCACGCTGCTTCATCAGGTCTGCCTCGCGTGGTTCGCGCTGCTGATCCCCGTGTACGCCGCGGCCGCGCTCAAACGCGCCATGGTGATGGTCTGGTCGGCCAACGTGGGCATGGTCGTGGGGCTGATGCTGCTCGTGGCCACGGTGTACCGCCGCGGCGTCGAGGTGGGGCACGCGCCGTTCCAGACCCTGTACGAGGTCTACCTGGTGCTCGCGGTGAGCCTGGTGGCCGCCTACTTGCTGATCCACATCTCCGGCGGCCTGGAGGTGCTGCGCCGCGCCGGCACGGTGCTGGTGAGCCTGTTCGGCTCGCTCACCTGCGTCGCGGCGGTGGTGATCCTGGCCATGGGCCTGCGCGCCGGGGACTTCCAGACCGACCTGCCGCCCGCGCTGCAGAGTCCGTGGTTCGTGCCCCACGTGGTGGTGTACCTGTTCGGCTACGGCTCGCTGGGGCTGGCCGTGGCGTCGGCGTCGCTGTACCTGATCGGCGGCAAGCTGGGCAAGCTGTCCGGCGAGACCCTCGACACGGTGGACGCCTTCACCCACCGCATCATCGCCATGGGCTTCCCGTTCCTCACCGCCGGGCTGATCATGGGGTCGCTGTGGGCCTACGAGGCCTGGGCCAACTACTGGGCCTGGGACAGCAAGGAGGTCTGGTCGCTGATCTCCTGGTTCACCTACCTGA
>CAYRNR010000053.1:0-49360 GCA_964425605.1 uncultured Rickettsiales bacterium | reverse complement strand
ACCGCCCGCTGGCGCGGCTGGTGGCCGCCGGCCGCCTGCCCCGCGGCGACGCGGCGGCCCTGGTCCGGTTCCTCGACGACTGCGAGGTGGATCCGGGCGCCGTCGCCACCGCGCGCCTCGCCACCGGCCCGTGGGGGGACCGCGAGGCCACGGAGACCACCTTGCGGGCCGCCGGGGTGACCGCGGCCACCGCACAGGACGCCGAACGGACGGGCCAGATGTTCGCCGCCCAGGCGCCGCTGTCCCTGGGCCTGCTGGCCACCCGGATCGCCGACGGGAGCCTGCCCGCGGAGCCCGCGCTGCTCCACGCCACGGGGGAGGAGGGCGAAGCTTTCGGCTTCGTCCTGACGCCCGCGTGACCGTATACTCCCTGCGACCCACTCACATCAGGAGGGTTTCGATGGCCCGTTGTACGTCCAGGTTGCTGCTGATCCTCGCGCTGACCCTGTCCCTCGGCCTCGCCCAAGCGTCGGAGGCCCAGGGCGCTGGTCAGCGTGTCGTGGGGTTCGGCTTCAACGCCGCCGGAGGGATCTGGGGCGTGGGGGTCTGGGTCGACGGCACGGGAGGGGCGATCCCCATCGGCCCCTACGCCGAGCTGCTGTCGCCGGAGCTGCGCATCCACCCCGCGGAGATCTTCTCCATCGACCTGCAGTGGAACGTGATGTGGTCGCTCCTCTTCTCCACCTCGGGCTACCCGTTCTACCTGCAGACGATCTACACGACGTTCCACCTCACACCGAAGTTGCCGCTCTCGCTGGCCCTGGCGCCCCTGTTCAAGTTCATGGTCGTCGACGGCGACGTGCTGCCCGGATTCGGCGCGCGGATGGGCCTCGAGTTCAACGGCCCAGGGCGCCGCTTCTGCCTCGGCCTGCACCTGAAACCGTCCGCCTACGTGATCACCGACGGCAGCGCGGGCGCGGCCATCCCGGAGATCGTCTTCGAGACCACGTTCACGTGGTACGCCCTGAAGAAGTGAAGCCGCTTGGCAAGCCCGACGCGAGCGCTATAGACTCCGGCGCGACTCGCGCGTGTGAACTGTTGTAGTGAAGGGGTAGATGATGCGTCTCGGTTCCCGTACCTGTGCTCTCGTGGCGACGTTCGTGCTCTCGACCCTCGCCGTACCGGCAATCCCCGCGGCGGCCCAGGAGCGGGCGATGGGGCTCGGCTGGAACTTCGCCGCCGGTTTCACCGTGCGCAAGCAGGGCAACCTGATCGGGACGCTGGCCTCGCAGGATCTGGAGTACGACTGGTGCGGCCAGGACATCTGCGACATGGAGCCGCCGCTGCCCAACCTGGAGCTGCTCAACCTCGAGCTGAGGCTGTTCCCCAAGACCGATCGTTTCTCCATCGACCTGCAGTGGAACCTGTTCCAGACCATCGTCGGGGCGGCGACCGAGCCCCTGGCGGTCCCCAACTTCTCCCAGTACACCTACGCCCACTTCCACACGGACCCCGACGCGGACGCAGCCTTTGCCGTCGCCCCCGCGTTGATCTTCAACTTCGGCAAGTTCACCAGCATCGTCGAGTACGTGACCCTGGGCGCCGGTTGCCGGGTCGGGGTGGACGTGCTCAAGCAGAACAAGAGCTTCGGCATGGGCATCTACGCACGGCCGGGGTTCTTCTACACCGACATCATCGGCACGGAATCCAGCGACTACGAGGGCATGGGGTTCGAGCTGGTGGGTGAGGTGACCTGGACCTTCTACGCGATGCGCAAGTGACCGCGGCATCGACGACCCGGGAGCGAATCCATGCAACGTAGGGTGGTGATCACCGGCGCCGGGGTCGTAGCACCCCACGCCGCCGGTCCGCAGCGCCTCTTCGCCCAGCTGGTGGAGGGTGTCAGCGCGGTGACGCGCATCCGCAACTTCGACCCCGTGGACCAGCCCACGCAGATCGCGGCCGAGGTGCCCTATGAGGTGGAGGTCCCCGCTCACGTGGGCCCCTACCCCATCGAGAACCGGTCCCTGCGCTTCGCGGTGCACGCGGCCGGGCAGGCCCTGGACGCTGCGGGGATCGGGCCAGACGCGGACGATCCGCGCCGGCGCGCGGTCATCCTCGCCACCGGCATCGGCTCGGCGTCGCTGCAGCTCTTCGGCCCCCTGGCCCTGGAGATGTTCGGGCACCTGGACAGCGCCGACAAGGAGGACGTCGCGCCCTTCTACGAGGCGATGGCCGGCCGGCCCGACGTGCAGATGTTCGACGACTACTACCTGGACCTGGCCTGCCCGGTGCTCGCCACCATGGCCGGGGCCGGGCAGACGTACAACCCCGCGTCCGCCTGCGCCAGCGGCGGCCACACCCTGGCCGAGGGGCTGCGCATGATCCGCCGCGGCGAGGCCGACGTGGTCCTCGCCGGAGGCGCGGGCACGCCGACCACCCGCACCATGATCCCGGGCTTCGCCATGCTCAAGGCCCTGAGCCGGCGCAACGACGACCCGGCGGGCGCCAGCCGCCCCTTCGACGCGGGCCGCGACGGCTTCGTCATGGGTGAAGGCGCCGCGACCCTGGTCCTCGAGGAGCTCGAGCACGCCCGGGCGCGCGGCGCGGACATCCTCGGCGAGCTGGTGGGCTGCGGCGTCACCACCGACGCCTACCGCCTCACCGACCCCGATCCCAGCGGCGCGGGCATGGCCAGGGCCATCCGCACCGCCCTGGACGACGCTCAGGTGAACCGCGACGAGATCGACTACGTCAACGCCCACGGCACCTCCACCAAGTTCAACGACGCGGCGGAGACCTCGGCCATCAAGCAGGTGTTCGGCGAGCGGGCCTACGACATCCCCGTGAGCTCGTCGAAGTCCATGTTCGGCCACATCATCCACGCGGCCGGCACCACCGAGGCCGTGGTCTGCCTCGAGAGCATCCGCACCGGCAAGGTGCACCCCACCATCAACCAGGAGACGCCCGACCCGGACTGCGACCTGGACTACGTGCCCAACACCGGCCGCGATCACCCGTGCCGGACCGTGGTCAGCAATTCCTTCGGGTTCGGCGGCCAGAACGTCAGCCTCGTGCTGCGGGCCTTCGAGGGGTAGAGCCATGAGACGACCGACACTGGTGACCGGATACGGCGTCTGCTGCGGCGCCGGCCCCTCCAACGAGGACTTCCTGCGGGCCCTGAGCGAGGGCGGCGGCGCCTTCTCGCCCCTGCCCGAGCCCCTGCACCTGTTGCAGCCCGGGTTCGGCGGCGTGGTCGCCAAGGATCCCAAGCTGCTGCGCTCGCTGCCGGGTACGCGCGCCCTGCGGCCCGCGACCATGACCCGCTACACCTACCTGTCCAGCGTGGGCATCGGGCTGGCCATGGCCGACGCGGGCGTGGCGCCCGATCCCGATCAGGACGAGGCGATCCGCCGCAGCCTGTTCATCGGCAGCTACGTCAACCTCCCGGAGATGCACAAGCAGGTGGGGATGAGCTACCTGGTGCGCGACGAGGAGGCCGCGGCCGAGGGGGAGTACCGCATCGACGACCGCAAGATCATGGCGGGCATGAAGCGCTTCACCGGGTTCGAGTTCCTGCGCCTGATGAACAACATGCCCGTGGGTCACGGCGCCATCCAGCTCCAGGCCCGGGGCCCCTGCAACACGTTCATGGGGTTCTGCACCGCCGGGCTCCAGGCCATGGGCGCCGGGCTGCACACCCTGCGCGACGGCGACGCCGATCTGGCCATGTGCGGCGGCGCCGGCTCCTCGGCCATCGAGCACCCGCTGATGTACAAGGCGTTCCGCGGCCTGCTCAGCACGTCGGACGACCCGACCACCGCCTGCCAGCCCTTCGGCGCCGGCGCCACGGGGATGGTGCCGGGCGAGGGCGCGGCCTACGTGGTCCTGGAGACCGAGCAGGGCGCCGCGGCCCGCGACGCCGCCCCCATCGCCACCCTCCTCGGGTACGCCACCGGCTTCGCGCCGCCGGCCGAAGCCCGCGGCTTCCCCGCCGACGCGACCAACCTGGTGGGCACCCTGACCGCGGCCCTCGACGACGCGGGGCTGCGACCCGACGAGATCGACCTGCTCGTGCCCACCGGCTACGGTCTGCCGACCATGGACGCCCTCGAGGTGGAGGCCTGGCGCGAGGTCTTCGGCGATCACCTGGACCGCATGCAGATCCTCCCCCACACGCCGGTCACCGGCTTCGCCGAGGCCGCCCACGGCGCCCTGGGGGTCGCCGCCGCCCTGTCCGCCATGGCTGCGGACGCTCCCATCACCCCCTGGCGCCCGGCCGAGCCCATCGACGGCTACCCGGCCGCGCGCCCCGCCGCGCGCCCCGAGCGGGCCCTGGTCACGGCCATGGCCATGGAGGGCACCGCCGCCGCGGTGGTGCTCGGTCGACCCTAGGACCTGGAGGCTGTCGTGAAGCTCGTCGAATGTGTTCCCAACTTCAGCGAGGGACGAAACCCCGACGTGGTCGAGGCCATCGCCGCTGCATTCCGCGGCGTGGCCGGCGTGGAGCTGCTGGACGTGGATCCGGGACGGGCCACCAACCGCACCGTGTACACCCTCATCGGGTCACCGGACGCGGTGGTGGACGCCGCCTTCGCCGGGATCGCCAGGGCGCTGGACGTCATCGACATGAGCCAGCACACAGGCGAGCACGCGCGGCAGGGTGCCTGTGACGTGTGCCCGTTCGTGCCCGTCTCCGGCGTGACCATGGAGGACTGCGTGGAGCTGGCCCACCGGCTGGCCCGACGCGTGGCCGACGAGCTCGACCTGCCGGTGTACCTGTACGCCGCCGCGGCCCAGAAGCCCGAACGACGCCGCCTGCCGGACATCCGGGTCGGCGAGTACGAGGCGCTGGCGGAGAAGCTGGGCAAGCCCGAGTGGGCCCCCGACTACGGTCCCGCGCGCTTCGAGCCCCGCTTCGGCGTGCTGACCACGGGCGCGCGCCCCTTCCTCATCGCCTACAACGTCAACGTCAACACCAAGGACAAGGCCAAGGCCCACTACATCGCCGCGAGGGTGCGCGAGAAGGGCTACGCGAAGCGCGACGAGAACTACGAGTTCGTGCGCAACGCCAGGGGCAAGATCGAGCTGATCCCCGGCCGCTTCGTCGGCGTGCAGGGGGTGGGCTGGGTCATCGAGGAGTACGGCCGCGCCCAGTGCTCGTTCAACCTGACCGACGCCAGCCAGGTGGGCCTGCACGAGGTGTTCGAGGCGTGCCGCGAGTTCTCCCGCGGCCAGGCCGGCGTCCGGGTCACGGGCAGCGAGGTCGTCGGGCTGGTGCCCAAGCAGTCCCTGCTCGACGCCGGTCGCTACTACCTCGGTCTGCAGGGCCTGTGCACCGGCGTGCCCGAGCGGCGCCTGATCCAGGTGGCGATCCAGTCCATGGGCATGGCCGATCTCACGCCGTTCGACCCGGACGACCGGATCATCGAATACCGCGTGGCCAAGGACGGGCCCCTGGCGAGCATGACCGTCCGCGACTTCGTGGACACCACCTCCTCGGACGCGCCCGCCCCTGGCGGCGGCTCCGTCGCGGCCCTGTGCGGCTCCCTGGCGTCGGGCCTGTCGGCCATGGTGGCCAGCTTGACCGTGGGCCGGCCCGAGTACGCCGAGGCCGCCGCGGAGCTCGACGCTGCGGCCGTCGAGGGACAGGACCTCAAGGAGGCCTTCGTCCACGCCATCGACGCCGACACCGACGCGTTCAACGAGATGATGGACGCCATGCGCCTCCCCCGGAAGACCCCGGAGCAGAAGACCGCCCGCGAGGCCGCCATGATCGCCGCGCAGAAGCTCGCCACCGACGTCCCGCTGAGCGTCCTCGAGGCCTGTCCGCGCACCGTGGCGCTGGCGGGCATCGCCCTGGACAGGGGCCTGGGCTCCGCGGCCAGCGACGCGGGGACGGCCTCCGCCGCCGCCCTGGCCGCCGCGCGGGGCGCCTACCTCAACGTGATGATCAACCTCGACGGCCTGGCCGATCCCGAGTACGTGGCCGAGACGCGCGTTCGGGCGCGCGAGGCTCTCGAGGCCACGCAGCGCGCCTCGGACGAGGTGTTCGCCACGGTCCGCGAGCGCCTCGAATCCGCCCTTGGATGACCCTTCCACGCTATAAGGAAGGGTGATGGTTCCCACAAGACGTGAGCTCCGCCTGTCGTTCTCGTCCCTGCGCCGCGAGCGCGGCGACCGCGGGGGTGAGCGCGTCGCCGCCGAGCTGCGGGTCGAGGCGATCACGGAAGGTGGTATCCAGGAGGGAGCCGTGACGAGCTTCGTCTCTCCGTTCGGCCCCATGGAGGCCGAGGAGCTCCGGTGGTACCAGGAGATCTACCCAGGTTGGCCCTTCGGCACGTTCCACGAGCGCGCAAAGGAGATCGAGGCGAAGCTCCCTGGCTGGGGTCGAGGCCTGGCCGAGGCCACCGTCGGCCAGCACCGGAGCACCTTCGAGGCGTGGTCCGCCGGAGCCGCCGGGCAGCGCGAGCTGATCACGATACGCGCCGAGGGGGAGCGCGCCGCGGCTGCCGAGCTGCTCGCGCTGCCGTGGGAGATCCTGGCCGACGGATCGGGCTTCCTGTTCGATCCGCCGGTCCGTTGCAGGGTCCGCAGGCAGCTCGCAGGGGGCCAGGACCGCGATCGCCCCGACGAAGGGCTCCCGCTGAGGGTCCTGCTGGTGGTCTCGCGCCCCGAGGCCGAGGGGCTGTCGTTCATCGACCCGCGAGCCTCCGCGCTGCCCCTGTCCGACGCGCTGGCGCCCCTGGGCGACGCGGTGGAGCTGACGGTCCTGCCGGACGGCACCCTCGACGGGCTGCGCGATGCCCTGGACGAGGCCCAGGACGAGGGGCGGCCCTTCGCCGTGGTGCACTTCGACGGCCACGGCGTGGTGGACGCTGTCCGGGGGACTGGCCAGCTGTGCTTCGAGTACGCCGAAGACGTGGACACGGGCCAGGTGACGCGACGCGTCGCGCTGGTGGACGCCGCGACCTTCGGTGAGCTGCTCTCGGATCGCGGTGTCCCGCTGGTCTTCCTCGAGGCCTGCCAGACCGCCGCCGCCCGCGGCACGGCGCCCGCCTCGGTGGCCGTGAGCCTGCTCGAGTGCGGCGTGGGCTCGGTGGTGGCGATGAGCCACGTGGTTCGGGCCGCCAGCACGCGGAGGTTCGTGGACGCGTTCTACCGGATGCTGGGCCAGGGTCGTAGCATCAGCGCGGCCATGGCCGCGGCCCAGTCGGCGCTGCGGCTGCACACGCTGCAGGACCGCCTGGGCGAACCGAGCGTGGCCGGCACCGCCCCCCTTCAGGACTGGTTCGTGCCGGTGCTGTACCAGCAGGAACAGGGCGACACCGCGCTCCTCCCGGCCGACGCGTGGACCGGCGAGGAGCCGCCGAAGGATCCCCAGGACGACCCCCTCCCCTCCTCGCCCGACCACGGATTCGTGGGGCGCGCGTGGGATCTCACCGTGATCCAGCGGCACCTGCGCACCGAGCGCTGGTTGACCCTGCTCGGCGACGGCGGCCAGGGCAAGACCGCCCTGGCCGTGGAGGCGGCGCGCTGGCTGCGGCGCACCGGCGCCGTGCGCCACGCGGGTTTCGTCTCGGTGGAGCAGTACGGCGAGGCGCGCACCGTGCTGGACACCCTGGGATCCCAGCTGATCCCGGACTACTCGGTGGCCCGGGTGGAGGGCAACGGGACGCCCGAGGAGCGGCTGCTGGCGGCCATGGTCCCCCTGCTCGACGCCCTGAGCTCCACCCCCTCGCTGCTGGTGGTGGACAACCTCGAGTCCGTGCTGCCGCGCCCGGCCGAGGCCGTGCCGGAGCCGGTGAGCGAGCTGCTGACGATGCTCGAGGCCCTGTCCCGCGCGGGTGACACGCGGCTGATCCTGACGAGCCGCCAGATCCCCCCCAGGCCGCTGGACCGCAACTTCCACCGCCTCGCCCCCCTGTCCCCCGCCGAGGGCAAGCAGCTGGTGGCTCGCATCCTCCAGCGCGACGAGGTCGAGCCCGCCCGTGAGGGGCACGAGGACGAGACCTGGATCGAGAAGCTCGTCGAGGCGGTGGGGGGCCACCCCCGCAGCCTGGTGCTGCTGGCGCCCCTGGTGGCCCAGGAGGGGCTGGAGACCACGGCCGACGCCATGGTCCGGCACATGACCCTGCTCGAGGAGAGACACCCGGGCCAGCGCGAGACCAGCCTGCTGGCCAGCGTGCGTCTCTCCCTGGGCCGCCTGTCCGCCGAGACGCGCACCATCCTGCCCCGGCTGGCCCTGTTCCACGGCGGGATCCACCCCGCGGCCATGGCCGGGGTCCTGGGCATCGACGTGGACGGCGCCCTCGAGGTGTGCCGGGAGCTGGTGGAGGTGGGCCTCGCCGACGCGGACGGACCCTACCTGCTGCCCGATCCCGCCCTGCGCCCCGCCCTGGCCCTGGAGCTGCCGCCGTGGGAGTGGGCCGACGCCGAGTACCGCTGGATGGAGGTGACGATCAAGCTGGGCCAGGCCCTGTACGACCAGCAGTTCGACGAGGCGCGCCAGTCCGCCCAGGGCACGGTCCACGCCCTGCCCGACCTGCTGGCAGCGCTGCACGAGCTCGAGCGGCAGGTGGAAGGGGGGCTCGGCGTGGCCGCCAGGGCCACCGCGTACTCCACCTGCCTCGAGCAGCTGGTCAGCCACCTGGGCCGCCCGCGGGTCCTCGACGAGGTGGCCGACGTCCGGCGGCGTCTCTCCCAGCGCCTCGACACCTGGAGCCACGACGGCTTCGCGGCCGAGGGTCACGAGGTGATGCGGTTGCTCCAGCTGGGCGACATCCCCGCCGCCCTGGAGCGGGCCTACGACCTGCTCGAGCGCGCCGAGGCCGCGGGCGACGCGTACCCCGAGGCCCGCTACGACCGGGCCATGGCCCAGTGGTTGCTGGGCCGCGCGCTGGTCCGCAGCGGCCAGGCCGACGCGGCCCTGGCGCCCCTGCGCAAGGCCGAGGCGAGCTTCTCCGACCAGGCCGCCGAGGGGCTGGAGGAGGCCTCACGCATGGCCTCGGTCGCCCTGGCCGAGCAGGGAGACGCCCTGCGGCACCTGGGTCGCCTCGAGGACGCGGCGATCGCGCTGCGGCGGGCCATCGCGCTGCACGAGGAGCGCGGCGATCAGCGGCAGCTCGCCGAGGTACGCGTCAACCTGGGTATCGTGCGTATCCGGCAGGGACGCACGGCCGACGCGCTGGAGACGTTCCATCGCGCCAGGGCCCTGTTCGAGGAGCTCGACGATCCCGTGGCCGTGGCCAACACCTGGCACCAGGTGGGCACCGCCTACGACCAGATGAACCAGCCGCCCCAGGCCGAGTCCGCCTACCAGAAGGCACTACGCCTGCGCGCGCGCTCCGAGGACCGCAGCGGCGAGGCCGTCACCCTGGTCCAGCTGGGCAACCTCTACCGCGCCACCGAGCGGGTGGAGGAGGCGGTCACCTGCTTCGTCCGCGCCGCCGACCTCGCCCACGAGCTCGGCGATCCCCTCCGCGAGGCGGGCGCCCGCAACAACCTGGCCGAGTCCTACCACGCCCTGGGCCTGCTCGACGAGGCGCGCCGCGCGCTGCGCGCGGCCCTGCAGCTGGTGGCCCCCCTCGGGCACGCGGCCCAGCCCTGGAAGACCTGGGCCATCCTCTACGACGTGGAGATCGACGCGGGGAAGCGCCGCCGGGCGGCCCAGGCCATCGCCCAGGCGCGCCTGCTGTACCGGGCGTACCGCGTGGCCGGCGGTGCCCCGACGGACGGCGCCACGCGCCTCGTGGCCGAGGTGGCGGATCAGCTGCGCACGCGCAGCCCCCTGGACGCCCGCATGGCCATCCCTCCGGAGGAGGCGTTCGGGCCCGACGCCCTGGCCCTCCGCCAGTCCCTGCTCACCCTCGTGCAGGGCTCGACCGATCCCGAGGAGATCGCCTTCGACCGCTTCCCGTTCTCGATCCAGGTGGAGTTCGAGCTGGCCCTGGATCGCAGCATGGGCCTTGGACGACTCGGCGGGGAGTGACGGTCGTTCGCCCCCTTCGTGAATTCGCGGTTAGCGCGCGTTAACCTATCCATGCCGGTCGGGGTCCACCCCACCGTGTCCACACGGCGTGGATTCGAGGAGACGGACATGAGCCGCTGCCCAGCCGAGGATGCGCTGTTCCTGTTCGCGTCGGGAGACCCCGACGACGGCGTCGCACGGCACGTGGCCGATTGCGCAGCCTGCCAGGCCGTCGTGGCCGAGGTGCGCGGACTCGACCGGGTCCTCCGCGCCGACACCCTCGACGAACCGGACGCCGCGTTCTTCGACGAGATGGCCGGTGAGGTGATGGCAGCCGTCGAGGACGCACCGAGCGAGGGCGAGGTGCTCGCGCTGCGTCCCCCGCCTGCCGCCGCCGATGGACGATCGAACCGCTGGACCCTCGCCCTGGCCGCGGCCGCCGTGGTCCTCCTGGGGGTAGCCCTGGCCCTGACCGCCAGCCGCCGCGTCGATGATCCCGTCCAGGTCCCTGTGGCCGAGCCCGCGACCGCGTCTGCCCTCCCCGACGAGGCCGCAGCACGCGCCCTGGCCGCGGAGCTGGGCATCTCCCTCGATCCCATCGATCCCGCGGCCGTGGCCGAGGCCGAGGCCGCGGCCCGCTTCACGGACGAGTCCCTCCGGACCGGCGGACTCGACGCCCTGGTGAGCAACCTGCAAGACACCGAGACCGAGGCCCTCCACGTGGGTCTGGGCGACGACGTGTTCGCCGCCCTGGCCGAGCTCGACGTGGACGAGCTCGCCGCGGTCCTCGAGACCCTGGAGTCCTGAACATGAGACCGACCCTCTCCACGTCCCTGATGGTCCTCGCCCTGATCTGGGCCGGTACCGCTCTCGCCAAGCCACCCGCAGGCCCCCCACCCGGCGGACCGGAGCCCGGGAGCGAGAACTACGCCGAGCTGATGGAGAAGATCGCCACGGTGAGGCTGTGGAAGCTCGTCGACGCCCTCGATCTCGACGACGAGACCGCCCTGAAGCTCAACCGCTACCTGCGCAGCCAGGACGAGCAGCGCGCCGAGGTCATGCGCGAGCACCACGACCTGCACCGCCGCGTCAAGGCGTTCATCGACGCCGATACGGACGACGACGCGCAGGCCGCGGCCCTCATCGAGGAGGGCATCGCCATCGAGCAGCGCAGCCAGGAGCTGGAGCTCGAGACCGTCCGCGGCCTCGACGACGTCCTCAGCCCGTCGCAGCAGCTCCGCTTCATCCTCGCCAACCGGGAGTTCGAGCGGGAGATCGCCGAGATCGTGCGCCAGCACCGCGGTGGCAAGCGGGGAGGCCACGGCCCGCCCCCCGGTGGCCCCTGATCCCTACCCGCGGGTTCACCGACGGCCAGCGAAGAAGTCGCTTCCAGGATCAAAATCGCCCCTCCAACCGCAGCTCACTTCACCCCTGTGTCGCGCGATACCGATGGCCAGCCATGGGTACGATTCCGGTGTGAAGGCGAGCGCCTGGTGATACTGCAGGCTCCCGATCTCGGGAACGTGCTGGGCGTAGGACTCGAGGTACAGGTCCTCGCACGACGGCGTCCCGGGGGCAGGGGGAGGCTGGCTCGCGAGGGCGTCGGCGCGCGCGCACAGGCCGAGCCACGGGGTGGGCCAGGACGCGCACCGCTCCGGGGGTGTCGCCAGCGCGGGTGGCAGCACCGGCATCCCTTCGAGCAGCGCGGCGGCCTGCTCCACACAGGCCGCGTACGCCGCTGGCTCCGGGAACGAGGTCGAGCACTGATCCACGAGGATGTCTGCGCACTGCTCGTCGGACCACTCCCGCCCCGGCCCCTGGTACGCCCCGGAACAGCACGCCTCCCTCAGCGCGCCCGTGAACTCGGGACAGCAGTCGTCGGAAGGGAGCACCTCGGACACCGCGCATCCGAGGTGCTGGCTCGCCCCGTACGCCTGCGCGCACCGGATGCCGTGGGGCTCCGGAAGCTGCGTGCAGAGCGCCGGGTACGCGTCTCGCTCCAGCTCTGCCGCGTGCCCGATGAACTCGCAAGCCTCGTCGTTCCCCGGCAGGAGCTGCTGACAGCGCTCCACACCAGCCACCCTGTCGAAGGAGTAGGCGTGACGCGTGTCGAAGTCCGCCTCCCTGTTCGCGAGGAAGTAGCCGTCGACCTCGATGCTGTCACAGGCGCCGATCTCGGGCCGCTCCAGGGGACGTGAGTTGTGCCGGAGACACGACACATACCCCATCAGCAACGCGACGGCCGCGGCCGCGGCCGCGATGTTCCCCGCCCACTTCACGCGCGCGTCGTCATGCCGTCGCAGGGCGTGGAGCAGCGCCGCGGCGCCCACGAGCAGCGGCGGGAAGATCGGCACCAGGTAGCGCATGTTCTGGGGAGGATCGTAGGGCGTCAGGTACGGCTCGAAGACCGCAGCCAATCCGAGGGAACCGACCAACAGCCATCCGTTGATCCCCACGAGGCGCTGTCGCGGCGACATGTGCCGCCGGGAGCCGGGCAGCAGGATACGGATCGCGTTGAACGAGAGGTAGACGCCCGCGGCCAGGGCCAGCAGCGTGAGCCCGCCGGCGACCATCCAACCCACCGCCCCGGTGGTCCAGATGGAGTGGACCGCGTGCTCGCTCGCCATCAACGGGTGGGCGGAGAGACCGAAGAGGGCGTCCACGTGGGAGAGGACGGCGTGCTTGAGGTGCCCCTCGGTGATCCAGCCCTGGAGGGTGATGCCGTGGCCGAGGAAGGTGGAGCCGGACTCCGCGTCGTAGGGGGAGGTCGTCAACCGCTTGTACACGAGGATCGGGCGCGCGAGGACGCACACGATGACCGCGGAGATGAGCCCCAGGAGCGCGGTGCCGGCCAGCCTGCGGGACAGCGACGGGGCCCTCTCCGGCCTCCCCGTGCGTCCGTCCTGGCCCAGCAGATGGGCCAACATCAGCACCACGACGAGCAGCGCGTTGTTGATCGAGTACGCCGCGGCCACGCCCGCGATCGTTCCCGCCAGGATCAGCCAGGGCAGGGACAACCGCCCCGTGGTGGCCGCGACCATGAACGGCAGCAACATCCCGTAGAACAGATGGTACTCGAAGTAGTGCCCCTGCGGCGTCAGGGAGACCCACAGGAAGAGGGTGGGCGGGAAGAGGGCGACGTAGAGCGGTGCGAGCACCACGAAGCGATCGCGACGGCGCGGCCACGTCCGGATCAGCGCCGTGGCCAGCAGGGCCACGTACGCCGCCATGAGTGCGGTGCCGATGAACTTGAGCACCAGCAGCGAGCGCGTCCCCAGGAGCCCGGAGATCCAGCGGACGAGGTGGAACATGCTCGCAGAGCCGATGTGGTAGTGCTCGACGATCTGCTCCGGGTTCATCATCCAGTACTGGAGGGGCTGGTCCGGCTCCAGGGCCGAGCGCCCCTCGTACACGGCGGGCGCGGAGAGGACGAAGCAGTGCTCCGGATGGAATCGGCCCCAGTCCGGGTTGGCGAAGAAGAACGGGACGCGGCTGCAGACGAGGGCCAGAGTCGCCAGGATGATGAGGGTCCTGGGTTTCATCCAGACCGATTATGGTCGATCAGGCTGCGTCCTGGCGAGCGTCACGACCGCGTCTCCGGATGGGCCCGGCGAAGAGCCAGGCGAACGTCAGGCCCAGCCCGAGGCCGGAGAGCGCGCACCCCACGGGGAATACGCGCGGCCGATAGGCGAGGATCACGGTCCCCGGCGCCTCGGCGCGAACGCTGAGCAGGCCATCGCTCGGCTCCGGCGGCGCCGTGGCCACCCCCGAAGCGGTCCATCCGCTCGCGAATCCCTGGTTCACGATGAGGCGACCGGGGCCGGAGCCATGCAACTCGTAGACGAGCCGATTGGGCGTCCAGCGTGTCACGGTCACGTCCCCTTCACCCACCCAGAACTGCTCGCCCGCGTAGTGGAGATCCGTGGTGATGGCGAGGCCCGGAGGGCGCGTGTGGAACGGGAGCCACTCCTCGGCGGAGCCCGCGTTGATCTTGGGGCAGAAGCCCATGGGGCCGCCGCAGTCGGGCCGCTGGGTGAACACGTCGCCGGGCGGCTCCAGCGGGCCGTGCTCGGGTGTGTGCATGTGGGCGGCCAGGTAGTCCCTCGCCTGACGGAATGGGGCCACCGTCGCGAGGACACACACCACCAGCACCACCGTCCGTCGGAGCCAGGGAACGGCGGTGGGGGCGGCGCTGGGCACCATCCGGCCGATGATCCCCACGGCGCGCGCCACGGCGTCCAGGCCGTGGGCGGACGCCACGAGGAGCAACATGGAGAGCACGATCAGTGATCGCGCGGGGTTGCGGAGGCAGCCCAGGGCCGGGAGCTTCTGCGCGAGACTGGACAGCGAAGGGGGATTTCCGGCGTGGTACTCGACGACAGGGGCGGCGTCCCAGGTCTCCGGCGTCAGGTTCGGGCCGAGCGCGTAGACGAAGAACAGCGCGCCGGCGAGGCCCAGCGGCCAGAGCTGTCTGGCCGACACCAGGAAGCCCAGGCCAGCGAGGACGAGCGCGGCCCAGCCGATGGTCCCGCAGGACTCCCAGTTCGTGCTCCACGCGGTCAACGCGTCCAGCATCGCGATCGGGATGAACGCGTAGCCCAGGTGACACTCGTGTCCCGCGGTTCCCGAGTCGATCATGGGCGCGAGCTTGGCCGCGATCAGCAGCGCGAAGAGGATCGCGGGCACCACCCAGCGCCACACCGGCGCCAGGGACAGGTGTCGGACACAGTGAAGCGTCAGCAGCACGGCGAAGACGCCGACCAGGTACACGACGAAGTAGACACAGCCGTGGTGGAACATCACCGCCAGGATCACCACGACGAGGATCTCGGGACGACGGGCCCGCTCGGGTGTGGCTCTCAGCGCCGAGACAAAGGCCCAGAGCCCGAGGGGGACGAGGCCGAGGGCGAGGCGCGTGTACCACCCGTTCACCAGGTAGACGGCCAGGGCGTTGGAGGTCACGAACAGGACCGCCGGGAACACCGCGGCTGCCCGGGAGGTGCCGGTCAGACGGGCGAGCAGATACAGACCGTACCCACCGAGGGCCCCGAACAGGACGTACTCGACGATCATCCCCGCGTACACGTCGAGGACGAGCAGGAGCAGGAAGGTGGGGCAGAGGAATGCCGCATTCTGATCCGCGACGAGGCTCAGGCCCCCCACGCTGTAGGGATTCCACAGCGGAGTCTGGCCGAACTGGAGGAGGACCTCCCGGGCCACGGCCGGGTGGGCGGAGAGGTGGTGGAAATCGGTCTCGCCGATCCACAGTCCGATGTAGGGGAGGGTGCAGCTGGCCAACACGACCAGCCCTGCGAAGAGCGCCAGGTGCTCCATCCAACGTGCTCGGTCGGTTCTCGACACTGAACCTTCCTCTACAGCCTCAGCGCCCTTTTCGAGGACGGGCGGTCTGCGCCTGCGATTGACCTCCCGAACCCTCTGTCCCGCATACACCGACTCGGTCGCGCCCGGCGGCGCCACGTGAGATAATCCCGAGTCTGAAGTCTACCCCATGAGCACAGACACGCCGAGACCGGACCCGCGAGAGCCCACCGTCCTGGAGATCTTCGCCACGCTCCGCCACAAGGAGCTGTACGGCAACATGGCCCTCCACGTGTTCGTCCTCGTACCCGCGGCCACCCTGCTGGCCTGGTTCGCCCAGCACCTCGACCGCGACTGGGGCTGGGCACCCACGGTCGGCCTGCCGTGGAACGTGGTCATCTGCGCCGCGCTGTGGGCCGTGGGCGGCTTCGTCGTCTGGTACTCCTACGGATACCTCTACCTCAAGGGCGCGGGCAGCCCCGGCTCGCACATGGGCCACACAACCAACCTCGTCGACACCGGCATCTACTCGTGGATCCGCCACCCGTCGGTCGTCGGCAAGCTCATCGGCGTGATCGGGCTGGGCTTCCTCATGCGCACCCTGGCCTTCCTTGTGGTGTTCATCCCCATCCTGATGCTCTACTCCTACGTCACCAACATCCTGATCCAGGAACGGTACTGCGTGCAGAATCTCGGCGACGCCTACGTTCGCTACCGCAAGGAAGTCCCCATGTTCGTCCCCAGGATACGCCGCTTCCGCCGCTTCTTCGCCGAGAGGAGCCGCAAATGAAGGAGTTCGGCCTCTACATGATCGGGCTCTTGTGCATCCTCGGGCTGGCCGCGCTGTACGTGTTCGTGATCAACCCGATGATCTGCGCCCCGGCCGGCGGGGGATAGTCAACGATAGGACTGGGGCCCCTCGGGCAGCTGCTCCAGGACCACCGGCACCAGCAGATCCGCCAGGGCGCGATGCCCCGACAGGGACATGTGGAGTTCGTCCTCGTACAGATCCGGCTCCGGTATCGATCCGCTGCCATCCCGGGGCATGTCGCGACGCGCGTCCACCAGCGCCACGTCATTCTCCCGGGCAACCCGACGGACGATCTCTTCCATCGCCGTCGATGCGCGCACGGGCCGGGCCGAGAGAGCCACGGCTTCGTCGAGCAACGCGACCGCGCGATCCGGGTCGCTGTACAGGAGATCGACGCCCTCCTCCCAGGCCTGGTAAGCCTGCTGTCCAGGGCCCGCCGGCACGTCCGGGGGAGGGAAGGTCAGGTCACTGGTCGGCACGCACATCACCAGGGACAGGTCCCGGACCTGGCATAGTTCGACGATCCTTCTCAGGTTGCGCTCGAACCCGCGCTCGATCCGTGCGACCTCTCCGGGCTGCAGCCCCTGCGACTCGTCTCCAGGGGGAGCGGCGCGGCTGTACGGCGTCAGCAGCTTGCGGTACCTCACGAACAGCTGACTGTTCTCCAGCAAGGGCTGCAACCGGGCGGTCAGGCGTCCCCCCAGGGTCGAGTACCTGCGCAGCAAGAACGCGTTGCCGACGTCGCAGTGGCCCGAGTAGAGCACCACCATCGTCAAGGGCCAGTTCACCAACTCCTCGAGCACCCTGACCAGATCGAAGGAGTCGGCCCCGCTGCATCCCAGGTTGAGGGTCTCGACGCCCGTTCGCTCACCGATGAGGTCGGAGAACCGCTCTTCGGGGGCCACGAAGGACGACGTGCGCACGCTCGATCCGCCGAGGACGGCGATGCGCGGCTCGACGGACTCGGCCAGGAAGGCCTGGCAGCGTCCCTCGCCGTCGCCGTCCTGGTAGGTGGTGTTGACCCACCCGTCCTCCACGGTGAAGTACGACTTGTACTCGCCCATCATCGGACGGACCAGGGTCGGCGTGGGGGGGGCGCCGAAGATCAGCCGGGCCAGCCCCTCGGCCGCCAGCAGGAAGGCGAGGCTCACGGCCAGACTCGCCCCGAGCTTGCGGGGCCACGTTCCGAATCGGCGGTGTCCGCGGGGCGTCATCACGATTCGTCAGGATAACCGTCACGTTCGCCGGTGCAAAGCGGGACGTGTGCCTCGTGCGCCCCACGCGTCCAGGCGTGATAACCTTCGATCGATGATGGGATGATGATGGGAATTTGCTCCTCGATGGTTGCGTCACGGCCGTGACGCGCAGGGAGCTGGTGTGCACCGTGATCCTCGGTGTCGTGCTGGCGGCGGCAGTTCTGCGCCCGGCCCTCACCGACCTCGGCGGCAGCATCCCCGGTGTGCGCGACTCGGAGCAGGTGTGCGGGACGTGGGTGCAGCGCGGCGCTCAGGAGGCCATCTGGGAGCACCACGAGTTCCCCACCGTCTATCGCAACACGGCCTACCCCGAGGGCGGGCGCCTCTACCCGCTGTTCCTGGTCAACGTGCTGCTCACCCTGCCGCTGTATCCACTGCTGGACTCCCCCGGCGTCCACAGCCTCTCCCTGGCCCTGAGCGTGGCCCTGGCGTTCATCTTCGCCGTGATGCTGTTCCGTCAACTGTCCGGCAGCTGGTGGGCGGCACTCCCCGGAGCCCTGCTGTTCACCCTGTCGCCGTACATGATCAGTCACCTGATCTACGGCCCCGCCGAATCCACGACCTACGCGTGGATCCTACCCGCCGTCCTCGCCGCAGAGCGCCTGGCCGCCGGTGAGCGGCTGCGGCCCGGGCTCGCCGCCCTCACCGGATTGCTCGTGGCCGTGTGCTTCGCGAACTCCATCTACTCCGGCATGTTCGCGGCGGTCGTCGTGCTGTTCTCGTTGTTCACCCGCGAGATCTCGCTGGGCTCCCTGGGGCGGCGCGGAGCCCAGGCGGGGCTCGCGATGGTGGTCGCCGCGGCGCTCATCGCCCCGATGGCGATGGCCATCCGCGACACCATGAGCCACCCTCGCTCGCTGACCCCGGATCGCATCGAGCGGATCGACAACAGATGGCACGCGTCGTTGCTGGACGACTGGACCGTCCAGGACGCCGCGAACTTCGTGTGGCCCTCCGACCGGTTCCACGGCTCGCGGTACCAGCCCGTGATGTACCTCGGCCTCGTGGCCGTGTTAGCGACGATCGTGGCCATGATCCGTGTCCGGGCGGCCCGCCGCTGGGGCTGGCTCGCCGCCGGCGGCGTGGTGTTCTGTCTGGGGGGCACGCTCCGGTTGATGGGAGCCACCCCCGAGCTGTTCGGGGCCCCGGTGAGGCTTCCCGCGGGACTCCTGTGCCGATTACCGGTTCTGGACGCCATCTCCCACCCGTTCCGCTTCCTGCCCGTGGTCCTGATGGCGATGGGCGCGGCCATCGCCTTGCTGCTCGCCAGCGTCAAGGAGGAGACGAGCATGCGGCGGCGCGGACTGTCGCTGCTGCTGTCGGTCCTGATCGTCGGCGACCTGGGCATGATGTACGCCGCGGGGCCGTTCCAGTTGCCCGTGATGGAGGTGAAGATCCCTGAGTTCTACGAGGGGATCCGGAAGGACCCGGGGGACTACGCGGTCCTCGACGTCCCGGTGGGCGCCTCCACCAAGACCATCTGCTCGTACTACCTCTACCAGCACGAGCACCGGAAGCTGGTGCCCTACTCCCTCCTCGGGATCAACTTCGAATCCGGAACCGCGCCCAGGGACTTCACCGACGCCCTCGTCCTGCCCAACGAGATGGAGTTCGGGGACGCGAGACAGACCGGGCACTTCGGGTGTTCCATCGAGACCTGTGACGGCGCCGAGGAGCTCCAGGAAATGGGCCTTCGGTACCTCGTTCTGCACCGGACGGGTGTTCCCACCCTCGACGAGCCGTTGCAGGAGTGCGTGGAGCGCTGCCTGCCCTCCCTCGTGCACGAGGACGAGCTGGTGAGGGTCTACGAGTTCCAGGCTCCACCGTCGCAGCGTGGTAGGCTTCGCCACATGACGGGAACCCCCACCTCGACGGCTGCGCCCCGGCCGTGACGCGCAAGGAGCTGGCCTGCACCGTGGCTCTCGGCGTCGTCCTGGCGGCGCTGGTCCTGCGTCCGGCCCTCACCGGCCTCGACGACCACGTGCCCGGCGTCTCCGAGACCGAGCAGGTGTGCGGGGCGTGGGTGAACGCGGGTGCCCAGGAAGCCATCTGGGAACACGGTGAGTTCCCCATCGTCTACCGAGACACGGGCTACCGCGGAGGCGGCCGCCTCTACCCGCTGTCCCTGCTCAACGTGCTCCTCACCCTCCCCCTCTACCCCCTGCTCGACGCCCCCGGCGTCCACAGCCTCTCCCTGGCCCTCAGCGTGGCCCTGGCGTTCATCTTCTCGGTGGCGCTGTTGCGTCACCTGTCCGGCTGCTGGTGGGCGGCCCTCCCCGGGGCCCTGCTGTTCTCGCTGTCTCCGTACATGATCAGTGAGCTGATCTACGGTCCAGCGGAATCCACCACGTATGCCTGGATCCTGCCCGCCGTCCTCGCCGCGGAGCGCCTCGCGGCCGGCGAGCGGCTGCGGCCCGGGCTGGCCGCGCTGACGGGACTGCTCGTGGCCGTGTGCTTCCACAACTCCATCTACTCGGGCATGTTCGCGGCCGCCGTGGTGCTGTTCTCGCTGGCCACCGCTGGGATCTCGCTGGGATCCCTGGGACGGCGGGGCCTGCAGGCGGTCCTCGCCATGGGGATCGCCGCGGCGCTCGTCGTGCCGATGACCCTGGCCATCAAGCACACCATGAGCCACCCCCTGTCGCTGACCCCCGACCGCATCGACCGCATCGACGACGGACGGCAGGACTGGCTGCTGGACGAGTGGACCGTCCAGGACGCCGCCAACTTCGTGCTGCCCCTGGACCGCTTTCACACCGCCAGGAACCAGCCCGTGATGTACCTCGGGCTCGTGGCGCTGGCCGCGACGATCGTGGCGATGGTTCGCGTTCGCGCGGCCCGGCGTTGGGGCTGGCTGGCGCTGGGGGGGGTGATCTTCTGCCTGGGAGGCGTCCTGCAGGTGGGGGGAACCACCCCGGAGTTCCTCGGGAACCCGGTGAGGCTCCCAGCGGGTATGCTATGCCGCCTGCCGGGGCTCGACGCCATCTCCCACCCGTTCCGTTTCCTGCCCGTGGTCCTGATGGCGATGGGGGCGGCCATCGCGCTGCTGCTCGCGCGGGGTGACGGGAATGCTCGCAAGCCCCGGCGCTGGCAGTCGCTGCTGCTGTCGGCCCTGATCGTCGTGGACATGGGCATGATGTACGCCGAGGGACCGTTCCGGATGCCGGTGCTGGACATGTCCGTCCCGGACTTCTACGAGGAGATCCGCGAGGATCCGGAGGTCTACCCCGTCCTCGACGTGCCGGTGGGCGTGTCCATCCGGACCATCTGCGTGTACTACCTCTACCAGCTCCGCCACGAGAAGTACGTGCCCTTCACCCTCCTCGGGACCAACCTGGAATCCGGGACGCCGGCCAGGGACTTCGTCGAACATCTCACCCTGCCCATCGAGTCCGAGTTCGGCGCCGACAACCGCGACGGCACCTTCCAGTGCTCCATCGAGAGCTGCGCCGGTGCCGACGATCTCCGCGCCAGGGGATATCGGTACCTCGTCCTGCACCGGCTGGGCGCGCCCGCGGTGGATGCGCCGTTACAGGAGTGCGTGGAGCGTTGCCTCCCGTACCCGGTCCACGAGGACGAGCAGGTGCGGGTCTACGAGTTCTGAACTCCTCGGACCGCGCGCCTCCAGGATCAGGGCCGGGCGAGGTCGTCGGGCAGGAGGCGGTGGTCATGCATCCACCGGGCGAGCTCCGACGCATACCACTCCATCACGTGGGCAGGGGGGTGGACGTCGCTGTATTCCGGTGGGTGGCCGCCGGCGTCGAGCAGCAAGACCGGCGTGTCCAGACCCTCGTAGTGCTCCTCGAAGAGGTACCCCCCCAGCATCGAAGGCGCGAAGGGCCCGATGAAGACGAGGACACCCACGCCCGCCTCCTGGGTCGCCTGGAGGAACTCCCGGGTCGCCTGGACGTAGGCGGGCTGCCTCACCGCGAAGAGCGCGTTGCGCGCGCTGCCTCCCCACCGGCGGTAGTAGCGATTGCACAGCAGGATCCGGGCGATGCGGGAATGCCCCAGGAACCAGAGCTCCACGCGATGCCCACCGCTGCCGATCTCGCCCAACTCGGCCGGCATGATCTCCTGCCAGAGGGACGGGTCCTTCCGGTAGTGCCGCCGCACGTCGGGCTGGTCCGCGAGGAAGAACCGCGGCGCCGGGTTGGACAGCGCGAAGATCAGCAGGTCGGGCTCGTATCGGGCGATGTGCCTCTCGGACACCGCGACCATCTGCAGCGAGTTGTAGCCGGAGACGCCACCGTTCCAGACCTCGACCCTCCCCGGCGCGATCCCATCGAACTCCCGCTGGAGCCTGGCGGGCCAGGCCTGCTCGTCGCCGATCAGCCCGCCGTAGACGTTGGAGCCTCCCACGCAGATGATCCTGAACACGCCGTCGCGTCGCTCGGCCGGGAACTCGCGACCGCGAAATCCCAGGGAGTTGACGTTGACCTCGAAGGGACCGTAGGGACCCTCGTAGCGGCCATGACCGTCGGCGGGCAGCCGGTAGACGATCCTCGGATCGGGATCGGCCTCGTGCACCTCCAGCTCCCCCTGGAGGACGTACCTCAACGGCTCCATGGCGCGCAGATCGGCGTCGGGGAACACCAGGTGGACGGAGAGCTCGGCGATCAGCAGCGCGACGGGCAGGGCGCCGAGCACGAGCGCCAGGCGAGAGAGGACGAGCCGACCTGTTTGGAGTGGAGTCCTGCCCTGGCGCCTATTGGTATCCATCGCAGACACCATACCACTCGCGACAGGACGCTGTGGTCGTTTCGGGGACCGGCCCAGGGGTGAACCGGGCGGAGGTCCTGAGCTGCTCGAGCAAGAAAACGTGTAGACTCCCAGCGCGAAGACCTGCACCCGTCGTCGTTTGGGGCGAATTGGCCGTGACGCGCAAGGAACAGATCTACACCGTGGTCCTCGGCGTGCTGCTGGCCGCCGTGGTGCTGTGTCCGGCTCTCGTCGACCTCGATGGAAACATCCCTGGCGTCAGACACTCGGAGGCGGCTTGCGGGGCGTGGATACACCACGGCGCCCAGGAAGCGATCCTGGAGCATGGGGAGCTACCCCTCGTCCACCACGACACGGCGCATCGCGACGGTGGGCGTCTCTTCCCACTGGCCCTGCTCAACACACTGCTCACCCTGCCCCTCTATCCGCTGCTCGGGTTCGCGGGTGTCTACAGCATCTCCCAGGCCCTCAACGTGGCCCTGGCTTTCATCTTTGCCGTGATGCTCTTCCGGGATCTGGGAGGCTGCTGGTGGGCGACCCTCCCCGGAGCCGTGCTGTTCTCGTTGTCGCCCTACATGATCAGCCACATCGCCTACGGGCCCGCGGAATCCTCCACCTATGCCTGGATCGCGCTGGTGGTCCTTGCGGCGGAACGCCTGGCGGCCAGCGAAAGGTCGCGGCCAGGACTCGCCGTCCTCACGGGACTCCTGGTGGCCGCCTGCTTCGCCGGATCTGCGTACTCCGGCATATTCGCGACCATCGTCGTGATGTTCTCGCTGCTCACGCGTGGGATCGCGCTGCGCAAGCTATGGCGACGTGGGATCTACGCGGCGCTCGCACTGGTGGCAGCCACGGCGCTCATCGCCCCGCTGGCCGTCGCCCATCGCTACACCGGGAACCATCCGAATGCCCTCGATTCCAACCGCGAGCTACGCGTCTCATATGGATTACATGATACACTTCTGGACGAGTGGACCGTTCAGGACGCTGCGAACTTCGTGTGGCCCACCGACAGGTTCCACAACACCAGGCATCAACCCGTGATGTACGTCGGCCTGCTGGCCCTCGTGCTGGTCCTGGTGGCGATGGTCCGCGTGCGCGCGGCGCGCCGCTGGGGCTGGTTGGCGTTGGGGGGGATGGTCTTCTGTCTGGGAGGTGTACTGCAGGTGGCCGGGACCACCCCCGAGATCCTCGGGGACCCCATCAGGATGCCCGCGGGGTACCTGTGCCGTCTGCCGTTGATGAACGTCGTCTCCCACCCGTTCCGCCTCCAACCCGTGGTGTTGATCGCCCTGGGAGCGGCCATCACGTTGCTGCTGGCCCGCGGCGGGGCTCAAGGCGGCGGCCCCAGGCGCTGGCAGGCGGTGACCCTCTCGGCTCTGTTCGTCGTGGAGATGGGCATGATGTACCCGGAGGGGCCCTTCCGGATGCCCGTGATGGATGTGACACCTCCCAGCTACTACCAGGAGCTCGGAGAAGCCCCCGGTGACTACGCCGTCCTCGACGTCCCGGTAGGTCGCAACCCGAGAACCATCTGCGACTATTTCCTCTACCAGCTGGAACACGACAAGTTCGTTCCCTACGACTTCTCCGGAGTCACCGTGGACCCCGAGAGCGACGCAGGCATCTTCGTCGCGGCTCTCGTCATGCCCAACGAGATGGAGTTCGGGGACGCGAGGCTGTCCGGCGAATTCAGGTGTTCCCTCAGGAAGTGTGCCGGCGCCGGGATTCTCCGCGACCTGGGCTATCGATACCTCGTGTTGCACCGGCTGGGCGAGCCCAGGTTGGACGTGCCGCTGCAGGAATGCGTGGAGCGTTGTCTGCCGTACCCGATCCACGAGGACGACCAGGTGCGGGTCTACGAGTTCTGACTCGACTCAGCGATCCGTTCGTGGCCGCGCCCGCGTGAACTCGGCGGGCAGTAGCGCGTGGCCGCCCATCCACTCGACCATCTCCGACGCGTACCAGCCCATCACGTGGGCAGGGGGGTGGACGTCCTGGTACTCCGGAGATCGGTCGTCGGCGTTCAGCACGAACACCGGCACGTCCATCCCCTCGTAGTGCTCCTCGAAGAGGTAGCCCCCCAGCATCGAAGGGGCGTAGGGCCCGATGAAGACGAGGACGCCAACGCCCGCCTCCTGGGCCTCCTGGAGGAACTCCCGGGTCGCCTGGATGTAGCTGGGCTGCTTCACCGCCCAGAACGCGTTGCCCGCGCTCCCCCCCCATCGCCGGTAGTACGCCTTGCACAGCAGGATCCTGGCGAGCCGGGAGTGGCCCAGCAGCCACAGCTCCGCGCGATGCCCGGAGCTGTCGGTCTCGTCCAGTTCGGCTGGCATGATCTCTCGCCACAGGGACGGATCCACGCGGTGGTACCGCCTCACATGGGGGGTATCCGCGAAGAAGAACCGCGGCGCGGGATTGGACAGCGCGAAGATCAGCAGATCGGGCTCGTACTCCTCGATGTACCTCTCGGACACGGCGACCATCTGCAACGAGTTGTAGCCTGAGACGCCGCCGTTGATGACCTCCGCCCTCCCAGGCGAGACCCCGTCGAGCGCCTGCTGGAGCCGGGCGGGCCAGGTCTCGTCGTCGTCGATCCCACCGCCGTAGACGTTGGAGCCTCCGACGCAGATGATCCTGAACACGCCGTCGCGCCGCTGCGCTCGGACCTCGGGTCCGCGAAAACCCAGGGAGTTGACGTTGACCTGGAAGGGACCATACGGGCTCTCGTAGCTGCCATGGCTGCTGGCGCGCAGCCGGTACACCACCCTCGGGTCCGGATCGCCCTCGTGCACCTCCTGCTCCATGTCGAGGACGTACATGAGGGGCGCCATGGCCCGGAGATCGGCGTCGGGGAAGAACACGAAGACGGCGACCTCGGCGAGCACCACCGCCACGGGGACGGCGCCGACCGCGAGCCCAGCGCGCGCCAGGCGAACGCGGAGCCGGTGGGCCGGCGACCCCCTCTGCATCACGGCCACGAGCCGGCTGGGCCGCCGTACGCCCCCATGTCGTTGCGGCTGCCGTCGGGATCGTCGTAGTCCACGAAGGGGTTGCCCGCGTCCTGGCACGGCGAGCCGACGCCGAGGCGGAGGTCGTCGTCGTAGACACCGTCGACGGCGAGGCTCATCAGCAGGGGATCCACCGAGAGGTTGCCCGACTGGCCCGTGCGGTCGGTGAGCAGGGGGCCGTAGGGATCGCCGTCGCCGTGGACGTCGCAGTAGGTGACGGTGGGTTGGTCGCCGGGGTCGTCGGCGTCGATCTCGGCGACACCGCCGGCGACGCTGTCGAAGGCGACGATGGAGTTGGTCAGCAGCAGACCGCCGCCCGCAGCGGCGTGGACGCCGCCGCCGCCGTAGCTGGAGGCGTTGGCGGCGATGGTGGAGTTCACCACGACCAGCGACTGCAGGGTCTCCAGGGAGAGGACCCCGCCGCCGTGGCCGGAGGTCTCGTTCTCGAAGACCAGGATGTTGGTGAGCGAGACGAGCCCGCCGCGCACGGCCAGGCCGCCGCCGCCGCGCAGGTCGCCGCTCAGGGGTTCGGTGTCGGTGGCGAGGTTGCCGGCGATCACCGAGTGGGTGATCTCGGCGACGCAGTTCTCGAGGTAGATCCCGCCACCGTCACCCGCGGCGTTGTCGGTGAACTCGCAGCCGTCGATGGTCAGCTCCGCGTCGAGGGCCCACAGCCCGCCGCCGTCCGCGCCGTTGTCGCCGTACCCGGAGTAGCAGTCGTTGCCCCGGACCACCGAGTCCACCAGCTCCAGGGAGCCGCCGTCGACGTAGATGCCGCCGCCGTTGCCGTACATGCCGCAGGCGTTGTCCTCGAAGACGCAGCCGGTGATCCGGGCGGTGGCGCCGCCCAGGTGGAGGCCGCCGCCGTCCACCCACATGCCGTCGGACAGGGTGAAGCCGTCGAGCTGCAGGTCGCCGTTCTCGAAGCGGAGGACCTGGTCGAACCCGGCGCGCTCGAGGGAGGTCACGGCCGGGCCGTCCAGGGCGATCAGGACCAGGTCCCTCCCGGACACGTGGAGCAGGTCCGTGTAGGTCCCCGCGAGCACGTGGACCTCGTCGCACCCGGGCTGGAGCCCGATCACTGCGTCGGCCACGGACTGGTAGGGGTGGTACCAATCCCCCGGCTGGGAGCCGCCGACGCCGCTGCCGTCCACGTACAGGGGGCAGGTGCAGTCCTCGTCGACCACACCGTCGCAGTCGTTGTCCACGCCGTACCCGCACAGCTCCGGGGCCAGCGGGTAGCTCTGGTCGTCCGCGTCGTCGCAGTCGCCGTCGCAGCTGGCCACGCCGTCGGCGTCGGCGTCGGCGGGGTTCAGGCCGGCGTCCGTGTCGTCGCAGTCGCCTGCGCAGGTGGAGTAGCCGTCGCCGTCGTCGTCCGACAGATCGAGCCAGGGATCGGCGTCGTCGCAGTCCGCGCAGCCGAGATCTCCGTCCCCGTCGCCGTCCGCCTCGTCCGGCGGCAGCGTGCCGTCGCAGTCGTTGAGCAGGCCGTCGCACAGCTCGGGCGCGCCGGGGTAGATGGTGGCGTCGCCGTCGTCGCAGTCCCCGCCGCAGGTGTGGTGGGTGTCACCGTCGAGATCGCCGAGGTTCAGCGCGGGGTCCGTGTCGTCGCAGTCCCCATCGCAGGAGCTCGCGCCGTCTCCGTCTCCGTCGCCAGGGTGGGTGTCCGCGTCGCCGTCGTCGCAGTCCCCGTCACAGGTGGACCAGCCGTCCCCGTCCGCGTCGTCGGTGTTGAGCGCCGCGTCGCCGTCGTCACAGTCCCCGTCACACGGGCTGACGCCGTCGAGATCCACGTCCGCGGGGTGCAGGCTGGAGTCGTTGTCGTCGCAGTCCCCGTCGCACGTATCCCAGGAGTCCTCGTCCGCGTCCAGCCGGTTGAGGCTGACGTCGGTGTCGTCGCAGTCCCCCTCGCAGGCGCTGAGGCCGTCGAGGTCGCCGTCGATCTCGTCGGCGGGCACGGTCCCGTCGCAGTCGTTGTCGACGCCGTCACACAGCTCCTCCGCGCCGGGGTAGCTCGCGGCGTCCGCGTCGTCGCACTCGGCACAGGCCAGGTGACCGTCGCCGTCGTCGTCCACCTCGTCCACCGGCAAGGTGCCGTCGCAGTCGTTGAGATCGCCGTCGCACAGCTCCTCGGCGCCCGGGTAGATGTCGTCGTCGTTGTCGTCGCAGTCGTCGTCGCACGTGGTCCAGCCGTCGTGGTCGGCGTCGTCGAGGTTCAACGCGGCGTCCGTGTCGTCACAGTCCACGGTCTCGTCGTAGCCGTCGCCGTCAGCGTCCGCGGGTGTCGTGTCGTCGTCGTCCCCCTCGGTCGTGTCGTCGTCGTCCGCCGGGGTCGTGTCGTCGTCGTCGCCGGTGATGTCGTCGTCGTCGTCGCCGGTGATGTCGTCGTCGTCCGCGGGATCTCCCCCAGACCAGATCCCGATCCAGTCGTCACCACCACGATCGCCGCAGCCGCCCAGGACCAGCACGATCGCGATCAGCCACGCTCCGAAGCCCCTCATCGCGCACCTCCCAGGGATCCCAGCTGGATGCCGAGGGACACGCCGCCGCCGAAGGTGGGGCTCACGACTACCCCGCCGCCCACCTGTCCGCCGAGCACGAACCGGCCCTGGCCGAGCAGCACCCGCACCCCCACCTCGCCCAGCACGCCGGGGTCCACGCGCAGCGCGCCGTCGAGCTCACTGATCAGCACCGGCACGACCACGCCCGCGAGGATGCGCACGCGCTTGACCGGGATGGACGCGCCCGCGCTGAACGAGACCGTGGGCACCTGGACGATGCCGTCGTGGTCGGGGTAGCCGCCCAGCCCGAACGCGCCGTCCACGCCGATCTCCACGAACCGGACGGGCAGGACCCGCATGCCGACCACCGGTCCCGCCGACAGCAGGCCGATGGTGTTGGCGTACCGCTGGACCCGGGCCCCCACCTCGGCGCGGACCGGCGTCCACGCCGCGGCGAGACCGGGTCCGCCGGTATCCACGTCCGCGCCGTCATCGCCGCCCGCCTCGGTTCCGCCGTCCCCGGCGTCCGTGCCGTCTCCCGTGTCCCCGTCGGACACCGGGACCACGCTGTCGGGATCGCCGCCACAAGCGACGAGCAGCTCCTTCGCGCGCTCCTCTTCCATCCCGGGGAACGACCGGCTCAGGTAGGCGATGAGCTCGCCGGCGGCCTCTTCGTCCAGACCCAGGGTGTGATAGCACTCGGCCATGTGCAGGCGCGCCTGGTGCATCTCGGGATCGCGCCCCAGCGCCAGCTGGAACCGGGCCACGGCGCCCTCGCAGTCGCCCGCTTCCTTGAGATCCAACCCGGCGAAGAACGCCGCCTGGGCGTCCTGTCCCTCGGCCTCGTCGGCTGCGGCGGGCGAAGCGCCCCCGAGGACGATCGCCGCCAGCGCCAGCGCCTGGAGTCCGCGTCGTAGGTACGTCAACGTCATGGGCCGATTATATAGACGAGGGGCCGGCAGCGCGCCGTGCGGGTTTTGAATGCGCCTCCTTGGTAGACTTGCGCCCATGACCACCGAGGAGACCGAGGCGATCCAGCCCTCCGCCGACGCGCAGAAGCTACGCTTCGGCGACTACGAGATCCTCGGCACCATCGGCCACGGCGGCTTCGCCAGCGTCTACCGCGCCGCGTTCCACGGCAGCTTCGGGTTCCGCAAGCAGGTCGCGCTGAAGGTGCTGCACCGCCGCTTCGACAGCGTCGAGGAGCAGGCCTCGGCCGAGTTCCTCAACGAGGCGCGGCTGGGCGCGAGCATCCGCCACCCCAACCTGGTGGAGTTCTACGAGTGCGGGCGGGTCGGCGACCGCCTCTACATCGCCATGGAGCTCATCGAGGGCCCCAACCTGGCGCAGGTGCTCCAGCTGGGTTCGGAGCTGACCGCGCCGCTCAACGACGCCGTGATCCTCGCCCTCGCGATGCAGATGGCCCGGGGCCTGAAGGGGCTGCACGGCGCGCGCGTCGAGGGCCGCGAGGTCCTGGCGGTGCACCGGGACTTCAAGCCCGCCAACATCCTGGTCTCGTCCCTGGGCCAGGCCAAGATCACCGACTACGGCATCACCCGCTTCGCCGCCGACTTCTACCAGACCCTCGACCAGGGCGGCCCACGCGGCTCGCCCCTGTACATGTCCCCCGAGCAGGTGCGCGGCCGGTCCTTGACCCAGGCCTCGGACGTCTTCGCCTTCGGTTCCACCGTCCTGGAGATGATCCTCGGCCGGCCCGTGTTCATCGCCGACACGGTCGACGCCATCATCCGCAGCGTGGGCGCCGCCGACGTCAGCGGGGCCCTGACCGAGGCCAGGGGCCGGTTTCCGGCCCTGGTGCCCGTGCTCGAGAACTGCCTGCTCCCCGATCCGTCGAGCCGCTACGCCAACGGCGCCGCGCTGGTCACCGGGCTGCACGACGTGGAGCCCCCTCCCTTCGGCGAGGAGCTGATCGGCAAGGTCAGCGACGCCACCATGGACATCATCTCCCGCCTCGACGCGAAGCGGGCGCAGCGTCCCATGGAGCGCTTCTGGTGCCTCACCAGCGAGCTCCAGCGAGGCGGAGACGGGACCGTGGAGGCCGTGTCCGTCCCGCCGCCGGTCCCGCTGCCCATCGAGACCCACGACGACGAGACCGACGAGGAGGCCTTCGTCGAGGTCTCCCAGGCGGCCCCCGCCGCGATCCCCGACGACGTGCCTGCCCGTCGCACCTGGGTGCCCGTGGCGCTCGCCCTCGGCGGGATCGTCCTGGCCGCGTTGATCGCGATCCCGGTGATCTCGAACGTCTTCGGCACCCGGGCCGAGGAGCCCCCACCTCCGGCCGAGGAGGCCGTGGCCGAGCGCGCCTCAGCTGCGATCGAGGAGGTCCAGCCACCGGCCGGGGAGCCGCCGCCCGTCGTCGCCGCTGTGATCCCCCCGATCCAACCGGCGGGACCGGCCGAACCCGCCCCCGACGCAGCCGGCCCCGGCCAGGAGGCCGACCCCGAGGGCGCTGGCCCGCCGCGCCTCTTCCACGAGCCGGTCGCCCGCGGCATCCGCGGCCAGTCCGTCAGCTTCCAGGTCCAGGTGGAGCCCCCCGGCTCCTACCGCTCCACCGTCTGGTACCGGGCGGTGCCCGACGGCGCCTGGCAGACCAGCAACGTGGACGGCGGCGCCGACGGATCTCTCACCGTCGTGATCCCAGCCGGTGTCTGGCTCTCACAGGAGGCCACCGACGTCGAGTACTTCATCGAGGTCGCCGGCCCCGGCGGCCTGGCCCGCAGCGCGTCCGCGGTGCGCCCCTACAGCTTCCGGCTGTTCTGATCGCCCTGTGGCGGCGAGTCCAGCTCCAGCGCCCGGCGCCGTAGCGCGGGGACGCGCCCGGGGACGAGCATCGAGCCCAGCAGAGCCGCGATCCGGACGTTGTCGATGAGGAGACGGAAGCTGCCGTCGGGGGCGTCGGGGGCGCTGCGCTCCGAGACCGGCTGGAACACCAGCGGGAGGCCGTGCCACAGGGCGCGGACCACGACCTCGGCCTCGTACTCGTACCGGCGGCCGCGCGTGGGGAGGCTGAGCGTGGCGGCGAGGGGGTAGCTGCGGAGTCCGCACAGGGGATCCGGGATCCGCGATCCACCCGCGCCGGCCGCGGCGAGTCCACAGGCCCAGCGAGCGAGCCGGCGCGGCACCCCGAGGTCCGCACCGGCGCGGACGCCCAGGACCAGCGGTTCGTCCGCCGAATCCGGGAGCATGGAGGGGATGGCGTCGGGATCGTGGCGGCCGTCGGCGTCGAGGGTCACCGCCCGGTGGTAGCCCAGCCGGTAGGCGAAGCGCATCCCGGTCTTGAGGGCCTGACCCTTGCCCAGGTTGATGGGGTGATCGACCACCTCGGCGCCCGCGTCGCGTGCCACGTCGCCCGTTCCGTCCCACGAGCCGTCGTTGACCACGAAGACCCGGCCCACGTGGCGAAGGGCGCCGTGGACCACGTCGCCCACGGTGGCGGCGGCCTGGAGGGCGGGGATGACCACGCAGACGCGGGGGGCGTCGGTCAATGGAGTGTCCTCTCGTCGAGGAGTTCACGCTACCGCGTTCTGCGCCGGCAGTGCCACCGGAAGGAGCTCCTCGACCACCACCGAGACCACCGAGTCCTCCCGGCTCACCCGGCCGCTGGCGCAGCAGGGCACGCGCTGCGAGAGCAGGCGCGCACAACGTTCGTACGCGTCCGGGAACACCGCGGCGTCGAGCAGCCCGGTCTCGTCCTCGAGGGTGATCAGCTCCATGGGACGGCCGCGGGACGTCAGGGTACGCGCGGCCACGGGCCACCCGGCCACCAGGATCCGGCGGCCCACGTGGGCGCCGAGCTCCGCGGCCGGGACCCGATCGGAGGACAGGAACGGCGCGAGCAGATCCATGGGGTGCCCGCTCACCCCCACGCCGAGGGTGTCGATCTCGTCGAGGAGCCGGCCTGGACCCGTGCGGGGCGACACCCCCTCGACGGCGTCCAGGGCGCCGCAACGTTCCAGGGCCTCCAGCTCCCGATCGTCCAGGCCCACCCGGTCGGCCAGATCGCCGCGCGAGGTGAACAGGCCGCATCGACGTCGATGGGCCACGATACGCTCGGCGCGATCGCCGCGCAGCGCGCGCACCTGCATGAGCCCCACGCGCACCCGGTCTGCGCTGCCGCGGTACGGCACGTCGCCTCTCTGGACGCACGCGGGCTCCAGCCGCAGGCCCAGCCGGCGACACTCGGACAGGTACACGGACGGGTGGTAGAACCCGCCGCCGTTGCTCAGCACCGCCGCCATGAACGCGGCCGGGCGGTGGGCCTTGTGGTGGGCCGCCTCGATGCCGACGCGGGCGAAGCTGGCCGCGTGGGCGCGGCAGAAGGCGTAGCCGGCGAAGGAGGCGACCTGGTCCCACAGGCCGCGGGCGTCGGCGCCGCTCATCCCGCTGGCCGAGGCGCCGCGCACGAACCGCTCGCGGAAGGCGGCGAGCCGGTGGCGGCGGTGGGGCTGGACCAGGGCGCGCCGGAGCTCGTCGGCGTCCTCCAGGGGCAACCCGCACAGCCCGTGGGCGACTCGCATGACGTCCTCCTGGAAGACCAGCACCCCGTGGGTGTGAGGCAGCAGCCGGGCCAGCGCCGGGTGGGCGGGGTGGTCGAGGCGGCCAGCGCGCCGATCCAGGTAGGTCCGGAGCATGCCCGAGGACGCGACCCCGGGCCGGACGACCGCGCTGGCCGCGACCACGTCCCCCTCGGTGTGGCAGTCCATTCGCCGCATCAGGTTGCGCACGGCCGGGGACTCCAGGTGGAAGCAGCCCACGGTGCCGCCCTCCCTCAGCAGATCGGCGGTGGCTTCGTCCAGGGGCGTCACCGGAGGTGAGGAGCGCACGTCGTGCAGCACACCCAGCGAGCGGTTCCCCAGCAAGTCCAGCTTGACCCAGCCCACGGCGGCCACGGCCTCGCCGTCCCACTGGGTCGCGACCGGCCCCGACGCCGAGCGGAACAGCGGGATGGAGCGGGACAGGGGCTGGGGCCCGACCACGACGCCGCTCGGGTGCAGTCCCAGGTGCCGTGGGAGGTCCGCGACGGAGGCGGACGCGTCCAGCAGGGAGCGCCACGGCTCGCGGGCGGCAGGGATCCCGTGACGGCGACAGGCGTCGGCCACGGCCAGATCGTCCAGGGCCACGAGGCCGCCGAGGGCGCGACAGAGCCGGGTCACGTCCTCCCGATCCACGCCCAGGGTGCGACCCATCGCCCGGACCGCCCCGCGGACCCCGAAGCGCACGTGGGTCGCGACCCCGGCGACGCGGTCCACGCCGTGTGTGGCGCCGAGGTGCTCGATCACCTCGGCGCGGCGCCTCCAGTCCAGGTCCAGGTCCACGTCGGGGAGATCGCGGCGCGCGCGGCTGAGGAACCTCTCGAAGAGCAGCTCGTGCTCCAGGGGATCCACCTGGGTCAGCCCCAGGCTCCACGCCACCACCGAGCCCGCTGCCGACCCGCGGCCGCAGTGCGCGATGTCGCGGCCGCGACAGAACGCCGCCAGGTCGGCGAGCATCACGAAATAGGGCGCGAAGCCCAGCTCACCGACCACGGCGAGCTCGCGGCGCAGTCGTCGGCCGTGGGCGCCATCGTCTCGCCCCGCCAGGCGCCGCAGGCCGCGCCGGCAACGACGGGCCAGCTCCACGTGGGGCGGCGCGCCGCCGTCCACGCGGGGGAAGCGGGGGCTCCCGAAGGCGAGATCGTCGACCAGGTCGAACCCGCAGTCGTCGGTCACCCGGCGCGCCTCGTGGAGCGCCGTGGGGCACGCCGTGTACGCGCGGCGGGTGAGGGTGTCCCCGGCCAGCCACGCGGACGCGGGCGCCAGCTGCGCCGCAGGCACGTCGTCCACGGCGCAGCCGAGCGCGCGGGCGCGCAGGAGGCGGTGCACACGGTGGCCCGCCGGGGACGCGAAGTGGGCGTCGCCGACGGCCACGGGGGCCAACCCGAGTTCTTGCGCCGTGGCCGCGTTGCGCTCCACGGTCGCGGGCAGGACCGCGGCCCGGAGGCTCCGGCGGGCCACGTAGGGGATCAACGCTCGCAGCACGGCCGCGTCGTCCGAGATCACGAAGAGACCGTCCGAGGCCCGCCGCAGCTGGACCACGGGATCGAACGAGGTGTCCAGATGAGCCGCGGTGACCGCCGCGCAGGCTGCGGCGTACCCACGCCGATCGCGGACCAGGATCCAGCAGCGGCGATCCCCGCCGACCAGCTCGGCGCCGAGAACCGGTCGAACCCCGGCGGCGCGGCAGGCGCGCCAAGCAGGAACGGCGCTGGCGAGGCTGTTGCGATCCGCGAAGGCGACGGCGGAGATGCCGCGGCGCTGGGCCGCGTCGCACAGGGCGTCCACGCCCGAGGCCCCGCGGCCCAGGGACCACGGGGTCTTCACGCCGATCTGGACGATGCTCACGGTCGCGCGGCCTTGTGGGTGGGCAGCCGCACCGCGGCGTAGCCGATGGCCTCGCCGCCGTGGCGGGCGCGGATCCGATCCACGGCCCGCATCAGCTCGTGCCGCCGATCGCGCGCCCGCTGGGGCTCGACCAGGGACATCTGGTGGTGTCCGTCCACGAGGTTGGAGAACCGAACGCCGATGCGTCGAACCGCCGCGCCGGGGCGATGCAGGCGCCGCAACAGGGCCAGGGCCACCGTCCAGGCCTCCACGTCGATGTCCGTGGGGTGATCGAGGGTGCCGTGGCGGCTGCGCACCGAGAGATCGGGGGCGCGCAGGGCGACCTCCACCGTCCGGCACGCCAGGCCCTCACCCCGCATGCGCCACATGCCCTCCTCGAGCAGGGCGCGCAGCCGCTCCTCGAGCTCCAGCAGATCCGAGACGTTGCGCCCCAGGGTGCGCTGGTGGCCGATGGACCGGCGACCGTGCAGGCGACGCACGGGGGTGCGATCGACGCCGTGGGCCCGGGCCCGCAGCGACGGCCCCATCCGTCCCATGTCCCGCCGCAGCTCGCCGGGCGTGGCCCGCTGGAGGTCACCCAGCGTGAACAGGCCGAGCTCGTCGAGGCGCCGGCGCGTGACCTTGCCCACGCCGGGCAGCCGCCGGGCCGCCAGGGGCGCGAAGAACGTGGCCTCGCAGCCCGCCGCGATGCGCAACAGGCCGCGCGGTTTGATCAGGCCGGTGGCCACCTTGCTGACCAGCCGCGTGGTGGACAGGGCCGCGGTGACGTCCAGGCGGAGCCGGTCCCGCACCTCGCGCTGCATCGCCGCGGTCACGTCGAGGGGGGGACCCGAGGCGCGGTCGGTCCCCGTGAGGTCCAGGTAGGCCTCGTCCACCGAGACCTGCTGCACCACGGGGGTGTACTCCTTCATCAGCTTGAAGACCGCGCGGCTGGCCCGCCCGTAGAGGCGGTGGCGGGGGCGCACCGATACCAGATCGGGGCAGCGACGACGGGCATCGGCCAGGGGCATCCCGGACCGCACCCCCGCCAGCCGGGCCTCGTACGAAGCGGACAGCACTACACCGCGGTTCCCCTCCCCTCCCCCGCCCACGACCGCGGGCTTCCCGTGAAGGGACGGGTCCACGACGCGCTCCACCCCCAGGTAGAACGCGTCCAGGTCCACGTGCACGATCTGTCGTTCGGGGGACATACTGAACACTTGTACAGTGTTCCACTGGGTCGGGTCAAGGGCCGCGCGCGCGGCCGGGTCAGGGGGCGGTGTGCTTGACGTTCAGCGCCACCATCCGCTCGGCCATGGTGCGCAGCAGGTTGGTCATCAGCTGCGGCCGGGTGACGATCAGGCGCTCGAACTCGTCGTGGGAGATCTTCTGCAGCAGGCACTCGCGCTGCGCGACGACGGTGGCCGTGCGCCGCTGGTTGGTGAAGAACCCCATCTCGCCGAAGACCTGGTTCTCGTAGACCTCGCCCACCTCGACGCCGTTGACCAGCACGCGGGCCTCCCCGCTGAGCAGGACGAAGATCTCCTCGGCCTCGTCCCCCTCGCCGAGGATCGCCTCACCCGCGGCGGCGCGGGTGAACTCGGTGGTGGGCTCCACGTGCTCGGTCACGAACGCCGCGCACAGCCCGCGGAGGATCTGCTGCTGGAGCCTGGCGTGGGCCCTCTGGGCGGCCGCCCAGTCGGGGTTCTTCGCCACGGCGGCGTCGAGATCTCCGGGGTCGGCCACCAGCAGCCGCGTCGCGAAGTCGCCCGTCAGGGTCATGTCGGCGCCGGGGACCGTGCTCGCCTCGACGATGTCCCCCTCGCCGTAGAGGCGCACGATCTTGTCGCGCTCCGTACAACGGACCACGCCGTCGAGGATGTACAACGAAGCGCCGCTGAAGGCTTCGCAGGCGTCTGCCCGCGCCTCGAGGACCTCCTCCCGGCCGACCTGTTCGAACGCCGGCAGCAAGGAGCGAGAGTGGTGCAGCGACTCGCGATTCAGTCGCGTGAGGTGCTCGGGTAGCTCGGTCAACGAGAGCATGGGCTGTGGCTTCCCCGGTTCTCCGCGTCAGGGTCGGCGACGCAGGATGATCAGGCCGGCCAGGAGGACCAGCAGGCCCGGTGAGGTCCAGGCTCCCGCGCCCGCGCCCTCGGCGCGGCACTCGCAGTCACCGACGGGCTCGCCGTCGTCGTCGTCGTCGTCGTCGGACGGCTCGGCGCTGTCGTCGTCCCCGGCGCAGGCGTCGTCCTCGTCGATGTCCCCGTCGCAGTCGTTGTCCAGGTCGTCGCACAGCTCCTCGGCGCCGGGGTACACCGTGGCGTCGGCGTCGTCGCAGTCGTCCTCGCACAGCATGACGCCGTCACCGTCGGCGTCGTTCTCGCCCGATCCCGGGACCCCGTTGCAGTCGTTGTCCAGCCCGTCGCAGATCTCGTCGTGGCCGGGGTGCACTGCGGCCTCGGAGTCGTCGCAGTCCTGGTCGCAAGTGGACCAGCCGTCGCCGTCCTCGTCCGCGGGGTTGAGGTCCGCGTCGTTGTCGTTGCAGTCCCCCTCGCAGGCCATCCAGCCGTCCGCGTCGCCGTCGTACTCCAGGGGGCCGAGCTGGCCGTTGCAGTCGTTGTCCTCGCCGTCGCAGTCCTCGTACGCGCCCGGGTAGGTGGCCGGGTTGGTGTCGTCGCAGTCGTCGTCGCACTCGGTCCAGCCGTCGCCGTCGTCGTCGGTGGTGACGTCCTCGTCCACCTCCAGGTCGCAGTCGTTGTCCCGGCCGTCACACTGCTCCGGCGCGCCAGGGTAGGTGAGGTCGTCGAAGTCGTCGCAGTCGTCGAGGCAGGAGAGGTAGCCGTCCAGGTCCACGTCGGACTCCATGGCAGGGACGACCCCGTCGCAGTCGTTGTCCAGCCCGTCGCAGGCCTCGGTCGCCCCCAGGTAGATCGTGGAGTCGGTGTCGTCGCAGTCCCCCTGGCACTCGGTCATGCCGTCGCCGTCGTCGTCGGTGTACTCGTCGGTGCCTGCGTCGCAGTCGTTGTCCAGGCCGTCGCACATCTCCAGCGCGCCGGGGTACACGGAGTCGTCCTCGTCGTTGCAGTCGTCGTCGCACTCGGTGTACCCGTCGAGGTCGTCGTCCACGTTCTCGTCGGTGGTGGCGTCGCAGTCGTTGTCCAGGCCGTCGCACTCCTCCAGCAGCCCGGGGGCCATGGTGGCGTCGGCGTCGTTGCAGTCGCCCGCGCAGGTGGAGAAGCCGTCGCCGTCGCTGTCCGACGGGTCGAGGGCCGGGTCGCCGTCGTTGCAGTCACCGGCGCAGGTCGAGTACCCGTCCCCGTCGAGGTCGTGGGTGCTGAGGTTGGGATCCCCGTCGTTGCAGTCCCCGTCGCAGGAGCTGACCCCGTCGCCGTCGCCGTCGGTGGGGTTCAGGGCGGAGTCGGTGTCGTCGCAGTCGCCGCTGCACACGGTGTACCCGTCGCCGTCGGAGTCGGAGTTCTCGTCGGTCCCGCCGTTGCAGTCGTCGTCCACGCCGCCGTTGCAGATCTCCAGGGCGCCGGGGTTGATCAGCGGGTTGCCGTCGTCGCAGTCCGTGTTGTCGGCCACGTAGCCCGGCTGGCCCTGACACGTCACCTGGGGGTCGAGGGTCGAGCCGTAGCCGTCGCCGTCCTGGTCGGCGTAGTACGTGGGCGCGTCGATGGCGTCCTCGTCCACGTCCCCGTCGCAGTCGTTGTCCGCGCCGTCGCAGACCTCGGTGCCCCCGGGGTTGGAGGTGGCGTCCCAGTCGTCGCAGTCCCCCTGGCAGGTGGTGTACCCGTCCCCGTCCACGTCGAAGCCCTCGTCCACGGCCCCGTCGCAGTTGTTGTCGAGATCGTCGCAGACCTCGGCGGCGCCCGGGTTGGCCAGGGGTTCGGCGTCGTCGCAGTCGCCGTCGAAGGGGGCGTCGTAGGGATCGGCGCCGAAGCAGAGGCACACGCCGGTGCCGGTCACGCCGTAGTTGTCGTCGTCGTTGTCGAGGTAGTAGGTGGTGCACCCGTCGGCGTTCTCGGCGGAGTTGTCGCCGTCGCAGTCGTGGTCCACGGGGTCGCACTGCTCGACGGCGTCCGGGTTGATGGCGGCGTCGCCGTCGTCGCAGTCGCCGTTGCAGCTGGTGTAGCCGTCGCCGTCCACGTCGAACCCCTCGTCCACGGTCCCGTCGCAGTTGTTGTCGAGGAGATCGCACACCTCGGTCTGGGCCGGATTGACCGCCGGGTTGGTGTCGTCGCAGTCGTCCCCGGTGCAGGCCGCGTCGTAGTAGCCGTCCCCGTCGAGGTCCTCACAGCAGACCGGGTTCTCGAGGTTGGGCGTCCCGAGGTCGCCGTCGCCGAAGGTGTGGCGCGAGGTGCACCAGTTGTCACCGTTGTTGTTCAGCGAGATGTCGTAGGCGCCCAGGTCCAGGGACATGGAGGCGCCGTCCGGATCCGGCCAGCTCACCCCGTCGTCGTACTCGATACGGTCCAGCTCCACCCCGGCGTGCAGGAGGACGACCTCGTCGGCCCCGTTGTCCAGCTGGAAGTTGGTGTAGACGAACACCGCGTCCACGCCGCCGTTGACCAGCGGGTCGCCGTTGCGGGCGAACACGGCGTAGCCGTAGGCGTCGATCCAGACGTCCACGTCCACGGTGAAGGCGTTGGTACCGTTGTCCGACACCTCGAGGCCCACCACGTTCATGGTGTAGCCGGTGTTGTTGTAGATCTCGAACCACTCGCCCACGGTGTCGCCCACTACCCCCGGGTCCTTCATCACCTCGGTGATCACCACGGCGTTGCCCGGCAACACGGTCTCGTCGTAGAGGCCGTCGCAGTCGTTGTCCTTGCCGTCGTACCACTCGGACTGGCCTGGGTTGACGTCGGCGTCGTCGTCGATGCAGTCGGCGGTCGTGCCCGCGGGGCAGCCGCTGGTGTCGGAGATGGCGTTGCCCCAGCCGTCGCCGTCGGCGTCGGTGCAGGTGTCGCAGTCGTCGCCGACGCCGTCGCCGTCCAGGTCCTCCTGGAACGGGTTGTAGTCGCCGGGGCAGTTGTCGTGGCAGTCGCCGTAGCCGTCCCCGTCCACGTCCCACACGGCGTACCCCATCAGGTACTGGATGCTCAGCGGCAGCACCGACTCGAAGTCCCAGCCGTTGCCGTAGGCCTCCTCCAGCGCCTGGGTGCTCACGATCATCATGCCCTGGCCGACCCGCAGCTCGTAGAGGCTGGGCAGGCCCGAGGCCAGCTGGTTGGTGATCACCGTCGCGTCGCCGGGCAGGTACGCGTAGTACCCCGTCGAGGTGTAGTAGTTGGGTCCGATGGGGTTGCCCAGCTCCACCGCGAGGGGGTGATCGGCCTCGGCGAGGGAGTCGTGGGCCTCGTCGGCCGGGAAGTACGTGCCGGTGAAGGGCACGTCGAGGTAGGGGCTCTCGGACGCGTCCGTGGCCGCCGAGAAGATCAGCCGCCCGCCCTGGTCGAGGTAGTCCTCGAAGTCGACCAGGGCGTTGTTGATGTTGGTGTGGTACGTCCCGTCCTGGTCCCCGCTGGTGATCACCAGGTCGTACTCACCGATGTCGGTGTAGGCGATGTCGCTGGAGTAGATCTCGTCGTAGAACAGCCCCAGGCTGGTGAGTTCGGTCTGCCAGGCGTCCACGCCCCAGGGCAGGTCGTCCTGGATCAGCAGCACCCGGGGGCTGCAGTGAGGCACGTACGCGGGAGGCGTGGTGTCCTCCTGGGCCAGGGTCCATCCGGTGGGGGTGTAGCCGTCGTCGCTGCCCACGTAGTGGGGGGGGTAGCCCTGGCCAGAGGTGTCTGCCCAGTACCACGAGACGTGCTCGGCGCCCGAGGGCAGCCCGGCCTCCACCGTGACGCAGTACGTGGTGGAGCAGTGGTCGAGGTAGCCGTGGTACCGAGGGTGGTCGATGCGGACCTCCCAGGCGTTGCCGTCGTGCAGCGACCAGCTGAAGCTGCCCCAGGTGGCCGAGGGGTCGGTGCAGTCCTGGGGCCCGGCCTCGTACACGCTGCTGACGGTCCACGTGTCCGGGAACTCGAGCCACAGGGACTCGGCCTGCTCCCCGTCGTCGGTGAACGAGTGGGCGTCGAAGCACAGGGTCTGTGTGGCCCCCTCCACGTAGCAGTCGCCGCAGTCGTACTGCATGTACGAGCCGCTGAGGCTCGCCCGGGCCGGGGCCGCCAGGGCCAGGGACACGACCAGGACGGGCACGGCGTACCGAAGGGCGTTCGGGAGTCCTCGATGGAAGCTGTGATGCATCTGTTCCGCTCCGTTGGTGGGGCCTCGACCGCGCTCGGTTCCGGCCCTCCCCTCTGCTTGCTCGACGGGAGCCCGATAGGGCTCCGACGAAAGCCTATCATCTTGCGGTAGCCCCCAACCACTTGGCGGACTAGGATCGGCCAAACTCCAAGAGGACAAAACGCGATGCCCACGCCCCTGCGCACCCTCCTGCTGGCCCTCGTCGTCACCCTCCCCCAGCTGTGCGGCTGCGGCGGCTCCAGCGGGGAGCTGGATGCCGCGCGCGCGCTCGAGGAGTCCGGCGACCTGTTCGGCGCGCTGGCCGCCTACGACGCCATCGCAGCCACCGAGGCGGCCACGGCCGTCCGGCAGACCATCGCCGAGCGGCTGGTGGCGGACGGCGCCCCCCTGTTCGAGCTCCCCGAGACCTGCGAGGTCGTCCAGATCACCGGCATCGCGGCGGTGGACGTGGGCACCCGCGTGGACCTGGAGCTGGACTGCGACGGCCGCAAGACCGCCACGTCCGGCCGCGCCATCTCCTTCGACAAAGTCTGGGATCTGGCCCCCATCACCGGCACCCTCGTGGTCGAGGGGGAGTGCGTCTTCCGCAGCCACGACAACCCCTTCGGCGACTGGGCCATCGCCCTGCCGTCCGAGGAGTGCGAGAAGGAGCGCCGCATCCGCGTCGACGCCCTGGTCGCGGCCGTGGGCGAGCAGGCCTCCGAGGCGTTCACCTGCGACTGCCGGGTGGGCGAGGCCACCTTCGAGATCGCCCGCGGCGAGCCCATGTGGAAGACCGGCCCGCCGCCCATCCCCACCGAGTCGCTGCCCGAGGGCACGCAACAGGCGCTCGAGGAGCTGCAGGACAAGGACAGGGCCGAGTGAGGGCTCAGAACACGCCGACCACCCCCGCGTAGCCGAACGACAGCACGGGCAGGACCACCACCGGCGGGCGCCGGCTCTGCAGGTCCATCTGCATCACGTCCTGACGGTCCAGACCCAGCTCCTCGCCGAGTTCGTCGTTGTACTCGCGGATGAGCTCGTCGGCTCGCTCCGGGGTGTAGTACCGGGCCACGAACTTGCCGCTCTGGGTGGCGAAGTAGATGGCGATGGGGAGCAAGGAGCCGCAGGTGCCCCCCGTGACCAGGGCGATGACGCCGACGGCCGTCGCGCCCCGGCCGGTGCCTTCGAGGAGCGCCGGCATGCCCACGGCGAACCCTGCCACCGTGAGCCCGATCATCACCCCGGCCCCGGCAGCCCCCTGCCTGCGGTGCTTGTAGATCTGGTCCACGGTCCTGCGATCCCCCACGAGGTTCGCGAAGGTCAGGGCGTCCAGGACCGCCCCCCCGCCGTCGTACACGGACCAGGTGAGGACGTTGGACACCGTGGTGCCGCCGCTGCCGTTGGCGGTCACCGTGGAGAACGCCAGCGTGTCCCGCTTGAGCCGCCGGGTCTTGTAGACGCGCAGCGCCCCGAGTCGGTTCAGGAAGGCCATGTCGGCCTCGTCGATGCGCCGCGAGCCGGCCAGGGCCTGCTCCAGGGTGAACCCCTCGCGACGCCCCAGGACCGCGGGATCGTGCTCGACGCCCAGGCCGTCGAGGATCTGCAGCGCCACGTCGCGCTCCAGGTCGAAGAACTGGTCCTCGGTGCCGGTGGACTGCACGGCGAACGCCACCTCGCCAGATCCCACGTCCACCACCCGCGCGTCGATGCGCAGGCCCTCCATCGACGACGTCAACGAGCCGGTGATCACGGTGTTGGCCCCCAGGCCGCGCCCGAGCTTCTGGGCGGTCCGCTCGTCGATGAACTGGGACCGGCCCAGCTCCAGCTCGCCGAGCACCTCGGCGAGGCGCGTGCGCTCCACCACGCGGACGTCCCGGCCCTTCTGCAGGTCGGTCATCAGCATGTCGGCGATGCCGCGCCCCAGCGGCTCGATCTCGGGGCGGATGGTGTGGGCGTCGAAGTAGGTCACCGCGAGGACGAGGTCCGCGGCGGTGGCCGACGCAGGGAGGACGAGGAGGGCGAGAAACAGAAGAGAGCGTCCCATGGACGCAGCTTACTACGGCGCTCCGCGCCGCGTGTCAGCCACCTCACCCGCCGGGCGACGGGATGTACCACAGGTCGGTGGCGTCGCCGGTCGCGTCGGCGGTCTCGAAGAGGACGAAGCCGTCGTCGGAGGTGAGGGCGGGGGCGCCCTCGAACAGGTCGTTGTCCAGCAGGTGGGTGATCTCGCAGCCCTCGATGGCCACGACGTAGAGGTCGGGCTCGGCCTGGCCGTCGCGATCCGACGAGAACACCACGCGGCTGCCGTCCCAGGTCCACGAGGGGTCCACGTCGTCGCCGCTGGCGTCGGTGAGTTCCTCGGGAGCAGAGACGCCGGGATCGACGAGCGCGAGATTCCACGCCCCGTCCACGAGGCGCTGGTAGGCGATCCGGTCGTCGGTGGGGCTGGCCGCGGGCTGGCTCACCACGTCGGTCACGTCGGTCACGGGGATCTCACCGCCGCCGTCGGCCCGGAGCCGGCTGATGACCACGCCGTCCGCGTCCTCCGAGAGGAACACGATCCAGGCGCCGCCGCCGGTCCAGGTGGCCTGCGTGGCGTCCCGATCGGGTCGGTCCGTGAGGCGGGTGGTCTCCCCGGTGTCCGGATCGAGGGTATGGAGGTCCCAGCCCTCGCCCTCGACGTCGCTGGAGAAGACCACGAGGTTCGAGCCGTTCCAGCAGTGGCCCGCGTGGTTCACGTTGCGCGCGCCGTCCGCCACCAGATCCTCCAGGGCCCCGGTCTCCAGGTCCACGAGCACCAGGTCGGCCGCGCCACGGTCGTACCCGTCGTGGAAGGCGGTGACCACGGCCCGGTCGCCTTCGGGGGAGACGCAGGGGTTCTGCAGGCTGCGGGGGTCCTCGGACAGCAGGTAGGCGCCGTCGTCGCGGTCGCCGCCGTTGCCGCAGGCGGGCAGCCCGGCAAGGGCCGCAATGGTGATCAGCGCTGTCGCCCTCGATGTCATGGACGCGTCCTCCAACGTCGAGAGAGTAGGGCCAGCAGCAGCATCGCGCCAGCCACGGGGGTCCGGGACGCGGGGTGGGCCGCGCACTCGCAGCCGCCGTCGCCGCCGTCACCGCCGCCGCCGCCGGTGACCTCCACGACCACGCCGTCCTGGCCGTCGTTGCCCAGGTCGTCGGTCACGGTCAGGGTCACCTCGTGGGCGCCGGTGGAGGCCGGTATCCACTCGACCACCTCGCCGTCCAGGGTTCCATCGGGCGTGTCCCAGGACCACGAGAGGATGACACCGGTGGTGCCGTAGGAGTGGGTGCCGTCGAGGGTCACCGTGGCGCCCAGCGGCACGGCGCGATCCGGCCCGGCGTCCGCCACGGGGGCGTGGGCCGCGCCCGGGGGCTGCACGGTGATCTCGAAGAACACGTCGGTGGGACCGAACCAGGCCACCCCCTCCTGGACCGGCTGCCAGTACTCCTCGTACTGGACCTGCTGCTGTACCTCGGGGGCGAGCAGCACGAAGCTGAACCGCCCCACCTCCCCGGGCGGTGTGGCCGCGTCCACCGTGGCGGGGCGGTTGGCCCCGATCCAGCTGCCGGGGTCCTCGAAGTCCGAGTCGTGGTCCTGGGGGCCAGCCGTGCCGAGGTAGGTGGCGCCGGGCTCCCAGGTGGCCGTGCCCTCGTTGAGGAACTCGACCCAGGCGGCCTCGTGCTCCCCCGCGACCATGACCTCGGGGTGGTCCTGGGCGACCCAGCTGGCGTCCCACTCGGGATCGGGGTCCTCCAGGGGGCCCTGGGCGCCGAAGATCTGGGCCACGGTGAAGTCGGTGAGGTTGCCGTTGTTGTATCCGGGCCAGTCGTAGACGGCCCCCTCGCCGTCGTAGTTGCCCCACGAGCCGCTGCCGGCGTCACCGTAGGGATCGTTCACCACCACCGAGTGGTCGTCGTCGTACCCCTTGATCACGATGATGTGGCCGTAGCCGATCACCGACGCCGAGGCGTACATGGGATACCCCGCGTCCAGCTCCACGGTCAGGGTCGAGTACGAGGTGCCCGCCTGCCACGACGTGACGCCGTGCTGGTTGCAGAAGTCCACCATGTAGGCCCAGTAGGCGGCGCCGAGCTCCCGGCAGATGAAGCCGTGGGCGCCGGGGACCCAGGCGTCGCCCGCGGCGAGGCCGAGGGTGTCGTAGGTGTAGCCGTCGTGGGTGTACTCGTTGGGGATGTACCAGCCCCAGGGGCTCGTGTGGGAGGAGGGCCACGAGCAGGTGATGTCGTGGTCGGGCAGCTTGGCGTACTTCTGGACCGTCTGCACGCACGACGTGGGGCCGCACGACCAGCTGCCGTTGAAGTCGTCGGGGGTGTCCCAGAGCTGGTGCATGTAGGGCATCTCGACCACCACGGAGCGGGTGGAGGGCGGGGGCGGCGGCGCGGCGAACCGCAGGGCGTCGGGGCCCAGGACCACTTCGGCGCGTCCGGGAGAGCCGTCGGCGCGGCGGGGGGCCACCAGCAGCTCGCCGGTGGCGGTGTCCACGAAGGCGAGGCGCTGGCCGTCGGGAGAGATCGCGGGGTAGCGCTCGTGGCGAGGCGAGTCGGTGATCCGGATCAGGCGGTCCGCGTCGGGCTCGTAGGACCAGAGATCGGCGTCGAGGACCTCGAAGGCGGCGGTGGTGACGCGCTCGAAGACCGCGGCGCGCCCGTCGGGGGCCCAGACGGGGTGGGTTCCCTGCACGCGGGCGATCCACTCCCCATCGCGCGGCTCCACGACCAGGAACTCGTCGCCGGGTGCACGGATCAAGAGCCTCTCCCCATCGGGTGACCAGGACGGATGGCTGTAGGCGCCGGGACCGGTGACCCAGGTCACGTCGCGGGTCGCCAGGTCGAGGACTCCGACGCTGCCGTCGGGGTGGTTGAATGCGACGCGACCCGCGCCGGGATCGAGGGCGACGAGGTTGCTGTAGCCATGGAGTTCGACACGGGCGCCGTCGAGGACGAGGGATTCCCCGGCGGTCCAGACGACGGCCCCGGACGCCGAGGCGTGGGGCTGCCCGACGCGCGCGCCGATCTCGACGGTCTCCAGCAGGCCGTCGGCGAGATCCAGACGCCGCGCCCGCTGCTGGCGGGCCTCGGACACGTCCTTGAACCACAGCGCGTCCCGAGACCATACAGGCGCGAATCCAGCTCCGCGCTCGGTGCTCACGAGGTCGACGGCGCCGGAGCTGGCGTCCACCCGGACGAGTCCGGATCGATCCCAGCGCGTGGCGGCCAGCTGTCGTCCGTCCGGCGACCACACGGCCGGTCCCAGCCCCCACTGGCCCTCCACCGCCTCGGGGAGATCGGCGGGCGCGCCGGCCTCCGAGGCGACAGGGAGCCCCAGGGCAGCGAGGAGCAGCAGCATCGGAGACCGTCTCACGGGGACCGTCCTTCCCCCTCCCGCGGAACGGAGCGTAGCACGCCCACCCGAGCCTGCTTTTTCCGTGTCTTCAGCTCTTCGGCTTTTTGCAGTTTATTCGGGAATTTACGGCGTTTATCGATTGGCTCTTTTTCTTATGCAACCCGGGATCCGGCGGCTAACTTAGCAGCCTCGGGACGGGAGCGGGCGGCACACGGTGCCGTTGGCCAAGGGCCGAGCACGATGCGGCGTGTGGAGCCCGAAGAGGCTACAGATGCTCGTCCAGCAACGCGCCATCATCACCCTGACGCTACTCATCTCCTTCTGCGCGACCGGCGCGCACGCGGGGTTCTCCACGGAGAAGACACGCTCCGCTGCGATGATCCCGCCGCCCGGGCTGGCACAGTGTCCGATGCTGCTGGACTTCGACTTCGATCCGGCCGGCGCCCCCATCGCAACGGGCCAGGACATCTCCGAGGCCTACGCGGCCTGGGGAGTCCACGTCCGCGTGTACGATCCCAATGGAGTCGACGAGTCCCTGGGCATCGCCTTCGACACCTCGGATCCCACGGGCGGCGACTTCGACCTGGGTACCCCCAACGAGGACTTCGGGGGCCCGGGCATCGGCGACGGTGGCGCCGCGGGCGCTGTGGGCCAGAACGACACGCCCCAGTACAACCTGCTGATCAACGCCGAGAACACCGTCGATGCGGACAACGACGGGCTGGTGGACGAGCCCGACGACAACGCGACCGGCGCCTGGTTCGACTTCACCTTCGACGACGTCACCTGCGTCACCTCGCTGACCCTGGTGGACATCGAGGTGAACGAGGCGCCCATGGAGATCTTGCTGTTCGACGCCGGCGGCGCGCTGATGGACACGGTGTACGCGGGCGGCCTGGGCAACAACTCCGTGGAGTTCGTGGCCATCGACACGTGCGGCGTGTGGGGCATGCAGGTGCATACCTACGGCTCCGGCGGTGTGGACGACGTGGACCTGTGCGTGGGCAGCGTCGTGGAGATCTGCGACGGCGTCGACAACGATGGCGACGGCGAGGTGGACGAGGGCTTCGACGCCGACGGCGACGGCTGGACCACCTGCGGCGGTGACTGCGACGACACCGATCCCACCGTCTTCCCGGGCGCCGCCGAGGTGTGCAACGGCCAGGACGACGACTGCGACGGCAGCGTCCCGGCCGACGAGATCGACGGTGACGGCGACGGCGTCTCGGAGTGCGAGGGGGACTGCGACGACGACGACGCGAACACCTTCCCCCGCGCGCCGGAACTCTGCGACGGCATCGACAACGACTGCGACGGCGTCATCGGAGTGGACGAGACCGACGTGGACGGCGACGGCGTGTGGCTGTGCGACGGCGACTGCGCCGGGATGGATCCGGACACCTACCCCGGCGCCCCCGAGATCTGCGACGGGGTCGACAACGACTGTGACGGGATCGTGCCCGACGACGAGATCGACGGCGACGGCGACGGCGTCTCCCCCTGCGAGGGCGACTGTGACGACGGCAACGCGGACACCTACCCGGGCGCGCCGGAGATCTGCGACGGGATGGACAACGACTGCAACGGCGTCCTCCCCAAGGACGAGTACGACATCGACGGGGACGGGTTCACGGGGTGCGAGGGAGACTGCGACAAGTACGATCCCGACACGTACCCGGGCGCGGTGGAGCTGTGCGACGGCCGCGACAACGACTGCGACGGCGCCGTGGCCGTGACCGAGTTCGACCAGGACGGGGACGGCTGGGCGCTGTGCGAGGGCGACTGCAACGAGCTGGATCCGACGGTCCACCCCGGCGCGGCCGAGGTGTGCAACGAGCGCGACGACGACTGCGACGGCGCGCTGCCCGCGGACGAGACCGACGACGACGGCGACGGCGTGGTGGAGTGCCTGGGCGACTGCGACGACGCCGACGACACCGTCTACCCCGGCGCGCCAGAGGTCTGCGACGAGCTGGACAACGACTGCGACGGGCTGGTGGACGACGAGGATCCCGACGCCACCGGGCAGCCCACCTGGTGCGCCGACAACGACGGCGACGGCGCCGGCGACGCGGACCTCACCGCCGTGGCGTGCGACGCGCCGGCGGACCACGTGGCGGACTGCACCGACTGCGACGACGGCGACGACCTGCTGGGCCGCCTCCTCTACGAGGACGACCTGTCCGCCGACACCGGCTACCTGAGTGCGCCGGCCCAGCTGAACGACGCCTGGACCTGGGACGGCGACTCGGTGCTGCCCACCGCCGGCGGCCAGCAGGCGCTGCTCGGCGAGGCCGAGGCGTGGACCGACTACGTGGTCTTCGCCACCCTGTCCGCCGACCGGGCCGAGCCCGGCTGCGGGTTCGACATCGACGAGATGTGCGGCGACTACGAGCCCGACGACTGCTACACCGACTGGCAGGCCCTGGGCCTGGGCATCCTCACCGCCGAGACCACCGCCGAAGGCGTGATCACCTTCACCAATCACGGCGGCTTCGACATCTGCTTCGAGGGCTTCCTGACCTGGGACAACCTGTACAGCCAGGGCCTGGTCATCGGCGAGGAGATCATCGAGGACGAGACCTTCCGCCTCGCCGCGGGCGGCACGCTGGACGTGCACTACGGCTCGTGGACCACCGCCAACGGCGTGCACGAGCCCTACCTGGACGAGGCCCCCTTCTGGTGCTTCCAGTCCGGCACCGAGCTGGTGGTCGGCGACCAGTACGAGACCCTCGGCGCCCTGCTCCCCGAGGCGATGCAGGACATCATCACCGGCACCGCCGACACGGACGGCGACGGCGTCGAGGACCACGTGGACTGGGCCGGCAACTCCGGCGTCCAGACCCAGTACGACATCTGGTCCTACCAGGAAACCCACACCGCGATGATGGTCGGCAAGCTCGCCCGGACCACCGGCGCCGGCACCGTCGAGGTCGACCTCTCGCTGCAGAACCGCGGCGCCATCGCCGGCACCGCCCTGGTCACCGACACCGTGCCCGAGGGCTGGTCCCTCGTGTCGTGCGACGTCACCCCCGACGTCATCGCGATCCAGGCCGACTCCAGCACGGACCTGAGCTGGACCTTCGACCTCGACGGCTGCACCAACCTGTGCGCCACCTTCTCCGAGCAGCGCATCCTGTGCGAGATCGAGTACGACCAGCCCTCCGACCTCGACATCGTCGAGCTCCCCGCCGCCTTCGCCGCCTACGACGACGGCAACGGCACCACCGAGGTCTCCCACTCCATGCCCGCCGCGGCCTTCGACCACGACCACGACGGCGACGGCGTCATCGACTGCGGCGCCACCCAGGCCTGGCGCGCCGGCATCGTCTCCCGCGCCACCGCCGACGCCGACCAGGACGAGGGCTACCACGGCTTCCGCTGCGCCCTGGCCTCCAACGCCGAGCTCGACTGCAACCCCGCCGGTCACTTCCTCGAGATCGCCGAGTTCATGGACGCCCCCGAGGACGAGATCGGCTCCGCCTGCTCCGAGGGCTGCCCCGACGACACCACCTTCGACGAGCTCGCCCGCGTGGACCACGACGGCTCCCTCGACGTCTCCCTCGGCGACTCCGCGTCCATGGCCTTCTGGGCCGTCGGCGACGACCTCGCCTGCGAGGTGGACGACGGCTTCGGCAACGACGCCGTCCGCGCCGAGGCCGCCGGCGCCGCCACCTCCTTCACCTCCGGCACCGTCGCCCTGAGCACCCTCAACCTCATCGGCGACTTCGACCACATCCTCGTCTGCGAGGCCTTCGGCATCCCGGGGATGTAGCCCGGTAGGGGTCAAGTCTGGTCTTGAGTCTTCTCAGCGCGTTTCTCGCGCTGAG